>CAJOJQ010000029.1 GCA_905234985.1 uncultured Christensenellaceae bacterium
TACCATCACCGCAAACCGTTCGTATGGAATCCATGGCGCTTCATTGTCTTTCGGCACACTGAACAGGAACTTCAAATCCCATTGGAACAGTTCATGCAATTCCACTTTGAAAGCGGAAGAAATGTAATAGCACAGTTTCCAAATGGGAAAGTATTCGGAATAATGGTTCCAGGTTCCAGGAATGGGCTTGTACCCGCCTTTCTTATCTGGCACCTTCAATAGCTTCCACACGCACCAGGCGTAGCTGTCCGCCACCAGTTCAAAAAAAGTATAGTTGCCCATCACCATGTCGATATACTTTTTCTCTTTCAGCAGCTGCTTTGGACTGCGCGGCAGTTCCAGGTAGGCGGGGCGCTGAGCCACAAATTCCTTGGGCAGCAAATAAAACAGCGGAAGCATATACATGAAATTATCAGGCTTGAACCTCAATCTCAGCATCCCGCCCTTTTGCCCCTCACGCTGATAATAGGTTATTTCAGGCGGATCATCCTGACCGTTATTTTCTTTGACAGGCGGATAGCTGTTTTCTTCCTCAGCCGTCTGTTCCCTCTCGTTCTCAGTCCTGCCCCCGTCATCCCGGCCCTGCGGTTCGCTTTCCATATATCCAGCAGCTTCCGAGTCGGGGGTATTCCCCGTTTCTTCAAAATCATCGGTGTCGTTGAAGCAGGTTTCCTCAAAATTCATATCATCATAAGCTCTTTCGTTCATAAAAATCATCTCCAAATCTGTCTGAAATTGAACCCCTCTATATATAAGGGCACGAGGAAGCCCGTTTTTTTCCACGTTTTTCAGTTTTTTTGAAAAAAATTTTTCGACACGGGAGATCGGACTGTTTTTCCTAATTTCTGGCGTTTCTGTCCATTCAGTTTTCCGGCCCGCGAACAGAATAGGAGGTGCTTCCCCAAATCGTGATCCAGACATGAACATGGTGCCTCTTACAGTCCGTTGCAAGTATCGTGACCACACCATCCGATAATTCCCGGTTCCCGATCTCCCTGAACAGCATCTCATCTGGAACGAAACTTTCTCCAGAGTGGAAATATGCCCTCCCGCACAGACAATCCTGCCGCAAATACCATTTTAGGGGTGAAATATGAAAAGCGTATATACTGGCCGTGAATAAAGTGAGAAGGAGAAGAATTGACAGCATCTTCCTTCTTGAAAGAGAATACCCTTTCATTTCGGCGCTCCTTCCATATCGGACAGATTGATGATGCGGATCAGCCCTTTTTTCTCCCTGGTCCTGGCGTAGTCCAGCAGCTTTCCCGCGTTGCTTGCCGGATGCCAGACATACGAGATCAGAAAGGTGGACTGGTCGATCATAGCACGATTCGCTCTTGATATTGCGTACTGGCGGGGTACATACTCCATGCCATCCGGGTAATATGTGCCGTCAAAACCATCCGGGGTTTCTTTTCGGTGGTCTGCCGGGTGATAGGGCAGCACACGATAAAGGCGGATAGCTGAAAAATGTTTTTTCAACTGTAAAACCGCCTCACCGGACAACCGGTCAAAGTTCCCGTACCCGCCTACATAAAAATCCCTGACTTTTTCCTCTTGAATCAGTTTTTCGACGGCGCTCTTTATATATGGAAGAATCAGTGCGCTGGCCTCCCGATGGCCGATGAAGAAACAGGATGGCATTCCATCATCCTCCACAAAATGTCGGTTCATCCATAACAACATCGTGAATAAATTATATATTGACGCTTTATACACGTCAATAGCGTGTTGAGGATTATTTTCATTTCCTTCGCCATTGGATAGACTACAGGCGAAGGATGGTGACTGATTTGGAATGGGAGTTTGACAACACAGAGCGCATGGAAAACCTTTCCTATGCAATCGGTTATTATCGCAAAAAGAAAGGGTACTCTCAGGAGCAGATGGCCGAAAAGCTGGGAATCAGCCGTCAGCATCTGGCTTCCGTCGAAGCACCCGGTATGGATCGCGGTTTATCTTTGGAACTGCTGTTCAATATTGCTACAGTGTTGGAAATAGAGCCCTATATGCTGCTAAAGTTCAAAATCGAAAAATAGCATATAATAAGCCCGGCTTCGTCATGAACCTGACGACAGCCGGGCATCCTTCTTGTTTCAATTGTAGATCAATTCGTTACCAATTATTTCTTCGGCGCGGTTCTGGATGCTGTTCATCCGGCGCACCCACTCCATTTGGTTCTCCGCTTTCAGCTTCTCGGTTACACCTTCCGCTTCGGCCATCTGCCGGACCAGCAGTTCCATCCGCTCGTGACACGTTTTGTCAATCTCCCGAAGATGGGAAAACAGCTTGCCGGTGAAAACCAAGTGGCTGTAGAGCACTGGCCGATGATCTTCCAGATACCGCCTTCTTATCCACCCATACTTACCGATTGGCTCCTTGTCTTCTTCGGGCACAGTAATATTCGGATACAAGTATCCGTCCTTCCGAGAATAAGTTCCGCCCAGTTCTTCAAAGATCGTATTCATTTTTCGCTCCTCCTGTGGTATAATCGGCCTGTCAAGGCCCTGTGATGGGTTCCGCATAGCCGCGAAGCCCTCCTGCCACAGATGAGCCGCCAGCTATGCTGTATTCAGGCGGTTTGAAAACCACCCTTTACAGCATAACTCTGAACACTATAAAACCTCCTACCTCCTACTTCCTACCTCCTACTTCCTACCTCCTACCTTTTTTCTGTTCGTTTCCGCTCAATTTTCACCAGATTGTATATTTTGTATAAATATTTATGAAAATTTATAAAATCCCCTTGACAAAGGCAGATTCCGTGGTATAATCAGCGTGTATTTATTCAAGGAGGGCTTCATTCATGGACAAGAAGGACATCAAAAAGGTCGTATTGGCGTATTCCGGAGGGCTGGACACCTCCATTATCATTCCGTGGCTCAAGGAAAACTACAACAACTGCGAAGTCATCGCCGTTTCCGGCAACGTGGGCCAGGCCGACGAGCTGGAAGGCCTGGAAGAAAAGGCCCTGAAAACCGGCGCGTCCAAGCTGTACGTGCTGGACCTGACCGACGATTATGTGGACAACTACATCATCCCCACCATGAAAGCCGGGGCGGTGTATGAAGAATATCTGCTGGGCACCAGCCACGCCCGGCCCTGCATCGCCAAGGGCCTGGTGGAAATCGCTCTGAAAGAAAAAGCGGACGCCATCTGCCACGGCTGCACCGGCAAGGGCAACGACCAGGTGCGCTTCGAACTGGCCATCAAGCACTTCGCCCCTACCATGCCCATCATCGCCCCCTGGCGGGAGTGGAACATCAAGAGCCGGGACGAGGAAATCGACTACGCCGAGGCCCACAACGTGCCCCTGCGCATCAACCGGGAAACCAACTATTCCAAGGACAAGAATCTGTGGCACCTGAGCCATGAGGGCCTGGACCTGGAAGACACCGGCAACGAACCGCAGTACGAGAAGCCCGGCTTCCTGGAAATGGGCGTTTCTCCCCTGGACGCGCCGGACGAACCTACTTATATCACTTTGGACTTTGACCAGGGCAAGCCCGTGAAGCTGAACGGGGTCGCCCTGACCGTCAAGGAAATCATTTTGAAGCTCAACGAACTGGGCGGCAAGAACGGCATCGGCCTGCTGGACATCGTGGAAAACCGGCTGGTGGGCATGAAGTGCCGCGGCGTGTACGAGACCCCCGGCGGCACCATCCTGTACAAAGCGTGTGCTTAGACAAGATGACCATGCACGAAAAGCAGAAGCTGAGCATCACCTTTGCCGAGCTGGTCTACAACGGCCAGTGGTTCACCCCCCTGCGGGAAGCCCTCTCCGCTTTCGTGGACAAGACCCAGGAAAAGGTCACCGGCCAGGTGAAATTGAAGCTCTACAAGGGCAACATCATCAAGGCGGGTGTGTGGAGCGATTACTCCCTGTATTCCGAATCCATCGCCACCTTCGGCGAAAGCGATTACAACCAGGCCGACGCCGCCGGGTTCATCAACCTCTACGGCCTGCCCATCAAGGTTCAGGCCATGGTGGACGGGAAAAAGTGATGTATGAAAAAGGTCTCTTCGGAGGCCTTTTTTCATTTGCGTATGAACGCCTCCGTTTTTGCTGTAAATTCATGTTGCATTCCATTGCGGTTCCGTCTATAATGCTTTCGGAGCCTCTTTATGATTTAGTACGCTGTTTCTTTATACTCTGCCTCTCATTTTTCCTGTTTGAAGGGAAGTGTGTCCATGGGTGACGGCCGCGCGCGAAACCTGATATTGAGGGCCTGCGCCGCCTTTCTGGCGCTGTTTTTGCCGCTGTCCGGCGCTTGGGACGCCGCATGCGAAGAGACGGCGTGCCCCGATTTTGACGCGCCCGATTACATCATCACCACAAGAGCCGCCGGTGATTCGCTCAGCGCCGAGGACGTGGTGCTGAACGGAAAAACCGGCAATATCAAAAGCCTGTGTACCTTCAATGGACAGCTCCTGATCTCCACCGCCGACAAAACCGGATACGGCTATGTGCGGACCGGGGACGGCTCAAGGGCTTCCGGCTGGACCATCACCAGCACAGTCGGCTCTATTTGCGCCCTGGCCCGGATCGGTTACACTCACCACGCGGCTGTCAAGGTGATGGCGCGCCAATCCTCCTGGCCGGACAGTCGGCCGGACGAGGAAAAAATTCTTTGGATCAACGCCTACAATTCCTATGTTCCGGCCATCGTGCCCGCCTATACCCAGCGCCGGATCGTGGAACACGGGGAAATCGTCGCCTTTGAAACCGGCGTCCCGGGGGCCACTGTGGAATTGTGGATCCGGGACGGGGAGGAGGCCGTCACCACGGCGGCGGCGGATGAAACCGGTTATGTGGTCTTTGACGCCGACCACGCCGCCGACGGGCAGGATCATTACGTTTCTGTCACCTATACCTTCGGATATTACGATTATCACGCGGCCACGGCGTATGCCTCCGCTCCGGCGAACCTGACGCCCGCCGGGGGCGGCACCGGCCGCGAGTGGGTTTCCAATAACGACTGCGCCACCTATGTCAGCCGCATCCTGACGGCGGGCGGCTTCCCCATTTACGCCCCTTACACCAATTCTTCCTCCAGCCAAGGCGGCTCCGTTCGGCACACATTGGTTTCCCTGACCGACGGCGCGTATTTCAAGAATGAATTCACCATCGAGGACTTTCATGAGGGCGATATCGTATGGGGCCACGATATGGGGCATACCCTGTATTGCTCGGCAGTCAACCCCGAGGACAACACCATTCACGTCTACGCCCATTCCACCAGGGCCAACAGTCCCCTGTGCGATAACGGCTGGGTGTCCATCGACGATCTCAACGCCGTGATGCAGATGGTGACGGAAGAAAACTTCGATTACGAATACCGGATCGGCGGGATCGTTGGAAAAGCGGATTTGGTGCTGCCCGCGTCCGTCAGCCAAATTGAAGCGGGCGCTTTTGAAGGGCTGACCGTGGAGAGCGTATACCTTCCGGACGGATGCGCCGTGATTGGCGCGGGCGCTTTCAAGGATTGCCCGAATCTGCGCCGGATCCGCATTCCCATGGGCTGCGATCTTGATGAAACCGCCTTTGACGGATGCGGCGGCGTTACGGTTTACGGCGCGCCCGACAGTCCGGCGGAGCGGTTCTGCCAGGTTCATGAAGGCTTCCTGTTCAAGCCGGAATAAGCGCCCTATTTCCCGTCCGGAAAGCTGGTAAAGCATGCATGCTCCACCGGGGGCAGGCCGTATTTTTCCTTCGCGTCCGCAATCGCTTTTATCATAAACGCCATGTTCCGGGCCAGGTTTCGCATGGTCTGCAGGCCCTCCAGATCCTTTTTCACGTCCTCGGCGGTGAAGCCGTGTACCTGATTCCAATAGGTGGAGGACGCCACCGGCATGCCGCTGATGGTGAAATACTTATTCAGCACGTCGAAGGAGGCCGTATTGCCGCCCCGGCGGCAGCTGACCACCGCCGCGCCCACCTTCATTTGTTTGGAAAAGGACGTGCTGTAAAACAGCCGATCCAGGAAGGAAATCAGATTGCCGTTGGGCGAAGCGTAATAAACGGGGCTGCCGATCACCAGGCCGTCCGCCTGTTCAAACAGGGGGGCGGCTTCGTTTACCGCGTCGTCAAACACGCACTTGCCCCGTTTCCCGCAGCTGCCGCAGGAAATGCAGCCCCGAACGCTTTGATTGCCCACCTGGAGCAGATAGGTTTCCATGCCCTCCTGATGAAAAACCCCGATCATTTCCTCCAGGGCGGTTGCGGTGCAGCCGTTTAAGTGCGGGCTGCCGTTGATGAGAAGAACGTTCGCCATGATCCTGATCCTCCTTTTATTTCAGCAAATCTTCCAGCGTGTCCCCCAGGGAAGCGGGCGCCCAATGCCCTTCCAAGCAGATTTCCGCGCCCGCGCTTTTGACCGTTTCCGCCATCTTTTTGCAGAGCAGCCCGTCCTTTTCCCAGGTGGGGAACACGCCCCCGGCGGCGTCCCCCAAAAAGAGTACGCTTTCCCCCGTCACGTGTACCAGGGTGGAATCGTCGGTGTGGGGCGCTTCCGTCCGAATCAGACGGATGGGGCAGTTTCCCGCGTCCAGCACCAGGGAGCCTTCAAATTCCATATCGGCGGGCTGAATGCGGATTTCCCGTCCCCCCGCGTATTCCAGCCGGACGCTTTCGTGGATGGACAAAAACGCTTCCCGGCCCTCCCGGGCAATGCGCTGCCGGAAATCCCGCAGATACCGGTTGGTGGCGGCGCTAGCGATGGAAAGGCCCTTGATCCTGTGCAGGCCGCAGGTGTGATCCCAATGCCAGTGAGTCAGCACGGTCAGGGCGGGCAGGGGCAGGTTTTCCTTTTCCAGCGCCCGGTAGAATTCCGCCACGTGGGCGTCGGAATGGCCCGCGTCTACCGCTAAGCTCCACTTATCGCCCCGAATATAGCCCAAATTGGGCCGATCCCGTTCCTGTTCATAAGGATAATACCAAACGCGTTCGGTCAAGCGCTTGAGTTCCACGTCCTTCTTCCCTCCCCGCTATTTCCCCAGCAGTATTTTCGTCACTTCCATCACGCTTCTGTGCTTCACATCCCGGGGTTCAAAATGAATCGCGTGATAAACCGCCTGCATCACCGCCCCGGCCCCGAAGGTGCTGATGAGGGTGCCCACGCCCACGGGGCCGCCCAGCAGCCAGCCGATGAGCAGCACCCCGGCCCAGAGCAGAATCTCCACCAGCCCGATGGGCGCCTTCGGCAATCGCTTCCCCACGCCCACCAGCAGGGAATCCCGGGGGCCGCAGCATTGAGCGGCCTTCATATAGATCCACATGCCCACCGCCATGAACGCAAAGCCCAAAAGCATCACCGCGATTCCCAGCCAAAGATTCTGGTTTTCGGGAAAGGGGTTCAGGTCGTTGAACATCTGCACCAGGTTGCCCGTCAGCAGGGCGTCGATGATGGTACCGTAGCCGATCCTTTCACGCAGGCACAGGTCGATGATCAGAATGACCACCGCCATGGCCGTCATGGACAGGCCGTAATTCAGCGGCGTGTGATACGAAATGCCCATGCCGAGGCAATCCCAGGGGGCCAGGCCGATATTGGTGTAGATCGTCAGGTGTACCCCGAAGGAAAACACCAGCAGCCCCGCCACGATTTGCAGCCATTGCAGGAAAACCGTCTTTCTGTTCATACCTTTTCCATCCGTACGTTTTTTTGATCCCGGAAAATATTATATGCGTTCGGCGGAAGAAAGGCAAGAAAGCACTTTTGGCCGCATAGAATGAACGGTGGAAAGACGGCAGATTTTCACAGGTTCCGCCGCGTCCCAAGGAAAAAACAGGGAAAAAACAAACGATTTTTTTGCCGATCGCCGCGCCGCCCTTGCATTTTGGCCGGGAATGTGATAATCTGAACGAGCATCGGCGAAAAAGATGCGCTTTGGAATTTCTGAACCTGCAAAAATCGGCCCGTTTGCCGAAAATTCCCGTCATTTTTGCAGGATGGATGACATCAAAAATTCATTTTCAGCAAAGCGAGGGTGTGTTGCCATGAAGCCTTATCCGGAGATGACAGTGGAGGAACTGAACATTGAGTTATCGCAGCTCAAGGCCCAGTACAAGCGGGTGCAGGCTTTGGGCATGCATTTGGACATGAGCCGGGGCAAGCCCTGCCAGGAGCAGCTGGACCTGTCCATGGGCATGATGGACGTGCTGGATTCCTCCAGCGACCTCACCTGCGAGGACGGCACCGACTGCCGCAACTACGGCCAGCTCACCGGCATTCATGAGGCCCGGGAACTGCTGGGCGACATGATGGAAAACAACCCCAAGGACATCATCATCTATGGCAACTCCTCTCTGAACGTGATGTTCGATACCATCAGCCGGGTATGGACCCACGGCGTGATGGGCAGCACCCCCTGGTGCCGCCTGCCGGAGGTGAAATTCCTGTGCCCCGTGCCGGGCTATGACCGGCATTTTGCCATTACCGAGTATTTCGGCATCAAAATGGTGCCCGTGCCCATGACCCCCACCGGCCCGGATATGGATATCGTGGAAAAGCTGGTGCGGGAGGATGAAACCATCAAGGGCATCTGGTGCGTGCCCAAGTATTCCAATCCCCAGGGCATTTCCTACAGCGACGAAACCGTGCGCCGCTTCGCACGCTTAGAACCCGCCGCGCCGGACTTCCGCATTTTCTGGGACAACGCCTACGGCATGCACCACCTGTACGACCACAAGCAGGATTACCTGATCGAGATTTTAGCGGAGTGCAAGCGGGCAGGCAATCCCGATATGGTGTATAAGTTCGCCTCCACCTCCAAGATCACCTTCCCCGGCAGCGGCATCGCCGCCATCGCCACCAGCCCCAACAACATGGAGGATTTCGTATCCTATCTGAAACACCAGACCATCGGCCACGACAAGGTGAACCAGCTGCGCCACGTGCGCTTCTTCGGCGATATCCACGGCATGGTGGAGCATATGCGCAAGCACGCCGACATCATCCGCCCCAAGTTCGAGGCGGTGGAAGCGACCCTGGAACGGGACCTGGCGGGGCTGGACGCTGGCACCTGGACCTGCCCCTTAGGCGGCTATTTCATCATGTTCGATTCCCTGCCCGGCTGCGCCAAGGACATCGTGGCCCTGGCGAAAAAGGCGGGCGTGACCATGACCCCCGCCGGCGCCACCTGGCCCTACGGCAAGGACCCCAACGATTCCAACATCCGCATCGCCCCCACCTATCCCTGCCTGTCGGATTTGAAAACCGCCATGGAGATTTTTACCCTCTGCGTGCGCATCGTCAGCGCCAAGAAGCTGCTGGCCGAAAAGCAGGCGGCGGCCTGAAACAGCGTATTTGACAAGAGGATCGGCTTTCCCGGCCGATCCTCTTTTTGATGTTCAGTTCTTCATCCCCCTATAAGCCACCAGCGCGGCTTCCGGATCCATGTTGCACTGCAAACGGCAGAGCTTTACGCACGCGCCTAAGCGCTTTATCAATTCCATGGTTTTCTGCATGGCCGCTTTTTCGGCGGGGCGGTAGGTCTGCTGAAATAAAACGGGATACAGTTCCTGAAAGGTGGTTTCCTCGATGCGATTTTCCTGCCCTCGGGCGAGCAGGCAGATGGCCCGAAGGGGCACGATGGTATTGGTCTGCATGCCTTCCTTCCCGGCCCAGGGGGTGCCGCAGACCTCCGCCCGATCCCCCCGCAGGCGGATCAGGGGCTTATCGCCGTTCACCACGAACGCGCCGGGAATCTGCGAAAGCCACAGGCGGGTGTGGGTGGTTTTGCCGGTGCCGGAGGGCGCGGTGAACAGGTACGCTTCCCCGTCCACGCACACCGCCGAGCCGTGCATCAAAAAGGTATCGTACCGCAGCATCCCCACGGCGATTTTGCGGTACACCGCCAGGGTTTCCAAATAGGAATCGGGAAAAAGCTCCCAGGGAATCCCTTCCCAGGCCGCTTCCCGGGCGTTTTTGATCTTTTCAAATTCAATATTCGCCTGCCGCACGGACACGGAAAAATCCTCCGCCCCCTGGTAGAGGTAGGGTTCGCACAGCGCATATACTTCATCGTACAGGCTTTCCACGCCCACGGTGACGCCCGCCAGGGAAACGGTGAACCGCCTCATCGCCTGAACACCCGCCTTTTGATCCCGCCCGGCGCTTCGCACGCGAAGTGGATGATCCGCAGCAGAAAAAACCGCGGCCGCCAGGGGGCGCACCACAGCTTCACATACGCCCGGTACCAAAGGCTCGAAAAATCCACGTCCTTACCGGCCCGTTTCAATTGCGTCATCACGCCTAACACATCCTGGGGCGGCACGTCCTCGCCGGACACGCAGTTGTCCCCCACGATCCAGAACCGCCCGTCCGCATGCCGTTTCAGCACCCGATGCAGCACATACACCCTCCGGCCGTTCTCCGGCGGGCGGCGGAACAGCACCACGTCGTATTTCCGGATATCCTCCGGGCTTCGCTTTTCGATCACCCACACGTCCCGGCCCGCACGGATCAGGGGCCGCATGCTCACGCCCTGGTTGGTGTACGCCACGCGCCCCGTTTTTTCCAGTTCCTCCGCGATGCTGTTCATGACGCGATCAGCAGCCCTTCCCGGATGAGCTTATTCAGGAAAGGAGCCAGCATTTCCCCGATTTCCCGATCCGTGGATTCCGGGTATTTTTCTTTCAGGGCTTTGTGTACCGCCTCCGGGGTGGTGTCCTCCCCCAGCAATTCCAAAATGAACGCGGAGGATTCGTTCAATTTCAGCATCCCGTGAAAATCCTCGGCGTGTTCCCCAATGGGTACGGCGGCGATTTCGCCCCCCATGTCCATGACGGTAAATTCATAGCGCAGCTTCATATGGCGGTTTCCTCCCATGGCTGATCAATAATTTTCCCGAACGGAAAAGGAAAAACCGCCCATGCGGTATAAAACATCGGCATAAGCGGTTTAAAGCTATTCAACAATACATCACGATAATAAAGAATTATAGCTGTACTTACTGCTGCTGATAGAATGTATACGTGGTAACGCCGCTCTCATCATTGGTGGAAGAATCCCCATAAATATATGACCCGTATCCTTTAGACGAGGAAGAACTCCACTCATTCCAAGCATCCTGTAATGATTTAGGCCCTTCATTAGTACTCAAACTTATATTATTTGCCGAAGTATTGCTCGGAATACCATAGGCACTGCTCATCTGGCCGATCAAACCAGAAATACTGTTACTCCCCGTAGTACTGGTTGTACTTGGGAAGTGCCATCCCATATTATAGGCCCCGCCATATACACTGAATCCGTTTCCAGTGATTGAAAAGCGTCTTCCCATACTCAGCGCAACAACATCTTCATTTTCAAAACGCACAACTTCCACTTCGGGATTTACCATCTTTGCCATACAGAGGACACCTCTTTCTGTTTCAATATCACCCACATCCGACGGGAAACAGACTGCCGTCCTCTATGGTTATGGACAGTATAGCACATTTTCCCACCCTCTGCAAGAGAGAAATTGAAATCCCATCAACTTTTTTGCCAATCTTTTACCAGTTTTTCAAGCGCGTCTGCCGCGGCGGGCGGCTGAACGGCCGCGTTTTATGAAAGGATCCGGAAAACCCCTTTTTTGACCAGGGTAATCGCCCCGCACAGCAGCAGGCACACCCCATACACGATGATCCCGGCAAATCGCGCCGCAATGCCGTAAAACTGGGGCAGCGCCAGGCTGGTGAGCAGCAGCATGCCGTAATACACCGGATTGGCCAGGGCGTATATCCGCTTGGCGTATTTCCCGCCCTGGCTGGAAAAGAACGTGCGCTTCATTTGGGGCCGGGAAACCGCCCAGCCGCAAACGGCGGCGGCCATGACGCCAAAACCCATCATATGGCCCTGATACACCAGCTTGCCGATCCGAACCAGCCAGTAGATTTCCCCGAAGGCCAGCCCCGCCCCCAGCACGAACACCAGAACGTACACCCAGCCCTTCACGGTTTTGAGCCACTCCGTTTTCTCCCGAAGGAACCTGCCCAGCAGCACATAGGGCAGGGCGCGGGTGAGGAAGCCGCCGGGGATATACGTGTAATCGTAAATCCGGAAGCCGATCACCCCGGCCAGCTCGCCCGCCAGCAGCATGAAGATCATGCTCGCCGCCATGATGAGCTTATAATACTTCATTCCCCAGAACCAATTGACGATCAGCAGGATCACGTAGGCGTACAGCAGGGCCTGGATGAACCAGATGTTGGCGCCGATGTTGAAGGGCCACAGGTTGAGTACGAAGAAATTGAACATCGTCCGCCTGCGTATGACCTCCGGCATCCATTCCACCCCGTCCACCGTCAGCAGGGCCAAATTGAGCAGGAAGTAGCAGACGGCCATCAGCCCGAAGGTGAGCAGGGCGCGCTGAATGGCGCGCGTCAGTTTTTTCATGCGGATGTACCGGTGTTCCACCAGCACGAAATAGCCGGACAGGATAAAAAACGCGGGAATGGCGAAGCCGGACAGGGCGGCAACCAGGCCGATGCCGTCCGGGAAGCCAAAGGACCAGAAGCAGATAAAGGGCATGAGAAAAAATTTCAGCAGGTCCGCGCCCCGGTTATGCTGCATACCGTCCGGGGGCGATTGGGCGGGTATCCTGACCGTCGCTTGGGCGTTTTGTTCCGTCATACGTTCCACCAGCCTTTATTGGTATTCTGTCCAAGGGCTTTCGTTTCTTCCCTGGGCTGCAGGGGGCTTTGCAACTGTACGGTTTCCCGTCGGCGCGCGGGCGCGGGTTCCGGCGGCAGCTCGGCGTACCGCCGCATGAGGCGCTCCGCCTCGGCCCGATCCGTTTCGGTGATCCCGTCCTCCGTGATCCGGTAAATGCGGGAACAGAGCTTCAGGGCGCTGGGCCGGTGAGTGGCTATGACGATCACCTTGTTGGGGTCGCGCTGGATGATATGATGCAGCACCCGTTCCTCCGTTTCCACGTCCAGGGCGCTGGTGGCTTCGTCCAGCAGCAGGATGGGCGAGCGGCGGATCAGCGCCCGGGCAATGGAAATCCGCTGGGCCTGACCCTCGGAAATGCCGCGCCCCCGCTCCCGCAGCACTCCGTTGACGCCGCCGGGCAGCGCCTCCACAAACTCCCAGGCGCAGGCGGTTTTCAGGGCCTCGATGATTTCCTCGTCGGTGGCGTCCTCCCGCACGATGCGCATGTTTTCGGCGATGGTGCCGGACAGCATGGCGTTGCCCTGGGGCACGTAGGCGAAGAACCGCCGCGCGTCGGCGTTCATGGGCACGGCCACGCCGTCCGCGCCCACGAGGGAAACGCCGCCCTCCTGGGGAGAAAGCATGCCCAAAAGCAAGCGCATCAGCGTGGTTTTTCCGCCGCCGGAGGAGGCCAGCACCGCCACGATTTCCCCGGGCCGGGCTTCAAAGCTGGCGTCCCGGTAAACGGTCTGCTGCTCCTGATAGCTGAAAGAAACGTGGGACAGCCGGACGGTCAGTCCGCCCGCGGCCTGCTTTGCCAGCTGCTCCGCCGCCCGTTCGTCGTGGATTTCCCGGGGCAGGTCGATCAGCTCCCGGATGCGGTGGGCCGAAACGGAGGAATTGAGCATGCCCGGAATGGTGCCCACCAGATCGTTAAAGCGGCCGGACAGATTGGCCCGCTGCTGCAAAAAGAAGGTCATATCGCCGTAGAGGATCTGCCCGTTCCACAGCCGGTACAGGCAGTAGCCGAAGGCGGCCATGGAAACGGCGGTGGATACCAGGGTGAGCATGATCCTGGATTTGATTTCAAACTTGTTGTAATCCAGGTTGTATTCCTTGAACTTTTTCTGCCAGTCCCGCAGGCGGCGGGAATAATAGCCAAACACGCCGAAGGACTTGATCATATCGAAGTTGAAAAAGGTTTCCACTTCAAAGCCCATCATCTGGGAGTTCAGCTCCAGCACCCGCTTGCGGTACTGCTTCATTCTGCGCATGATGTAGCGGCTCATGCCCAGCAGGAACGGCGCGGACAGCAGGGCGATCCACGCCATGGCGGGGTCCATGCGGAACAGGATGATGAACGTGGCGGCAAAGGTATAAATGTTGATGATCAGGTTGGGGATCCAGTTGATGGCGTTGGCGGCAATGGTGCCCACGTCGCCGTTAAAGCGGTTGAGCAAATCGCCGCTGGGATAGCGCTCAGCTCCGCCCAGCGGGCGTCCATGATCCGGTCGAAAATCTCGCCCTGAATATCGTTGTTCACATAAATGGAAATGCGGGTGAAAATGCGGCTGCTGACGCTGGACAGCGCCAGGGAAAAAAGCGTCATGCCCAGCATGGCGCAAATCAGCACCCATAGCTGCTCGCGTTCCTGCCCCACCACGATGTTGATGAGGATGCGGCCCACATAGGACGAACCCAGGGACAGGGTGGAACCCACGATGCCCATGACCGTATAAAAAATCACGATCCAGCGGTACTTCTTCGTAAAGCTGAAAATCCATTTCCAATCGCCAATGAATTCGGACAGGGTGCCGTCCGTCATATGCTTTATGATGGCCTGGATGGCGTCGCTTTGAAAAAAACGGTTCAGGCCCGTGTATTTGGGTTCTTCCACGGCGTCCGCGCCTCCTTCCGGTCCTTTTTCGGGGCGGATGAAACGCCCTTTTTCGTATTTTATCACAATTTTTCCCGTTTTTGTACCGTTTTTCCGTAATTTTCCCGTCGGCCCTGCGTTCGGCGACGATTGGGGAGTGTTTGCATTTGTCGTTTTCAGCAACATTTTTTCTGCTTTTTTGGAACCCTTGAAGAAAAAGCTGAAATTTTTCCCGTTTTATGCGCAAATCCGATTGACTTTTCCCCGCTTCGGATGATAATATAAAAACATGTTCGGGATGGCCCGTTCTTCTTTGTTGCTGTCAGCAACATTCAATCAATGTTTTGAGGAGAGTTCCCATGAAAAGGCTGTCTCTGCCCCTGCTTTCGGATACGGTGGTCGCCCGCCGGAAAGCGCTGAAAATCACCCAGGCGCAATTGGCCCAGAAAACCGGCATGAACCGGTCCGTGCTGAGCAAGCTGGAATCCCAGGAATACACCCCCTCCATTCCCCAGCTGGAAGCGCTGGCAGAGGCGCTGGGCTTTGAGCCTACCGACCTGTACGCGGAAGAAGCCGCCCCCGCGGAGCAGACCGAGCCGTCCCGCCGCATCGCCGTGGCGGGCGCGGGGTATGTGGGCCTGTCTCTTGCGGTGCTGCTGAGCCAGCGCAACGAAGTGACCTGCGTGGATATCGTGCCGGAAAAGGTGGAAAAGCTGAACCGCCTGGAATCGCCCATTCAGGACGAGTACATCGAAAAGTTCTTCGCCGAGGCGAAGGAGGGCAAGCGCGCCCTGCATTTGACCGCCACCGCCGACGGGGCCGGGGCTTACGCGGACGCCGATTTCATCATCGTGGCCGCCCCCACCAATTACGACCCCAAGCAGAATTTCTTCGACTGCTCCGCCGTGGAGGCGGTGATCGGCCTGATCCTGCAAGCCACGGCCCACCGGGCGCAAAAGCCCGCCATCATCATCAAATCCACCGTGCCCGTGGGGTATACCGTGTACGCCAGGCGGAAATTCCAGGCGGACAACATTCTGTTCAGCCCCGAATTCCTGCGGGAATCCAAGGCTCTGTACGATAACCTGTACCCCTCCCGCATCATCGTGGGCATGAACGAACAGACGGAACCGGCGGCCCGCGCCTTCGCCGCCCTGCTGCGGCAGGCGGCCCTGAAAAATCCCGTGGAAACCCTGTTCATGGGCTTTACGGAGGCGGAGGCCACCAAGCTGTTCGTGAACACCTATTTGGCCCTGCGCGTTTCCTATTTTAATGAACTGGACACCTACGCCGAGATCAAAGGGCTGAAAACCGCCCCCATCATCCGGGGCGTTTGCTTAGACCCCCGGGTGGGCGATTATTACAACAACCCCTCCTTCGGCTACGGCGGCTACTGTCTGCCCAAGGATACCAAGCAGCTTTTGGCCAATTATCAGGACGTGCCCCAGACCCTGATCCAGGCCATCGTGGAATCCAACCGCACCCGGAAGGATTTCATCGCCGACCGGGTGCTGGAAGTCGCGGGCACCTACGGCAACAGCGAATCCTTCTCCGCCGCCCGGGAAAAGAAGCAGAAGCAAATCGTGGTGGGCGTGTACCGCCTGACCATGAAAGCCAATTCCGATAACTTCCGCCAGTCCTCCATCCAGGGCGTGATGAAGCGCATCAAGGCCAAGGGCGCTACCGTCGTCATCTACGAACCCACCCTGGAGGACGGCAGCACCTTCTTCGGCAGCCTGGTGGTGAACGATCTGAAGAAGTTCAAAAAAATGTGCGGCTGCATCATCGCCAACCGCTACGACAGCGCCCTGGACGACGTTTCCGAAAAAGTATACACCCGCGACCTGTTCCGCCGCGACTAATAATATGAGGTGAAAAAAATGCTCTGCGAAGAAAAATTCCTGGAAATCTACAGGCATCTGCCCGAAGGCCTTTCCTTCTGCCCCTACCGTATCTGCCCCATCGGCGCGCATTCCGACCACAACTTAGGCAAAATCACCGGCCTGGCCATCGACAAGGGCATCCATATCGCCTACCATCCCAAGAAAAACGGCGTTGTGGAAATGGCCTCCCTCCAATTTCCCAAGCGCGCCCAATGGCATATCGCCTCCGTGCCCAAGGAAAAGGAAAACGACTGGGTGGACTACCTGCGGGGCGCCACCTGAGCCTTGACCAAGCGCTATCCGCTGACGGCGGGCCTGAGCGGCGTGATCGAAGGCACCCTGCCCATCGGGGGCTTAAGCTCCTCCGCCGCCGTGATCCTCGCCTTCCTGTCCGCCCTGTGCAGAGTGAACGGCATTCATCTTTCCCACCAGGAAATGATTGATACCGCCTATGACGCCGAGCTGAATTACGTGGGCGTGTCCGTGGGCAAGCTGGACCAGTCCTGCGAGGTGCTGGGCAAAAAGGACCATCTGCTGTATTTGGACACGGCGGACGGCAGCTACGAGCTGATTCCCACCCGGCCCTCCATGAAGCCCTACAAAATCGCCATTTTCTTTTCCGGCCTGGAACACAGCTTGGCCGGTTCCAAATACAATATGCGCGTGGACGAGCTGCGGGCGGGGGTGTACGCCCTGTACGCCTTCGCCGGGCTGGAATACGGCAAGTTCAAGGATTCCAACGCCCGGAACATTCCCTTCGCCGTATATCAGGAATACAAAAACCGCCTGCCCGGCCCCTGGGCGCGCCGGTGCGAGCATTGGTACACCGAATACCAGCGGGTGGAAGCCGGGGCGGAAGCCTGGCGGCGGGGCGACATCGAGGAATACGGCCGCCTGTCCTTTGAATCGGGCTGGAGCAGCATTCACAATTGGGAATCCGGCGCGCCGGAGCAGATTCGCCTGTATGAAATCATGCGGGCCACCGACGGCATTTACGGGGGCCGGTTCAGCGGCGCGGGGTTCAAGGGCTGCTGCATGGCGCTGATCGACCCCGCTTTCGAGGAAAGCATTACGCAAAAGGTCACCGAAGCCTATTTGAAGGACTTCCCCCATTTGCAGGGCAAGTATTCCGTACACATCTGCCACAGCGCCGACGGCGCGGAACTGTGAGGGATCGCCATGAAATGTTTGATTTTGGCCGCGGGCTACGCCACCCGCCTGTACCCCCTGACCGAAAACTTCCCCAAGCCCCTTTTGAAGGTGGGCGAAAAGACCATTTTGGACTGGCTGCTGGACGATATTGACTCCGCCGGGCGCGTGGACGGCTATATCGTGATCAGCAATCACAAATACGCCCATCATTTCTCGGATTGGGCCGCCGCCCATTCCCTGCCCATCACCGTGGTGGACGACGGCACCAGCACCAACGAAACCCGCTTGGGCGCGGTGCGGGATATCCAGTTCGCCATTGACCAATTGGGCTTGGACGACGATCTGCTGATCATCGCCGGGGACAACGTGCTGGATTTCTCCCTCACCGCCTTCCTGCGCTACGTGCAGGAAAAGGGGACCTCCTGCGTGATGCGGTATTATGAAGCCGACGAAAAGCGCCTGAAAAAAAGCGGCGTGGCCGAGTTAGGCGAAAACGACCGCCTGCTGTCCCTGGAGGAAAAGCCGGACGCGCCCAAGAGTCCTTGGTGTACGCCTCCCTTCTATTTCTATACCCGTTCGGACGCCGCCAGAATTCGGGAAGCCATCGCGGACGGCTGCGGCACCGACGCTCCCGGCAGCCTGGTGGCCTGGATGTGCCGCCGCAGCCCCATGCACAGCATGGAAATGCCCGGAAGCCGCTACGATATCGGCAATTTGGAAAGCTATGAAACCGTGCAGCGCACGTATCGGGGGATCGTGAAATAAAATCATTCCGGGGGAACCGCTCTTTGCTGCCCAAAGAGTGGTTCCCCCGGCCCCCTTCCGAGAAAGGCACATTTTGTTTTCGGATCAAACCACCGTTGATTTTTCCTGCCGTTTGAATCATTCTGTCTTTTGGAACACATTTTTGTATATTTAAGTCATCTGGGCTGGCATTCCTGGAATTTTGATGGTATACTGTTCCCGCTTCCGATAACAGGAAGCATGGAGGAGGAACGCAAACATGCTTGTACCGGTATTGCTGTTTATTTTAGGTCTGGCGCTGCTCATCAAGGGCGGCGACTGGTTCGTGGACGGGGCCACGGGGCTGGCCCACCGGTTCCATCTGCCCGAATTGCTGATCGGGGCCACGGTGGTTTCCATCGGCACTACCCTGCCGGAGGTCATGGTATCCGCACAGGCGGCGTTGGAGCACAACAGCGGCATTTCCTACGGCAACGCCATCGGCTCGGTGATCTGCAACACCAGCCTGATTGCCGCCCTGACCATCGCCATCCGGCCCAGCGGCGTGAATAAGAAAACCCTGGGGGTGCCGGTGGCGGCTTTTTTCAGCGCGGCGGTGCTCTATTCCCTGATCGCCTACACTTCCGGGGAATTCCAGCGCTGGCAGGGCGTGGTGTTTTTGGCCCTGTTCGTGGGCTATATGATCCTGACCGTCTATCAAATGAAGAAACACCCCGATCAGGTGGAGGTTGAAGAGACGGAAGACGCCGAAAAAACGCCCAAGGACCAGCCCCTGTGGCAGGAGCTGCTGGCCCTGGTGGCCGGGGCCGCCGCTATCGCCGTAGGCGCGCGCTTGCTGGTGGATAACGGCACCCTGATCGCCGCCGCCCTGGGCGTGCCGGACAGCGTGATCGGCCTGACCATGGTGGCCCTGGGCACCTCCCTGCCCGAGCTGGTGACCGCCGTCACCGCCCTGGCGAAGGGACACAGCGCCCTGTCCCTAGGCAACATCATTGGGGCCAACCTGTTCAATATCGTGCTGGTGTCCGGCACGGCCATCACCATTTCCCCCTTCGCCATCCCCGTGGAAAAGACCCTGGCGGGCATGAACGCCTCCCTGGTGGTGGATATCCCGGTGATGCTGGGCGTCATGGCCCTCCTGTGCCTGCCCGCGCTGGTCAAGGGCAAACTCTCCCGCTGGCAGGGAATTACCCTGCTGTGCGTGTACGTTGCTTTCACCGCGTTCCAATTTATCGTATAAACCGCCGTCAGCGCCTTATGGCCGCCGTGGGAACAGCCTCCCGCGGCGGCGTTTTTGTTCTCTGAACGCATCCTTTCTATAAAATTCTAAAAATATTTTCAGTTTTGGCGTATTATTTTCAAAAAACCGGTTGACAGGCGCAGTTGTGTATGCTATAATTTACAATTGCACCAGTGTCGGACGAGTGCGCCTTTTTTCCCGTGTCCCGCGCCCTGGAAAGGCAAAAAAATCCAGGGGTCAGGGGTAGGGGAAATATGCGCTTTTTCCGGCTTCTGGGAGCAATAAAGGGGTGATAGCTTTATGGTGCACGAGGTCCAAATGGGGAAGCTGCGCAAGCGGATGAGCTTCTCGCGCATCGACGAGGTACTGGACATGCCCAACCTGATCGAGGTGCAGAAAAACAGCTACAAGCGTTTTCTGACCGAAGATCTCAAGGAAGTGCTGGCAGATGTGTCCCCCATCACCGATTATAGCGAAAATCTGGTGCTGGAGTTCGTCGACTACTCGCTGGACGGCACGCCCAAGAATACGGTGGAGCGCTGCAAGGAACGGGA
Organism: uncultured Christensenellaceae bacterium; assembly: GCA_905234985.1. GTDB lineage: Bacteria > Bacillota > Clostridia > Christensenellales > Aristaeellaceae > RUG563. Next base: position 20,091 of record CAJOJQ010000029.1, read on the forward strand.
TTTGACTTATGCCGCCCCCCTGAAAGTATTCGTCCGCCTGAAGAACCGGGAAACCGGCGAAATCAAGGAATCGGAAGTTTTCATGGGCGATTTCCCGCTGATGACCGAGCATGGCACCTTTATCATCAATGGCGCGGAACGCGTCATTGTAAGCCAGCTGGTTCGTTCGCCCGGCGCGTATTTCGACGTACAGATCGACAAAGCTGGCAAGCATCTGTTCTCCTCCCAGATCATCCCCAACCGGGGCGCCTGGCTGGAGTACGAAACCGACAGCAACGACGTGCTGTGGGTGCGCATCGACCGCGCCCGCAAGCTGCCCATCACCGTGCTTCTGCGCGCGCTGGGCTACGGCACGGACGAGGAAATCACCGGCCTGCTGGGCGAGGACGAGCGCCTGCTCACCACCATCGCCCGCAGCGACTCCACCAAGACCCAGACCCAGGGCCTGCTGGAAATCTACAAGCGCCAGAAGCCCGGCGAACCGCCCACCGAGGACGGCGCCCGGTCCCTGCTGCGCAGCCTGTTCTTCGATCCCAAGCGCTATGACCTGATGCGCGTGGGCCGCTACAAGTTCAACAAGAAGTTAGGCATTTCCGCCCGCATCACCGGCCAAATCGCCGCTGAGGACGTGGTCAGCCCCGTCTCCGGCGAAGTGCTGGTGGAAAAGGGCGCTGTGATCACCCGGGAAAAGGCCGTTGAGATCCAGAATTCCGGCGTGAACGTGGTGCTGCTCCAGTGCGAGCAGGTGGTGCATAAGGTCATCGGCAACAACTTTGCCGACGCCAAGGGCTTCCTGCCCTTCGATCCCAAGGAAGTGGGCATCCTGGAAATGGTGCATCTGCCCACCCTGCTCAAGATCATCAGCGAAACCGCGCCGGAAGATTTGAAGCGCGTGGTGTCCGAAAGCGTGTATGATCTGGTGCCCAAGCACATCATCATCGACGATATCGTGGCCTCCGTCAGCTATCTGCTGGGTCTGCCCTACGGCGTTGGCGTTACCGACGATATCGACCACCTGGGCAACCGCCGCCTGCGCTCCGTGGGCGAGCTGCTGCAGAACCAGGTGCGCATCGGTCTTTCCCGTTTGGAGCGCGTGGTGCGCGAGCGCATGGCCATTCAGGACGCCAACGACGTCAAGCCCGGCGAACTGATCAACATCCGCCCCGTGTCCGCCGCCATCAAGGAATTCTTCGGTTCCTCCCAGCTGTCCCAGTTCATGGACCAGCCCAACCCCCTGGCTGAGCTGACCCACAAGCGCCGCCTGTCCGCCCTTGGCCCCGGCGGCCTGAACCGCGACCGCGCGGGCATGGAGGTGCGCGACGTACACTATTCCCATTATGCCCGCATCTGCCCCATTGAAACGCCTGAAGGTCCCAACATCGGTCTGATCGGCTCCCTGGCCACCTACGCCCGCATCAATGAGTACGGCTTCATTGAAGCCCCCTACCGCAAGGTGGACAAGGCTACCGGCAAGGTGACCGACATCATCGAATACATGACCGCCGATGAAGAGGACAACTACAAGGTCGGCCAGGCCAAGGAACCCCTGGACGAAGAAAACCGCTTCATCAACCAGCGCGTGGTGGTGCGCTGGCGGGACGAAACCATCGAAGTGCCCGCCAAGGAAGTGGACTACATCGACGTTTCTCCCAAGCAGGTGGTTTCCGTGGCCACGGCCATGATCCCCTTCCTGGAAAACGACGACGCCAACCGCGCCCTGATGGGTTCCAACATGCAGCGCCAGGCCGTGCCGCTGCTGGTGCCGGAAGCCCCCATCGTGGGCACTGGCATGGAATACAAGGCCGCCCACGACTCCGGCGTGGTGCTGCTTTCCAAGCACGCGGGCACAGTGTACTCCGTGGCCGCCGATGAAATCGTCATTCAGGACGAGTTAGGCGAAAAGCACAGCTACCACCTGACCAAGTTCACCCGTTCCAACCAGGGTACCTGCATCAACCAGCGCCCCCGGGTCTCCCAGGGCCAGGTGATCGAAGTGGGCGACCTGCTGGCGGACGGCCCCTCCACCGAAAACGGCGAAATCGGCCTGGGCAAGAACATGCTCATCGGCTTCATGACCTGGGAAGGCTACAACTACGAGGACGCCGTACTCATCAGCGAACGGCTGGTGAAATACGATAAATACACCTCCATCCACATTGAGGAATACGAATCCGAAGCCCGCGAAACCAAGTTAGGGCCGGAAGAAATCACCCGGGACATCCCCAACGTGGGCGAGGACGCCATCAAGGATTTAGACGAGCGCGGCATCATCCGCATCGGCGCGGAAGTGCGCTCCGGCGATATTCTGGTGGGCAAGGTGACCCCCAAGGGCGAAACCGAGCTGACCGCGGAAGAACGCCTGCTGCGCGCCATCTTCGGCGAGAAGGCCCGCGAAGTGCGCGACACTTCCCTGAAAGTGCCTCACGGCGAGGGCGGCATCATCGTGGACGTGAAGATTTTCACCCGCGAAAACAAGGACGAGCTTTCCCCCGGCGTGAACGAAATGGTGCGCGTATACATCGCCCAGAAGCGCAAGATCAGCGTGGGCGACAAGATGTCCGGTCGCCACGGCAACAAGGGCGTTGTGTCCCGCATCCTGCGCGAAGAGGACATGCCCTTCCTGCCCGACGGCACGCCGCTTGACATCGTGCTGAACCCCCTGGGCGTGCCTTCCCGTATGAACATCGGGCAGGTGCTGGAGGTCCATCTTGGCATCGCCGCCCGCACCTTGGGCTGGCACATCGCCACCCCCGTGTTCGACGGCGCGAGCAAGGAAGACATTGAGGAATGCCTCAAGAAGGCCGGTCTGCGTCCCGACGGCAAGACCATCCTGTACGACGGCCGCACCGGCGATCCCTTTGAGAACCCCGTCACCGTGGGCATCATGTACTTCTTAAAGCTCCACCACCTGGTGGACGACAAGATGCACGCCCGCTCCACCGGCCCCTACTCCCTGGTCACCCAGCAGCCTTTAGGCGGCAAGGCCCAGTTCGGCGGCCAGCGTTTCGGCGAAATGGAAGTGTGGGCGCTGGAAGCCTACGGCGCGGCCAATACCCTGCAAGAGATCCTGACCGTGAAATCCGACGATATCGTGGGCCGCGTCAAGACCTACGAAGCCATCGTGAAAGGCCAGAATATCCCCACTCCCGGCATTCCGGAATCCTTCAAGGTGCTGATCAAGGAATTGCAGGCCCTGGCGCTGGATATCCGCGTGCTGGATGAAAACCGCAACGAGATCGAGATCCGCGAGCTGGAGGACGACGACGACGATATGAGCGACGCCCTGCCCGCCGGACGCGAACCCATCATGGACGACGATTTCGATAAAGAAGGCCCGCTCCTGGGCGAAGGCGAGGATATTGATCTGGACGACGACATCAGCCTGGATGATGACTTCGGCGACTTTGAAGACGACACGCTGGACGATCTGAAGCTGGACGACGACGACGATATCGAGTAATCCGGGTGTACGCGCGCGTGGGCGCGTCCTGCGCGCGCGGCCCAAAGCGTTTTTAGCGGAGGGAGTTACAATACATGTTTGAACAAACCAATATTGATTCCATTCAGATCGGCATGGCCTCTTCCGAGCAGATTTTGGCCTGGAGCTACGGCGAGGTAAGCAAGCCCGAAACCATCAATTACCGCACGCTCAAGCCCGAGCGCGACGGACTGTACTGCGAGCGCATTTTTGGACCCCAGAAGGACTGGGAATGCTCCTGCGGCAAATATAAGCGCGTAAAGTTCAAGGATAAGGAAAAGGTTTGCGATAAGTGCGGCGTGCAGATCACCCGCGCCAAGGTGCGCCGTGAGCGCATGGGCCACATCGCCCTGGCCGCCCCCGTCAGCCACATCTGGTATTTCAAGGGCATTCCCTCCCGGATGGGCATGCTGCTGGACGTGAGTCCCCGCGCCTTGGAAAAGGTACTCTATTTCGCCTCCTATATCGTGCTGAATCCCGGCAACGAAGCTGTTACGAAGGTGAGCCGCAACGAGCTGATCACCGATTCCAAGTACCGCTCCATCATGGCTATGCCCCAGGAAGAACGGGGTGAATTCAAGGCCGGCATCGGTGCGGAAGCCGTGAAGGAAATGCTGCTGGCCCTGGATTTAGAGCAGCTGAGCGAAAGCCTGAAAAAGGAAATCGCCGACCTGATCGAAAAGGAACGGGACCGGGAGGGCGAAGGCCAGAAGCGCACCCACGCCATCAAGCGGCTGGAAGTGGTGGAAGCTTTCCGTTTGTCCCACAACCGCCCCGAATGGATGATCATGGACGTGGTGCCCGTGATCCCGCCGGATCTGCGCCCCATGGTGCAGCTGGACGGCGGCCGCTTCGCCACCTCCGACCTCAACGACCTGTACCGCCGGGTCATCAACCGCAACAACCGCTTAAAGCGGATGCTGGAATTGGGCACCCCGGACATCATCGTGCGCAATGAAAAGCGCATGCTGCAGGAAGCTGTGGACGCCCTGATCGACAACGGCCGCCGCGGACGGCCCGTCACCGGCCCCGGCAACCGGCCCTTGAAGAGCCTGTCCGACCTGCTGCGCGGCAAGCAGGGCCGTTTCCGCCAGAACCTGCTGGGCAAGCGCGTGGACTATTCCGGTCGCAGCGTTATCGTGGTCGGCCCGGAACTCAAGCTCTATCAGTGCGGCCTGCCCAAGGACATGGCGCTGGAGCTGTTCAAGCCCTTCGTGATGGAAAAGCTGGTGTCCCTGCGCATCGCCCACAACGTAAAATCCGCCAAGCGCATGGTGGAAAAGGTGAAGCCCGAGGTGTGGGACATCCTGGAGCAGGTGATCAAGGAGCATCCGGTGCTTCTGAACCGCGCCCCCACCCTGCACCGATTGGGCATTCAGGCCTTTGAACCCATCCTGGTGGAAGGCAAGGCCATCCGCCTGCATCCCCTGGCCTGCACCGCCTACAACGCCGACTTTGACGGCGACCAGATGGCCGTACACGTACCGCTTTCCATGGAAGCCCAGGCGGAAGCCCGCTTCCTGATGCTGTGCGCCAACAACATCATGAAGCCCCAGGACGGCATGCCCGTCATCTCCCCCACACAGGACATGGTCATCGGCTGCCACTATCTGACCATCACCCGGGACGACGCCAAGGGCGCGGGCCGCGTGTTCGCCTCCCCCGACGAAGCCATGATGGCCTACCAGTGCCAGCAGATCGCCCTGCAGGCCCCCATCAAGGTGCGCGTGGAACGCACCTGGGAGGGCGTGACCGAGCGCCGCATCATCGACACGACCTTAGGCCTGCTGATTTTCAACGAAGTGGTGCCCCAGGATTTGGGCTTCAAGCCCCGCGAAACCATGGACGACCAGTTCGTGCTGGAAATCGACCACAAAGTAGTCAAGAAGAATTTGGGCCAGATCGTGGAGCGCTGCTTCCACGTCCACGGCGAAAGCCAGACCGCCGCCGTGCTGGACGCCATCAAGAACTTAGGCTACAAGTATTCCACCCGCGGCGCCATCACCGTGTCCGTCAGCGACATCATCATCCCGCCGGAAAAGCAGACCTGGCTCAAGGAAACCGACGACCTGGTGGCCAAGATCAACAAGAAGTACCGCCGGGGCGAAATGAGCGAGGACGAGCGCTACCGCATGGTCATCGACGCCTGGCAGAACACCACCAACAGGCTGAAAAACCGCGTGATGGAAGTGCTGCCCACCTACAACCCCATCAGCATGATGACCGGTTCCGGCGCCCGCGGTTCCGCCGGTCAGGTGGCCCAGCTGGCCGGTATGCGCGGCCTGATGGCCTCCCCCTCCGGCCGCGCCATCGAAGTGCCTATCCGCGCCAATTTCCGCGAAGGCCTGAACGTGCTGGAATTCTTCATGTCCTCCCACGGCAGCCGCAAATCCCTGGCCGACACCGCTCTGCGTACCGCTGACTCGGGCTACCTGACCCGCCGTCTGGTGGACGTGGCCCAGGAAGTGATCGTGCGGGAGATCGACTGCTTTGAAAGCCGGGGCGAAAAAGTGCGCGGCATCACCGTGCAGCCCATCGGCGAAATCGAAGGCATTGACGACCGCGTGCGCGGTCGCTACGCCGCCGAGGATGTGTACCATCCCATCACCGGCGAGCTGCTGGTACACATGAACGAGCTGATCGACTACGACAAGGCCCAGGTCATCAAGAACGCCGGCGTCACCAAGATGAACGTGCGCTCGGTCCTCACCTGCCACAGCGAACACGGCGTATGCGCCCGCTGCTACGGCATGAACCTGGCCCACGGCGGCAACGTGGACATCGGCGAAGCGGTGGGCATCATCGCCGCCCAGTCCATCGGCGAACCCGGCACTCAGCTGACCATGCGTACCTTCCACTCCGGCGGCGTGGCCTCCGCTGACGATATCACCCAGGGTCTTCCCCGCGTGGAAGAGCTGTTTGAGGCCCGCAAGCCCAAGCGCGACGCCACCCTGGCTGAAATCGCCGGTAAGGTGCAGATCGTGGAGAACAAGAAGAAGCGCGAGGTCATCATCACCAGCGAAGAGGATCCCAACGAAAAGAAGACCTATCAGATCCACTACGGCGCGCGGCTCAAGGTGGCCGACGGCGAAACCGTGCCCGCGGGCGCGGAGCTGATCGAAGGCGCCGTGAACCCCCACGACCTGCTGCGCATCTTAGGCGTTCGCGCCGTGCAGGAATATCTGCTGAAAGAAGTGCTTTCCGCTTACTATTCCTCCGGTGTTAAGATCGCCGACAAGCACATCGAAATCATTGTGCGCCAGATGCTGCGGAAGGTCCGTGTGGAAGACGCGGGCAACACCGATCTGCTGCCCGGCGGCCTGGTGGACATCTACGAATTCGAGCAGGCCAACGAAAAGACCATTATGGAAGGCGGTCGCCCGGCCATCGCAAAGCGCATCCTGCTGGGCATCACCAAGGCTTCCCTGGCCACCGATTCCTTCCTGTCCGCCGCTTCCTTCCAGGAAACCACCCGCGTACTCACCGAAGCCGCCATCAAGGGCAAGGTGGACCCGCTGCTGGGCCTGAAAGAAAACGTCATCATCGGCAAGCTGATCCCCGCCGGTACGGGCCTGAAGCGCTACAAGAACATCGAACTCCAGGAAACCTACTGATAAAACCCCCAATACTTCGGAGCATGCCCCGCGAAAGGGCATGCTCTTTTTTAAACAAAAACCCGTATTGCGCTCCTGTGAAGGATTGCAAAGGACGCGAAGCTGTGTATAATATAGATAGAGCAACTTGACTTCCGATCAAAAAGGAGGGCGCGTCATGGAGATCGGAGCGCAATTCTACACCGTCCGTCAAACCTGCCAGAACCTGCCCGATTTTGCCGAAACCCTGAAAAAGGTGGCCGATATCGGCTACCGCAACGTGCAGATTTCCGGCACCTGCCCCTTCCCCGCCCAGTGGCTGAAGGAAAACCTGGAGAAGAACGGCCTCAAGTGCGTGCTGACCCACACCCCCGTGCCCCGGCTCACCGACGAGCTGGATCAGGTGATCCGGGAGCATACCGTCTTCGGCTGTGATCGCATCGGCCTGGGCTGGTGGGCCTTCGACCCGGAAAAGGATATGAGCTATGACCAATGGATGGCCATTTTCCCGCCCATCGCAAAGAAAATCGCCCAGGCGGGCATGCTGTTCATGTACCACAATCACGATCAGGAATTCAAAAAGTACGAAGGAAAACTGATCTTAGAGCGCCTGGCGGAAGCCCTGCCCCCTGAAGAAATGGGCTTTACAGTGGACACCTTCTGGGTACAGGCGGGCGGCGGCGATCCCGCCCTGTGGCTGGAAAAGCTGGCTGGGCGCATCCCTTGCATTCATTTAAAGGATTACGCCTATGGCCGCAAAATGGCGGTAGTGGGCGAAGGCAACATCAACTTTGCCCGCATCTTTGAAAAAGCGGAGGCGGGCGGCACCCAATATATGCTGGTAGAGCAGGACGACTGCAACGGCGAGGACCCCATCGACTGCCTGCGGCGCTCCTATCAGTATCTGCACAGTTTTGGATTTAATTGATGATTTGAGGAGGAAACGAACATGGCTGAATATGTACGCTTAGGCATCATTGGCATCGGCAACCAGGGCAGCGGCTACGCCCGCCACATCGCCCTGGAAAACTGGTGCCCCGAAATCAAACTGACGGCCATCGCCGACAAGAACCCCGCCCGGGTGGAATGGGCAAAGAACACCCTGCCCGCCGACGTGACCTGCTTCGGCGACGCCATTGAAATGCTGGACAGCGGACTCATCGACGCCTGCGTCGTGTCCATCCCCCACTACGATCATCCCAAATACGTGATGGAATGCATGAAGCGGGGCATTCACGTCATGTGCGAAAAGCCCGCGGGCGTGTACACCAAACAGGTGCGGGAAATGAACGAGGAAGCCAAAAAGCACCCCGAGGTGGTGTTCGGCATGATGTTCAACCAGCGCACCAATTGTCTCTATCGCAAAATGCGGGAGCTGGTGCAGAGCGGCAAATACGGTCGGGTGCGCCGGGCCAACTGGCTCATCACCAACTGGTACCGCAGCCAGTTCTACTATGACAGCGGCGACTGGCGCGCCACCTGGAGCGGGGAGGGCGGCGGCGTGCTGCTGAACCAGTGCCCCCACCAGCTGGATCTGTGGCAGTGGATCTTAGGCATGCCCAAGAAGGTGCAGGCGTTCATGCGGTACGGCCAATGGCACGATATCGAGGTGGAAGACGACGTGACCGCCCTCATGGAATACGAGGACGGACACACCGGCGTGTTCATCACCTCCACCGGCGACCCTCACGGCAGCAATCGGTTCGAGGTGCAGATGGACGGCGCGCAGCTCATCGCCGAAAACGAAAAGCTGTACGTGCTGGAATTTGACCAGCTGGAGCAGGAATGGACCAAGACCAACACCGCCCCATTCGGCGCGGTTCCTGCCCACGAAATCGAAGTGGAAACCGACGGCCAGAACCCCCAGCATCAGGGCGTGTTCAACGCCTGGGCCGCCGCCATCCTGCGGGGCGAACCCATGGTGGCGGGGGGCGAAGAAGGCATCAACGGCCTGACCCTGTCCAACGCCATGCACCTGTCCGCCTTCCTCGGCAAAGCGGTAGAACTGCCCCTGGATGAAGATTTGTACTACGACGAGCTGATGAAGCGCGTTGCCACCTCCCGCCGCAAGGAAGGCGGCAAAGCCGTGTTCGCCGATACCGCGGGTACCTACGGGGGAGCGAAGTGATCAATTGCGAAGCAGGGGGCTTCTTCAGCCCCCTGCCTCGTTTTTTGCTTTCGTCAGGCGTTCTTGCCCAGGGCGAAGGCTTTTTTGTTCAGTTCCAGGAATTTGGCGGGAACGATGGCTTCCATGGCCTGCATCCAGGCGTCTTCCGGCAGGTCGAAGTAATGGGACAGGCGGCCCATGAGCACGATGTTCACGGCCTTGCTGCTGCCCGCCTGCTTCGCCAGGGCCAGGCAGTCCAGTGCGTCCACCTTCACGCCCGCGGCCTTCATTTTTTCCACCAGGTTTTCGGGATAGGTCATGGCCCCGGTAATCACGGGCATGGGGTCGATCTGCTGGGTGGAGGTGACGATCTGTCCGCCGGGCTTTAAGAAGGAAATCCAGCGCGCGGCTTCCAGCAGTTCAAAGGACACGATAAAGTCCGCTTCGCCCTTGTCGATGACGGGGGACGCCACCCTGTCGCCGTAGCGCACGTAGGTGACCACGCTGCCGCCCCGCTGGCTCATGCCGTGCACCTCGGACACCTTTACGTCATAGCCCTGCTCCATGAGCAGACGGCCCAACAATTTGCTGGCGAGCAGGCTGCCCTGGCCGCCCACGCCCACGATCATGATATTTTTCGTTTCCATGGTTCAGCCCTCCTTCTCCGTACTCTCAAAAGCGTCCTTGGGGCAAAGCTGGCCGCAGATGCCGCAGCCTACGCACAGGGTTTCGTCAACCTTTGCCTTGCCATTCTTCATGGAAATGGCCGGGCAGCCGATGCGCATGCAGGATTTGCAGCCGATGCACTTGTCCGTGTTCACCCGGAGGGGCGCTTTGTGCTTCACATATTTGAGCAGGGCGCAGGGACGGCGGGAAATGATGACGGAGGGCTCGTCCGCCGCTAATTCTTCCTTCACGGCCTCGTCGCACTGTTTCAGGTCGTAAGGATCAACCACCCGCACGCGCTGGAAGCCCATGGCCTTGCACAGGCTTTCCAGGTCGATCTTGCCCGCCGGGTCGCCCTTGATATTGTAGCCGGTGGTGGGGTTCTGCTGGTGGCCGGTCATGCCAGTGATGGAGTTGTCCAGGATAATGACGGTGGAATTGGACTGGTTGTAGGCGATGTTGGCAAGGCCCGTCATGCCGGAGTGCATGAAGGTGCTGTCGCCGATGACGGCCACGGTCTTATGCTCGCTCTCCGCGCCCCGTGCTTTGTTGAAGCCGTGGATGGCGCTGACCGACGCGCCCATGCAGGCCGTCATTTCAATGGCGGCCAGGGGGGCCACCGCGCCTAAGGTGTAGCAGCCGATGTCGCCCAGCACGGTACATTTATTGCGGTTCAGGGTGTAGAACAGGCCGCGATGGGGGCAGCCCGCGCACATGACCGGGGGCCGGGCGGGAATGGTTTCATCCAGCTTCGCGCCCGCTTCGTGGGGCATGCCGAGCTTTTCGGCCACGATGGTCTGGCTCAGCTCGCCCAGCAGGGGGAATAGCTCTTTGCCCACCGGGTTCAGGCTTAAGTTCCGGCAATGCTCCTCGATGAAGGGGTCCAATTCTTCCACCACGATCAGCTTTTCCACGGACGCGGCAAAATCTTTGATTTTCTTTTCCGGCAGGGGCCACCCCATGCCGAGCTTCAAAACGGGATACTTGTCCCCGCAGGCTTCCTTCACATACTGATAGGAAGTGGAAGAAGTAATGATGCCGATGCTGTGATCGGCTCCATCTTCGACCCGGTTCAGATCCGTTTCTTCCGCGAAAGCCACCAGCTTCCTGGTGCGTTCCTCCACGATGGGATGGCGGCGGATGGCGTTGCCGGGCATCATCACGTATTTGGCAATGTTCTTTTCATAGGGCTTTTCCGGAGGCGTGATCCGCTCGGCGGTTTCCACTAAGGACTGGGAATGGGCCACGCGGGTACACATTTTCAGGAACACCGGGCAATCGAAGGCCTCGGACAGCTCATAGGCTTTCTTTGCGAAGGTCAGCGCGTCCCCGGAATCGGAGGGTTCCAGCATGGGCAGCTTGGCTGCCTTGGCGTAATGGCGGGAATCCTGCTCGTTCTGGCTGGAATGCATACCGGGGTCGTCCGCCACGGCGATGACCATTCCGGCGTTCACGCCGGTATAGGAAATGGTGAACAGCGGGTCCGCCGCCACGTTGAGGCCCACGTGCTTCATGCCGCAGAAGCTGCGCTTCCCGGCCAGGCTGGCCCCGAAAGCCACTTCCATGGCTACCTTTTCATTGGGCGCCCACTCGCAGTATACTTCGTCGTACTTCGCCAGTTCTTCGGTGATTTCGGTGCTGGGCGTGCCGGGATAGCTGGATACCACCGCGCATCCCGCCTCATAAAGCCCCCGGGCCGCCGCCGCGTTGCCGAGCATCAATTGCTTCATAATATTTCCTTCCCCCTTAATTCAGGTTAGAGGTAGGAGGTAGGAAGTAGGAGGTAGGAGGTTTAGTTTGCACAAACTGACACCCATTTTGCCGCCGGGCGTCTTGTGTATGTTTGCAAATCAAACCTCCTACTTCCTACCTCCTACCTTCTACTTATCTTCGTTAATCAGCCCCTGTCTTTCGATCAGTTCCCGCATAGCGCCGCCCGCCTCGTTATCCAGGATGTTCCGGCGTACCCGGCTGATGGTGGCGCTGCTGGCCCCGGTTTTCTGCAAAATCTCCGTATAGACCTGATCCTGAAGCAGGTACACCGCCACGTCGTAGCGCTGCTCCATGCTGCGCAGCTCCGTAGGCGTACACAGATCGTCAAAGAACCGGCAGCATTCCTCCACGTCCTTCAATTGCATGATGGCCTCGTACATCGCCATGCTGCGCTGCTTCTTCGCTGCCCTCGGCATTGCGCCCCCTCCTTTCTTCGGTTCACAGGCGTTTCCCCTTTCCAATGCCAACGGAAAGAATCTACCAGTTATTTTAGCACATTAAAGCGTGTAAGTAAATCGAAAACGGAAATTTTTCCCCCTTTTTTCGTTTTTTTTCGGTTTTTCGCGGCTTGCCGCCGGGAAAAGCCCCTGTTCCATGAAAATGATGGTTGGATAGCTCTTGACAAGCGGCGCGGATTGCGGTATGATTCTTTAGCGAATAAAAGCGATAAAGCGTCGGACGGCGCTTCGCTTTATGAAAGGAATGCATCGCCCCATGCCCATTACCGATCTGCTGGAGAGAAACAGCAAGCTGTACGGAAACGAAGTCGCCCTGGTGGAAATGAACCCGGAGATTCAGGAAGAACCGCGGGTGACCTGGCGGGAATACGAACTGATCCAGCCCACCACCGCCACCCCCTACCGCCGGGAAATCACCTGGAGCGTGTTTGACGAAAAGGCCAACCGGGTGGCCAATCTGCTTTTGTCCCGGGGCATCCGCAAGGGCCAGAAGGCCGCCATCCTGATGATGAACTGCTTGGAATGGCTGCCCGTTTATTTCGGCGTACTCAAGTCCGGGGCCATCGCGGTGCCCCTGAATTTCCGCTATACCGCCGATGAAATCGACTACTGCTTAAAGCTGGCCGACGCGGACGTGCTGTTCTTCGGCCCGGAATTCATCGGTCGGGTGGAGGACATTTTTCCCAAGATCAGCAGGGAAATGAACCTGTTCTTCGTGGGCGACAACAAGCCCTCCTTCGCGGAAAGCTACAATGAACTGGTGGCGAACTGCTCCTCCGCCGCCCCCAAGGTACTCATTGAGGACACCGACGACGCCGCCATCTATTATTCCTCCGGCACCACCGGCTTCCCCAAGGCTATTTTGCTGGATCATACCGCCCTTTTGCAGTCCGCCCGCATGGAAGCCATGCACCACGAAACCACCCATAACGACGTGTTCCTGTGCATCCCGCCGCTGTACCACACCGGCGCGAAAATGCACTGGTTCGGCTCCCTCTTTACCGGCAGCCGGGCGGTGATTTTGAAGGGCAACAGCCCCAAGGCCGTGCTGAACGCGGTGAGCTGGGAAAAATGCACCATCGTGTGGCTGCTGGTGCCCTGGGCGCAGGACATTCTGGCCGCCATTGAGCGGGGCGACGTAAAGTTAGAGGATTACCAGCTGTCCCAGTGGCGGCTGATGCACATCGGCGCCCAGCCCGTGCCCCCGTCCCTCATCCGGCACTGGCTGCAATACTTCCCCCACCACAAATACGACACCAACTACGGCCTCTCCGAATCCACCGGCCCCGGCTGCGTACACTTGGGCATGGAAAACGTGCGCAAGGTGGGCGCCATCGGCGTGCCCGGCTTCGGCTGGAAATGCAAGATCGTGGACGAACACGGCAACGTCGTCACTCAGGGCGAGGTGGGCGAGCTGTGCGTGAAAGGCCCCGGCGTCATGAAGTGCTACTATCACGACCCCAAGGCCACCGCCGAAGTCCTCAAGGACGGCTGGCTCCACACCGGCGACATGGCCAAGCAGGACGACGAGGGCTTCATCTTCCTGGTGGACCGCAAGAAGGACGTCATCATTACCGGCGGCGAAAACCTGTACCCCGTGCAGATCGAAGACTTCCTTGCCGCCAACCCCAAAATTCACGACGTGGCCGTCATTGGCCTCCCCGACCCTCGCCTCGGCGAAATCGCCGCCGCCATCATCCAGGTCAAGGAAGGCATGGAGTGTACCGAAGAGGAAATCAACCGCTTCTGCTTAGACCTGCCCCGCTACAAGCGGCCCCGGAAGATCATTTTCGCCAAGGTGCCCCGCAACCCCACCGGCAAGATCGAAAAGCCCAAACTGCGCCAGCAGTACTGCGGCGTGCGCCTGGTGGAAGCGCAGAATAACGGGTGATAAATAACCTGGGGGAAACCATTCTTTGGATGCCAAAGAATGGTTTCCCCCAGACCTCCTTCCAAGAAAGCAATAAAAAGGTCGGCTGATTTTTCAAGCACACCTCTTTATTCACAAATAAACAGGGCGTTCAGACACCGTCTATTGGTCGGTCTGAACGTCCTGTTTTTGTTGTATGATCAATCCAACTGTTCCACCAGCCTGCGCAGCAGCTGATACAGGCAATAGCTGTCCTCATGGGTCATGGGGTTGCATTTGCTCACCTGGAAGGGCACGTTTTTCACCTGCTGGCGCAGATCCCAGCCCGATTCCGTTACCGTGACCGAAACCACCCGCTCGTCCTGCTTGGATCGGCTGCGGGCGATAAACCCCGCTTCCTCCAATTTTTTCAGCAGCGGCGTGATGGTGCCGTTATCCAGGTACAGCCTGCGGCACAGATCGCCCACCGTGGCGCTGCCGCTTTCCCACAGGGCCAGCAGCACGATATACTGTGTATAGGTGATGCCGAAGGGCTTGAGGTAGGGGGTGTAGTGGTTCACCACCTTGCGGGCCGCGGCGTACAGCGGAAAGCACAGCTGGCTGTTCAGCTGCAGCTGCGGGCAGTCCTCGGCCCCGGTTTGCGGCGGGTTATGCTCCATAACGGCCTCCTTGGCGGAGTAGTGGCGGATATGATCCGCCCGCGGCAAACAATACAGCGGATTTTTACAGTTTTCCGTTGATCCAGTTCAAAATCTGGGCTTCGGGCTTGAAGCCGATGGACTGATCCACGAACTGTCCCTGCTTCATCAGCACCAGACAGGGAATGGAGCTGACCTTGTATTCCATCGCAAGACCGGGCGCGTCGTCCACGTCCACATTGTAGAAATCCACCTTGCCCTGGAGCTTTTCGCTCAAGGCTTCCACCACGGGAGCCAGCATGCGGCAGGGGCCGCACCACGTCGCCGAGAAATCCACCAGCGCCACCGCGCTCTTTTTCGCTTCCTCAAACTGTTCCGCGTTGATCTTCTTTACCATTTTCTTTCTCTCCTTTTTCATTATATTGTTCGGGCGGATGATATCTGCCCCTACAATGTGTCCAGGTACTTAACGGCGCTCAGGGCGGCCACGTTGCCCTCCCCCGCCGCCTTGACGTACTGGTAGGGCGTGCCGGTGATGTCCCCGCAGGCGAACACGCCGGGGATGCTGGCCTCCATTTGCCGGTTCACCGCCACATGGCTGCCATCCGTTTCCAGGCCGGGCACCAGCTGGCCCGGGGCCACCGCTTCCCGCAGCACGAACGCGCCGTCCACAGTATACCCGTTTTCGGCGGTTTTGACCGCAACGCCGTCCTCCGTCTTTTCGATGCAGGTCACTTTTTCCCGGATCACGCGCACGGTTTCGGGCAGGGCGGTTTCTTCCTTGTAGACGGGGAAATACAGCACCTCGGCGCAGACCTCCGAAAGGAACGCCGCTTCCGCTTCCTCCCGGGGGCTGTAGCCGATCACGGCGGCCCGCTTGCCCCGGTACAGGGGCGCGTCGCAGGTGGCGCAGTAGCTCACACCCCGGCCCAGCAGCTCTTCCTCGCCGGGCAAGGGCTTGCCCGCCACCACGCCGGTGGCTAAGATCACGGCGGAAGCCTCCAGCATATCCTCGCCGGACTGGAGGGCGAAGTAATCGCCCATGGCGTACACGGCGTTGATCCGCTTTTCGGTGATTGCTATGCCCATCTGGGCAAGATGCCCCTGGAAAGCCGCCGCCAGCTCCGCGCCGGACACGGCGGGAAAGCCGGGGTAATTCTGGATGCGGTGGGCCTTTTGCAGCTTTTCCGTCAGCTCCCTGCTGCCCAGCAGCAGCACCTTCTTGTTTCGGATGGTGGCCGTAATGGCGGCGGACACGCCCGCCGGGCCCGTGCCGATGATGGCGATATCGAACCGATCCATGGCAATCTCCCCCTCGCTTCCGCAAATGTCTTTTATCAAATCTAATTTTACACCACAAAAAGCTCCTTGTCAATCCTAAATTTTTACAATTCAGGCAACCGCTTACATAGCATGCGCAAAAAAACAATTTTTATTTTCTCTCTGAAAAATCGTAGGCTTCCCGGAGCCAGCAAAGCAGTTCCTCGTCCAAGTCCTCAATCCCCCCGAATTACCAGATGGCATGTCCAGCGGCCAGGGTACGGCTCGGTTTGAACGGCGGCGCGGGGCGATTCCAGCGGGGATGGCAGGCTTAGCGTCAGCACCACGGAGCCTTCCGGCTGCTCCTGCTTCCGCCTGACGCGGGCGAAAGAAACGCATGCGAACACATGCCGGTGAAAAAAAGTGATCTGCGTTTTCTGCACCCGCTTTTGCGCCTGGGGGAACAGCGTAATAATCTTTTCCTCTAAGCAGAGATACAGCGGCAGCGAGGCAGGATGGCCAGCGAAAAACAACAGCGTATCTCCATCGGTTTCGCGCATGATACTCTCCCCTTTTCTTCTCTTTTTTAGGCGGTGAATGAACCGCCGAACGCAACGTTTTTTGTATTTTATCATATCATCTGGATTTCCGCTATCCCGCCCGAGAAAATAATCGCCAAGCCGGAAAACAATCCCAGTTTCGTTTTCCTCCGCGCCGCATAAAATACATGCGGGATGGCTTTTGCCATTCTGAAAAGGAGGAAGCAGCCATGAACATTCTTTTGTGGATCGTCCTGGGTGCGCTGGCCGGGTGGCTGGCGGGCCTGATCATGGGCGGTGAAAAACGGGGCATTTTAGGCAATGTGGTGCTGGGCGTCTTAGGCAGCATGGTGGGCGGTTTCGCCGCGTCGCTGCTGGGCCTGGGCGGCGTGGACGGCTTTAACGTGTACAGCCTGCTGATCGCTGTAGGCGGTGCGTGTCTGGTGCTGTGGATATCCGGGCTGGCGCGGCGCGCGGCGAGACGGTAAGAGGCGGAAGGGGATGCGAGAAAGGTCGCATCCTTTTTTGATTTCGTAAATCTGCAAGAAAGTTGAGAGTTAAGAGTTGAGAGTTGAGATTTATCTTGTTTTTCGCCTTTAGTCTGTCAATTCAACGTACAGAACGCATGCGCTAAATATATCTCAACTCTCCACTCTCAACTCTCCACTCTCAACTCTCCACTCTCAACTCTCCACTCTGTATTAACCCATCCTTTTCCCGTCCCGCCGCGAACCCGCCGGGTTTCCTTCCTCCCGCGGGCAGAAAATGTCCCGTCGTGGGGCTGGACAAACCCGCCAAAGTTGGGTATAATAAGGCTTGGTGGAAAATACACCCTTACTTGACTGATTGAAGGAGGAGTTTCCCATGGTGAAAGTTGCTATCAACGGTTTTGGCCGCATTGGCCGTCTGGCTTTCCGGCAGATGTTCGGTGCCGAAGGTTACGACGTCGTCGCCATCAACGACCTGACCAGCCCCGCGATGCTGGCGCACCTGCTCAAGTACGATACCGCCCAGAAGGGTTACTGCGGCGTGATCGGTGAAAACAAGCACACCGTTTCTTCCAAGGAACCCGTGTTTGAAGAAGACGGCAAAACCGTGAAGGTTCCCGGCTCCATCACCGTGGATGGCAAGGAAATCACCATCTATGCCGAGCCCAAGGCCGCTAACCTGCCCTGGAAAGCCCTGGATGTGGACGTGGTGCTGGAGTGCACCGGCTTCTACACCAGCAAGGCCAAGGCTCAGGCGCATATCGACGCTGGCGCCAAGAAGGTCGTTATCTCCGCTCCCGCGGGCAACGATCTGCCCACCATCGTGTTCAACGTGAACCACGACACCCTGAAGCCCGAAGATACCATCATCTCCGCCGCTTCCTGCACCACCAACTGCCTGGCCCCCATGACCAAGGCCCTGAACGACACCTTCCCCATCGTGAGCGGCATCATGACCACTGTGCACGCCTACACCGGCGACCAGATGATCCTGGACGGCCCCCATCGGAAGGGCGACCTGCAGCGCGCTCGCGCTGGCGCGGCCAACATCGTGCCCAACAGCACCGGCGCCGCCAAGGCCATCGGCCTGGTCATCCCCTCTCTGAACGGCAAGCTGATCGGCTCCGCCCAGCGCGTGCCCGTGCCCACCGGCTCCACCACCATCCTGGTGGCTGTTGTCAAGGGCAAGGACATCACCAAGGACGCCATCAACGCCGCCATGAAGGCCCAGAGCAGCGAATCCTTCGGCTACACCACCGAAAAGCTGGTGTCCAGCGACATCATCGGCATGACCTATGGCTCCCTGTTCGACGCCAACCAGACCATGGTGACCAAGATCGACGACGACACCGCCCAGGTGCAGGTCGTGTCCTGGTATGACAACGAGAACAGCTACACCAGCCAGATGGTCCGCACCATCAAGTACTTCGCGGAACTCAAGTAATTACTCGATCCGTATTCGCGAAAACGTAAAACTCTGCCCCTCTTTCCGGCGTTGGATCCCTTTCCGACGGGGAAAGGGGGGCTTACTTTATTAGGCGTGCTGCGCCTGATCTCATCCGGAAAGAGAGGGACCATTGATGAAAAAACTGTTGCTGCTCGTGCTTGCCCTGTGCATGGTCACTCTGCCCGCGCTCAGCGAGTCTGTGGACGCCGTCACCTCCGCGTCCGTGGCGGACTTCTACGGCTCCGCCGCCCTGACCGGCGACGATCTGATGAACTCCATCAACGCCTATAACGGGTTCTTTGCCATCGCCTCCGTGAACGCGGACGGCACGCCTAACGTGGGCTTCTACATTTACAGCATGGTCAAGCTGGACGACGAATATTACCTCCAGCTGGGCCTTGCTCCGAACCAGACCACGGCCAACATTGAAAACGGCAGTGCGCTGATGGCCATCTACGCGGCCGTGCCCGCCGGTGAAGGCGCGATGCCCTATGCCACCGCCGGCGCCAGGATGGCGCTGGAAAAGGTGACCGACGAAGCGCTGATCGAGGTCCTGAAGGCCATTGCGCCTCAGCAGACCGCAATGTTCTACAAGGTCGTCGGTGTGCGTCCCCTGGGCTGATGCAAGAGCCGTTAATGCGGACCGGCGTTGCTGTACGATAACGAAACGGCTTCATATCCAGCCCCAGAGCATGAAAAATGCTGTCGGACACGGGCGAGCAGGGAAGCGGAATGACCTGCCCGGTACGATGACCATTTACCCCACTTCCCACCGGTAAAACGGGATGGAAAGTGGGGTTTTTGTACGCTCATGTCGGAAGCCATTGCAAGCAATTTTCAAAATTTGCGTGACATTCCCTGCCGATAAGCTGAAATACGCATGGATTTTCACACGGATCAGCGCTTTTTCCTCTGAAATTGCATGCTATCGCTAAAATGGTATCATTCCTCCAGCGGTTTCAGCCTTTCGATCAGTATTTCCAGCTTTTTGATGTTAAAGCCCAGTTCCTCCCGCCAGTCTGCTTCCTCGTTCGCGTCAAAGAGGGAATAAAACGTATCTCGGGTGTCTTCCAGGGCGGCCAGGATCGTGCCGATTTCGCCCTTTTCCAATGTTACAGCCACCGTCTCCTGACGGTGGTCTTTTTGATATTCCTGCCAATCCAATCCGATTCGGACGATGCGCCTCATGGCGCGGCGCACCTCCGCGGGGGTCATTTCCATTTGCCGGGCCACCTCATCTGCCGGCCATTCCAAATCCACATAGTATTCCATCAGCCGCCGCTGCCGGGGCGTCAGCAGCGTTTCCCGGATGGCGTCCAGTTTCATACTTGCCAGCACTGCGCGCAAATCCATTTTTCTCTCTCCCTTGCTTTCTTTTCCCTCGTTCTACTGTGCAATTGCGTTTAATATTATATATTAGCTTAATTTATTAAGCAATAGCATTTTAAATTATGCTGATGATGATTTGCGTTTTTCGTACAATACAATCAGGCGAAAGGAGGGGAAGCGTGTTGGCAACAGTTAAGAAATTTGAAAATCGAGATCGAATGCTTGAACTTGGTTTGGTCATTGGGACGATGAGAAGATCGCAGGGCATGTCTCAGGAGCAGCTTGCAGAACGAGCGGGCATCAGTCGTTCTTTCCTGAGTATAATTGAAGCGCCAAACATGGTCACCTCCTTTTCAGTAGAGGTTCTTTTCAGCATCGCCGACGCGCTGAACATCCGCCCCGGCGACCTGCTGAATACCACCCTGTTGGAAACAAAATAAGCCATAGCTTAGATGGAATACAGGGGACGGCTCTCTGTGTTCTGCCGCAAGCGCATATTTTCAGCACGAAAAGCTGCCCTTTCCCGCGCGCGCACGTTGGGAAAGGGCTTTTTGCTGCTGAAATCGTCATTGAATTTCATGGAACGATCCGGTATAATAAAAATTGGAAAAAGGGAAAACAGACTGGAAAAGTGATTGCCCGAAGCTCGCTCCCGTGTTTCCCAAAATCCGAAAAGGAGTAAACCGACCATGAAAACCCGCATGTATTTCATTCTTTCTTTGTTGGCAGCGCTGCTGTTCCTATTCGCCCTTCCGGCCCTGGCGGAAGAAACGCGGGAAGAAAACCCGCTGCCCCGGGTTTCTTTGGTCAGCGCGGGGGAACCGGGGATCCTGTCGCTGAACGAGAAATCCGCGGAGCGCATGGCAACGCTGACCTATCAGGATCAGGAAAAAACCTTCACCTGGCCTGTGACGGTCAAACTGCAGGGAACCTCAACCCTGGATTATGGCAAAAAGAACTACACCATCAAATTTTATTCCGACAGCACCTATGCCAAAAAGCAGAAAGTGACCGTGTATGACGCTTGGGGCGCCCATGCCAAGTACTGCCTGAAAGCCAACTACCAGGACAGCACCCAGGCCCGCAATGTGGTGGCCGCCCGGCTGGCGGGCGACATGAACAAGCCCTATAACATCTTCCCGGACGCGCCCAACGGCGGCTTAGTGGACGGCTTTCCGGTGGAGGTTTTTATCGACGGGGAATATTGGGGGCTGTATACCTTCAATATCCCCAAGGGCGACTGGATGTTCGGCATGAGCGGCAAAAACGAAAACCATTTGGTGATGGAAGCGGATAACCTGTATTCCGATTCCATTCAGTTCAGGCAGGAAGCCTCCACCGTACTGGATCAGGATTGGACGCTGGCGGTGGGTCCGGACGAATCGGCGGAGGAAATCGCCGGGGCGTATGAAAAGCTGAACCGGGTGATCCGCTTTGTGATGAACAGCACGGACGAGGAATTCCGCGCGCGTTTTTCCGAATACCTGAATTTGGACGCCTGCCTGAATTATTACTGCTTCGCCTATTACGTGAACGCCTCCGACAATATGGCGAAAAATCTGCTGCTGGCAACCCTGGACGGACAAGTCTGGTATCCCAGCCTGTACGACCTGGACACTGCCTTCGGCCTGTACTTCAACGGGGAGGGCCTATACACGCCCCTCAACCGGATCGAATACTTCCAGGGCGGGAATAGCCTGCTTTGGACGCGCTTTTCCGCGCTTTTTCCCCGGGAATTGCACGAACGTTACTTTGAATTGCGGAAAAGCGTGCTGAATGAAGCGTACATCATGGGCCTGTTTGAGGCTTTCAGCGCGCAAATTCCCGCCTCCGCCTGGGCGCGGGAAAGAGAAAAATGGCCCGGCGCGCCGGGCCGGGAATACGGGCTGGACAGCATACGGGAGCATATTCAGGCCCGGGAGGGGTTCGTGGACGGCGTCTTTTCCTCCATGTATCACCCCGAGACGGCCTCTGACGATCCCCGGCTGATTTTCCAGCTGGAAGCGCCCTATCAGGGCCGTCCCAACGGCTACTGGGATACTGGCCTCCGGCTGTATGACGGCGATCAGGATTTCACCATCCTGCTGAAAATCCGAACCGGGCAGCAGGAGCAATCATCCAAAGTGATCCTTTCCAACAACAATAACGACTTGAACGGTCTGCTGGTGCAGTGTTCAGGCGACGGCACGGACGCTTACACCATATTCTTCGCCGGAGCGCATACCTATGAAGCGGTTTACGCTTTGGACAAAGACGACTGCGCGTATGTGACCATCCGGAAGCAGGGCGACGAATATACCTTCTTTGGCAAAACGGTGACGGATTACCGCCAGTTCGTCAGCCCCCTGAACAGCAAAGTGGACAGCACGCTGCTGCTGGGCGGCCAGTACCACCTGCACAGCGACGGCGCCTGGTCCGCAGTCAATAACTATACCGGCGTTTTAGAGCAATGCCGGGTGTACAGTGAAGCCCTTTCCACGGAGGAGATCGAGGCAATCATGGGCGAAATGAAAAGCGCGAAATAGAGAACACGGGGGATGGTTATGTGAAAACCTCCCCCGCGTTTCCTGGTTGATGAATGATATCGTTGCTCAAACGCAATCCTTCCTGTCGGCTTGTTCCGCCGCGCTCACCCTACATCATGGCCACAACGGCGGTGATCACGGAGACCGCGCCGAACAGCACGCCCAGCGCGCCTAAGATCCTGCCGTTTTCCTTCCTGCGGTTGCACAGAACCAGCCCGATGACGGATACGATGACGCCGCCCAATCCCACCAGGCCAAAATAATTGAACACCAGGGAGATCAGGGAAATCACCAGGCCCAGGATGCACAGCAGGTTATACTGGGCCTTGTGAATGGGCGATTGGTTGACCGGCTGCGCGTAACCGGCGTTCACCGGCGCCGTCGGCGCGGGGATGGCGTTTGCTGTTTTGGGTTCCTGCGCCGTTCCGTCCTGCTTTGTGCCGCACGCGGGGCAGAACACAGAATCATCGGGAATTTCCTTACCGCACTTAAAACAATACATTGCTGCGCTCCCTTCCTTACCGCTCACTTGTGACGCGGAAAACGTAATTGACCATCAGGCTGCCCGTGATCCTGTTCCATTTCAGATGCACCTCCAGGTCCCGCTGCACCGTCAGGTCGATCACTTTATTGCGGATGCCGCACTTGAAAACCACGTTGTGAATTCCCTCGGCCATGGGCACGCGAATGCTCTGCCCGTTATCAATATGGTACTCGTCCCTGTCGTCCACCACGATTTTCACCGCGGGGTTGATGGCGAACCACTGGTTTTCGCGGGTGAAGGTGACGGTAAACCGATTTGCTCCCCCGGTCGCCGCGCCGGTTGACGAAGCGGCGCTTACCTGATGACCGCATTTGGGGCAGAAGACCGCCCCGGGGTTCAGTTCATTTCCGCACTGATTGCAAAACATGATCGCCCCTCCCTTTCAATGAAACGGCCTTCCATGAAGCCCGCTGCCGATCTTTTATATGCCGCCGCACGTTCGCTGCTTTCCGAAAAATATTGTAAAAGCGCATCAGATGGTTAGTCAATACTAACAATTCGAACCAGCCCATCAAATATGACAGCCCCCCTTGGCAAAAGCGCCAAAATGGGTTATAATATCAGGCAGAAAGATGGCAACGCAGGAACGAAATACCAGAGGGGATTCCCCCTGCGGCCAAGTCAATTTGAAAAGAGGGTGCGATCATGTTGGTCAAGCGAGCGTTTCTTCTGCTGATGGCGGCGGTGCTGATGCTGTGCGTCATTCCGGCCATGGCCGATACTTACTACGTGTACACGGAGAACGGAAAGA
This sequence comes from uncultured Christensenellaceae bacterium, assembly GCA_905234985.1. Lineage (GTDB taxonomy): Bacteria > Bacillota > Clostridia > Christensenellales > Aristaeellaceae > RUG563. The sequence continues at coordinate 43,557 of CAJOJQ010000029.1, forward strand.
CGCTGAACCTGCGCAGTCCCGTGGACAATTCCGTCATTGGCCATATCCCCTACGGCACCGCCCTGGAGCCGGACCCGGGCCTGTCCACCGAAACCGCGGCGTATGTGACCTATAAGGGCACGTCGGGCTATGTGAAATGGTCGTTCCTGGTGAAAAACCCGCCCAAGCCCAAGAACGGCAGCGCCGCGCAGCCACCCGTCCAGAATCAGCCCGCCGGGGAGGGCAGCATCACCATTCAGGGCGTGGGCTGCACCGTCAGCTACGCCTCCGGCGGCGGTTCCTACAGCGAGATTTCCTACGACACGCCGGTGAAGCTGAAAATCACCGCGCCGAAAAAGCCCGCCTACTGGGTCATCAACGGCGTCCGCTATGATTTCGAGCCGAACATTCCCTCCAGCTTTACCCTTGACAACGCATTGGAGAGCATGACCATTGAAGCGGTCATGAAAAAAGAAACCAGCTCCACCCTGCTTTCCGCCGATCAGATTCAGCAGATCCGCACCGACGAACAGCTGATCGTGCAGACCATTCATGCCGAACTCTGCCACCTGAACGCCAAGCATTCCGGCGGCGGCGGCTGGATCACCTCCTTCGATTTCACCGAGGATTACACCAACCGCGCCACGAAGAAGACGGAAGAGGGCGGCCAGGTGACGATCCGCGTACAGGCGAAAATTCCCAAGGGCAAAAAGATCAGCTACTGGCTGTTCAACGATGCGAAGATCGACTTTAATACCAACGTGACCAAGTTCGTCGTGTGTACGCTGAACACCTCCATGACCTATGAGCCGGTATTCGGCAGCGGCAGCAAGGCCACCGAAGCGCCGTCCGCAGTCAACACCCGGCCCCAGCCCCGCGCTACCGCTGAACCCACCCGCGCGCCCTCCGCTGTCAATACCCGGCCTCAGCCCTCTGGCACTCTCGAACCCACCCGCGCGCCCTCCGCTGTCAACACCCGGCCCCAGGCCAAGATTTATTACAACGTCACCTGTACGAACTGCACCTTCTCCGGCGGCGGCGTTTCCAATTCTTCCAGCGCCCGCGTGGAGGCCGGAACCACCATCACCGTCACGACAACTTCCGGCGGCACCATTGTGGGCTGGTATGTGAACGGCGCGCACAAGATGAAGACCCGGCAGGAAGCGTTCCTCGGTTCGTCCTTTACCATGACCATCAACAAGGATACCACCATTGTCTGCCAGAAGACGCGTTAAAAATACATTTCAAACAGGCGCATCATCCCCGCTGCCAGCGTATGGCGCGGGGATGATCTATGTGTATGCCCCCCTTGGCAGAAGCGCCAAAAACGATTATAATAGGGGCGTGACAGAAAAGGGGGGCGAAAGCGGTGGAACGGGCGGAGGAAGCCATTCGTCAGGCGCTGGGAAGCAAATGGGAAAAGATTCCCGTGCGGGCGCTGGCGGAAACGGATTCCACCAATCTGCGTTTAAAAGAAGCGTACCGGGAAGGCCGAATCGCCCCGCCTTATCTTTTGACGGCAGACAGCCAAAAGGCGGGCCGGGGGCGGTTAGGCCGAAGGTTCGTTTCGCCCCCCGGTACGGGGCTGTATATGAGTTTGCTTGCCGCCCCGCCGGAGGGTACGGACTGCGGCCTGATCACCATTTTGGCCGCCGTGGCGGTGTGCCGGGCCATTGAAGAAACTACCGCCCTTCGGCCCAAGATCAAATGGGTGAACGACCTGTTTGTGAGCGGGAAAAAGGTCTGCGGCATCCTGGCCGAGGGCTTGAGCGGGCCGGTGATTATCGGCATCGGCGTGAACCTGCACACGCCGCCCGGTGGGTTTCCCCCGGAGGCGGGGCCAGCCGGGGCGCTGGACGCGGATGTGGATGCTTCCATGCTGGCGGGCCTTATCGTCCAGTACATCCTGGACGGGCTGGAAAGGCCCGGTGATCCCGCCATCTTGGACGATTACCGGCAGCGCATGCCCCTGACCGGGCAAACCGTGCGCTATACGCAAAACGGGCAGGAAAAAGCCGCCCGGGTCACCGGCGTGGCCCCGGACGGCGGCTTGATGATCGAGGACGAAACCGGCCCCCGTACCCTGCGCACCGGCGAAGTGACGCTGGGGAGCGGAGCGGTTGAAGGACTTTTGTAATCAGGTAGGAGGTAGGAAGTAGGAGGTAGGAGGTTTTGCTTTGTCAAAACAAAGACGCAAAATAAACTGTACCCCATAGGATGGACACACACTTTGGTAAGGCAGACCTACACGTCCCCGTTCAGTGGACAGCCAGCAAAAGGCACGTCCCCAAACAAT
>CAJOJQ010000030.1 GCA_905234985.1 uncultured Christensenellaceae bacterium
TATTCTCAACTTTTCGCCGCTTTGAGCACCTTGGCCGCGCTTACGCACGGAAAATTGGCCGACGCAACCTAATATCGGAGGTTATTGGAGGTTGCCAATTGTTGCCCTGGAAGGGTTCTTTGCCGGTTGCCTTCAAAATCTCATCGGGGATTTCCCGACCGACTGCGTTTCTCATCTTACAAATCCCCCTTGTATACGCCGCTGGCCTTGGCCAGAGCCAAGGTGCGCTTCGCGCCGTCATAGAAAGCGATGTCGATCATCTTGCCGTCCACCGTGAACACGCCGATGCCCTGGGCCTTCTTGGTGTCGATTTCCCGCACCACCTTCTCGGCGAAGATGATGTCCTTGGGCTTGGGCGTATAAATTTCATGCACGATGGGGATCTGGCGGGGGTTGATGATGGATTTCCCGTCGAAGCCCATGGTGTGAATGGTTTCCACGTCTCTGCGGAAGCCCTCCATATCGTTGAGGTTGGTGTACACAGTGTCGAAGCACTGCACGCCTGCCGCGCGGGCGGCGATGATCATGTGCTGCCGCGCGCCCATGAGTTCCACGCCGGTGCCGGAAATGGTGGTCTGCAAATCCTTGGTATAGTCGCCGCCGGACAGGGCGATGCCGAACAGCCGGGGGCTGGCCTGGCAGATTTCAAAGGCGTTCATCACGCCCCGGGCGGATTCCAGGGCGGCCATGATGAGGGTGCGGCCTTTTTCCACGCCGAATTCCTCTTCCGCCGCTTCCACCGCCGCTTCCACCTTTTTCACGTCCTCCGCCGTTTCCGTCTTGGGGATGCGGATGCTGTCGCAGCCGCTCGCCACGGAGCAGCGGATGTCCTCGATCCACAGATCCGTGTCCAGGCCGTTGATGCGCACCACGCGCTCCACGCCCCGGTAGTCGATTTCCCGCAGGGCGTGGTACAGGGAATAGCGGGCCGCGTCCTTTTCCCGTTCGGCCACCGCGTCCTCCAGATCCAGCATGATGGAGTCAGGCGCGTAAATGTAGGGATCCTTGATGAGGCTGGGCTTCTGGCAGTTCAGGAACATCATGCTCCGGCGAAGCCGTTTCAGATTGGGATTCATTTGATGACACCTCCCCAGGGCAGGCCGCCTTTGATGTCGTTGCTGCGGTACACCGCGCATTCCACCCGGGCCTTGATGGTGCAGTCCAGAGCGCCCTTGTCCACCACGGTCACTTTGGCGTCGGTCACTTCCAGGCGATCCAGGGTCTCATGGATCACCTTGCGGATCTGCTTGCCGTACTGGCGGATCACCGCGCTTTCCAGGTTCAGCTCCACCTTCCCCTCGCCCGGCTCCACAGTCACCATGCAGTCGCTGGATTCCACCGTGCCCGCCACGGCGGGCTTTTTGATCTCCATACGCTTGGCTCCTTTCTATTTGTATCTCTCTTTCGTGAGAAATCAATTTCAGTCAGGAATATCAGAAATATCCCAGCGCCAGCCCCAAACCGGCGGCCAGCAGGATGGTTTTGGGCACGCTCCATTTGAATTTGAGCAGCACGATCAGGGACGATACGCCGATCACCAGCGCGGGCCAGGATACAAAGCCCAACAGGCTGCCCGCGTAGTTGGTCATGCTCTGCTGGATCATCACCGCGAAGATCATGCCGATGCATACGGGACGGATGCCGTAGAGCGCTTCATCCATCAGCTTGCTTTCCTTGAATTTTTTCAGGAACATGGCGGCCAGCACGGTCACGGTGAGGGAAGGGAAAATGACGCCCACCGTGGCGGAGAGCGCCCCTAAGATCCCGGCTGTGCGCGCCCCGGCAAAGGTGGCGCAGTTCAGCCCTAAGGGGCCGGGGGTCATTTCCGCGATGGCTACGATATCGGCCACCTCTTGAGAGGTCATCCAGCCGTGGGAAAGCATCTGATCGTTGATGAGGGGGATCATGGACATGCCGCCGAAGCTGGTGAACCCGATCATCAGGAAAGAAATGAACAGCTCAAGATAAATCACGGCGATGCCTCACCTCCTGGATCAGAAGTCCCGCCGCCGCGCCTAACAGCACGATCAGCACGTTGTTCAGGCCGGTGAACAGGCACAGCGCCAGCGCGCCCAGGGCCACCACGTAGCAGGGGGCGTCCTTCATGCCGGATTTGAACAGCTTGAGCAGCGCGCTGAAAATGATGGGCACCACCGCCGCGCGCACGCCCATCATGGCCCGCGCCACGTAGGGATTGTCCTTCGCAAGGTCGTACAGGAACACCACGCCCAACATGATGATCACCGGCGGGATCACGATGCCCAGCAGCGCGGCCACCGCGCCGGGAAGGCCCGCCACGTGATAGCCGAACAGCACGCTGGCGTTGCCGATCATCAGGCCCGGCATGGAACGGCCCACGGAAGTAAAGTCCAGCAGTTCCACGTCGGTGATCCAGCGCTTCTTTTCCACGTATTCCTTTTGAATCTGCGCCACGATGCTCCAGCCGCCGCCGAAGGTGAAGCAGCCGAATTTCAGAAACGTTTTGAAAACGTCAAGCGTTCTGGCCAGTTGTTCTTTCTTCATGCGTCGTCCTCAATGCGGAATGGTTCCGGAGCGGGGGCTTTCACCACCCATTTTTCGATGCCGTCCCGCGCGTTTTCAGCACGTCCGCCCACCATGTGGGCTTCTCCCGGGAAAATGGCGCAGAAAGAACCCGCCTCCAATGTTACGGCGCTGCCCTGGGGCGCTCCGTTCAGCTTGCGGCCGTCCGCGCCGTTGGGCAGGGGTTCCGCAGGCTCCAGCTGTTTCCAGGGGATCAGGTGGATCACTTCCGCGCCCGTTTTGGCGATCATCAGATCAATGGTGTGAAAGTGTACCTCAAACCGGCGCTGCTCCGGCGTTTTGGGCTGGTAGCTCTTTTCCCGCACTTCGCAGGGCGCGCTTTCAGGCTGCCCGGCGGCAAAGGCCCCGGCAATCTGTTCCGCGCCGGGGATCAGGCGCTCATAGAGCGGAAGACGGGAAATGCTGTCAACGATCATCGGTATCTATCCCCTTCCTTACGCGCTGAAATCGCCCTTGGCTTCTTCTAAATTGCAGTTGAAGATCCTTACTTTTTTGAAAGGATAGTTGTAGGCTCCGGCCAGCGTACACAGCAGCAGCACCTCGCTGCCCTTGGGCACCCACAGCCCGTCCGCCGACGTGATCTCCGGTTCCTTCGTGTCCCCGTCGGCGCTGACGGGCTGCTGATAGCGCCTGGCTTCCTCCAGCGGGGGAAAGGCCAGCACAAAGGAATCCCCCTCCTTCAGGCGCGCCCCGATGGGGTTGGCGCGGGAAAGGGAAAAGCTGAGCATGGGGTTGCGCTTGATGTTCAGCCAGGTGAACCATTCGGCGAGCTGCATATCGGTGCGGCCTTTTTCACCCTTCACGCACAGCACGGCGGCGCTGCGGGGCGGGGCGTTGCTGAACGCGTCGGAAACGGAGATGGTGTTCATGGAAGCTCCTCTTGAATCGTTCGGTCATCCTTATGAAAGAAGGTTTTAAATCAGGTAGGAAGTAGGAGGTAGGAAGTTTATATAGTCCACAAAGGGAGATCAACGAGCATTTTGATGAACATAATAAAACCTCCTACTTCCTACTTCCTACCTCCTACCTGCTTTAAAGCGTCCTAAAGTCAGTCATTCACGGGATGATTCCGATAGTAGTTGATCAGGCAGCCGTCGGCGATGATCTGCCGCTCGTCGGGCGTCAGCGCGCCAAGACTCACGGCAAAGGGCGTCACGGTTCCTTCTTCCTTCACGGCGTAGGCGGTAAATTCCGGCGTGCCCTCCAGCACGGCCTTGCGCAATCCGGGGATGAACACCCAATCGCCTAAGTCGAACGCGGTTTCATCCTTCACCAGCAGGGGAGCCATGCCCCAGTTGATGCAGTTGGAGCGATAGCGCTTGGTGGCGTATTCCCTGGCCAGGTTGGCGGAAGCGCCTAATACGCGCTGGCAGGACGCGGCCTGCTCCCGGGCGGAGCCGTCGCCGGGCTTCACGGCGAAGATGGTGGAGCCGATGTCGGTGCTTTCGGGATTGACCTTCACGACTTTCGCCAGCGCCGCGTATACCCGCTTCACTTCCTCCGGCAGGCCCTTTCCGGCGGCCCGGTCGCGCTCGATTTGGCGCACGGCCTTGCTGCGGCCCACGTACTGCGGGTCCTTGCGGGAAAGGGTAAATTCGCTGAGGCGTTCGGGGTTGGAGCGGTAGGAGGAGGCTTCGCCGGAGGGAATCAGCTCGTCGGTGGTGGTCACCGGGTCGGTGATGTAGGAGCACACCTTCACCAGCAGATCGTCCGTCAGGGCGGGCTGCTCGGGCCAATCCTTGATGTTGGGGCCGAACTTGAGTTCATGCTCCGGCTCCGCCTTGCCAAAGCCGAAGTATACGCGCTTGTCGTACACGGACTTGTCGAAGGCGTAGGGATATTTCTGATACTTGATATCCAGATCGGTGGCCGGGGTCAGCTTGCCGTGGTTGATGGCGGTGGCGGCGATGGAACGGGCGTCCATGAGGGCGACGGCGCTCATCTGGCCCTCGCCGGGCTTGCTGCCTTCGCGGTTGGGGAAATTGCGGGTGGTGTGGCGGATGGAGAATTCGCCGTTGGCGGGGGTGTCGCCCGCGCCGAAGCAGGGGCCGCAGAAGCATTCGCGGATGATGGCGCCCGCGGCGGCGATGTCCGTCAGCGTCCCGTTGCGCAGCAATTGCAGGAAGGCGGGCATGGAGCCGGGGTACACGCTCATGGTGAACGCGCCGTTGCCGATGGATTGGCCGCGCAGGATGTCGGCCACCGCGCACACGTTGTCGTACGTGCCGCCGGAGCAGCCGGCCACCAGGCCCTGTTCCACCCACACGCCGCCGTCGCGCACCTTGCTGACCAGATCGATCTTCGCGCCCACGATCTGCTTGTTGGCCCGCTCCTCGCACTCATGCAGGATGTCCTTGGGGTTTTCCAGCAGTTCGCGGATGGTGATGGTGTGGCTGGGATGCATGGGCAGGGCGATGGTGCTTTCGATGGTGGAAAGATCAATGTATACGCAGCCTTCGTAGTACGCCACGTCGGCGGGGAAGAGCTGCTTGTAGGCTTCGGGACGGCCATGGATGGTCAGGTATTCTTCCGTGGCCTGGTCGGTCTCCCAGATCGAACTCCAGCAGGTGGTTTCGGTGGTCATCACGTCGATGCCGTTGCGGTATTCCATGGGCAGCTTGGCCACGCCGGGACCCACGAATTCCATGACCTTGTTCTTCACATAGCCGTTCTTGTACACCGCGCCGCAGATTTGCAGGGCCACGTCCTGGGGACCCACGCCGGGCTTGGGTTCGCCATCCAAATAGATCAGCACCACGCCGGGGCGGGCCACGTCGTAGGTGCGGCCCACCAATTGCTTGGCTAATTCGCCGCCGCCTTCGCCCACGGAGAGGGTGCCGATGGCGCCGTAGCGGGTGTGAGAGTCGGAACCCAGGATCATGCGGCCGCAGCCCGCCATCATTTCCCGGTTGAAGGAGTGGATGACGGCCATGTTGGTGGGCACGTAAATGCCGCCGTACTTATGGGCCGCGCTGAGGGCGAACATGTGGTCGTCCTCGTTGATGGTGCCGCCCACGGCGCACAGGCTGTTGTGGCAGTTGGTCAGCACATAGGGCATGGGGAATTTCTTCATGCCGGAGGCCCGGGCGGTCTGGATGATGCCCACATAGGTGATATCGTGGCTGGTCAGGCTGTCGAAGCGCATTTGCAGGCGATCCATGTTCCCGCTCTTGTTGTGGGCTTTCAGGATGCCGTAGGCGATGGTGCCCTTTTCGGCTTCTTCTTTGGAAACGGGCCTGCCCGTCCGCTTTTCCGCCTCCCGCGCGTCCGTCACCACTTCGCGGCCATGGAGCAGATATACGCCGGAATCATACAGTTTCAACATGAGGGTACTCCCTTCGTACAAGAATCTCTTTCACCGGGAACTTTTCCTATGATACCGATGATCCGCGCAATCGTCAAGCCTTTTTATTGAAATATGCGCCCGTCTTGTGATATAGTATAAATAAAGATAACGCCGGGCGGTTCGCTGCGGCCCGCGCTGAACCGGCATTGACAGGAGGAATCGAGCATGGCTTCCTTTATTCTTTCCCTTTCCACGCGAATCATGGCGGATGAAAGCCTTTCCGCCGTCCGCCACGCCGCGGATATCCTGCGCCGGGACATGCGCGCGGCCCTGACGGAGGGCGGGCCGGAAAATGTCATCCGGCTTTCCATCGACCCCGCTTTACCGGCGGAAGCCTATTCCGCCCATGTAACGCCGGAGGAAATCACCCTGCGCTGCGGCGACGATTTGGGCGCGGCCTATGCCCTGCTCTCTGTCAGCGAACGGCTGCTGGATGTGAAGCCCTTAGGCTGGTGGATGGGCTTATTGCCCAAAAAGTTAGGAAGCGTGGCCGTTTCATGCCAAACCTGGGAAAGCCCAAAGTACAAGGTGCGCTTCAGGGGCTGGTTCGTCAACGATGAGGTGCTTTTTTCCGGCTGGCACAGCGAGGAAAACGCCCGGGCCGAGGTGTGGGAGCGGGTGTTTGAAACTGTGCTTCGCTGCGGCGGCAATATGGTGATCCCCGGCACGGACCGGGGCTTTGACGGCCACGCCCTCAATGAAATGGCGCTGGAGCGGGGCTTATGGCTCACCCAGCACCACACGGAGCTGTTGGGCGCGAAAATGTTCGCCCGGGTCTATCCCGATCTCCAGCCCTCCTATACCCTGTACCCGGACAAATACGAGGGTCTGTGGCAGGAATCCATCGACCGGTACGCGGGCAAGCGCGTGGTGTGGGCCGTGGGCTTCCGGGGCCAGGGCGACCGGGCCTTCTGGGAGGACGACGGGGAAGCGGACACTGCCGAAAAGCGCGGCGCGTTCATCGCGCGGGTCATGGAGCGGCAAATGGAGCTGGTGCGGGCAAAAGATCCCGCCGCCCATTTCTGCACCAACCTGTACGGCGAAATGATGGCGCTGTACCGGGAAGGGCACCTGCCCGTGCCGGAGGGGGTCATCAAGCTGTGGGGCGACAACGGCTTCGGCAAAATGGTGTCCCGCCGCCAGAATAACGACAATCCCCGCACCGACGCCATGCCCGCCGCCGACGAGCCGGGCGAAAACGGCATTTATTATCACGTCAGTTTTTATGATTTGCAGGCCGCCAACCATATCACGCCCTTGCAAAACGCGCCCCAGATGGTAGCGGACGAACTGAAAACGATCCTGGATCATCACGCGGACACCCTGTGGAATGTGAACGTGGGTTCCATTTATCCCCATCCCTTCCTGCTGGATCTGGTTTCCCGCATGTGGAAAACAGGCACATACGACGCCGAGGAAGCCGCCAGGGATTTTGCCCGGCAGTATTACGGGGAGGAACAACTGGCTTTCCTGTTCACCGATTATTCGGAAAACGCCGTTTTCTACGGCCCTCATGCCGACGACCGGGCGGGGGATCAGTATTACCATTGGCCCCTGCGGGCCCTGGCCCACGCCCTGCTTCGGGGCGAAACGGACAGGCCCATCGACTCTTTGCGCTGGGCCGCCGAAGGGGACTTTGAACAGCAGACCCGGCATTTGGCGGCAATCGTAAAGCCAGGCGTTACCGCCTGGCGGGAATATGTGCGGAAAGCGCGAAACGCCATGGACGCGTTGGAGGACGCCGCCGTCTGCCGCCTCCGGGATCGGGAATACCTGTACGGCCTCATTCATCAGACCGGGTGCGAAGGGCTGTACAGCTTCTGCCAGGCCTGCGTTCACGCGCTGCGGGGAAATGATCTGCAAGCCTGCCTCTGGACGGACAGGGCTTTGCAATGCCACCGGAAAGCGCTGGAAGCCATGGATCAGGTGCAGGGGCGCTTTGCCCACATTTATCGCAACGACTGTTTCTCCGGCGTGTCCGTGACGGTGCGGGTGCTGGAGGCCGTGCGGGCCTGGCTCCGCATCCGGGGCGACGGGGAATACCTGTTCAAATGGGAAAAGCAGTATCTGGTGCCCCGGGAGGAAGCGCTGCTTTCCTTGCAGTCCCACCGCACCACGCAATTGTCCGACGACGATCTCTGCCTGCGTCTCCGGGGTGAAATTCCCCTGGAAACGGCCTTTTTTGAGGGGGATGCCAAGTGAGAATACCGGAAAGCTGCGCAAAATGTCTGTATGACAGGCAGCGCAAACGGATGCCGGACGAAGGATATTTGGCCGAGGTGCGGGCGCTGATCGAGGGCCGGGGCGAAAACGATACGTCCCCCGTGCTGGTGTACCGGTTCAACCAGGCTTTTGCCCGGCGCTTCGGCCCGTCGAACGGCTACGCGGCGGTAAAGCGCCGGTATAACGATCTGGTGCTGGGCATGGAAGCGCGGATCCGGGCGCGGATCGAGAAAGCGGACGACCCCGTGGCGGCGGCCCTGGCCTTTGCCCGCGTGGGGAATTATATCGATTACGGGGCCATGGACACCGTGGAGGAAGATACCTTCTTGTCCCTTTTTGACCGCGCGGCCCTGCGGGAAGAAGAAAAGGAGGTCTATGACCATTTCCTTGCCGCCTGCGAAAAGGGGAAGCGTTTTTTGCTCATTGCGGACAACTGCGGGGAAATCGTGCTGGATAAGCTGCTGCTGGAGCAATTGGGGCGGCGCTTTCCGGGGCTTACTTTTCAGGCGTTTGTGCGGGGCGGGGAAGTGCTGAACGATGTAACGGTGCCGGACGCGGAATACGTGGGGATCGACCGGGTGGCGGAAATCCTGTCCAACGGCGCGGCCATCGCCGGAACGGTGTATAACATGATGCCCGAACCCGCCCGGCAGGCCCTGGATCAGGCGAACGTGATTCTTGCCAAGGGCCAGGGCAACTACGAATCCCTGTCCGGCCAGGGCCGTCACGTATTTTATGCGTTCCTCTGCAAATGCGATTTGTTCATCCGCCGTTTCGGCGTGCCGCCCCTGACCGGCATGCTGGTGGAGGAACCGCAAAAATTGCCAAATCGTGCTTGACAAAGCATCCGGCTTGCGCTATAATGACGCCTGTACCAGATGCGCGCCATTAGCTCAGTTGGTAGAGCACCTGACTCTTAATCAGGGTGTCCCGGGTTCGAGTCCCTGATGGCGCACCATTGCCCGAAATCCAAGAGATTTCGGGTTTTTTTGTGCCTAAAAGCACCGGATTCGCGGCATGAAACGCATTTGGTTTCCATTTTTTATCATCTTGTTATTTACGGGGCATATGTAATATGATATAATGGCGGCAAGTGGATGATTCTTTAACAATGCGATATCGGGGGTATAAAGGATGAGAGAACGCAAAAGAATCGGATTGTTTACCGCATATCCGGAGACCACGCACGTAAGAAGGGTCCTGGAAGGCGTCATGGTTCAGTGTGAAAAATACGATTACGATCTTTGCGTGTTCGCCTCCAGCGTTCATTTTTCCCTTCCGCATGCCGATTATGTGTGCGGCGAGGCAAACATTTTTGAACTGGCGAATTTCGACAGACTGGACGGCGTGATCCTGGACAGCGTTTCTCTCACGGGAGATCAGGATAATCAGATCTGCAAAAAGCTGCTCCTGAGGCTTTCCCGCTGCGAAAAGCTGGCCAAGTGTTCGCTTGAGCTTCCGCATGAAGGCGTCCAGCTGATCCGGAGCAATGATGAGGAAGCGCTTCGGGAGCAGTGCCGCCATGCCATCGAGGCGCATGGCCGGAAAAGAATATGCCTCCTCACCGGCAACCAGGGAACGGAAATCGCGGAAGCGCGCCTTGCCCTCTATCTCGACGAAATCAGGAAGCACGGACTGGACGTTTTGCCGGAGCATATCGTGTACGGCGATTTTTACTATTTCAGCGGGGACGCGCTGGCAAGAAGGATCGCCGCAAATGAAATCCCGCGTCCCGACGCGGTCATATGCGCCAGCGACACCATGGCGATGGCGCTGGTGGATCGGCTGATCAAGTTAGGGATCCGCGTTCCGGAGGACGTGCTGGTGATCGGATTTGATTTTTCCGATGAAGGAGCGATCAACCCCACGACCATCGCATCCTATGAACCGGCTGTGATGGAAATGGGCGCAAACGCGGTGGATTATCTGCGCAGCGTTATGGAACCGGAGGCGGACCTGAACCCCTTCCGGCGCGACGTTGCCACGCGGTTTCACGCGGGCGCCAGCTGCGGCTGCCAGACGGATCCGGTGTACGCCGTGAAGCGCTTCCGGGAATCTCTGTATATCAGCAGCTATAACCCGGCGGATGAGGAGCTGACCGAACAGGTCGGCATCGGCCCTTTTATGGAAAGCTACGTGCTGGAGAGCTTTACCGCCACCAAATCGTCGGACGAGTGCTTCCGGAACATCTATAACTGTGTTCATTTGCTCAGACCTTACCGGAACTTCTTTCTGTGTCTGAAAGAAAACTGGCAGAATATGGATGATGAAACCCATGAAGGCTATCCTGAAACCATGAAGGTGTATGTCGCCAGCTCCACTGTCGGCGGCGCGATGTTTTATGGAAAGGAAAGCGCCGTATCCTTCCGAACGGAGGAGATGCTGCCCCAAATGGCGCACACAAACGAGAAGCCTTCCGTCTGTTATTTTTCGCCGGTGCATTTTGACGGCGTGCTCCTGGGGTACGCGATTCTGCAAAGGGAGCTATGCCGCCATCCGGTGGTCAACGTGGTCTACCGGAACTGGCTGCGGTATCTGAACAACGCGCTGGAAATGACGCGGTCGAAGGAACGCCTGCAAATCCTGTCGGTGCGCGATTCGATGACAGGGGCCTATAACCGGAGAGGAATGTACGAGATGTATGGGCGCATGCTTTCCGAAGCCCGGGAAGGGGACGCCCTGTTCGTCAGCGTTGTGGACATGGACGGGCTGAAGTACGTGAACGACACGTTTGACCACGGCGAGGGAGACTTCGGGATCAGAACCGTATGCGCGGCCATGACGTCTGTCATGAAAAGCGGGGAAATCTGCGTCCGGAGCGGCGGGGACGAATTCTTCCTGATCGGCATCGGCCGATATAGCACCGAGGACGCGGCGGACAGGGCCAGGATGTTTACGGAGGCCGTTGAAGCGGCGTCCCGGCGCGCCGCCAAGCCGTATACCATTTCCGCCAGCATCGGCTGCGCCGTGTTTTCCGATTACAGACAAATCAGCCTGGACAACGCTATCAGCGAGGCGGACGAAAGGATGTATCGGTACAAGGTCAAAAACAGAAGGCACAGAAGCGTCTGACGCCGCTCCTCAGACTATCGACAAACCCCGGGATGCATCGAAGGACCCGCAGGCCCTTCGATTTTTATTCCGCAGGCGGCGGCGTGTACGTCGCCGAGGAGCGGCTGAAAGCCGCTTCCTCTATCAATTTCTGTCGATGCTCTGAGAAGCGTCTGACACCGCTTATCTTCCTCCCGCCGAAGGGTGTTCTATGCCGCGAAGAGAATAAAAAACGCCGCCCGTTTTCAGGCGGCGCGGAAGGATTCTCATTTCATCATGACTATTCCAGAATGATTTCTTCCCCGGCAGGAATGATCAGCCGGTTGGGAACATCGAACAGTTCAGCTTTTTTCTGGTCAAACAGCTTGCCGGGAGCCATGTGGTAGGGAATGGTATGCTGCGCGTTGACCCGTTTGGCGCAGGCGATGGCCTCGTCCATCCCCATATTGTAACGGCCATCGCATACGATAAAGGCATAGTGAAGGTTTCGGGCACCCAGCTCCGCCATTTGATCCGTCGTCGACGTATCGCCGGACACATAGATGGTAACGCCGCCGGACAGGGTAATCACCCAGCCCACGCATTCCTTGATACTATGGTTGCGGTTATTTCCGGCCTGCACGGCTTCAACGGTGGCGTAGCCGAGATCAAACGTCTGGTATTCTCCTTTCACCAGGCCCTTCTTATTGCTGATGACCTGACAGTCCTCGTTCCGATTCTTGATCAGCTTGGTGGCGTTATGGTCATCATGATTATGGGTAATGAGAATCAGATCAGCGGCAAGGTCATAGCCTTTCCCCGCATAGGGATCAATATAGATGACTTTGCCTTCGCTTGTAACGATGCGAAGGCTCGCGTGCCCCTGATACAGCAGTTTGTGGGAAGGGGGACTTTCAGCCAGGACGGAACCGCAGCAACCCAGGAGCAATACCAGCGCCAGAATGCAGCAGAGTGTTCTTTTCATAATACGATCCTCCTTTTTCTGATATTGCGTGTTTTTCTATATCGCAGTATACCATAGAAGCGTGATTTCCGGAAGGGGGAAAATACAAATATCCCCAAAAACTCAACATAAAACGCGGACCCGGCATTTTCGGGTCCGCGTTCACGACGATCAGTTTACACAAGTTCTATTTGCACGCCTAACTTTTTCAGCCGCGCCAGCATTTCGCCCTCCAGGCCGGAATCGGTCAGGATCATGCCCGCGTCGGTCAGATCGCAGATGCGCGCCAGGGCCACGCGGCCAAACTTGGTATGATCCGCCACGATCACGCCGCGGGCGGCGCTGCGCAGCATCAGGCGCTTCACGCCCACCTCGGCGAAGTTGGCGTTGGTAGCGCCGCCGGTCAGGTCGATGCCGTCCACGCCGATGAAGGCCACGTCCACATGGGTGTCCCGGATAAAGCCTTCCGTTACGGTGCCCACCAGCTCCTGCCTGCCCTGCCGCCGGGTGCCGCCGGTGACCACCAGGGTGCTGGAGGGATGCAGGGGCGTTTGGTAAGCGATGTACAGATCGTTGGTGATGATGGTGATGTTTTCGTGGTGGGAGAGCGCCTGGGCGATATAGAAGGTGGTGGTGCCGGAATCAATCATCACCGTGTCGCCCGGGTGTACCAGCTTGGCCGCCGCGTCGGCGATGCGGTGCTTTTCATCCAGCATCAGGCTGATCTTTTCGGAGTACATAGATTCGTATGACGTGCTGCGGTCTACCTTGATGGCGCCGCCATGGGTGCGGCGCAGGGCCCCTTGCTGATCCAGATCGTCTAAATCACGGCGTACAGTGGCTTCGGATACATGAAACTTTTCCGCCAGCTCATGGATTTGGGCGCTGGTATTGGCTTCGATGTATTCCATGATTTTCTTCTGCCGTTCGGCTGGGATGTAGGTGTTCTTTTCCATCGGGCAGCACCTCCGCGCTTGGTATTGAAAGGTGTTCCGGGCCGCAACCAATTATACTATACAATACTTTCCTGGATTTGTAAAGCATTGCCCCGGAATCTGTTTCCGGGGCAATGAAATCTGTCACGATGGATTATGAAGATGTCATCCTGTTACATTTTTCTGATCGTTTCGGTGAGCAGCGCGGCAAATTCGCCCCGCACGTGGCGGCCCATGGCCATGACTTCCTCATGATTGATGGGTTCGCGGAACACGCCCGCGGCCATGTTGGTGATGCAGCTGATGCCCAGCACCTTCATGCCGCAGTGCCGCGCCACGATGGTTTCCGGCACGGTGGACATGCCCACGGCGTCCGCGCCTAAGGTACGGGCCATGCGCACCTCCGCGGGGGTCTCGTAGGTGGGGCCGTTCATCCAGCAGTACACGCCCCGGCGCAGGTCGATATCCAACTGGCGGGCGGCGTGCATGGTCAACTCCCGAAGGCTTCGGTCATAAGCGTCGGTCATATCGGGGAAGCGAGGGCCGAAAGCGTCGAAATTGGGGCCGATCAGGGGATTTTTGCCGGTCAGGTTGATGAAATCGGAAATCAGCATCAGCACGCCGGGCCGGAAATCAATGTTCACGCCCCCCGCCGCGTTGGTCAGGATCAGGTTTTTCACGCCTAAGCGCGCCATGACCCGGATGGGCAGCACCACGTCCTCTAAGGGATGGCCCTCGTAGCAATGGAAGCGGCCGCTCATCATCAGCACCTTTTTGCCCGCCAAGGCGCCCATGATGAATTTGCCCGCGTGGCCCTGAACGGTGGCCCGGGGGAAGCCAGGAATATCGGCATAGCTGATTTCCTTGGGGTTTTCCAGATCGTTGCCAAAATCGCCCAAACCGCTGCCCAGCACCACGGCGATGTCCGCCCGCCCCAGGGCCAGTTCGACGGCGTCCGCCGCCCGCTGGATGCGGCGCATTTCTTCCTCGCAGCCCGCGTCGATTTCCTTTAAATAGGAATTCGCGCCGAACCGTTCCGGCAGGCCGAAGAAATCGCAGATGGTGGCGGCGGTGTCGGCGAAGGTCTCCCGGGTGCCGATGGGATGCTGGCCCGTCAGGTTCTTTTTCCAGATCAAAAGCGGCGCGTATTCCCTTGTGTGGTCGGTGCCCTTGTAGGTGGGGTCGCAGCCGTGATCGGCGGTGATGATGAGCAGGTCGTCGTCGCCCATTTTCTTTTGGAATTCGGGCAGCTTTTCGTCGAAGTATTCCAGGGCCTTGCCGTAGCCCTCCACGTCCCGGCGGTGGCCGTAAATGGAATCGGTGTCCACTAAGTTAATGAACAGCACGCCGTCAAAGTCCTTGTCCATGTACTCCAGGGCGGCTTCGATGCAGGCGGGGTTCCCGGCGGCGTGGTTGCTGCCCGTCAGCCCCTGGTGGGCAAAAATATCCTCGATCTTGCCCACGCCTAAGGTTTCATAGCCCGCCTCCTTGAGCACGTCCAGCACGGTGGGGGCGATGGGCGTTAAGGAGAAATCCCGCCGCCCGCCGGTGCGCTGGAAATGGCCCTTGCCGGTGCCGACGAAGGGGCGGGCGATCACGCGGCCCACGCCGTGCTGGCCCTGCAATTGCTTCCGGGCGATTTCGCACATTTCGTACAGCTTGGGCAGGGGATAAAGGTCCTCGTGGCAGGCGATTTGAAACACGCTGTCCCCGGAGGTGTACACGATAGGATAGCCGGTGCGCAGGTGTTCTTCGCCTAACTCGTCCAAAATGACCGTGCCGGAGGCGGGCTTATTGCCGATGGTCTTGGTGCCGATGGCCGCTTCAAAAGCGTCGATCACGTCCTTCGGGAAGCCGTCCGGGTACAGGGGGAAGGGCTGCTCCACGGTGACGCCCGCCATCTCCCAGTGGCCGGTGGTGGTGTCCTTGCCCGCGGATTTTTCCAGGGCGCGGCCATAGGCCCCGTTGCCGTATACCGGCGGCAGGTTCAGCCCCGGAAGCTGGCCTAAGCCCATGGAAAGCATGTGGGGAATGTTCAGGTTCATTTTTTCGGCGATGTGGCCTAAGGTGTTGGCTCCTTCGTCCCCGAAGTCCGCCGCGTCGGGCAGATATCCGGCCCCGACGCTGTCCAATACGATCCAGATCACGCGCTTCATACCATCCAACTCCAATCCTTTATTCTTTTGCGTGATTATGCGTCGTAGCCCGCGAAATAGCGGGCGTAATCCTTTGTTTTTTCGATTTGGGCCGCCAGCAGCTTCCCCGGCAGCAGCAGAAGGAGGACGGACAGAACGAGGCAGAGAATGAAAAATATCACCCGTTCGTTCACCATCCACAGGGCGGCCAGCGCCCACAAAAGATAGCACAGGTATCGGCAGCCCGCCACCAGGGCGGCGTACTGGGGTTTCAGCCGCCACTCCACCCCGCACGCTTTGCATACCAGACGGATGTGGGCCAGCCGGTAATTCACCGTCGCGTCAAGCATGGGGTGATGAACATGCGAACTTGTCATGCGCTTCTCCTTTACAGTACCCGGTTCCTTACGCCCTGAAAATAATCCCGCAGCGCTTCCCGATAGTCCTCGGAGGGCAGCTCGGGCAAATCTTCTTTGCTGAAAAAACGAAGCTCCAGCGATTCGTCGTCGATCCGGGGTTCCCCGGAAAGGATGCTGGCCTTGTACACGGCGCATACCACGTGGGCCTTGTCCCCGTTGGGCCATTGAGCGTGGCGGTTGTGATACACGCCCACCAGATAATCCAGCTTCACTTCCAGCCCGGTTTCTTCCCGTACCTCGCGAAGCACTGTCTCGGCAAAGGTTTCGTCCAATTCCATCAGCCCGCCGATCAGGCTCCAATTGCCGTTATCGCTGCGCCGCTGTAAAAGGATTTGATCGCCTTTTGTGATAATGGCCCCGGCGGCTGTCAGGATGATTTTTCTGTGCCCGACCAGCGGGCGAATTTCCTTGATGTAGTCCATTTTCGTTATTCCTTATGGAACTAATGGGTCATTTTCCGCCGCCTCGTCGTTCTTCGGTTCCGGGGGCGGGGGAAGCTGATCCAGGGAAGAAAGGCCGAAGTGGGACAAAAACTTGTCCGTGGTGCCGTACAGAATGGGGCGGCCCAAAGTTTCCTTACGGCCCACTTCCTCGATGAGGCCCTTGTTCACCAGGCTTTGCACCGAATAATCGCACTTGACCCCGCGCACGGCCTCGATTTCCAAGCGGGTGACGGGCTGCTTGTACGCCACCACCGCCAGGGTTTCCAGGGCGGACTGGGAAAGGCTCTGCTTCTGGATGGGCTGCAACAGGCGCTCCACATAGGGCGCGTACTCGGCGCGGGTGGAAAGCTGGATGTGCTGGCCGAAGCGTTTCAGCGTGATGCCCCGGCGGTGGTAGCTGTAATCGCTTTCCAGGGCGTCGATGGCCTGCCGGGTCTCGTCCTCGGTCACTTCCAGGGCGCGCTGGATTTCCCGCACGTTCACCGGCTCCCCGGCCACAAACAGAATGGCCTCGATCACGTGGGCCAGTTCAGGTATATCCATCAATCTGCAATTCTCCCTCCGTGGGTTCTCCCTGCCGGGACTCCAATACCATATCCCCGAAAACGCCGTCTTGTGCCACCGCCGCCCGGCCTAAGCGAAGCAGTTCCAGCAGGGCCAGGAACAGGGTCACCACCTCGTCCCTTGAGGGCGTGGGCGAAAACAGCTCCTCAAAGCGCACGGGGCCTTTTTTCAGCCGTTTCAGGATGTGGGCGGTACACCGGGGCACG
Organism: uncultured Christensenellaceae bacterium; assembly: GCA_905234985.1. GTDB lineage: Bacteria > Bacillota > Clostridia > Christensenellales > Aristaeellaceae > RUG563. The sequence goes on from CAJOJQ010000030.1 coordinate 16,828, forward strand.
GTGTATTCGTCCCGCACGATGCGCCGGGCGGCGTGGACGGCTTCTTCCTCTTCCTCCGGCACCCGAGCCATGACCCTTGCGAAAGCCGCCAGCAGCCCTTCCATGGTCAGATTTTTCAGCTCGAAGGTGGGCGGGGGCAGGGGGTATTCCTCCGGCAGCTTTTCAAACATCCGCGCCGCCGCTTTTTCAAAGCCCTGCATGTTCTGGGCAATTTCCTTGAACCGCTGGTATTCCTCCAGTTGGCGGATCAAAGCCTGCTCCGGGTCTTCCTCGTCCTCCTTGGGCGGCTTGGGCAGCAGCGCCCGGCTTTTGATTTCCAGCAGCGTGGCCGCCATGGAAATAAAGGCGCTGGCGTCGTCCATGTCTAAATCGGGGGCGTTCTGCACCGATTGGATATACTGATCCGTCACCTCGGACACGAAAATGTCCTTGATGTCGATTTTCGCCTTGCCGATCAGGAACAGCAGCATGTCCAGCGGCCCGTCAAACTGGCTTAAATGCAATGTAAGCGCCATTTTTTACCCCAATCCGAACACCCACAGGATGGCGTTCAGCACGCCGCCCTGCACGAAGTATACCGCCGTGCTGATGGCGGTGGTGAAAATATTGGTGAAGTAGAACAGGGCCAGCATGCCGATCATGAGAACGTTCATGACCTTGGCCGGGATGTGCAGCCTGCCCCGGAGGAAAATATCGTTCACCACGTGGTAGCCGTCCAGCGGCGGAATGGGGATCAGGTTGAATACGGCTAAGCTCAAATTGACGCGGGCAAAGAACATGAGGAACCTTTGCACATAAATCAGCCAGGGGGAGCGCAGATAATCGCTTAGCCCTTCCACCACAAAATAATACGCGCCTGCGCCGTCGGTTACGATGCTCATATTCTGGAATTTGGCGGGGGTCAGCAGGCTCAAATAGGCGGAATTGTCGGTCACGCTGCGGATATACTGGGTGGCGTTTTCCACGATGACGGTGTTGTCGCCGCTTAAAACGGCATAAAAATTCATACCCTGGAAGCTCAAAAACTCTTTGGGCGTGGTCATGCCGCCCAGCGTCCACAGTTCCGGCTTCCACAAAAGCTGATTGATCCCGGTCAGCAGCAGCATGGTGCAGAAAAACAGGCAGAAATTCATGGTGATGCCCGCGATGGACACCAGCAGGTCGTCCCGCCGGTAATGCTTATAATTTCGGGGATTCACCGGCACGGGCCGCGCCCAGCCGAAGCCGAACAGCAGCATGCACAGGGCGCCGATGGGGTCCAGGTGCTTCAAGGGATTGAAGGAAAGCCGCCCCATCATCTGGGCCGTGGGGTCGCCGCAGCGGTAAGCCACATAGCCGTGGGACAGCTCGTGCAGCGTCAGGGCGATCAGGATGGCGGGAATCTGGTACAGTAATATTATAATCGTTCCCTTGGAATCGCTCTGCAAGGCGGATAAAATGCCCAAAATTTCTTGATCTCCTTCCATTTATATACGCCCTTGATTATAGCCGAAATCGGGGGAAAACACAAGCCCCTGTGATCAGAGGAAAGATTTACGGAAAATCACCGTGCGCGTCCTTGAATATTCCGCCGAAAAGTGGTATCATCGGCATAGAAGCCGGAAGGGAGGAAAAAGCAATGTCTACGATGCCTGTAAGCATCCCGCAGGTTTGGAATCATCTGAGCGCGGCAAACCAGAAGCACGCCCTGACCTATATGGAATTTCTTTATCAGCAGCAGCAGGAAAGCGAAAAAAAGCCCGCGCCGGTGCCCTTTGGTATTTTGAAGGGAAAACTGAACATGACGGAGGATTTTGACGACCCCCTGCCGGAATTTGAGGAGTATCGTTAATATGATTCTGCTTGATACGCATACGCTGCTGTGGATGTTTGACGATGTGGAACAATTATCAGAGCAGGCGGTTAAAGCGCTCAAAAAGGAAAAGCTCTGCGTGAGCATCGCTTCTTTCTGGGAAATGGCGATCAAAGCGTCTTTACCCTTGGAAAACGCCGGTTGAATTTGAAGGTTTCACTCTCGTCTCTTGCTGATTTATGTAAGAAGAATCAAATTGACATCCTTGCACTCACCCCGAACGACTGTGAAAGGCTCATGTCACTTCCGCATATCCACGACGACCCCTTTGACCGCATCATCATCGCCCAGGCGATGGAACGGGGGCTGCCCTTGGTCACGCGGGATCAGAAGATTTGGCAGTACGCGGATGTGGAAAAGGTATGGTAAGCAAGGGGGATGGTTTTTCATGCCGAAATCGCTGGGAAGCGAACGGACATGGAAAACCGTCCCTTTGCGTTTCTCCCCTGTGCTGGAATTGGTAAATTCTGGTGTGACATTTTGGAACGCCCTCTTGATTTGTGCTGGAAAAGATGGAAAATAAAACCGAATTGATGGCAGCACGGGCGGAAAGGAGAAGCCTGTTGGGTCATTTTGGCAATTCGGAAAGCATGAAAAAACCCAAAGGGGCTTGACAGCGATGTGGGATAACGGTATGCCGCGAAATGCTACGCTTTTCAAGCAAGCAAGCAGCATAATTGCGCTCTTTTGCGATACAATAAATGGATATTCATGAATGCCTGACGGAGGGGTTTCTCCTTCTGTCCGGCATTTTTTTCTGTCACACATTCCAACTACATTCAGAAAGGAAGATCATCATGCGGAAATTGGGATTTGAGGTTCTATTTCTGGCTGTATTCCTGGCGATGCTTTGCGTCTCGCCGGGCGCATTCGCTCAAACCAGCGGAAGATGCGGAAACAATGTCACCTATGTGCTGGACGATAATGGCGTGCTGACCATCAGCGGAACCGGCGCTATAACCAGCCATCCTTGGGTGGCAGGAGATGTGATTCGCGTTGTGATCGGGAACGGCGTGACGAGCATTGGCAATTGTGCTTTCTCTGGCTGCAGCAGTCTGACCAGCGTGACGATCCCGGACGGCGTGACGAGCATTGGCGATCAGGCTTTCTATAACTGCACCAGCCTGTCCACCGTGACGATACCGGAAAATGTTACCCAAATAGGGATTGATGCGTTTCGTGGGTGCAGCGGCCTGACGAGTGTGACTATTCCAGACAGTGTGACAAGATTGGGCTGTGTGCATTTTATGAATGCATCAACTTGACATGCGTAACGATTCCGGACAGCGTGACCGGCATTGGAGACGCTGTGTTCTGCGGCTGCAGTAGTCTGACAAGCGTAACGATCCCGGACAGTGTGACAGACATCGGGGAGAGGGCATTCTATGGTTGCAGCAGCCTGACGAGTTTGACGATCCCGGACAGTGTCGCCAGTATCGGGTTGAGGGCATTCTATGGTTGCAGCAGCCTGACGAGTTTGACGATCCCGAACAACAGCGTGACCAGCATTGGAAATCTTGCGTTCTCCAACTGCAGCGGCCTGACGAGCTTGACGATCCCGGACAGCGTGACCAGCATCGGGGATTATATGTTCTACGGTTGCAGCAGCTTGACGAGCGTGACGATCCCAGCCGGTGTGTCAAGCATTGGGAATTGTGCGTTTTATTTTTGTAACAATCTTAAAGTGGCTGTCCTTGGCGACAACGTCAATATTGGCACAACAGCCTTTCATTACGGTTCCACTATCTACTGTTACAAGAACACGGATGCTGACAAATGGGCTGCCCAAGAGGGCTATACAACCGTCTATTTAGACGCTGTCAACATTGACGACATCCGCACTGTAACTCTGGAACCCGATTTTCGGCTGGCTTGCGGGGAAAGCAGGAAGGTTGGTATAAATATCTTCCCGGACGATCAATCAATAGTCACCTGGTCCAGTAGCGAACCAACCATCGTATCAGTCGATAACGGCATCGTCACCGCGCTGTCCAGAGGTACCGCCGCCATCACCGCCACAGTAGGCACTGTTTCCGCCAGCGTCAATATTATAGTCTTTAGTGATGCCAATGTGCTTACCCTACCCGCTTCCACCGTTACCATCGAAAGCGAAGCCTTCGCCAACCTGCCCACGGTGGACAGGATCGTGATTCCCGCCACCGTCACCAGCATCGCCGACGACGCTTTCTCCGGCAGCAATATCACCATCGTGGCCCCCGCGAATAGCTATGCCGCCAATTGGGCCGCGGAACATGGAGTGAATTGCATCAATCCATGATGGATTGGCAATGACGCAGCGGGAGCAAATTATTGGCTGTATAATGACAAAAATGAGCGCCATGCGAATCGTTTGTTTGACATCGCATGGCGCATTTTTTTATTCATTTTGTGAGATGACAGAACCCTTTTGCGGCTTTCTCGGAAAAATCTAAACCTCAGCCCAGCCCAGCGCGGAGCATGAGTTCTCCGGCCACGGCGATTTGCTCGCAAATCATATCTAAGCTCTTTTCGGGGTCGGGGGCGGTTTCGCCGCCCTCCCGCAGGACGCGGCTGTGGGCGGTGAGGACGTTGTTCACGGCGGCTTCCAGGCAGGCGGCTTCCCGGGTGAGATGGAGGGAAAAGCGCAGCAGCTTGGCCAGGGCCAGGGCGGCGGAGAAGGGCTGGGGCGTTTCATCGTCCGGCAGGGCATAAGGCGCGAACACGCCCAATTCCGAATCAAAGGCCATATCGTGCATGACGGCGGGATAAGTACACAGGGCGGTGCCCGCCGCGTTCAGCATGCTGCCCGCGTAGGGCGGGCAGAGGATGAGGCCCATGCGCTCCGGCGCGGTGATCATGGTGCTGACGGCCTCGGGGCCGGTCATGGAAACGGAGGACACCTGGGGGAAAAGCCCCTCCTGCGCCCGGATATTGGCTTCCCAGTCCTGCCGGGACGCGCCGGTGGGGAAAACGGAACACAGGCGGCAGTCCTGCTCCTGGGCGAACTGGAAGGCGGCGCGGCAGGCGGCCAGCATCGTTTCCTCGTCCAGGGACAGCACGGTGGCCACGTACAGCACGGCGGGGGCTTCGTGGCGGGCGCAGAGGGATTCCGGCACGCAGAAGGAGCGGATCAGCAGCGGCATGCCTAATTCATCCAGCAGATCCTGAAAGGCGGGGTTTTCGCAGCTGCCCGCGAACACGGCCCGGAAATCCTGGCAAGCGGCGAAGGCCTCTGCCTCCATTTTCCCCTCCGCCAGGGAGAAGGAATGGCCGAAGGCACTGGAAATATCCGTCAGCAGCCGGCTGGCATAGGCGCAGCTTAATTCTTCCTGTTTTCCGCTGGAAAGCAGCATGATCTTGGCGCGCACGGAGCATCATCCTTTGTAGATAAATTGAAAAGTGGAAAGTGAAAAGTGAAAAAATATAGTGCAAATCATTTGGAAATCGCGATATCATGATAAATTTCCACTTTCCACTTTTCACTTTTTACAGCGTCCAAATCTCGACCCCGGTATACCCGTCAATTTCCGGCACCCTGACGGCGATCAACTCGCTGTGGGAGGTGGGCACGTTTTTGCCCACGAAGTCCGCCCGGATGGGCAGTTCCCGGTGCCCCCGATCCACCAGGATCGCCAATTGAATCTGGGCGGGGCGGCCCATCTGAAACAGAGCCTCGATGGCGGCCCGGGCGGTGCGACCGGTGAACAGCACGTCGTCCACCAGCACCACCCGCTTGCCCGCGATGGGGAAGGGAACCTGGGTTTCGTTGAGCCGGGGCATATCGTTTTCCGAAGCGACGGACAAATCGTCCCGGTATAGGGTGATGTCCAGCACGCCCACGGGCACGTCCCGGCCTTCGATGGCGTCGATTCGTTCGGCGATGCGCCGGGCCAGGGGTTCGCCCCGGCGGCGGATACCCACCAGGCAAAGATCGTCGCAGCCGCCGTTCCGCTCTAAGATTTCATGGGCGATGCGGGTCAGGGCGCGGTTCACGGCGGGTTCGTCCATCAGGCGGGCTTTCAGCTCGGGCAAAGGAATCACTCCCATTCCAGCGGGTAATTGGTGACGGCGTAGTCCAGGCCCTTCACGTTGGCTTTGTTGGTCAGAGTATTGAGGACCGTGTTGATTTTGGCGGTTTCGGTAAACGGGGTGATGGCGAAGTCGTTATAATCGCTGCGGGAGGAAATGCGGCAGGGGATGATGCGGAAGGGATTATCCAGGATTTCTCCGTCCTTGATGCGGAAGCGGCACTGGAAAATGAAGGTACACATATCGCTGGGCTTTTTGTTGCCGCAGAAGGAACAGTTCGCCAGGGAATACACGATATACCGGCCCTTGTAGCATTCGATGGGGTTGATGCGGTGGCTGTGGTGGCCCAGCACCAAATCGGCCCCCGCGTCAATGGCGGCGCGGCCCAAAGATATCTGGGAATAGGGGGATTCGTTGCGGGGAGAGTAATCCAGTTCCTTGCCCCAATGGAAGCTGACCGTGACCAGCTCGCAGGTTTCCTTGGCCTTGGCGACGTCCGCCGCCACCACCTTTTGCAATTCAGAGGCGGATAATTCGTCGCTGCGCAGAGGCGGCACGATCTGATAGGCCAGCATGCCGATGCGCACGCCGTTGGTTTCAAAAACGCCCATGTGGTTTTTGTTGCTCCACACCACGCCCGCGCTTTCCAGGGCCTTGGCGGTGTAATCAATCCCCGTCTGGCCGAAATCGCCGATGTGGTTGTTTTCCATGGTGACGGCTTCCACGCTGTTGTTGCTGAGAACGGCGGCGTAGGCGGGATCGCCCAGGAAATTGTAGGCGTTTTTCTTTTTCCAGGAAACGCCGCTTTCGGGGGCAAGCACCCCTTCAAAGTTGGCGATGGTCAGGTCGTCTTCCGCAAAAATGCTTTTCACGTTGCGGAAGATGAAATTGGGATCGCCGCCCTGCTTTTTCAGTTCTTTATCGAACAGACCCGCGCCCCGGGTTTCATGCTGCACGTCCCAGCCGATGGTCACGTCGCCCACCGCCGTCAGGGTGATCAGCACGCTGCCGTCCGCCTGCAAAACGGGTTCCGGCGTGGGGGAGGGTTCCGGGGTGGGGGCGGGAGTGTCGTTGGGACCCGGCGTGGGCGTGACGGGATTCAGCAGGTAATCCAGGGAGATATCCATATCGTCCCAATCCTCCGCCTGCACTGCGGCAAAAATCAGCGACGCGGCCAAAACCGCGATCAGCACGAAAGAACAGAGCTTGCGCATGGGTTCCCTCCTGATTGATAAGCGTTATAAAGATTGAATGAACTGTCCCATCCGGGCGAAGGCTTCCATCATCCTGTTCATATCCGTGGCGTAGCAGCAGCGGATATGGCCCGCGCCGCTTTTGCCGAAGGCGTCGCCCGGCACGCACACCACCTTGTGTTCCCGGAGCAGGCGGGTGCAGAATTCCTCGCTGGTCAGGCCGGTGCTTTGGATGTTGGGGAAGCAGTAAAACGCGCCCCGAGGCTCGAAGCAATCGAGGCCCATTCTCCGGAAAGCGTCCAGCATCACCCGGCGGCGGCGGTCATAGCTGCGCCGCATGGTTTCCACGTCCTCATAGCCCGTTTCCCGGTTCTTTTTCAGGGCCTGCAGGCCCGCTACCTGGGCCTGGCGCGGGGCGCACATGATGGCGTACTGGTGAATCTTGTTCATTTCGTACAGGATATCCTGGGGGCCGCAGGCGTAGCCTAAGCGCCAGCCGGTCATGGCGAAGGCCTTGGAAAAGCCGTTGATCAGCACCGTGCGCGCTTTCATGCCGGGCAGGGCGGAGAAAGCGATTTTTTCTCCCTCGGTTTCTTCCTCGGCATAGGTCAGCTCGGCGTAGATTTCGTCGCTGATCACCAGCAGGTCGTGCTTTTCCACCACAGCGGCGATTTCCTGCATCTGGGCCTTATTCATCACCGCGCCGGTGGGGTTGTTGGGGTAGGGGAAAATCAGGGCGCGGGTTTTGTCTGTCACCGCCGCTTCGATTTCCTCCGCCGTGATGCGGAATTCGTCTTCCGCCTTGGTGGGCACCGGCACCGGCGTGCCGCCCGCGAAGGTGACGCAGGGGGCGTAGCTGACGTAGCCGGGATCGGGCAGGATTACTTCGTCCCCCGACCGCAGGCACACCCGCAGAGCCAGGTCAATGGCCTCGCTGGCCCCGACCGTGACCACGATTTCCTTTTCAGGGTCGTAGGACGCCTGAAAGCGTTCTGCGAGATAATCCGCGATTTCCTGCCGCAGGGCAAGCAGGCCCCGGTTGGGGGTATACTGGGTTTCGCCGTCCAAAATGCTGTCGATGGCGGCGGAACGGATGTGGTAGGGGGTCACGAAATCCGGTTCGCCCACGCCTAAGGAAATGGCGTCCTTCATGGTGCCCGCGATGTCGAAAAACCGGCGGATGCCGCTGGGCGGCACCTGGGCCACCCGGGGATTGATGAAATTGCTCACGGCGACACCGCCATTCGCTTATCCACCGATTCGCCCACGAAAATCACGCCGTCCTGCTTGTAGCGCTTGAGTACGAAGCTGGTGCTGGTGCCGGTAACGGATTCCAGGGGACTCAATTTCTCAGATACGAACAGGGCCAAATCTTTCAAAGTGCGGGCTTCCACCAGCACCAGCAGGTCGTAGCTGCCGCTCATGAGGTACACGCTTTTCACCTCGTCAAACCGGTAAATGCGGCCCGCGATAGCGTCAAAGCCCATATCCCGCTGGGGCGTGACCTTCACCTCGATCATGGCCTCGCACCGCTCTTTTTCGGTGCGGTCCCAGTTGATCACGGGGGAATATTGCAGGATCACCCGATCCCGCTCCAGCGCTTCAATTTCTTCGGCTACCTGACTTAGCTCCGCCCCGGTCATGACGGCGATGCGCTCCAGGGGCGTGCGGCAATCCTCGGACAGGATTTCCAAAATCTGCATTTTCAATGACTGCATAGCTTTCTCCTAATAACGAAAAAATTTATTCGTTGATTTCGATCAGCTTTTTGGCGCGCACGGCGGCCAGGCAGGTTTCCCTGCTTTCCTCGAAGTGATGGTGGAACAGGGTTTTCAGCCCTTCCAAGTCGCGCTTTTCCAGCAGGTCCACCATTTCGTGGTGTTCCTGATGGGCGTTGCTGCGCCGCACGATGGAGGCGATGGTGGTGGCCTGGAAGCGCTTGATGTACTCCTCCTGGCTGTCGATCACCCGCAGGATGCGGATCTTATCGGAAATATGCTCCATGGTGCCGTGGAACAGGCGGTTGGAAATGGCCAGGGCGTCGGCGTCGGCCTGCTCGTATTCCACGTCCATCTGCTTTAATATGTCCCGCAGCTCCTGAATCTTTTCCTCCGTCACGTTTTTTACGATGGAGGGCAGGATCAGCATCATCATGGCGTTGCGGATGGTGAAAATTTCGTCGATATCCTCGATGGTAAAAGCGCGCACCACCACGCCCCGGTGCAGCACGTATTCCACCAGCCCGTCCCGCTCCAAACGGCGCAGGGCCTCCCGAAGCGGGGTGCGGCTGATGTGCAGCTGTTCCGCGTACACGGTTTCCACAATGCGGGAACCCGCGCTGATCTGGCCGGTAATGATGGCGTGCTTTAACTGTTCGTAAGCGATATCCCGGATGGGACGGCTTTCCAGGCTGGAATCAAAGGACTGAAAAGACACAATCATGCCTCCTTCGGAATTGTATACAACAAATATAATACAATTTTTGAACAATCCTGTCAAGCCGGTTATCCCATTTAATGACATTTCCGGGGAAAATTCATTTCTTTTGTAGAATGCGGGAAAAGAAAGGCGCTTCATCGGCAAAAAAACTTTATTTCTTTTAGCTTTCTTTTAGGTTCGCCGGTTATGATATGCCTGTAACCGGGAAACAAACGAACGGCGAAACTGAAAAGCGACGACGTTCATAAAGAAAAGAAAGGCTGGTAATCGGTTATGAAGCATTTGATTCAGATTCTCTCTTTGGCGATTGCCCTTTGCATGATTTTCACTTTTGCCGCCTCGGCGGAAACCGCGTCTCCCATCTATTCCGCCAGCGACCTGTTCACCAGCCGGGATTACGAACAGACCGCCGATCTGACCGGCGCGGTTTCCTACAGCGTTTCCGACGGCCAGGACATCCGCATCACCGCCGCGGGCGTGTACGTACTCACCGGCTCCGCCTCCAACGTGACCGTGTACGTGGAAGCGGGGAAAGACGATAAGGTGCAAATCGTGCTGAACGGCGTTTCCGTGACCAACACCAATTTCCCCGTGATCTACGTGAAGACCGCCGACAAGGTGTTCGTCACCGTCAGCGGCGACAGCGTCCTGTCCGTCACCGGTTCCTTTGCCGCCGACGGCAGCACTAAGACCGACGGCGTGATCTTTTCCAAAACCGACCTGACGCTGAACGGCACGGCGTCCCTGACCGTTACATCCACCGATAACGGCGTCGTGTGCAAGGACGACCTGAAAATCACCGGCGGCGCCTACACCGTGACCGCTTCCTCCAAGGCCATTGAGGCCAACGATTCCATCCGCGTCGCGGGCGGAGACCTGTACCTGACTGCCGGAACGGACGGTTTGCACGCGGAGAATGACAGCGATGACACCAAAGGTTACATCTACATCGGCGGCGGCAGCCTGACCATCAGCGCCGGGGACGACGGCATTCATGCCCTGTCCGTGGTGCAGATCGACGGCGGCGCCCTGAACATCAAGGCCGCCGAGGGCATTGAAGGCACCTACATCCAATTCAACGGCGGCACGGTCAACATCCAGAGTACCGACGACGGCGTGAACGCCGCCTATAAATCCAGCGCCTACACTCCCACCGTGGAAATCAACGGCGGCGACATCACCGTGGCCATGGGCGCGGGCGATACGGACGGCATCGACTCCAACGGCAACATCATCATGAACGGCGGCACCGTCACCGTGACCGGCAACAGCACTTTCGACTATGACGGGGCCGCCCAGTATAACGGCGGCACCATCATCGCAAACGGCCAGCAGATCGCTTACATTCCCAACCAGATGATGGGTGGCGGCATGATGGGCGGCGGCTTCGGCGACGGCTGGGGCAACGCCAATACCAACGGCGGCTGGGGCGGCAATTTCGGCGGAGGCGGCTTCGGCGGAGGCCGGGGCGGACGCGGCGGCTGGTAACAAAAAGGGTCGGCTTGTTACTACTCAGCCTGCGGCTTCGTAGTAACGCGCGGGCGGGTATTGCATACCCCCCGCGAATCCGCAGCCTCAAAGGTCGCAACTCCCCTTCATGGGGAGATTGCTCCCTTTCGCACGGGCGAAACTCCCGCCACAGGCGGTCGCCCGTGGTTCGTCCCCCCGCACGGTTTTTCCTAAAATTCCTACGGAATTTCCGGGCGGAAAAACCGCAAGGTAGGAAAATTTCATCTGGTCGTCTTCGCTCCCGCCTGAAATTTTCCGTCCTCGCGGCGTACACGCCGCCGCTGCGGATTTTTAGTCAAGGGGTGTTCCCCTTGACAATCCCCCTCCGATACCGTTTCTTTCTCGGTTCCACAGGGGGCTGAGTAGTAACGTCGGCTTTGAGTCCGGCCCTTTTTTTTCGCTTGCTTTTTAGAACGTCCTGCGGTATCATGTCTTTGCGGAAAGATTATCCGGAAAGGACGGAAAGAAAAATGAAAAAAATGATGGCCATTCTGTGCGCTTTGCTGCTGACCTGCTTTGCATTCGCTGCTTGCGCCGAAGCCCCTGTGTCCAACCTTTACAAGCCGAACACGTCCGAGACGTTCAAGGCCCTGGTGGGGGGGAAGAGCTTTGAAGCCGGGCTTACCGGGTGGGAGTCGGCCGGTGAGGACGAAGACGCGAAATTCACGATCTCGATCACTGTTTATGAGAGAGACCGGTTTGACGCAGCGGTGATTGAGAATCTTGAGGCGCGCGATATCCTTTGCTTTGGAGACGGAACGGCCTTTATGGTCATGGAAGTGATTCGCGACGAATTCGGCGTGACCGTAAAGGATGGCTTCGATAATGGCTATACCTTCTTCAAGACGGAAGACGGAGACGCTTATATCGCGGCAACGGACACTGATCATCCCATCTATACGGAAGTTTTCACGGTGAAAGTGCCGCTGGAGAAGGACGTGAGCTTCCTGGACGGGAGCGATCCTGAAAACCTGGAAGCGCCTGTGAAATTAGGATTTGATGAACTGCTAAATCATCTGCTGGAAGGAACGAGCTTTGCTCCGTACAACACCAAGGTCACCTTTGATGAGAACGGAAAACTGGTTGAGTTCCTTTACACTTACTCTCCCTGGAACTGAGATTTCTCCGGAAGGATATGAGCCAATGAAAATCGGATTCTGCGCGAAACTGGAGCGGATCGGCGAAGTGGCCGCGGCGGGCTTTGATTATATCGAGCCGCAGGTGGCTGCCGCCGTTGCCTGGACAAAGGAAGAGTTTGAAAAGTATCTGGACGCGGTGAAAAACGCGCCCATTCCCGCCCCGTCCTTCAACGTGCTGTTTCCCGGGGAGATTGCTCTGCTGGGGCCGGACGCCGACGAGCGGGTGATCGTCCGCTATTTGCACGGGGCTTTTGAACGGGTGCAGAAGTTAGGCGGCAAGGTGGTTGTGTTCGGCAGCGGCAGATGCCGGAAGCGGCCCGAAACCGTGCCCTATGCCGACGCTTTCCGCCGTCTGATTGAAATCACCCGGCTGATTGGCGAAATCGCCGCGCAGTATGGGATCACCATCGTGATCGAACCCCTGAACCGGGGCGAAACCAACATGATCAATTCCGTGGCGGAAGGGGCCTGCCTGGCCGCTGCCGCAAACCATCCCAACGTGAAGCTGCTGGCGGATTATTACCATGTGGCCGTGGAAGGCCACGCGCCGGAGGATCTGGCCCGGGTGGGCGGCATCGCCCATTGCCATATCGCCACGCTGAAGGGCCGCCGCGCGCCGCTGGACGCGGAGGACGGATTCAAAACAATGTTCGCCGCCATGAAGCAAACTGGTTATGACGGGCTGATCAGCGTGGAAGGCGGCATCGACGATTTGGGCAGGGACGGTCCCGCGTGCGTCCGCCTGCTGAAAAAGCTGTGGGAAGAAGCATAATCGAATCAACAAAACAACGGCCAGTACACATTTCTGATGTGAACCGACCGTTGTTTTTTGCAATCATTTCAGGCAAAGGGCGATTTCCCCGCCCGCGCTGCGGTAGCTGATCAGTGCCGTTTGGCTGGCCCCGTCATACTGCCAGGAAATGTCGGTTTCATCCGACCGGCAGGCGGCGGGAACGAAGGGCAGGCGCAGGCGGATATACACCAGCACCTGATCCGCCGCGTGGACGCGGAGGCAAAGGGAAGAATCGCCGATTTCCGCGCTGACGATGCGGGCGGCGGTGGCGATCACGGCGAAACGGCCTTTTTCCAGCCGATCCAGATCATACAGCAGCGCCCCGTCTCCCGGATTCACCGTTTTCCGGGAAATGACAGGGTAGCCGTCCGCCAACAGATCCACGAAGCGGCCCTCGAAAGTCTTCGGGTCGTCCAGCGCGCTTTCCTCCAACACCTGGCAAATGACGTATGGACCCCGCCGGAGGGTGATGTGGTTGCTGTACGCCCAGTCCACGCCCCCCTCCCGGAGGGTGTTTTTTATCAGCGTCCGCCATTGATCGGCCTCCGCTTTTCGCAGGCAGAGGGCGGCGGGCATATGGTTCCAGACGATCACTCGACCCCGGCCCGCGGGGAAAGCGCCGTCCTCCGGCTTCCGGGGCAGGCCCAGCAGCTCAAACAGGTGCTGCATGGGGTGGGTGTACCCCTGATCCCGCCACCAGGAGCGGACGGCGTGGAAGGGATCGCCGCCGTCGCCCACGCAGATCAGGCAGCCGCCTCCGCGCACCCAGGCCGCCAGGGCGTCGTGGATGTCCGGGAACAGGGGCTTCATGAATTCGTAGCTGAGGATGGCGAAGCGGAATTCTTTCAGATAGTCCGGGAACCGGCGCACGTTGTCCAACTGCACGGGGCGGATGGGCAGGCCGTATTTCAGCAGGGGCAGGGCCAGGCCGTAAAAGTGGGGGAAGGCGGAGCTTTCGATCAGGGTGTTCATCCCCGCCGCGTCCTGATCGAGGTTTTCCATATAGGCGCGGGAACGGGCGGACTTTTCGGCGATTTCTTCCGGGGACGCGATTTCCGAGTTTTTCACGATCAGGCTGTACAGCCCTTCTTCCGACCCGGCGGTGGGAATTTGATCCGGGAAGGCGCGCTGATAGAGGCAGGAATCCGACAGGAAAAGCCCTACCGGCTCCCGCACGCCCTCAAATTGCCAATCCGGCTGCTCCATATCCCCGAACAGCTGGAACATGCCGGAAAGGAGCGTGCGGTAGCTGTCCGGAATGGGCTTGGCGTCCGCCGCCGCGAAGCTGGTTTCGTCCTTTTCGCCGATTTTGGGCTGCACCCGGGGATAGCGGCCCTCAAACACCCGCCGGGGCCAGGGGCAGACCTCATAATGCCACACCTGGGGATGCAGCAGGGAGGCAATGGCGGTTTTCAGATAATTGTACCGGTAGTTTTCCCAGGTGTAGGCGGGATTGTCCTCGATGGGATCGTTCAGGAACCACATCCGGCGGCCCGTGCCCCGGCTGAACTCCTGCATGACCCCGTATTCCAAATACGCCGTTTCAAAGGTGCGCTCCCGGTACAGGCCCTCGTACACGTTGGCTACCCGGCTGGTGCCCGTCCAGACCTGGGCGATGTAGCCGTCCACCGTGGGAATGCCGATCAGGCTGGCTTCCGGGCTGAGGATTTTCCATTGGGTGTAATTGAGCAGGCTGTGGGTGGGCACGTAAAAGCGCAGGTCGCGGCCATATTTTTCCAGGGCGTAGGCTTTCAGGGCGGCGCTGATACGGGCCAGGGTCTGGGCGTACAATTCCGCTTTCAGCCGGGCGCAGCGCCAATGAGCGTCTATCCCGGCGTGCTGGGGCACAAAGGGTTCTCCATACCGGGCATCGTACGCCCTTTGGAAGGCGGGGGAATACCCGCTTCGATCCCAGAACTCCGGTTCCTCCATGTGAATGGCAAGCACGCCTAAGTCCACGGCGATTTTCAGCCGTTCGATGAGATAATCCGCAAAGGCGTCGGTGGGCGTCATGTAGGGCACGCGGGGGCCGTGCAGCACCATCTGGCCGTCCCGTTCCCGTTGGGCTTCGTCCCAGTGGTCATGGCCGTCCCAGCCGCCGTCCAGGTAATCCTGGTAATCCCCCCAGGAAATGCCCGTCATCAGGTGTACCGGGTAGCCCGCGCCCGCGAATTGCCTGATCCGCTCCGGCATGGTCTCATCCGTGCCGTACACCATCACAAAATCACACTTGAGGTCAATGGCCGGGGTGAGGGGCCTGCTTTCCTGATAGCCCGTTTTTTCCTCTTCGTTTTTCCGAATGTACGCCATGGCCGGCCATCCTCCGTTTTCGGGGCGCTTTACTGCTCGTAGAAGAACAGGCCCTCGCTGGTGAGATACCGCACGTAGTTGGCGAACAGGTCCTTTATCTGCCGGGCAAATTCCGCTTCCTCCGGGCAAGGCGCGCCGTTATACCCCCCCTGGGCCAGCAGCTCCTGCCACGCACTTTCCCCGCAGGCCGCTTTCACCGCCTGCCACACGGCCAGGGAGAACGCGTCCGACGCGCCCGCCTGGGCGAAAACGCCCTGTCCGATCCCCGGAAGATTCGCGGAGAACAGCCGCTGGTACCCCGCCGCCTCCTTCGGCAGCATGGCGGCGCTGAACACCGCGATGTCCGGCGCGCCGTTTTTCGCTTCCTCCGCGGCTTCTTCGTAATCCATGTAAAAGTTTTGGTCCACATACAGATCCTTTGTCGCTTCCAGCACCAGGTAATCGTTGTGGCTGGCTTCGATCAGGCGGGCGATGAAAAGTTCATAGGCGTTTTCCTCGGTATAGGCCAAAAGGCTCTCCGGCGTGATCTCGGCCAGGGCTTCCAGCACGGCGGGAGCGGCGTAGAAATCGCTGTCCGAGGCGGCAACCTGGGTCAAAGGCCGCAGGGCGACGCGCAGATCCTGGTCGATATAGCCCTGCAGGGAAAGGATCATGACATCCTGACAGCACAGAAGAAGCGCTTCATCGGGATCGGGCAGGGCCAGGAAAGCGTTTGCGGCCTCGGCGATATCGGAAAACCGCATCACCTGAACCTTCTGGCCCAGGGCCGTTTCTAACTGTCCGGCCAGATAATCGCTCATGGCCGCCTCCGCGGGGCAGTCGGCATAGGGGTCCACCAGGGTCACGTCCGCCAGGGCGGAGGACATCGAAACGACCAGGATCAGCAGCAGAATCAGGGACAGTTTTTTCATGGTGTTCTCTCCTTTGATCAGAATCGGAAGTAAATGAAGGGGTTGTAGGTCGCGCCCAGCAGCAGCGCCACGCACAGGGCAAACAGCAGGATATCCCCCGCCGTGCAGCCGATTTCCGAAAGCCTTGGCGGCAGCTTTTTCCGCAGCCACGCGGCCAGGGGCAGGCAGCCCACGCAGGCGGGGATCAGCAGGAACAGGGGATACAGCGCGTCGTGATGGGAAAGTAGGAAGCCCGCCGTTGTCCCGTCGAAGCGGAACAGGCCCGCAAAAGCCGCCCCGATCTGCTCCAGGGATTCCAGGCGGAAAATGATCCATCCGCCTAACACGATCAGCAGCAGGCACACGTGGCGGAGAACGGCGGGAACCTTCATCAGCCGTTCCCTGCCCAGCAGCTTTTCAAGCAGCAGGAAAACGAAATAATACAGCCCCCACAGGATGAAATTCCAGGAAGCGCCGTGCCACAGGCCCGTCAGCGCCCACACAGCCAGCATGTTCAGCGCCGTGCGCGCCATGCCCCGGCGGCTGCCGCCCAGGGGGATATACACGTAATCCCGGAAGCAGGAACTCAAAGAAATGTGCCATCTGCGCCAGAAATCCGTGACCGAGGAAGCGATATAGGGGTAATTGAAATTTTCCAGGAAATGAAAGCCGAACATGCGGCCCATGCCGATAGCCATATCGCTGTAACCGGAAAAATCATAATAAATTTGCAGCATGTAGGCGATCGCCCCCAGCCACAGCGCGCCGCCGGAGAGCAGCGCCGCCTGATCGAACACCGTATCGGCCAGCATGGCCATGGCGTTGGCGAACACCACCTTTTTGCCCAGGCCGATCACGAACCGGTGCAGCCCCTGGGTAAACAAATCGAAGCTCTCTTCCCGGTGATCCAGCTCCTCCGCCACCGTCTGATACCGCACGATGGGCCCGGCCACCAGCTGGGGAAACAGGCAGATATAGGTGGCCAGCTTCAGCAGGCTCCTTTGGGGCGGCGTTTCCCGGCGGTACACGTCGGCCATGTAGCTGATGATCTGGAAGGTGAAAAAGCTGATGCCGATGGGCAAACTTACCTGCAAGGCGGGCATGGGCACGCCCAGCAGCGCTTCTAAGTTGCGCAGCACGAAGTCCCCGTACTTGAAAAAGCCGATGGCCCCCAAATCCGCGATGAGGGCGGCGGTCAGAAGCAGGCTTCGGGCCGGTTTGTTTTTCGCCCTGCCCATGGCAAGCGCCAGCCCGTAATTGATCAGGATCAGCCCGATCATCAGGAACAGGTACACCGGTTCGCCCCAGGCGTAAAACACCAGGGAAAACAGGCACAGCACCGCGTTCTTGGCCCGGACGCCCCGCACGAGAAAATAGCAGATCAGCACGCAGGGCAGGAACACCAGCAGGAAGACCAGGCTGGAAAATACCATCAGCGATCCGCCTCCTGTTCCCATTCCCCGCCGAACAGGACGATATCGCCCATCATCAGCAGGGTGTCGATGTCATGCTCCCGGATGTACGCGTTCACGTCGAAGGGCTTGCCCATATCCTGCTGATAATAGCGCATATCGATGATGCAGGTCTGGTCAAAATGGTTGGCTAACAGCAGGTTGATGGGATTGGAATAGGAATCGGCGATGACCAGCAGGTTCCGGCCATGGGAAGAACCGTTGTCCAGCAGGATCTCGCCGTAATCGCCGCCGTAGTAATAGGCGTAGTGGTTGCGCAGCTCGTCGGTGGGGAAACGATCCTTTTCATACAGGGCGGCGTGGCCGTACTGGCCCTTTTTGCCGCTGAGGGTGGTTTTGATTTTAGCGGAGGGATAGGAATACACCGAGAAAAGCTCCTCCGCGCACAGGGTTTTGGTTTGGCGGGCATAGGAACCGTTGAAAACCACATTGAACGTCCATTCCTTTTCCACCGGCAGCGTTTCCTCCTGCTCGCCCAGCAGCAGGGCGACGATCTGGCGGTAGCCCGCGTCCGCGCCCCGGCGGTTCCAGTGGTGGTCAGTCTGGTAGAAATTCTGGCAGAAGGCTTCGTAATCCGGCACGGAAAAACAGCCGTACCCGTCGGCGGCGTAGCAGGAACGGATGGCGTCAAAAAGCCCGCTGTTTTCCCCGTCGGACAGGGAAAAATCCTGGGCGCGGGAATTGCGGATGAAATAGACGTATTTTTTTACATTCTCCGCGCTGTTGAACAGTTCGGCGTTTTCAAGCATTTGCCCGGCGCACGCATCCGCCTGCCAGGGCTTTTCCACGATGCGATGATCGTCGTCGCCGTAATGATAATAGCCCGGCGTGATTTCCCGGTATTCCGCCCCGCTTTGGGGGGCTACGGAAAGCAGCAGGGTACTTTCCGCCTGATAAACGGTGTTCTGGGCGGTGAGTACCCGGTCCTTGATGTCCTCGCCGAAGGGATATTGATCCCCTAAGGCGCTTTCCAGGCCGTCCTGGAATTCGCCGGACAGAAAGGATTGCAGGGTGAGGGCGGGGAAGCGGGCCAGCGTCCGGTTTTCATTCTGGGAAACCGTCAGCTCTCCCCGAAAAAGAACGCCCAGTATCATCAAAACGGGCAGCGCACAGCCGATGATCAGCGCGTAACCCGAAATCCTGTTGTGTTTCATGGTACTCCCTTCCGAATAAAATGCAGGATGAATCAAGGGTATTGTATGCTCCGGGGCAAGGAGTTGTCAAGAACCTTTCTGGCCGAATCCGGAAGGCGCTTCAATTTCCCGTACCTACCAGGTCAGACGCGCCGAAGCCGATGATATCGGTGATTCCCCGCACCACGTTGTCCGACTGCTTATTCAGGATCTTGCCCATGAACACCAGGGAAGCGGAGCCGCCGCCGTCTAAATTGAAGGCGTTCACCGCGCCCAGCGCCCGCATTCTTTCCGCCAGCCAGGACAGGCGGCAGCCGTCGGAAGCGCTGATCCGGCCCGTCACGGTGAGTACCACAAAATGATTGGGCGAACGCATGCCGATGGCGCAGCGGGGATGCTTTTCCCGGGACATTTCGCCGCCGTAGCGCACCAAAAGCTGCTCCTGGCCGTCCCGGATGAGAATGGGGCCGAAGGAATAGGCGTCCCGAACGCCCAAGGCGAAAAGCGCTTCCGGCGTGGTTTCCTGGTTTTCATACACCGCCATGGCGCCGTCCGGCAGGAAGGCCATCACATCCAAATTGGGGAAGCGGGCGGTCTTTTTGTTCACGTAAGGGGTATGGGAAATCAGTTCCCCGCCGCGGATCACGATGCCGGTGCGGCGGCTGTAAAAGGTGCGCCAGGTATAAGTATCGTCCGAAATGCCCAGCACCACATGGTTTTCATTGGCGAGATACGCCGGGGAAACGAAGGTATCGGCGGTCAGCTTGGTATAAGGCACGGAATAGGACCGGGGCAGATCGTCCCGCAGATTGACGGTGGTTTCAAACCATTGCAGCTTGTTTCTCCCCGTTTGGGTGAAGCGGCGTATTTCCACATACAGGGAATTGGAAATATAATACCACAGGCCGTCCTCATCGTTCTCGTACACGAATTCTTCTTTGCTTTCCTTAGGCAGAAAGCCTTCCTCGTCCAAGACGGGAAGCTCTGGCTGAGCGACTGGCGCGGTGGGCGCGGGGGAGGGCGTGGGCGCGGCGGTGGGGGCGGGGGTGACGGCGGCGGGAACGCAGGCGGCGGAAAAAATCAGCGCCTGCAATTCGGGCGTCGCCCTGCCCGTGGGTTCCAGGCCGTTGGCGATCTGCAGCTCCTTGATTTTGCCTTCAAACCCGGCGGTATACCGATCCGTCGCGTTTTCGGAAGCCATATAACCCAGCTGGTACATGCGTATTTTCAGCAGATACACGTCGTATCCGGCGTCGTCCCGTTTCAGCGTCCGGTATTGCGCATAGGACGGCGTCTGCTCGGCGACGCCTTCCGCCCACAGGACGGGAGCAAAGCAAAGGAGGATCAGAATCCATAAGGCGGCTTTGGT
The DNA here is from genome assembly GCA_905234985.1 of uncultured Christensenellaceae bacterium. GTDB lineage: Bacteria > Bacillota > Clostridia > Christensenellales > Aristaeellaceae > RUG563. Next base: position 36,935 of record CAJOJQ010000030.1, read on the forward strand.
TTTCATGCTGCGCGCCTCTCCTTCCCCATGATATCACCGGCCCCACTGCTGATCCAGAAAGGCCAGCCGTTTTTCAATAAAGTTCCGCAGGTACTGCACGTTGGCGGCCGGATCGCTGCCGGTTTGCGTATTGAAATTGGTCGCCCGGTTCTGGGCGATGGGCCAGCGCACGTTGTCCATGGCGGCGGACGCCTGAATTTCGGCGGCATACGCGTCCAGCGACAGAAGCCGCCCCTCCGGATCGGTTTCCCGGCCCAGCAGGATGCGCAGCGCCGGGGCGTATACCAGCCGGTACTGCTCCACGACTTCGCTTTTGAAATCGGCGAGCTTCATGGCCCGCGGGAACCACAGATAGGGCTGGGACTGATCGGTGCAGATGTAAAACTGCCGGGGCTTGTTATATGATTCATTGGCCCCTAAGATATTGTCCTGATCCCACACCGGGGCGCAGTAAACCAGGGGATCTTTTTCGTCCGTGTTTTTGTAAAAGTACGGCTTCTGGCCGTCGTAATCCGCCAGCACCTCCGCCAGCAGGTACCGGTGGACGAAGGTGGTTTTGTCCAGCAGGTCCGACCAGCGTTTGCCCGTGGCGGGATCGACGCCGTCGGCGGAAAACAGGGCGTTTTCGATTTGCTGGAACAGGGCGCTCGCGTATTCCACCTGCCGCTGGGAGGCGTATTTGGGTTCGTCAAAGGAAAACGCCTGCCCCCTGGATGTGACGAAGCCGCTCTTTTCCCAGGCGTAGTACACGCGGGAATTGGCTAAGATCAGGTAGCCCCCGCTGACGTCCTCCGGATCGTTTTCGACGCGGGAACCCTTGCGGGCGTTCAGGGCGTAGAGCCGGTCGCCGAAGGCGGGAAAGCTCTCCAGCGGCGCGGCGTTGGCTTTTTCGGTGCGCTTTTCCAGGCTGTCGATGTTCAGGCGGTCCGGGTCGATCTCGCATTTTTCGGCGAGCAGGAAGCTGCCGTAATACTGATGGTTCACGTACAGATCCACCGGCTGCGTACCCGGCACGAAGGAATACACGCCCGCGTAACGGGCGACGGCGTAGGCCACGGTGTTTCGCAGGAGGGATTTATCCAGATAATTGGCCAGCAGCACCCATTTCCGGTCGGCGTTCATGCCCAAAAGGGGCGCCGCCGTTTCCAGCTTGATCTGGAAGGATTTCTTGGGGTAGTAAAACGACGCGTTGCCCCTGGTGCGGATATAGGTGAGCGCGCCGCCGTACGCATGGGAGCCGTCGGCGGCAGTGACGACGCATTGCCCGGCTTCCCGCACGGTCTTATCGGCTTTGATGGCGTCCAGGCCCTCGGAAGCGGTGGTCAGGAACACCGCCGGGATGTTCTGCGACTGCATCACCCGCAGGGTGAAGCCGCCGCCCTTGAATTTTACGTCCGCCGTGCTTCCCGCCCGAAGGGAAACCGTGTCTCCGCTTTGGCAGGCTTTGCCGTTCAGGGTGATTTGGGACGCGCCGGTAAAATACACGCAAAGCGCTTCGCTGTTCCATCCTGCCGGAAGAAACAGGAAGCGCTGGCTGTTCATCCGGTACACCGTCACAGCGTCGCAGGGAAGCGCGCCCTCCGAAGTCTTTGCCTCGCCATCCGCGGACAGGAAATACAGGGAAGGGGCGTCGGCAAGGGCAGAGGAAGAAAAGGCGGGCAGCAGGGCCGTCAGGACAAGCAGAAACAGCAGCGTTTTTTTCATATACTCCCTCGCAATGCCGGAAACCGGGACGCCCGCTTACTTGATCGAAAAGGGCTGCATGAAATACCGGAAATCGCCCATGCACAGCACCGTGTCGATCTGGTTGTTTTTCAGGTATTTCTGAATGTGGAAATCACTGTTCATGCGCAGCTTATAATACCGGGGATCAACGGAATAAATGCGGTTGAAATGCTGGGCCAGCAGCAATGTGACGGCGTTGGAATAGGAATTGCTGATCAAAAGCAGATTGGATTTCTCCGGCTGATTGGTGTCGATGATCAGCTCGCCCGCGTCGCCGCCGTAGAAAGCGCCGTAATGATTGTAAACGGTGATGCGGGGATACTTTCCCTTGAAATATTTGTCCGCCTTCCCGTAGCTTTTTTCAGGGCCGCCGTTGATTTTCACGGTATAATCCCGCATGCCGTCGAAGCGGTAAACGGTGAACAGCTCGTCGGATTGGGAATAGCCTAACTTGGCGTTGAAAGCGCCGTTGAAGGGAGCCTCCTCAAACACCACCGTTTCCGCCGGGACCATCAGCGGCTCGTCCTCCCCGAAGATCATGCGAATGATGTCGCAGTAGCCCTGGTAGGAACCCTTATAATTCCAGTGCTGATCGGTCTTGTAAAACCAGTTCAGAAAATCCTCCCCCTTTTCCAGGGCCAGGGTGCCGACGCCGTCGGCCTCATACTGCTCCTTGATGAGGGTGAACACCTCGTTTTCCCCGCTCAGATCGCTGTTCAGGTTCACCGAACGGGGGCTTTCGATGAAATACACGTATTTTTTCACGCCGCCGCCCAGGGGCACGTATTCATTCAGCTGGGCGGCGTTTTTGCGAACGGTGTTCAGATACTCGGGGATGAGGAACTCCCGCCAGCTTTCCACCAGATAGCCGGTATTGCCCAGGCGGTACAGGCCCTTGCCCCGGGCGCTGTATTCAAAGGTCCAGCCGCCTTCCGGTTCCTCGGCGGACGCGGGAAGCAGGGCGCACAGCAGCGCCGCCGCCAACAAAGCGCAGAGCAGTCTTTTCATAAAGCGCCTCCTCAATGCAGCTGCTTTCCGTAAAGGAAAAGGGAAACGTCGCCCAAGATCAGCACCTTGTCGATCTGATGCTCCGCAAGGTATTCCCGGATTTTCATGGATTTGCCGGTCTGGGTCATGTATTCCCGCAAATCCACCACGTAGGTTTTATGGAAATGGGCGGCCAGCAGATCACGCACGGAATGGGAATAGGAATTGGACAGCACCAGCAGGTTTTCCTTATCCTCCATACCAGTATCGTAAACCAGCTCGCCCTGGTCTCCGCCATAGAAGATATCAAAATGGGCGGCGATTTCGTCCTTGGAATATTTTCCGGCAAAATACTGCTTCTGGCGGCCAACGGTTTTCTTTTTGCCGTTCACCGTCAGCGTGATTTCCGGCAGCTCATAGCGATACACGGCAAATTTCTGGGTGGCGTTGTGAATCCCCGTCCGCAGGGAGTAAGAGCCGTTGTACAGGATATCGAACACCACTTCCTCCACCGGCTGATAGGGCGTTTCCTCATCGCCCAGCAGCAGGCGCACCATGTCCTCGTAGCCCTGCTGCGCGCCAACGTGATTCCAGTGGTGATCCGTCTGGTAAAAGAGGCGCATGTAGGTCTCGAAGCTGTCGATGTTCAGGCAGGCGGCGTGATCCACGCAGGTGAGGCTTTCGCACAGGCTGGTATAGATATCGTTGGGTCCGCTTAAATCCCTGGTAAAGTCGATGCTGCGGGAATTGTTGACGAAATAAAAATACACGTCCACATCGTCGCCGGAAAGGAATTGATTGTAGTTATTCACATAATCGGCGATTTGGTCGCGGAATTTGCCCTCCACGTCGTAGCGGTATTCCACCTGATAGTCCTGATCGCCGTAGAGATACACATTCTGGGTACCCCTGGCTTTCCGGTATTCCGCCGGGACTTCCGCCGCCAGCGCGGAAACGGTTCCCAAACAGCACAAAAGCGCCGCCAGCGCCGCCAGACACCGTTTGACCATACGAACGAATCCTCCTTAAAAATGTCAAACGAATTATAGCATAGGGGCGGCGCGAATGTCAATTTCAGTTCCGGGCGTGAAAAGGGAAAAAGGCGTTCCGCGGCGAATATAGGAACCGATATCTTACGATGCTTTATACAGGAAAGGATGGGAACGGACATGAGAAACAGGACGGCGGCGTTTTGGATCGTTTTCCTGGTGCTGACGGTATGCTTTTTACCCGTCTGCCGCGCGGAGGGGCTGGGGAACAGCCGGGAGATCGTTGAAGAGCTGGCGGTCTATTACGGAACCTACGGCGAAAAGGCGCTCCAGAAGACGGCGGAGCTTTTGCAGGCGCTTTACGCCGCCGACCCGGGGGCAGGCGTCCGCTGGGAAAAGATCATGAACCTTTGGCGGGGCGTGAGCGCCGGGTTGGAAATCCACGAAAACATCCTGCCGGACGGCCTGCCGGATACGGATGAACTGTGCCTGATCGTGCTGGGCTTTCAGCTGAACCCGGACGGCAGCATGAAGCCGGAGCTGGTGGAAAGGCTCAGGGTAGCCCTGGCCAGCGCGGAAAAGTATCCCAACGCATATATCGTCTGCACCGGCGGCGGCACCGCGTCGGAAAATCCCTCCGCCACGGAGGCCGGGGAAATGGCCAGGTGGCTGACGGAAAACGGGGTGGACGCGGCCCGGGTGATCGTGGAAAACCGTTCCCTGACCACCGCCCAGAACGCCGTTTACACGTATCAGATTCTGACGGAGCAATATCCCCGGGTGAAGCAATTGGCCGTCATTTCCAGCGACTATCATATCGCCACGGGCACGCTGCTCTTTGAGGCGGAAGCCATTCTGCGGGCGGAGGAGCCGGGCGCGGAAAGAATGACCGTGGTTTCCAACGCCGCCTGGCCCGCCCCCTCCGGCACGCTTTCCTCCATGTTCCAGGCGGGCGCGCTGATCGAGCTGTCCGGGGACGTGGAAACGGCCTTCGATATTTACTATGAAACCTATGATATCCATGAATTGCCCCCTTTGAATAAGCCCTGATAAGGAGGAAACAAGATGAACGGAAATCGGAAGCGCTGGAAGACCGCCTGCGGGATCGCCTGGATGCTGGCGCTGATGCTGCTTTTCAGCACCGCCATGGCGGAAACGCCGGCCCAAAGCCGGGAACCGCTGGACTATAGCGACGCGCGGAATTGGGTATATTTCGCTTCGGAAGAGGGCGAAACCACGGCGGATGTGTTTTTCATTGCGCCTTCCGCTTTTGGCGGCGGAGAAGGGTCCTATATCATGGATCTGACGAATGAAAAGACCAGGGCCAATTTCATAGGCGTTATCAACATGGAAAAGGGCATTTATGATCGGAATACCCGGTTCTTTGCCCCGGTCTACCGTCAGGTGGGGTACAGGGCGTACGCCCTGCCGGACGCGGAAGCGGAACCCTTAAAGCAGAGCGCCTTCGCCGATGTGAAGGACGCTTTCAGCTATTACATGGAACACTGGAACGGGGGACGGCCCATCATCCTGGCGGGGTTCTCCCAGGGGGCGGATATGGCGCTCCGCCTGATGAAGGACTGCTTCGGGGACGAAGCGCTGCAAAAGCAATTGATCGCCTGCTACGCCATCGGCTGGCGGCTGACGGAGGAAGAAACGGCGCAATGGCCACAGCTTCGGGCGGCACAGGGGGAAACGGATACCGGCGTGATCGTCTCCTTCAATACGGAGGCGGAGGATGTGCGGGATTCCATGCCTGTCCCGGCGGGCATAAAAACGCTTTCGATCAATCCTCTGAACTGGAAAACCGATGGGGAAAAAGCCGGAAAAGAACTGAACCTCGGCGCGTGCTTTACCGACTACGGCGGCAATATCTTAGACGAAGTGCCCGAACTCACCGGCGCGTACCTGGACGGGGAGCGCGGCGCGCTGAAGGTGACGGATATCGACCCCGCGGTGTACAGCGGTACGCTTTCGGTCCTCACGCCGGGCGTGTATCATCTGTATGACTATCAGTTTTTCTACCGGAATCTTGAAAAAAACGTGCAGGATCGCATACAGGCGTATATGAACGAGTGAAAGGAGGAACCGGCATATGGATGGAATCAACGTGGTTGAGCTGATTGGTTACTTCGGCTCGGCGCTGGTGCTGGTTTCCATGCTCATGACCTCGGTGATCCGCCTGCGCGTGATCAACCTGATCGGAAGCGTCATTTTCGCGGCCTACGCCCTGATGATCCGCTCCTATCCCACCGCCGTCATGAATATCTGCCTGGCAGGCGTCAACATTTATCACCTTGTGCGCCTGCTCAGGGAACAGAAGCAGTACGACGCGATCAAAACGGAGCCGTGGGACGGGTACATTTCCTACCTGCTGGAGCGGTACGCGGAGGATATTCACGTCTGGTTCCCCGAATTTGATTCGCACAGGATCGACCCCGATCTTTCGCTGCTGGTGTTGTGCGACAGCAACCCAGCCGGTGTGTTTTTGGGCTGTACCCACGCGGACGGAACCGTGGAAGTGCTGCTGGATTACGCCACGCCCATTTATCGGGACACCACGGTGGGGCGCTACCTGTACGGGCAGCTGGCCTGGCAGGGCTATAAAACGCTGACGTTCAGGGGAAACGCGCCCAAGCATACGGCGTATATGGAAAAGATGGGCTATGAAAAGCAGGCCGACGGCGCGTATATGCTGAAGCTGCGGAAGTGATCGAAATCAATAGGGAGGGAAGGCGTATGCCTGGAAAAATTGCTTTGATCGCCCTGGAATCCGCCGCCAAGGTCGGCAGGCGGGTGGATCAGATTCTGTCCGAATGGCGCGGGGGAGAGCGTTTCCTGATCCCGGCGGAATGTCCCCGTTTCAGCTCCGGCGAAGGGAAATGCGTCATCAGGGAGTCTGTGCGGGATAGGGACGTATACATTCTGGTGGACGTGTGCAACTCGTCCCTGACCTATCAGATGTTCGGCGAAACCAACCGCATGTCCCCGGACGACCATTATCAGGATTTGAAGCGGGTCATCGCCGCCTGCAACGGCAAGGCGGAAAGAATCACGGTGATCATGCCCTTTCTGTATGAGGGCCGCCAGCACCGGAAGACCACCCGGGAATCCCTGGACTGCGCCGTGATGCTGCGGGAGCTGGAAATGATGGGCGTACACAGCCTGATCACCTTCGACGCCCATGATCCCCGAATGCAGAACGTGGTGCCCCTGACGCCCATGGAAAACGTGTCGCCCGCCCTGCAGTTCACCCAGGCGCTGCTGACGGAATACGAGGATTTAAAAATCGACAGCGACCACATGATGTTCATCGCCCCGGACGAGGGGGCCACGAGCCGGGTGGTGTTTCTCGCGTCGCTCTTTGGGGTGAACATCGGCATGTTTTATAAGCGCCGGGATTATACCCGCATCGTCAACGGCAGCAACCCCGTCATCGCCCACGATTTCTGCGGCAGCGACGTGGCGGGCAAGGACGTGATCGTCATCGACGATATGATCGCCTCCGGCGGAAGCATGCTGGATACCGCCCGGCAGCTCAAGGATATGGGGGCCAAGCGAGTGTTCGTTTTCTCCACCTTCGGCCTGTTTACCAGCGGCCTGAGCAAGTTTGACAAGGCCTACGCGGCAGGCGGCTTTGACCGCGTATTCACCACCAATCTGGTGTACCAAACGCCGGAACTCAAGGAGCGGCCCTGGTATTTCTCCGTGAATATGGACCTGTATATCGCCGCCCTGATTGATACGGTGAACAAAGGCGCCACCGTACACAGCCTGACCGAACCCGCCGGGAAGATCCGGCAGATGCTGGAGCTGTACCAAACGCGGTGACGCGGAATAAAACAGCGGCCCCAATTCGACGCGAGGAGTGAGCATATGATTCCCATTGAGCCGAGTATTCTCCGATCCGATATGATTCGCTGCGCCCTGTGCCAGAACGCCCCCTGCGACGCGGTCTGCGAAAAGCTGAAGCCCGCCGATTTTTTGCGCAGCGTCTGGTTCCAGAACGAGCAATGCGCCGCCCAAAGGCTGCCGGAAACGAATCCCTGCATCACCTGTCCCGCGCCCTGCGAGCGGGCCTGCGTCCGGGCGGGAGAGGTCCCCATCCGGGATGTGGTCAACCGCCTGTATTATCAGGTGAAGCCGGAATGTGAAACGCCGATTCCGAAAGATGAGGATCGGCTGAAATGCGACCTGTGCGGCGTCCCGCTGGAGAATCCCTTCCTGCTGTCTTCTTCTGTAGTCGCCAGCACCTACGATATGTGCGCCCGGGCCTTTGAAGCGGGCTGGGCGGGGGCGTGCTTCAAGACCATCTGCACCCTGGACATCCACGAAGCCTCCCCCCGGTTTTCCGCCATTTCCGGCAGCGACGGCAGCATCGTGGGCTTCAAGAACATCGAGCAGCTTTCCGACCACAGCGTGGCGGAAAACATGGCAATCTTTCGCAGGCTGAAAGCCAATTATCCCACCAAATTCATTTTGGCCTCTATCATGGGCCAGAACGAAGCGGAATGGGGCGAATTGGCCCGGCTCTGCGAGGAAAACGGCGCGGACGCCATCGAACTCAACTTCTCCTGCCCCAACATGGCCGAAGGCGGCCTGGGCAGCGACATCGGGCAAGTGCCGGAGTTGGTGGAGCGCTTCACCCGCGCGGCGAAGCAAGCCTGCCATATCCCCGTGCTGGCGAAGCTGACCCCCAACGTGGCGAATATGTCCCCCGCGGCGGAAGCGGCCAAACGGGGCGGGGCGGACGGCCTCTCCGCCATCAACACCATCAAATCCATCGTGGGCATCAACCCCCACACCTATGTTTCCGCCCCCGCCGTGCGCGGGCAGAGCGCCGTGGGCGGGTACAGCGGCAACGCGGTCAAGCCCATCGCCCTGCGCTTTGTGGCCGAACTGGGCCAGAACCCGCATTTGAAGGGGTTGCACCTCTCCGCCATGGGCGGCGTGGAGACCTGGAAGGACGCGCTCGAATTCATTCTGCTGGGCGGCAACTCCATTCAGGTCACCACCGCTGTGATGCAGTACGGCTATCGGATCATCGACGATCTGAAAGCGGGCCTGAACCTATACCTGACTGAAAAGGGCTTTTCCAGCGTGAAGGAGGCCGTGGGCTTGGGGCTGGATTCCCTGAGCGCCACCACCGACGTGCTGGAGCGGGACACGGTGATCTTCCCGCAATTCATCCGGGAACGCTGCATCGGCTGCGGGCGCTGCGCCATCTCCTGCGCGGACGGCGGGCATCAGGCCATCCGCCTGGACGAAAACCGCCGCCCGGTGCTGAACGGCAAAAACTGCGTGGGCTGCCATTTGTGCATCCTGGTCTGCCCCCAGCGGGCCATTCAGCCGGGAAAGAAGCGGATCACCCGGCCGTAAGCGGTCCGTTTCCATCAACAGAGCAATCGCCAAAAAGAACGAATCAATAGGAAAGCAAGAAGAAGGGGCTGCCCCAAGTGAGGCAGCCCCTTGCATGCGTTTACGGGTTTTTACTGATTATTCCGCGTTCACGGAAACGATGCGGCCCTGGCCGTAGGGATTTTCATAGCCTTCGCCCACAACGCCGCCCAAGGTGCCGGTGATGTAGTCGATCAGCACCTGGTTGTCCAGCTTCACGGCTTCCTGCAGCACGGTGCAGCCCTTGAACATGGTGTAGCCGTCGCCCGCGTCGAGGAGCTGGTAGTCATGGGACACGACCTTGTAGGTCTTGGCGGGGTCGATGGGTTCGCCGGCCACCAGCACGTTGCGCACGCGGCGGGTCATGGTTTCATCCACCTTGACGAACATGCCGTTTTCGTCCTGAACGCAGGGGGTGGGGATGGTGGGGTCCACTTCAAAGGTGAGGCCCGCCACATGGTCGAAGCCGCCAAACTGATCGGGCATGGAATGCACGCTCCATTCCAGAGCGTCCAGCACCTGCTGGCCGGTGGCTTCGATTTCGGTCAGGCTGTTGCCGAAGGGGTGTACCTTCAGGATGTCGTTCAGGGTGATATCGCCCTTGTTGATGGATACGCGGATGCCGCCGCCGTTGACCAGCGCGATGTCGGCGTCGCCGGACTGATCCAGATAAGCGTCGGCGCACAGGTCGCCCAAGTTGGTTTCGGTATTGCGGATGATGCGCACGGGCTTGCCGTCGGCGGTGGTGGTGTAGGGATCGTTGATGATCAGATCCACGGTGGTGGAAGCAACGACGGTCTTGAGCTTTTCACTCAGCACGTCGGAAGCGGCGGCCACGGCTTCGCTGGCGGGGTTATCGAGGCCCAGCAGCGCGGGCGCGGCGATATCCTGGTTCCAGGAATAGAGCTTGGAGGAAATCTTGCCGTCTTTGGTGATGGTCAGGGCGCCGATGTTGGCCATTTTGGTGCCGCAGGCGGTGCGAACCACGTCCTGGCCGTCCTTGTTTTTCATGACCACCTGCTCGGTATCGTGGCTATGGCCGTCCAGCAGGGCGTCAATACCGGTGGTGTTGGCGATCAGGTCGGCGTACCGCCAGGGGCGGCATTCCTCTTCGTCGCCCAAATGGGCCATGACGATCACATAATTGGCTCCCTCGGCCCGGGCGTCGTCAACGGCCTTCTGCACGGCGGTATACAGGGCTTCGCCGGTGGCGTCCTGCATGAAGGTGTAAATGTATTCGCCGTTTTCATTCATGAAGTACTTGGGAGTGGAGGAACGGGGGGTGGTGGGGGTGGTCACGCCCACGAAGGCGATCTTCACGCCGTTAAATTCCTTGATGGCGTAGGGGGCGAAGAGCAGCTCGCCTTCCTTATTGAAGTTGCAGCTCAGGTAGGGGAAATTGGCCTTTTCGGTCAGCTCCAGGAAGCGGGCCATGCCGTAGTCGAATTCATGGTTGCCGGGGATGGCCAGATCGTATCCCACGGTGTTCATGATGTCGATGATGGCTTCGCCGGTGGTCATGGTGCCGATGGGTTCGCCCTGAATGGCGTCGCCATCGTCCACCAGCAGCACGTAGTTGCTTTTCGCCATGTACTGCTTTACGGCGTACAGGCCGGCATAGCCCCAGCCCTGGTCGATGCCGCAGTGGACGTCGCTGGTGTACAGGATCACCAGATCCTTATCCAGCTTCGCTTCTTCTTCGGCGAAGGCGGCGCAGCCCAGCAGCAGGGCCAGCGTTAGGATCAAGCTCAGAATCTTTTTCATGTTCTCTCCTCCTTGATGAATGTATGAGCGCGGATTGGCCTGTATTTATTTTACCGCAAACGGCACGGATTTGCAATGAGCGACGGCTAAAAGTGCAAATTTTTTTAAAGAATTCCCCGGCTCGCGGAGCGTTTTTCGCGCTGGGCGAACCGGGGCTGATGGATATGCTTATTTATCCCCGTAGTAGCTGGGATCAATATCGGGCAGGGTTTCGGTGGGCAGGGTCAGGCAGCCGGAGGGAATATAGCCGCGCACGGTCTGGCCGTTTACGGTGGTTTCCACATAGTCCCACACCTTGCCGTTCTGGTTGATGGCCGTGGTCAGGTAGGTGACGAAGCGCCCGGAGGACAGGGTGGTGATTTTGGTCTGATTCGTCAGGGGGTCGTCAGTCAGCTGGCAGTTGGCCGTGATCTTCGCCCGTTCCCCGGAGAAATACAGGGTCTGGTTGAAGTCCACCTTGCCCTTGATGCTGGAGCCGTTCACATAGCCTACGCGCAGGCCGCCCTTGTTCACCTCATAGAACACCTGCAGCCAGTTGCCGTCCCATCCGGCGGCCCACACGGAGCCGTTGGTATTGACCATTGCCTTGCCGTTGGCGCCCCGTCAGGAATCGGCGCCGGGGGCGGAATAGACGGCCAGCTTCTGGCCGCTCTTGAGCGTGATGGGCTGGAAGCCGGTCAGCGACCAGCTTCCGGCGGGCCGGTAATCCGTCCAGGATTTCAGCTTGGATTTGCCGCTTTTCCGGTAGGGGTGCCCCGCCGCCTCCATATCCTGGATCACCTTTTTGATGGTGTGGTAATTATCCCATTCCAGGTTGGTGGTCTTGTTGTAGGCTTCCTGCCGGGATACCTTGGGGGTGGCCTGATACTAGGGCTGGTTGTTGAACCAGTTGTAGAACTTTCCGCCGGGATCGAAGGTGAAGCCGTGGCGGGCGAAAATCTCATTGAACATGAAGCTCAGGGATTCCCGGTCCCACTCCCAAAGCTCCGCTTCGGTGAGCCTGCGGCTGTCGCTGGGCATGAGGTACGCCCGATCCGCCAGGGCGGTCAGGGGCAGCGTCACCAGCACCAGGGCCAGACAGAGAAACCGAAACAATTTTTTCATTATGCATTCTCCTTCCAAATTTTTTCAGCGTTGCTTTGAACGCAAGGTTTTATCCTGTTATCCTTCCGCTTCCAGCTTTTTCATGGCCGGACGCAGCAGGAAGACCCCAAGAAGCAGTACGGCCAGGCCCCCCAAGATCATGGCGGCCAAGGTTCCCCAATGTCCCGCCTTCATTTCCGGGGTGCAGAGGGAGAACAGGCCGGGCAGCAGCGTCACCGCCCCGGCAAAGCCCGCGCACATCAGGGCGCAGACGGCAATACGGAGCTTGGAAAAGGGCAGGCAGGTCAGGATGAGATTGGCAAGGCCGATAACGCCCGCGCTCAGCACCGCCATGGTGGAAGCCACGCTGTCCGGCGTGCCGTGATAGTTGGCGATCATGGCCGCCAGGGCGCAGCAGACCACGGCGCAGGCGGCGGGGGCCGCTTTCAGGATGATGCGCTTCAAAAAGTTGCCCTTGGCCCGCTCGCTGCTGGGTTCCAGCGCCAGGAAGAAGGAGGGGACGCCCACTGTAAGCGCGCTGACCAGGGTGAGATGAATGGGCTGGAAGGGATATTGCAGCGGCAGGAACAGGCCGATCAGCAGGTTCAGCACGCTGAGGGCGAAGGAATAAAGCGTTTTTTGCAGGAACAGGGAGGCGGTGCGCGTGATGTTGCCGATCACCCGGCGGCCCTCCGCCACCACGACCGGCAGGGAATTGAAATCGTTGTTCAGCAGCACCAGCTGGGCTGCGTGTTCAGTGGCCTCGGCGCCCCCCGCCATGGCGATGGAGCAGTCCGCCGCCTTGAGGGAGGGGATATCGTTCACACCGTCGCCCGTCATGGCGACGTGATGGCCCGCCTTTTTCAGGGCGTCCACTAAAATGCGCTTCCGGTCGGGAGTCAGCCTGCCGAAAATCACGTGATCCCCGGCGGCGGCGCAAAGTTCTTCGTCGGTCAGTTTGGCGCAGTCCACGATCCTGTCGCAGCCCTCCAGCTCCAGCGCCCGTCCGATAGCGGCCACCGTGCGGGGATCGTCGCCGCTCATGACGCGCACAGAGACGCCTTCCCGTTTGAACCACTGCACAGTGTCCTTGGCGGCGGGGCGCAGGGTTTCCCGAAGCAGAAACAGGCCCAGCAGCCGCGTGACCGGCGGAATTTGGCCGTCCTGAATGGTTCCCTCCGCTTCCGCCAGCAGCAGCACCCGGAAGCCCTCTCCGGCGGCCTGCATCGCCTCCGGGGGAACCGTGCCCGCAACGAAGGACGGTGCGCCCAAAATCAGCGTTTTTCCGTCCGGGAAGGAAGCGGCGGATTTCTTTCGGGCGGAGGAGAAGGGCAGAACAGAAACGGCCTTGCGGCTGCCGCCCGTTTGGAACGCCTGGGCGACGGCCCGCAGGGTGCCGGACTCCGCCGCGAAAGCCGATACGAAATCGGCGGCTTTGCGCTTTAATTCCGGTTCATCCGCTTCCAGCAGGATGAAGCGGTCAAAGGCCATTTCGCCGGTGGTCAGGGTGCCTGTTTTGTCGGTACACAGCAGGTCCACCCGCGCCAGCGTTTCAATGCCGAACAGCTCCTGCACCAGGGTCTGCCGCCGCCCTAACTTCACCACCCCCGCCATGAGCGCCACGGAGGTGAGCAGGATCAGCCCCTCCGGAATCATGCCGATCATGGCGGCCACGGCCTTGGGCACCGCGTCGCCGGCCGGCACGTTTTGCAGGAACACCTGCTGCAGGAACAGCAGCACGCCAATGGGCACCAGCAGCTTGCTCACCAGGGAAACCAGCTTGTTCAGCTCCGTCATCAGCTCGGACTTGGGGGAGCGGATCTGCTTGGCTTCCTTCATGAGCCGGGCGGCGTAGCTGTCGTCGCCCACGGCGATCAATTGGGCCGTGACCCGGCCCTCGGTCAAAAAGCTGCCGGACATGAGCAGATCCCCGGCCTTATGGGTGACGGGTTCGCTTTCGCCGGTGAGCAGGGATTCATCCGCCGCGCATACGCCCTGCGCGATCATGGCGTCGGCGGGAATCTGGTCGCCCGCGCTGAAAATGGCTAAATCGCCCAGCACCATTTCTTCCGGCGGGCATTTTTTCTCCTGGCCGTCCCGGATCACCCGCGCGTCCCGCGCCTCCAGCAGCCGCAATTTATTCAGCATGGCGCGGGCGCTCAGCTCCTGCACCGTGCCGATCAGCGTGTTGGAAAACACCACGCCGAGGAACAGCATGTTTTTCCAGGAGCCTACCAGGGCCAGGCAGAACGCCAGCGCGAAGTTCAGCAGGTTAAATAAAGTAAACAGATTGTCCGCCACGATGCGCGGCACGCTTTTGCCGGGTTCTGCCGTCTGCCGGTTGCTCTGTCCCGCCGCGGCGCGTTTTTCCGCTTCCGCCTGGGTCAGCCCCTCCTTGGGCGTGGGTGCCGTATCCTTCGGCGGGGCGGCGGGAATTTGCAGCGCGGCGCTTTTTTCGGGGGAGGTTTTTTCTTTCATGCACGTCTCCTTTTGCCAAATATCCTTTGCATCTGCGAATTGCGTTTGTCTTATGCATCAGTATACAGGCCGGAAAAAGATATGTCAACAAAAACGCGCGAAAACAAGAGAAATACTGAATGGAAAAGAAGGAAAATCGCGGAAAATGAAGAAAACCTTTTACGTATCTTTGTCTCTCCTGCTGGGAGAGGCCTTTGCAAACGCGGCGTTCCGTTCCTCCGGGAATGGAAGAATATGAGAGGAGAGAGTAATCATGGGCGTCTTTTCCAAATATCATCGGTTCCGGGAAGCGGGCGAACAGGCCAACGCGATCAACGTGGAGCGCTTCGGCCAGCCCGCCCGTTCCCTGTTCACCACCACCAAGGTGTTCTCCCTGCACCAGGCGACCGACATCACGGACGATAAAGAGCAGGTGGTGTACCAGTCCAAATCCAAGTTCCTGTCCCTGCACGATAAAACCGACGTGACCGACGCTTCCGGGCGGCAGGTGGCCCACATCGAGCGAAAATTCTGGACCCTGCACGAACGTCACTTCGTCACCATGGGGGACGGAACGAAGTTTGAGATTTCCAACGAGCTTTGGCACATCGTCAAGGACGTGACCAACATCGAAGGCTTGGGCTGGCAGCTGCAGGGCAACATCGCGGGCCTGAACTTCCAGCTGTACGACGCGGACGGCAGCATCATCGCCGTCATCAGCCAGAAGATGTTCTCCGTACACGATAAATACTGCATTGATATTTACCGCCCCGAGCTGGAGGAAACCGTGGTGGCCATCCTGGTGACCTTGCAGCATATGATGCGCGACCGGGCGAGTTCCGCCGCCGCTTCTTCTTCCTCCTCTTCCAGCAACTAACCGGATTTAAATACCGGGAAAAGACAAAGGAAGGCAGGAAATCCGGCGGCTGTGAAAGAATAAGGATAAGCCGTTTCCCCGCGCGGGGAAAACGCGAAAAAAAGAAGGAGCGCGCCGAAGTATTCCAAAAGAAACTTCCCGATACTGTAAAAACGATGGAAAAGAATTATAAGCTGCTCGTCATCAACCCCGGCTCCACCTCCACCAAGATCAGCCTTTTTGAAAACGAAAAAGAGCTGTTCCAAAGAAGCCAGTTCCACGACGCGCCGGTGCTGCTGCAGTTTTCCCACGTCAACGGCCAGGTGCCCTTCCGGTACAAGGTGATTTTGGATATGCTGAAGCAGGAGGGGGTGGATCCCTCCGAGATCGACGTGTTCGTGGGCCGGGGCGGCAGCGCCTGCACCCAGCCCAGCGGCGTGACGATCATCGACCAGAAGCTGTACGACGACACCGAGGCCGCCGTGGGCGGCAGCGAGCACGCCGCCAAATTGGGCGTGATGCTGGCCTGGAAATTTTCCCTGGCCTACAACCGCCCCGCCTACACCCTAAACCCCACCAACGTGGACGAATACTGCGATTACGCGCGGCTGACGGGCATTCGCGGGCTTTACCGCCAGGGCCATTCCCACGTGCTGAACCCCAAGGCGGTGGCGACGGCCCATGCCGAATCCCTGGGGAAGCAGTACGAGGACTGCAATTTCATCGTGGCCCACATTGACGGCGGCGTCACCGTCAGCGCCCACGACCACGGCAAGATGATCGACGGCACCATGGGCGCGGACGGGGAAGGCCCCTTCGCCCCCACCCGCATCGGCAGCGTGCCGGTGCTGGCGCTGCTGGACTATATCGAAGCCCATTCCATCGACGACGTGCGGCGCATGTGCTCCCGGTCCGGCGGCTTCGTCAGCCTGTTCGGAACCTCCAATTCCGATACGGTGCACGCCCTGGTGGCCCAGGGCGATAAAAAGGCCACCCTGGTTTGGAATACCATGATCTACCAAATCTGCAAGCACATCGGGGCCATGAGCGCCGTGCTTTCCGGCAAGGTGGACGCCATTCTGCTCACCGGGGGGCTGATGCGGTTTGACGATATTACCGTCGGCATCCGTCAGCGTGTCGGCTGGATCGCCCCCATCGCCGTTTACCCGGGGGAGATGGAGCAGGAGGCCATGGCTTACCCGGTGCTCAAGGTGCTGCGGGGCCAGGCCAAGGCCATGCAATACAGCGGGAAAAACGTGTGGCAGGGCTTTGAGGGCGTCACGTTCTGAATCTTTCCTAATATATGAACCCCATCGGCAATCGCCGGCGGGGTTTCAATTATAGCGCCTGCTCAGATCGCTTGGGCGCACAGCTCATACAGCTTCTGCGTATCGGTGAATTTGCCGTAATAGCTGCTGTTCATCACGATGCAGAGGTACCGTTCGCCCTCGATGGTAAAAACGGACACGAGGCAGTTCCCCGCGCGGGAGGTGGTGCCGGTTTTCACGCCCTCCACGGCCTCGTTATAGTACCCGCTTCCCGCGAGCAGCATTTTATTCGTATTCTTGAGAGAAATGGTCTTGCCGTTTTCGCTGGTGATCCTCGCCGTCGGCAGGCTGCAAATCTCCGCCAGCGCAGGATCGTTTAGAAAAACCTTGGCGATGGTCAGAATGTCCTCGGCGGTGGTCTGCTGCTTCTTATCATCCAGGCCCACCACGTTGACCGCGGTGGTATGCGACGCGCCGATGGCCGCCGCTTTTTGGTTCATTGCCGCGATAAAGACGTTTACGGTGTCCTTTGCCGGGAGCTGACCGTCTCCCGCCAGCTTCCGGCCGCAGTATACGCCGATGGTGTAGGCCGCGTCCGCGCCGGAGGGCAGAAGCAGGCCCTCCAGAAGTTCCCGAACGGTGAGCTTCATGCCGTATTCCAGCCCGGCGCGGGAGGCGTCCAGGGGCGGGATATAGATTTCCGCGCCCACCTCCACCAGCTCGTCCGGCTGGGCGGCGTCCAGCGCGGTCAGGGCGGTGAGCATTTTCAGGGTGGAAGCGGGATAGATGGACGCCTGGCTGTTCACGGCATAGATGGGCCGCTCGCTTTCGTCATCATCCGCCAGCCGAACCAGCAGTACGTTTCGCGCTTCCAGGGCCAGGTTCGCCGTATCGTAGACCCTGGGCGTGGGGGAGGGGACGGCGGTCGCGGCGGCGGCCAGCATCGGGCCGGGCTCCGCTTCGGGTTCGGGTTCCGGTTCCGGCGTGGCGGCAGGCAGCGCCAGGGCGATTTGCGCGGCGGTGTTTTCCCGCACCTGCGGCTTGGGAATGGTGAGGATGTAGTTGGCGGCAAAGACGAAGATTTCCATGGTGACGACCAGCAGCACGCAGAAGCGGTTCAGCAGCGCGTGGCGGCGCCAGGAACGGGGAATGCGGGGCAGCAGCACGCGGCCCACCCGCGTCCGGTCAAAGCCTAAGCGCTGCTGGAGCATGCACAGCAGCGAACCGAGCGAAGCGCCGATGGTGTTCAGAATGATATCGTCCACGTCGGGCACCCGGTAGTTGAAGCACTGGGCAAACTCCACAAAGAGCGAGAGAACGAACGCGGTGGCCGCCGAAAACAGCAGCTGCCATTTCCGGGATCGGTCCGGGTGCAGCAGCACCTGGAAAAAGCCGACGGGCATGAAGAACAGCACGCTGCCGAAGAAGTTGAAAGGATTGGCGAGCCAGTCCTTCAAAGCCAGGAAGGGCACCAGATTCACCCGCTCCGTGGAAAAAGCGAAGCGGCGGAAAAAGTACGTGGGGCTGAGGAACACGTAGAACAGATGGGCCAAATACATGGCCAGCATGACCAAAAGGATTTTCAGCCATACGTTTGTTTTCTCTTCCCGCAGGGGCCTGCGAAAAACAAAGGCCAGCAGCGCCACCGCGTAAGCCTCGGTCAGCGCGAAGCGTATCCAGGAATCAATATTCAGCATAGCCATCTTCCCCTCGTATCAGCGGTATTCCGCGCGTGAATCCCTCTGTTCAGGACGGCGCGTTCGCCCCGTCGGTACCTATATCATAAAGCATCGGGCGGCAATTGTAAAGCGGAACCAAAAAACTCATTGCTGGAAGCGCGCTCTTTGTGGCATACTGACATCATAAAATATGCGGGAGGGAAACAGCATGAAACGTATTTTGGCAATCCTGACTGTCGTCCTGACGGTTCTTTCATCCGTTCCGGCGCTGGGGGAAAGCGGCGAGGCCCCCATCGGCGTCATCGGCGCGATGGAAACGGAAATCACGCTGATTCAGGACAGCATGGAAATCACCGGCATGGACGTGATTTCCGGCATGAAATTCTGGCGGGGAAGCATCAACGGCTGCCCCGTGGTGCTGGTCAAGTGCGGCGAGGGCAAAGTGAACGCCGCCATGGCGGCCCAGACCCTGGCGACGTGCTACGGCGTGTGCGCCATCATCAATACCGGCGTGGCGGGGGCGCTGGACGAGCGGCTGAACGTGGGCGATATCGTGATTTCCACCGACGCCGTGCAGCATGACATGGACGTAACGCCTTTGGGTTATGACCTGGGCGTGGTGCCCAGCGTGGGTTACGCCGCCTTTGCCGCCGACGCGGAGCTGATCGCCCTGGCGGCCGCCTCCGCCGAAAAGATGGCACAGAACGCGCGGGTGCTCCAGGGCCGCGTTTGCTCCGGCGACCAGTTTATCGCGGGCCAGGAACAGAAGCAGGCCATCACCCAGGCGCTGGGCGGCGCGTGCTGCGAAATGGAGGGCGCGGCCATCGCCCAGGTGTGCGCGCTGAACAAAATCCCCTTCGTGATCATCCGCGCCATTTCCGATAAAGCCGACGGCTCCGCCGATGTGGTGTATACCGAGTTTGAGGCCGAGGCCGCCAGGCGCTCCGCCGCCATCGTGCTGGATATGATAAACGCGCCGGAAGCGGAAGTGCAGTATGTGCTGTATGTGGGCACCAACGATAAGGACAGCAACCAGCTTGAAATGACCAAAGAAGAAGCCATGGAGATGGCCAAGGATATCCTGATTAAGCAGTTGGGAGGCTACACCATTCAGGAAGCCAACGGCGGCTGGATCGACGACGACGGCACCCAGTATCAGGAATACACCCTGGTGATCTACCTGAGCGACGTGACGGAAGAAAAAATGTACGAGGTGGCGGAGGAGCTGCGCGTGGCGTTTAACCAAACCGCCGTCCTGATCTTAGGGGATGAAGAAGTTCTGTCGGATTACTTCATGGGAAATTAACAGCAAAAAAATATGCCCCGCGGCGGTTCGGCGGGCGAAGCTGAACAGCCGCGGGGCTTTTTGTTTGTGTTACACGCGACGCGGTTTGGACAGCATTTCCATCACGTCCAGGCCCGTGGTTTCTCCATGCGCGCCGAGCCACAGGGCGGGCAGCTCGGGGGTAATGTCCTTCGTCCATTCCGGCAGCACGGCGGGGAGATGCAAGGCCAGGGGCTTGCGGTTCAGAATCACGTCCACATAATCCTGGATGCAGGATAAGGGCTGATCCAGAACGACTCCGGCCAGGTTTTCTTTTCTCATGAAATCCGCGCAATGGTTGTCCGACCCGGCGGTGGCAGGCTTTCCAATGATCTGGGCGTATCGCGTGGCCAAAATGTTCCAGTTCAGTTCGTTGCCGGAATTGTAAACCTCCACGCCGTCGCACAGTTGGGCGGACAGGTAAATGGTGTGGTTGTAGCTCCTGGCGCGGAAGGGATGGGCCTGCACCACGCACCCGCCCGCGGCGCGGATGATATCGTACTGCTGCTTCCGGGTCCAGCGCGGCATTTCGGGATGCTCCGTCATCCAGCTTTCATCCAGGCCGTAGATCAGGTATTCGTCGCCGTCCACGTTTTCTTCCCAGCCGAAGAACACGGGGAAGCCCCGCTTTTCGCCCTCGTTGCGCGCGTCCTCATACCCTGCGCAGAAGCGGTGAATGAATTCCTTCCAGGGAAGGCTTCGGTCCACGCCGCAGTTGCCCCGGAAAAAATGATCCGTGATGATGATCCCGGCGTACCCCGCGTCCATATATTTCTGAATGTAATCCCTTCCGGGGGACCGACCGCAGGCGCTGGCCTGATTGGTGTGCATGTGCGTTTCGTAGATGTACGGCATGGGAGGCTCCTTCTTGTTGTTATTTGTAAGAAGAGGCTGCCGGTACAGCGCATACCGGCAGCCAGAGAAACAGGGGGAATTACTTGAAGAATTCGTTGTTCAGGTCGTCGATGACGGGTTCCCAAATCGCCTGGTTCTGGGTGAGGAAATTGTTCCATTCGGCGGCCACGTCGGCGTCCTTGAGCAGGATGATGCGGGTGATTTCATCCTGGAAGTCCAGGGAGAACTGGGACTTGGCGTCGCTGGCGAAGAACTCGTAGTCGTAATCCAGGGGGATGATGTAGCCCCTCTCCTTGGCGGCGTAGACCGCTTTGATCTGATCCACCACCAGCTTTTCGTTGGAGGGATTGACGAAGGAATAGTCGTCCGGCAGGATGCCCAGAGAACGGAAAATGTTGTAGCTGTTGTACAGGTCGGGGGTGGAGGGATAGTTGCCGTTGGCGTCCTTTTCGGTCAGCATCTTCACGTCGCCGTTTTCATCGTATTCCCAGGTTTCGCCGGGAACGCCCACCACCACGGTCAGCTGGCCGTCCTGGGTGCAGGCCCAGTTCATGATGGTGAGAAGCCGATCCAGCTTTTCTTCGGAAATGTCGGGGCTGAAGAAAGTGGCGCTCCAGTAGTTGGCCGCTTCGTTGGTATGGGCCACGCCGTCGTCCGTCGCCATGGCGGCCACGCCGATGCACTCGTCGGAATTGAGGCCGGTGCTGGAATCGAAGGTGACCTTATAGCCGTGATAGGAGGAGATCGCGCCGTTGTGCATCATGCAGGCGGCGATGCCGGAGGTGAACTTGTTGGTGGTATCGGAAATGGCGTTGAGGTAGAAGTCCGGATCCACGATGCCCTTTTCATACCAGGCTTTGCCGAAGCTGATCCAGTCGATCACCTTGGGATCGGAGGCCGCCAGCTTGTATGTGCCGTCCGCTTTCATGAAGGCGTCATAGTCCACTTCGGCGAACTGCATCAGGAAGTTGGAATAGTAGTCCGGGTCGGTGCTGAAACCGATGGTGGCGCCGTTGCCTGCCAAATCGTTTTCAACCGCGCCTTTGCACAGCGCTTCGATCTGGGACAGGGTGACGGTATCGCCGAAGGGTTCCATGCCGAGCTTTTCCACCCAGTCCTTGCGGTAATACAGGGTCTGGTTGCTCACCACGGTCTGCATGCCGCTGAAACGGGCGAAGGTGGCGTGGGGGATGGCGTACATCACGCCGTCGATGTGCAGCTTATCGTACAGGCCGCTGACCTTCACCATCTGGTACAGGTCGGGATATTTTTCTTCCCAGCCCTCCGGCAGCGCGCCCAGCAGGCCCTGCTCGGCGTAGGTGGCGTATTCCTGATAGTCGAAATTGCGCCAGGACACGATGTCCGGCATGGTGCCGCCGTTGATCCAGGTGCGGATCTTTTCGCTCTGGCTGTCCTTGGAAACGGGATACACCTCATAGTCGAAATTGAACATTTCGGAGATGTATTTATACATGCCGTCGCTGTTGTAGTCCATGGAGGAATTGGAGTGGGTGGAGTTGATGGTGAAGGAGATGTGCGTATCGTACTCCGCCAAAGCGGATACGCAGGGCACCACCATCAGGAGCGCGAGGAACAGAGCCAGCCATTTTTTCATGAGAGTAACCCCTTTCCAAATGTTTTTTATTTCCAACGGCTTGCCTGCCGCCGGTTTACATTTTTACGGAGCCAACCATGACCCCTTTGACGAAATACTTTTGCAGGAACGGATAGAAGCACATGATGGGCACCATGGCCATCATGACGGCGGCCATCTTGACCCCCTGGGAGAACACGTCCAAATCGGCTTCCCCGGTGGATACATCCGCCGCCGCGGAGGCCTCCGCCACGATGGAGCGAAGCACGGTCTGCAGCGTCATTTTGCTGGAGGAGTTGATCAGCAGCATGCTCCAGAACCATTCGTTCCAGTACGCCACAGCGGTGAACAGGGTAAAGGTGGCGAGCAGGGGGCCTTGCAGCGGCAGCATCACGCGGAAGAAAATAATCAGATCGTTGGCCCCGTCGATTTTCGCCGCGTCCTCCAGGTCGATGGGCGTCTGCTCGAAGCCGCTTTTCAGGATGACGATGTTGTAGGTGGAAACGCCCACGAACAGGATGATGCCCCACCGGGAATCAATCAGCTTCAGCGCCTTCATTTGCAGGTATGTGGGGATCATGCCGCCGGAAAAGAACATGGTGAACATCATCAGCAAAAAGATCAGCTTTTTGCCCGGGAATTTCCGCGAGAAAGCGTAGGCCATCATGACGGAAGCCGCCATGCTCAGCACGGTGCCGGAGGTTGTGATCATGATCGTATTCTGGAAGCCGACGCCCAATTGCCCCTTGTCGATCAGATACTGGTAGTTTTTGAGGGAAAATTCCGCCGGGTACAGGGAAACGGGATGCAGGGCGTAAGCCCGGTTGGTTTCCAGGGAAATCACCACGGCGTTATAGAAAGGCAGCAGGATCAGCAGCGCCGTCAGCGTGAGGACGATAAAGACGGCGTAATCCCCTCCGCTCCATTTTTTCCGCTTCGGTTTGTCGCTCAGCGCCTTTTGCTGCACGGAAGTTTGCATCTTTTCTCCCCCTTCCCGTCAGCCCAGCAGGCCGTTGCCGCCCAAAAGCTTGATGATGTAATTGGCGCTGACCAGCATGATCAGGTTGATGACGGATTTGAACATGCCCACCGCCGTGGAGAAGCCGTAGCTGGGAACGGCGTTAAAGGTGATGCTGTAAATATAGGTATCCAGGATCTCGCTCACGCCCTTCACGCTGGCGTTCTGCATATAGAAGATTTGCTCGAAGCCGGAATTCATGACGCGGCCGACCTGGAGAATGAACAATGTGATGATGGTAGCGCGGATGCAGGGCAGCGTCACGTGCCAGACCTGCTGCAGGCGCCCCGCGCCGTCCATGGTGGCGGCCTCGTAGAGCGTGGGGTCGACCGCCGTGATCGCAGCGATATAGATGATGGAACTCCAGCCCATTTCTTTCAGGTTATGGGTGAAGTACAGCAGCGGACGGAACAGCGCCGCGTTGGACAGAAAGCTGATCCTGTCGCCGCCGGTGGAGGCGATGATGGTGTTAATCATGCCGTTATTGGCGAAGAAATTGGAGATGATGGCGGATACCACCACCCAGGACAGGAAATGGGGAAAGGTGTACACGGTCTGATAGATCCGCTTCATCTTTGTGCCCCGCATTTCATTGATGAGCAGCGCCAGCAGAATGGGAACGGGGAATTGGAACAGGAGCCTGGAAAAATTGATTTCCAGTGTGTTGCGGATGGCCGTCACGGCGGCGGGGGTGGTGAAAATCCGTTGGAAGTTCGCCATGCCCACCCATTGGCTGCCCCAAATGCCCAGCTTGGCGTTGTATTTCTTGAACGCCAGCACCAGCCCGCTCATGGGCGCGTAATGGAACACGGCGAAATAGACGATGCCGGGGATCAGCAGAAGATAAATATACCGAGCCTGCCAGATGGAGACGCCAAGGCGGCGCAATCGGCTGGACATGGCCGCTTCCTCCTTCCCGGGAACAGCGCCCGCGGGGGCGTTCCCGGCTGAAATGAGCGCTGCCAGAGGAGAGGGGAGTCCCTCTCCTCTGACAATCAAGGGATGCGATTACTTCATATAACGGTCGTATGCGTCCTGATAGACCTTCAGCACGTCCTTCAGGCCCATGCTTTCCACCTGCGCCACATAGGCGTCGAATTTATCCAGGGGTTCCACGCCCATGATGAACTTGTCGATCATTTCGTCCATGTAGATTTCGATTTCGGTGTACTTTTCAGTGATCACGCTCTGCTCGTCGCTGGTGAAGGCCAGGGTGGGGAACGCGTCGCCGATATGATCTTCCTGCTCGTAGATGTCGCGGATGCGGTTCACTTCGTCGCTGACGAAGGCGCGCTCATACCGGGCGTCCTGCAGCAGGGTCAGCATGCTCTGAATGCCGAAGGTGCGCAGGGCATCCTGGGGAGAGAGGCCGTCGGGGTTGTTCATGATGAGATCGGAATACTTGTAATCGCCGTCGATCACATTGTAATGCTGGCCTTCCACGCCGAAGTTCATCAGGATCATGCCTTCTTCGCTGTAGACGTAATCAAGCAGCTTGAGGGCGGCGGCCTTCTGTTCGGCGCTGGCGCCCGCAAAGATACCGGCGTTCCAGTCTTCGTCCACGGTGATGGGCTGCAGCTGGTCGCGGGTTTCGCTGATGCCGGTGGGGCCTTCGGGAGGCACCGCGCCCACGATGTGTACGTCGCTCTCCTGGCCCTTGAACAGATTGGCTACGTTGTCGATATAGGCGCTCCAGTCATAGCTCATGAATACCTGATTGTTGGTCCATTCGCTGTACCAGGCGGTCTTGTCGCGGGTGGGATATTCCTGATCCAGCAGCTTTTCTTCATAGCAGCGGTGCAGCCATTCCAGGGCTTCCTTCATGCGGGGATCGGTGGCGCCGAACTTCACCTGGCCGTCCTCGGCGAAGAAGGTTTCGGCAATGCCCCAGTTATGCACGACGTTGCCGCGGTTGTTGCTGCCGTTCTTGCGCACGGAGAAAGGAACTTCGTCCTTTTGGCCGTTGCCGTTGGGGTCGCCGTCCCGGATGGCGACGAACACGTTGTACAAATCTTCCACGGTCTTGGGCGTTTCCAGGCCCAGCTTATCCAGCCAGTCCTGACGGTAGAAGTACAGCTTGCCCGCGGTAATGGCGGTACGCTGGCCGATGAAGCGCATAATGCCGTCCGCGTCGCTGACCTTGCGGCGGATTTCGGGATCGCTGTACACCTTCCATAGGTTGGGCGTGTCGGTCTCGTTGACCAGCTCGTTCAGCGGCTGCCAGGCATCCTTATAAAGCAGCAGATCCTTGGCCTTGTACTGCACGATGGTGGGGATGTCGCCGCCCGCCATCAGCAGGCCGTATTTTTCCGCTAAGCTCTCGGTGGGGGCGGAGATGATTTCAATGTTGATGCCCAACTTTTCCTTCAGGATTTCAATGGTCATCAGGCCGTTGCGGAAGGGCATGTTTTCACGGTCGGAACCCCAGATGGTGATGGTGACGGGTTCCTCCGCCAGCGCCGTAAAGGCGAGGGGCATCAGGGACAGGGCCAGCAGAATGGCCAGGAGACGGGTGAAGAGCTTCATGGGACGACCTCCTTTGGTTTTTTATATTCGACCCCGTAACACGGGGCGAAGGATCAGAAATGGGGTTACTCCTTCACCGAGCCGATCATCACGCCTTTGACGAAGTAGCGCTGCACGAAGGGATAAATGCACAGCATGGGCAGCATGGCCACCACGATGGTGGCGTATTTGATGCCTTCGGCCATCACGTTTTCCGTGCTGGAGGCGTTTTCCACGATTTCATTCATCAGCACCACCTGGCGCAGGATGATTTGCAGGGGATACAGCTCCGGCTTGCTCAGGTACAGCACCGCGCTGAAATAGCTGTTCCAGTGGGCCACGGCGTAGAACATGCCGATGGTCATGAGGCTGGCAAGGCTCAGGGGCAGCACGATGCGGAACAGCACCCCGAAATCGCTGCACCCGTCCAGCTCCGCCGCTTCCACCAGGCTTTGAGGGATGGCCAGGAAAAAGGTGCGCATGAGGATCATGTTGTAGGTGCTTACCGCGCCGGGCAGCAGGATGGCCCAAATGGTATTGAGCAGCTTCAGCTCCTTGATGACCAGGAAGGTGGGGATCATGCCGCCGTTAAAGAACATGGTGAAGGTGCACAGCAGCGTCAGGAACCGGCGGCCCACCATTTTTTTCTGGCTCAGCGCCCAGGCCCCGCATACGGTCAGCACCAGATTGATGAGCGTTCCAAGGCCGGTGTACATGAGCGTGTTTCCGTAGCTGCGCCACAGCAGCGGATAATGGAACACCTTTTCATACGCCTTCACGTGCGCCCGCACCGGGAAAAGCGATACCTCGCCTTTCAGAATGGCCGTTTCCTCTGAAAAGGAGGCGGCGGTGACGAAGACCACCGGATACAGCATGGCGGCGCACAGCAGAAGCAGCAAAACGGTATTGATCACCAGAAACGCTTTTCTGCCGGGGGACACCCTGATTCGGTTGGAGCGCTTCAAAACACCCGCTGTCATGCGTTTTCCCCTCCTTTTACCACAGGCTGGTTTCGCTGTACCTGCGGCTGAGATAATTGGCCATGATTACCATGGAGAACCCGATCACGCTCTGAAACATGCCCACGGCGGTGGCGTAGCTGTATTCGCCGCCCCGAAGGCCCCGGCGGTACACGTAGGTGCCGATCACGTCGCTGGTTTCCAGGTTGGCGTTGTTCTGCAAAAGCAAAATGGTTTCATACCCAGCGTCCATCACGTGGCCCAGGCGCATGATGATGAGCACCACGATGGTGCTGGCGATGCCGGGCAGCGTGATGTGCCACATCCGGCGCAGATACCCGCCGCCGTCGATCATGCAGGATTCGTACAGCTCCGCGTTGATGCCGCTGATGGCGGCTAAGAAGATGATGGAATTCCAGCCGATGTTTTTCCACAGGTTCATCACGGTGTAAATTGTGCGGAAAGAGCCGGGCTGGGTCATGAAATACTGCCGTTCCCCGCCCAAGGCGGCGATGAAATGGTTGATGATGCCGCTGGAGGGGGACAAAAACTGCACCACCATGCTGGCGATGACCACGGAGGAAATAAAATAGGGAAGATATGTGATGGTCTGGGCCATTTTTTTGAAGCGCTTGTTCTGCACCTCGTTCAGCAGCAGCGCTAAGATGATGGAAGCCGGGAAATTGAACAGCAGGTCGTACAGGTTGATGAGCAGGGTGTTGCGCACCAGCCGCCATAAATAGATGGAATTGAAAAACTGATTGAAAAACTTGAAGCCTACCCACGGGCTTCTGTCAAAGCCTAAGAAAGCGTTATAATCCTTAAAGGCGATCACCAGGCCGCCCATGGGGGCGTAACGGAAAAACGCGTAGTACAGCAGCACGGGAAAAAACATGAGATACAAATATTTTGCGGCCCATATCCTGCGCCAGAGACGCACGCGGCTCTTCAAGCGCGTACCCTGATTCTTATACATAACGTTCACCCCCATGGCAAAGATACCATGGGGGCGCGTTTTTTTCTATGACTGATTATGGGAAAAAACCGTCCAATCCGATAAAATGCCATCATCCATTCTGCGAATGGATCGACGAATTCGCCATTCTGAACTGACCGGGGGTGATTCCTTCCATTTTTTTGAAGGTGCGGATCAGGGTATTCTGGTTTTCGATGCCCACCTTCTGCCCGATTTCCCTTAGGGTCAGATCGGTGGTGAGCAGCAGGCGCTTCACCTCCGCGATGCGGGTATCGGTGAGATATTTCAGGAAGCTGGTTCCCGCCACCCGGCGGAACACCAGCCCGATGTAGCTGGGGGACATGGAAAGCGCCTCGCTCACCATTTCCAGCGAAATATCGTGGCAGTATTCAGCCTGGATATACTGCACCAGTTTTGCGTACTGCTTTTCCTCCTGGGAGGAAACGTCGGCGGTCAGGCAGTCCATTACAGCAAAGAACACCTGACGCAGCCTGTCTTCCGTATCATGCTCCATGGGCAAATCCTCCGCCCGGAAGCCGAACTGCTCCAGAAATTCCTGGTATTGATCCACTACGCCCGCCTGACAGGCCACGCGCCGGGCGGTGAGCAAAAGCGCCTGCACCAGGCTGGAGCGGGGCATGGAAGCGCCCGTGTCCGAAGCGCAGAGCGCGTGCAGCGTGGCGGCGGCTTCTTCCTTATTGCCGCTGAGCATTTGGTTGATCAGCCTTTGCTCCGCGCTCAGGGTATATTCCGTGTCCGGCGCGTCCGGGGTTTCTTCCGCCAGGCACAGGGCGTTTTCGCCCATGCTGTTTCCGTTGTTCAGGGCCAGCATGGCGTCGATCAGCGAATCGGAAACCCGCTGAACGCTGTACGCCCGGCCCACGCCGATGCGGCAGGGCATATCGCCGAACAATTCCTGCCGGGCTTGCTTCAGGAAGGTGTAGATGGCTTCGGGGGAGGGGTGGCCGGAATCAATGTTGAACAGCACCAGCAGCCGCCCGTCCATTCGCTGGGCGCAAAAAACGCGCATGGCTCCCAAATCCTTTTCCCCGGCCAGGGCCTCCACCCGATCGGCGGCGCAGACCCCCGCCGTTTCCTCCGCCCGCTCCAGCGCCCGGGGGTTGATTTCCGCCACGGCGACCTGAATCCGGTCAAAGGGTAGCGTCACCTGTACCTTGGCAAGGCTCTGGGCCGCGTCGCCGCGCAGGCGGCCTTCCATCCAGTCGCTGAGCAGCCGGTTTTTCAGCAACCGGTTGATTTCCTGATTGCTCAGCGACAGGGCGTGGTTTTCCGCCGACATCATATGAATGGCGTCGTCCAGCAGCTTGTATTCGTTGACGCGTTCCCCTTCGGGCAGGCCGATGCGCAGATGCTTCACATTTTCCAGCAGCCGTTCCAGGGGGGTATACAGTCGCTTGCTGGCTAATACGGCGCAGATCAGCCCGCCCGCCATGCACAGCCCCATCACCAGGGTCACGGCCCTGCGCAGGCGCACGGTGGGTTCAAGCAAATCGCCGTAGGGAACGATCGCCATGCAGGTGAGTCCTCCCGACGCCGTTTCCTTCGCCAGCACGCCATAGTCCGCGCCGTTCAGGCGTATGCGGTTCTGGGGCGAGGCCATGTAGATCCGGCTCACCGCGCTGTACTGATCGTCCGCGTGGGAAATGACGGGGGTGCCCGTCTGATCGCACAGCAGCAGCACGCCGTTTTCGCTTTCCGGAAGGCTGGAGAGCAGCTTGTCCTCCGGCAGGTGGAAAAAGGCGTAGCTTTTTCCCTGAATGCTGTTCAGCGGAAGGCTGCTGATAAACACCAGCACCCGGTCGTTGCTGATGATGCGGGAGATGGTGGCTTTCCCCACATAGTCGCACAGGGCGATATGATTGGTTTGTTCGCGGATCTGCAGCACGTCGTTCAGCGACAGCCCCTCGATGCGGCTGAAATAATCCTCCGCCGGATAGCTGCTTTCGGCGGTGATCACAATGCCCAGCCCTTCCGAATAAATGCCGATATCGCTGAGGGTGCTGCTGAACGCCTTCATTTTTTGCAGCAGCTCGATGATCGACTTTTTGGTCAGGATGTTTTTCGGCGTCTGCTCCTTCAAATGCAGATACATTTCCACGCCGCCGTCATTATTCAATTGCCAGGTAAAGGAGCGCATCTGTTCGATCTGCCTGTTCAGGGTCATGCACGCGCTGTCCAGCAGGGATTCGTGCTGCTGCCACGCGTCCCGGATGACCTGTTTGGAAACCTGGCCGTAAATGATCCAGCCGGTGGCCAACGTAGCTATGATCGTAAAAAGAAGCAGATGAAGCGTCATCTGCACCTGCACCCGATACCGGGGCAGCCGCCGTTTCTGAACCTGTTTCATATCCTTACAGTCCCTGGTAAATCAGGCCCCGCAGGGTGGGATGGATCACGTCGTAATTGTAGCCGTAATTCAGCACGTGCATGCCGAAGAAGGCGGACAGGCGGTTGCTGGGGTCGATCATCACCCACGCGCCCGCCGCGCCGTCCCAGCCGAATTCGCCCAGCACGCCGGGGCCGCCGATGCGGTCGTTGACCCGGGTGCGCACGCCCAGGGCGTAGGAAAAGCCGATCCGATGCCAGCCGTCGAAGGATTGGCGGCCCTTGGGACAAAGCTGATTGGCGCTCCACAGCTGGATCGTTTCGGGGGACAGGATATGCGCGCCGTCCTTCCCCCGACCGCCGCAGGCCAAAGCGTCGGCAAAGGTAATATATTCCGCCACGCCGCCAATCATCCCGCCCCCGCCGCTCTCAAATTCGGGGTTGAAGCGCTCGTCAATTTCCGCCTGGGTACATTCCTTCAGGCTGTAGGTTTCGGGTTCGTAGGTATACAGGGGGCACAGGCGCTTTTTCAGTTCGTCGTTCAGGCGCATGGCCATGCCGTGAATGCCCAGGGGTTCCCAGATATGCTCCTTGAGGTACGCGGAAAACCGCTGGCCGGAAACGGCTTCGATCACCGCGGCCAGCACGTCGTGGCTGAAGCTGTACTGGAAATCGGTGCCGGGGTCAAAATCCAGGGGGGATTCGGCCTTGGCTTCCGCGATCTGCCGGGTGGTGGCCCGCTGGTTATTGTCCTTCATCACCTTTTCGATGGCGGGAATCTCCGTATCATAATTCAGGCCGCTCTGCATGCTCATTAAGTGCCGGATCGTCATGACGGTTTTGGCCGGGCGCGTTTTTTCCCCGTCCTTCACCGTCAAATGGGCGTAGGCGGGCAGATAGTCGCTCACCGGGTCGTCCAGGCGCATTTTTCCCTGCTCGATCAGCTGCATGGCGGCGCATGTGGTGAAAACCTTGGTGGCGGAATACAGGAAATAGGTTTCATCTCCCTGGACGGGCGCGGTGCGGGCCAGGTCCCGCCATCCGGCCTGGTGGCGGTAAATCAATTCGTGATCCCGGTACAGGGCCAGGTCGCACCCCGGCACGTTCAGCTTGTGCAGGTAATCCAGATACGCGGTCAAACGGCTGAAATCCATGGTGGTTCCTCCTTCTATTGCGCGGGTATTTATAGATATTTACTCCCTGCCTGCTGTAAAATCCTGCAAGTTTTCCGCGGAAAAGTGAAAAACCCCGCCTTTTCGGGCGGGGTGGGATGTGCCGACGGCAGGGGATCAGCCCTGTCCGGCCAGGCTGGAATTGTACTCGTATTCTTCCACGGCGCCGGTTTCCACGTTCACAAACACGTTGTAGTATCCGTTCATTTCCGTGCGCCTCGTCAGGTCTCCGGTCTCGTATTCGTCATTGTACAGCAGGTATTCCACCTGGAAGCAGGGCTTATCGTTGATCATTTCATACCAGCAGTTTTCTTCGTCCTCAAAGCTGTTGGTGTACAGCTCCAGGCGGGCGATCTGTTCTTCGTTCAGCCCGTAATTGCTGATAATGAATTCCCTGCCGATCCGGATCATTTCATCCTCGGACAGCTTGCGCGCTTTCAGGGCCGCCGTTTTGCTGGCTTCACGCTGTTGATAATAGTTTTCATTCCCTTCGGAGGACGTGTCATCTTCCGTGATGTTATGTTTTTCACCGATCGCGGCGGCTTTGCGCATGAAGGCGTCCTTTTTCTCCTGGTTCAGGCTGTCCGCCATCATCTGCCGGAGCTGTTCCTGTCCCCAGGCTTCCGCGTCGTAGCCGCCGGAGATGTCTTCACCGTCGCGGCTCCAGCTGATCTCCGCTTTGCCGTCCACGACGCGCGCGGTATAGGAGCCAAGCACGTATTCCATGCCGCCGACGCCGGTATAAGTCACCTGAACCGCGCCGTCGGGCAGCTCGGTTTCTTCCCGGGAAAAGAACGTCTGCATTTCCGCCGTAACGCCGTATTTCTTTTCCAGCGCCTGATCCGCCATCCGGGAGGCGGAAACCTTCGCGGAGAGCAGCAGGCCCGCCGCCAGGGCGGACACGGACAGCATCGCCAGCACCAGCGCAAGCACCAGACCAACAGAGAGCTTTTTCTTCATGACCACAGGTTCCTCCTTCTGAGCGATTCGATACATGACCTTGGCCCGGCAGGAAGGCACGTCGTCCAGAAAGGAAAGCCGACGGTCCATTGCATCCCTCAGCGAATCCTTATTCGTCTTCATAATACCAATCCTCCAGTTCCTTCTTCAGCATCAGTTTCGCTTTCTTGAGCCGATAGTTGACTGTTGATCGGGGGAGCCGCAGCACCTTTGCCATTTCGTCCAGCGTCATGCCCTGGTACCAGTGCAAAAGCGTTACTTCCTTGATCTTTGGCGGCAGAGCCAGCACCGCACGCGTAACGGTGTCGTCCTTTTCGTCAAAGGGAACTTCGCCTTCCGGCAGGGCGTCGGGGGAAATGAACCGGTCCGTGTTCCGCATCCAGGCGCTCTTCATCAGATCCTTGCAGGTATTGATCGCGATGCGCGTCAGCCATGTTTTCTCCTCTGCCTCTCCGCGAAAGCGGCCGTAGCTCTTCCAGGCCTTGAAGAATGTTTCCTGCACGGCGTCTTCCGCCATCGCGGCGTCGCACAGATAAGCGAAGCATAGCCGGAGCATCGGCTTTTCCCATCGGGTGATGATGTCATCCAGGTATTCCTGGCGCGGGTCCTGAACCAAGGTACTCCCTCCTTTCAACGCTTATTAGACGACGCGGCGAAGAAAACAGGCCAAATCAATCGCCACATTTTTTCATAATCATTGCAGGCGAGTTTTCATGAAAGGTGATTTAATGAAAAATATATAATTTTGTAATAATTTCTTCACAACTAACGCCGCTCTTATCCGTTATTATGTTTAGCATTGTGTTTTTGACACGCTTTGCGCGCCGCAATCAAAATCGGATCATTACTTATTCCCGTCTGCTCCGGAAACTCTGCAAGCATGGAGAAATATCCGGAGCGGATCAAAAAAACGCGAACCGCCGTATGAACAGAATCGCTGAACTGACCGGGAGGCTGGATGCGCTGGCTTTTTAGACCCCAAACGGATGGATCTCACTTACGTCTGAACCAACCGCCCACCATGGAAACCACGGAACCGATCATCTCCTGATGGGTCAGCAGCCTGACCACACAGAGATAGAACAGCAGGATCATGATGGGGATGGCGATGGTGGTCACGATCATCACCGCCGTGGCGGAAAGGAAGTGGCTCAGCACCGTTTTGGCCCAATCGTACGCCTCCTTGGCGTTATTCCACAATCCGGAAAAGAAGTCTTCGATTTTGTCAAAGAAGTTCTTTTTCTTCGTGTCTTCCGGGATGGATTCGATGATCTCGTTGGCGGTTTCCGCGTCCTCCATGGCGGCTTCGATGGACGCTCTGTTGATTTTTTCGATGCCCTGTCCGCAGGCGCAGGCGACCGGAAGAATCTGCACCAGGAAAACGGCGAGAATGACGAACCGAATGAACAGGATCCTGAACTTCTTTTTGTTTTCGTCCTTTGAAAGAACGGCGAAAGCCCCGAACAAACAGGCCAGGGGCATGATCACGGAGCTTGCCAGAAAGCCCAGCGCCGTCAGCAAATACCTTTCCAGCAGGATGGCGGAGAGGACAAACAGAATATAATTCGCTAATTTTGCCAGTTCCTGGGCAATGGGCGTTCCCGTATCGTTGTGAAGCGCCGACACGATAAAGGACGCGCTGCCCGTGCCCAATGAAATCTTCATGGCGTTCTGCTTTTTCCCCTCCAGATAATCAATGGAATTCCGAAAGGTTTCCGGGTTTGTCAGAATGGGCCGGATCACCATGATACACAGCGCCGCGGCAGTCACAAGGGCAATCAGCTTCAGCACCGCCAGCAGCTTAGTTCTGCCGGGAGAAACCGGTTTTTCATTCGTTTTCACGCTCATTTTCCTCCGTGAATCAATAATTCCACTGCTGTTCGGCAGTCATTAGCCCATGAAGCCGCCGCTGGCACATTTCCCACCGCGCCGGATCGGAAAACCAGTCCCGCTTGATTTCTTCCTTTTATGGGACGCCGATCCATTATAACATAGTCGGGATGATTCGATCAATCTTCATAGTTTTCCTTTCCCCAAATTAACAGAAAAAACCCGCCTGAAACCTGCATTTCAGACGGGTCGACCGATAGCGGAGGCGGTGGGATTCGAACCCACGAGGGCTTTCACCCTACCTGATTTCGAGTTTTCCCCGCCTTTGGGAACTTGCGAGAACCTTTCGGAAGATAACCGAAAATATTGGAAGTCTCCAAAGGCATTATAACACGGGCAAAATTGGACTTCAAGAGAGAAAATGGAGAGAAAACCCAGGCGGCACAACGGGTTCAAACATTTTGCTCAAAACCGGGGTATTTGGAGATCAATTTTGCACGTTGGAGAGAAAGAGGAGAGAAAACAGGTTCCCAAACCCCCTACACGATCAAAAATCAGGTCCTATGAGATTCACCGAATTAGAAAGGGGCAGGTGCATCCTGTACCATGTGATGAAGAATCAGGTACTTCACAATTCACCATTGAAATCAGAACTTCACTCTGTTATACGCACGGCAGCACTTCTGCTGATTGGCAATCAGCTGCGAGGAGGGTTATCGTGCTTACAAATAAAGAAATTCAGGCAATGCTTATTCG
The DNA here is from genome assembly GCA_905234985.1 of uncultured Christensenellaceae bacterium. GTDB lineage: Bacteria > Bacillota > Clostridia > Christensenellales > Aristaeellaceae > RUG563. Next base: position 71,435 of record CAJOJQ010000030.1, read on the forward strand.
GTATCCGGATGGCGTCAACAAGGAGATGTTTAGAAAAATATGCCATATCAGTCCGCGGATGGCACAGTATCTCTTGGAAACGCAGTTGGTACCATGCGAGATCAAGGCCCAGCGAACGCACCGTTATTGGATAGCAACGGCTGACATGGTTGCCTATCTGCGGGATCGGGAGAAGCACCCGGAGCGTTACTTCTATCCCAACCAGCGAGTCAATGGCGAACATGAGCCCAAACGAAAACACAGACGCATAAAGGATCGGCCATCAAAATATCAGCTGCAAGCTCTGACTGATAGCGACTATGCACAGGCTTGCCAGGAAGCGGTAGAAAACTGTCCGGACGTGATGACGATTGAGCAGGCCAGAAGAATCATTGGGTATTCCTATAAAAGCTATTTATCCTGGATACAAGACAAGAAGCTGATATGTGTCAACGTTCGTGGGCAGCACCTTGTGCCCAGGCTGGCTCTGTATGAGTTTATGCTGTCAAGCCATTTCAGATCCATCCCCACTAAATCCGATCGGCACTGGGAACTGCTTTCATCTGCTGTGAAGCATCAGAAGGATTCAAAATAATCTATCTGCCTGCTGCATGTGACCTATGCGGCATTGATAAGGCGTTCAGGCTACAAAACCTGAATGCCCTATTTTTTTATCTTTTTTGCCGCAATAGCACCGAATGCATGGAACAAAAACGGAAAAGGAGGAAGAATCATGTCTGTCATGCGAGTAGAAAAGAACAGCAATTATACTGTCATGGCAAACTATCATCTGAGGGACAAGGGAATCTCACTAAAAGCCAAGGGCCTTCTTTCAGTCATGCTTTCTTTACCTGCAGAATGGGATTATACCCTTGCAGGGCTTGCTCATATCAGCAAGGAAGGCGTTGATGCTATTGGCACTGCCGTGAAAGAATTGGAATATGCGGGATATGTTGTTAGAACGAGGCGTAGAAACGAAGCGGGTCAGCTATTGGATACCGACTATACCATATATGAGTTCCCTCAGAAGAAGAAAACTGAGGAGGCCAATGCAAACGAACATAAGCCTGCTCCAGTCACACCTATACCCGAAAAGCCAATACTGGAAAATCCAGTATTGGAAAATCCAGTATTGGATAATCCAGTATTGGATAATCCAGTCCAGGCCATTCCTTCACAGGAAAAGCCTATTCGGGAAAAAGCCGTACAATTAAATACGGAAGAAAAAAAGAAAAAAGAAAAAAATACTGATATATCAAATCCTTATCAATCAAATATCCATCCATCAATCCCTGAAACGGAGCGTGCTCCACAGATCGACGAAGAGGCTGAGCTTCCTTGCGAACAAGATGAAGCATTGGTCGGTCTTCTCAATCATCAGGCACGATCATGCGGGCTGACGGAACGGCAGATCTACGCAAGCGAACCGACAAAGCTGCCAGACATGCGAAAAAGGCTCTCCTACAACGAATTGGTGCGAAAGGTTAAGGATCAAATTGATTACTGGGAATTGATGGATGACAACAACAGGGATGAAATCGAAAACATCTTGTCAATCATGGTAGAAGTGATGTCCACAAAATGCGAATACTTTACCATCTCCGGGAAGCAGTATCCAGCCGATTTGGTACATCAACGATTTAGTCAAATCAACAGCAGTACCATCGAATATGTGTTGGAATGCCTTCACAAATGCGGAAGTGACATAAGAAACATCAAGCAATATCTGATAGTGGCATTATTCAATGCCCCGGCAACCTATGACAGCTATTACAGTGCTGCGGTTCGCCGGGATTTTGAATTTTTACGGCGATAAAGGAGGAACAACAGTGTACAAAAACCATGAAGGTTATGCCGATCCTACGGCAGGAGCAGCTTTAGCTCATATCATTTATGAACAGCGCCAAGGTAAAAGAAAAGCATCTCAACGGCAGATTATTTCTGAACACACTCGAAAGAAAACCCAACGTAATTCTGCGGCAGGGAGGATGGGAACTGATGATTATCCACATCATAAGCGACAAGAATCCGCCCTATGATCCATTTGACGATCTCGTCATCGCCATTATTAAGCAAGCTACGGATGATTATCGTTCCGCAGCCAAAATGATAGCAGAAACCGGCAGCCGGTTTGAGAAAAAACGATTGGAGCGGGAAATGAAATCCATCAGTCGCTTTTTTCTGGGTGATTGGTATCTTTTATTGAGCGGGCATGATAATGGCCCACAAATTCTTGAACGTCTCGATCAGGAGGTTTTCAAAAATGATTGATGCAAGAGAGTATCTTCATTCCTTTCGTATTGCTGATTCCAAGATTCAGTTAAAAATTCAGCAGGTGCAGAAGCTAAATGACCGGCTTCTCAGCCTGACAGCGCCAATGGATAAGGAACAAGTTTCACATACTAAAAACGTGGGGATCATGGCTGAAACGATTGCGACAATCGTCGATAAGCAAAACGAAGTTGATCGGGAAAACAATGAATTAACGAAGAAGAAATGTGAATTGATAGAGTTCATGTGCAAAATGCCTGCAGAGGATGCGAAAATCTTGCTCGATCACTTTCTTGACGGTAAAACGATCCTCACAATTGGCAAAGAGTTATTTATAACAAAGCGACAAGCGCAAAGGCGTGTTAATGAAGCTGTGATTGAATTCCAAAATCTGCTTAACGAGCAGGAGATCCAAGCAAGAGAAAAATAAAAACGGATTTCCTGTTGATAATTTTCAAATTTGGGGTTATAATGGAGCTGTAAGAAAAATAAAAACGGAAATTCCGTTTTTATTTGAAAGGATGATGCTTATGAAACTTCTTAGTATCTCAGCCAAAGGTCTGCCGCTTTTCAAAGAGGAACTGCATATCACTTTTTTTGCGGGACAGCGTGTAAGTGAAGCGGACAGAAGTCAGCTTCATCTTCTTCGCAAGGGCTCCAGCTATTATCTGAACAATGCTATATCACTGATTGGTATCAACGCATCAGGCAAGACTTCGGCGCTTAAAGTTGTTTTGCTTGCACTGAATATGCTGAATAATGAACCAATCAATCACATTGAAACGCGGGATATTCTTGGGCAATCGAAAAAAGTAACGCTGGATATATGCTTTTTCTCAGATTGCGATGAAATATGCCGCTTAGAAACGGTCATCGCAACCACTCTGGGTAAGAACAAAGAAATCAAGTACACAATCAAAGAGGAAACATTGTGGACAAAACCCGCTTCATCAGTAACAACAAAAAAGCAATTACTTGATTTTGATGGAATTACTCCTTCAGCTAAACGAAGCAACGACGAAGCCTTTCTTCCAAGCGACATCAGTATCATCATCGCTTACAACAAGCAACATCAACAACATATTGAAGTAGCCGATCTTTTATCTTTGACCAATATAAATGTGCTGCCTATATCTGATGATATACCGCTAGATATTGTTACTTATCTTGATCCAACAGTGGAAAATCTTTCGTTTGCGCATGAGGATAACGATAACAAGATATCCGTTCATCTGAAGTTTAGAGGGAAGTCAGAAATTATACTGTCTGATCCTGTTGAACTAAATCACTATCTCTCTTCTGGTACGATCAAAGGAATTGTTACCTTTACTTTAGCGATTCGTATTCTAAAATCTGGTGGCTATCTGGTCATTGATGAATTGGAAAACCATTTCAACAAAGAGATCGTAGCGACGCTGATACGCTTTTTCATGGATGCTGCTATGAATCGCTTCGGTGGTACTTTGATCTTTACAACCCATTATCCGGAATTGCTGGATGAGTTTGAGCGAAATGACTGCATTTACATCGTTCGCAATCGAGATGGCATTACCGTCAGCAATCTGACAGATATTCTTAAAAGAAACGATCTCAAGAAAAGTGACGCTTATCAGAGTGGTTTTCTGGAAGGCACTGTCCCTATCTATGAAGCCTACTTGAACCTGAAAAAAAGCATTCGCCTGGCGCTCGGGAAGGAGGGCTGACGGATGAACTATGTGGCTTGTATTGCGGAAGGGGCAGCGGAAACCGCTATCATAGATATTCTTGTGGATCATCACCTTCTGATATTTGAGAGAGAGCAAATGCTGGATGAACAAGTGCTGCGCTGTCGAAATGCTAGCACGTTTGAAAGCAGGTATTTACGGAAAGGATTCAGCGGGAAAATCACAGTTTACCGTATTCTCGATTCCAGGCGGGAAAGATTCCGTCTTAGCAAAGCCTATGAGCATAAAGTAGATGTAATCAATGTAGTCACTGCGCCAGAAATCGAAATGTTGATTATTCTCAATGAGAATCGGTATGACGACTTCAAGAAATCCGGCATGAAACCAAGCGCATACTGTACGATTGTACTGAAGCTCCATGATGTAAAATCCTATGAGTTTGTTGAGCGGTATTTCTCAGATCCGACAGTTTTGATCTCAGCAATGAAGAAATACACAAAAGTTTCAAGAATTCCCAAAGGCGAATGGGCTTTGCTCAATCTTGTTAAAATGTGAAAGGCAAAAATCTATGGATAGCACTAAAAAAGAATGTACGAAACGGATTGGATTGGATATGTATTGAAGTGGTTTATAAAAAATGTCTCGCTATGTCACCTTCATTACACCCAAATGTCACCTTCATTACACCCCTTTCCTATGCTATACTGTACCATGTAGAAGAAGGACAAGAGAGCATCAGGCCATACTGCCTGGTGTTTTTCTTATGCCCTTTGACAAGCGGCAGCATGACGATCAACTGAGAGGAGGATTGATAATGGGCGTAGCAAGCAAAGCCCAAATTGACGGCAAGGAGCAAATCCAGCGCTTCCTCCTGTCTTCACTGGTTCCCTTCAAGGATCATCCCTTTCGTGTAGTGGATGACGACCGGATGAAGGAAACAGTAGAGAGCATCCAGGAGTATGGCGTGCTGGTACCGATCCTTGTCCGTCCACTGGAAGACGGCGCTTATGAAATCATCTCCGGGCACCGACGAAAACGGGCATGTGAATTGGCCGGCGTGGATGAAATTCCTGCCATAGTACGCGAAATGGACGATGATGAAGCCACTATCGTAATGGTGGATAGCAATCTCCAGCGGGAAAACATTCTGCCCAGTGAGCGGGCGAAGGCTTATCAGATGAAGCTGGAGGCCCTGAAACACCAGGGAAAACGGCGTGATTTAACTTCTGGCCAAATTGGCCAGAAGTTGGAACAGCAGGGCGCAAGGGACGCCGTTGCTGAAGATGCCGGGGAAAGTCCCCGCAATGTTCAACGCTATATCCGTTTGAATAGTCTGGAGCAACCGCTTCTGGAAAAGGTGGATAACGGTGAACTGGCTTTTACGCCAGCAGTGGAGCTTTCTTATCTGAATCCAGAGGAACAGAGTTGGGTACGATCTGCGCTGGAAACCACCCAGCAAACACCATCCCTGTCGCAGGCTCAGCGGATCAAGCAGGAAAGTAAGGAAGGAAAGCTGACGGAGGAAAGCGTACTCAGCATTATGTCAGAGGAAAAGAAGCCCCTGTACAATTCCGTTACCCTGAGTCATGATACGCTGAAAAAGTATTTTCCCCGCAGCTATACCGCCAAGCAGATGGAAAAAGTCATCATCAAGCTGCTTGACAACTGGCTGAAAAAACGCCAGCAGGAGCAGCAGAGATAGGCGCACGTCGATGAGATGTGCGTTTTTTGATTGGAGAGATGAAGTGCAAAAGAAATCAAAAAAGCAGGACATAGAGCTGGCTGCTTTATTGTTCCTGGTCGGTCTGCTTCTCTTCATATATCCCGTTGTGAATCAGGTTTCCTCCTATCATACGGATGAAGAAGAATATGAGGATCTGGCGATGCAATTCATGCAGCCGGAATCAAGCCCTGCTCCGATGATGCCGATCCCGAAGCAGACGAAGACGCCAACAGATGAGCCACCTGGTTTGGAAACACAGCTCATATCGGAAGACGCAGCAGAAACAAAAACGCCGGAAAGTGATCAGACGGAGATGGTGGAAACACCTACCAAAGCTCCCGCTTCACTAATGCCGTCTGAAATACCGGAATATACAGAAATGCCGGATGATACAGAAATCCCTCTTCTGCCAACAGCTAACGTGACTGCGGTTCCGACAGCGATTGTGACGGCAGTTCCTTCAAAAAAGCCGTTTGTTCCGACTGCTGTGCCTGCTCAATCCGACATTGATCTGGAAGCGTGCCTTGCTCAAAATAGGGATTTTGTGGCCTGGCTGACGATTCCCGGTACAAAGATCAATTATCCGGTTGTGCGCTCAAACAACACGGAGTATTACCTTCACCATCTTTTTACCGGAAAGGAAAGCAAGCTGGGATGCCTGTTTTCTCTGACAAGCTCAGATTATCAGACGCCCAGCAAGAACATAGCGATCTATGGCCATCATATCAGTCACAGTGATGCTATGTTCAGCGCCCTTATGGATTACAAGGATGCCTCCTACTGCGCGGCCCATAGTCTGATCCGAGTAAGCGCCCTGTATGGAGAACGCACTTACCGCGTCTTTGCGGTGCTCAACATGAAGGTCAGCGATTGGGACGCGGCAACGGCTTCTTTTTCCAGTAATGAAAGCTTTCTGCGTTTCGTTAATCGCGCCATCAAAAATTCCCTCGTTGATACTGGTGTTCAGGTGATGGCAGAGGACAATATCCTGACTCTGATCACCTGTGATCGCAGCTATGGCGGAGCCAGCGGGCGGCTCATCGTGATGGCTGTTCAAGAATAAAAGGAGATTTGTGAATGCAAGTGAGATGCACATTTAAGCGTTTCACCGCCTTCTTTCTGTCCTTGCTCATGGTGCTGGCTTGTCTGCCCATGAGCGCAATGGCGGATGATGAAAGCATCAGTGTCGAAGTGATTCCTGACGCTGTGGAACCCCTGCCTGTGCAGGAACCTGAAGAAGTTGAAGAAGTCACTGAGGATGATGCTTCTTTCCCCATGGAAAGCACTGATCCGGTCGAGGATGAACCGGAAATAATGGATGAAGCCTTGGAACAGGAAGCTTCTGAACAAGCTGATCCTGACAGCACTATGGAGGATGACCCTATTCCGGCCGAACCGGATACTGATCCATCGAATGAAACCGAGCAGGAGATTTCTGAACCTGTCCTGGATAATCGTCATCCTTTGCAGGCGGCGATTGATGCCTACGGCCATATTTATGTGGCGACTGTGCGGAAAGCCGACGTGTTCAGCAGCCCTTTGCTGGATGCGGATACACTGGTTTTCTCTACGGCTAATGATGTTTTCCTGCTCCTAGCAACGAAGTTCACCGAGCATGAAACAATCATGGTCTGGTTCCTGGACAAGGATGGAAACGTAGTGAACGGCTATGTTTCCGCCAAAGACCTGGATGACAAATTCCTGCTGGATGAGGACATTAAGGAGATCAATTTTCTCCCCAAGGATCAGGGAATGACCGCTATCGGCATGATGAACCTGTTTCTGGTAAACGGTACTTATCCTGTTGAAGCCGCAGAAGATCAGCCCGTGGATCAGCCCGTCGAAGAAGATCCTGTCGAAAGCCAGGATCAACCGGCAGTAGATGAACCAGTACAAGAAACTGAACCTGTTGAATCTGAGATGCCTGACGAAACCAAGCCTGTGGATGAACCCTTGGAAATTTCGGCGGATGAACCGATAGCCGAACCGGAACAGGAGGAAATCCCCGAAGTGCTTCCTGTGGAAACAGATGAGCCGCAGGAGGAAACGCCTGAAACCCCGGAAGAACCTGCCCACGATGCCGCTGGTTCCTACGTCCATGTCACAACGAAAACTCGCGTATTCGCCAGTATGGATTCTGAGGCTGTGAAAACCTATTACAGCGGCGAATACCTCGGCAATTTCGTGAAGGATGCCACTGTTCAGATCCTGTCCGTCGATTTCGACGAAACCGGCAGCGTCTGGTATCAGGTGCGGTTCCTCTATGGCGACGATTTTGCCGATGGCCGTTTGAAATGGACAGATTACGCTACGGCCTGGATTCTACCGGATGAAACCTTTGAATCATCCAATGATTCATGCACGGTCACGGACTTTGCTTATACGGTGGAATTCCTGAACATGAACCGCAGCAGCGGAAGGAAATTGCTAAAGGCTGCTACCCCCATGAACGGCTTTACGCTGAAGAATATCAATGGCGCAGTTGGCGGCTTCTATGCCTGGCAGAACGGTTTGTACGGCAGCTCGGGAAAAGACAGCGATTATCCCCAGCTTGCTAAGTCCGCTGCGCACGGCACGATCTATGCCACCCCGCACTACCTGGAGGGTTTCACCGTGTTCTGCCTGGAGCACAATCTCTCCGGTCCCGGTGAAGGTTCCGGCTCCAATCAAAGCGCAAAAGGCCCCTATGTGCTGGTGGACATGGACACATTTGTGACGAATCCCAGCTATGGCGGCACCACTGGCGTCCGCTATAAGGCCAGTACCATGCATGCCCTGGGCTGGGTGCTGCGTCATACTTACCCGTTCATGGCCCTGAACCGCAGCGATTCCAACAATGAAGTGTGGAGTCGCGCTGCCGGTCAGTTTGCCATGCGTGAAGTGATCAAGCAGCTGGAAGGCGCACAGTATGTGCGCAGCTACTGGGATATGGATAACTTCTATTCCTTTTCCGGCGGTGCGCCTGCTGTATATCTGGAATATGCCCGTTGGCTTGCTGCAAACGGCATTGCCCGTGCCAGCATCAGCGGCAACATTACCGCTTCCAACCAAAGTCTGAGCGTTTCCGGCAGCAACTATATCGGCACGGTCAAGTTGACCACAGATGCCGATCTGATTCGGATTCCCAAATCCGTTGGAACACTGACTGGAAACAGCGGTGGATCAGACAGCAGCTATTACTACGTGAGAAGCGGCGATACGATCCAGGTAACTTCCAGCAAGAATAAGTTCGCTATTTCCATGGAGTCCCTGTCTTCCGCCGATGAGGAAGCCAACTTCCTTGTCGGTGTTCCTTCTGTTTCTATTCAAAAGATTCTGGTTCCTGTCTACGGAGCCCCCAATGTTTTGAAGAACGGAAGCGTTTCTTTTGAACTGAGCTATGGTGAGATTGCCGTTACCAAGAAATCCTCTGATGGGATTTTGCTGAAGGGGACGGTGTTTGAACTGCTGAACAGCGCTGGCAGTGTGATCGCTACTGCCACCACCAATGCGCAGGGCGTGGCTACCTTTGCAAGCCTTCAGCCCGGTAACTATACTGTAAGGGAAAAGACGGCTTCTCAGGGCTACAAGCTCGCGTCTGCTTCCCAGAATGTTTCTGTGGTTGCCGGCGTGACTTCCAAAGCGACCTTCACCAATGACCGTATCTCCGGTCGTATCCGGATTGTCAAGAAGGATTCGGTCACTGAAAAGCCCCTTCCCGGTGCTGTATTTACAGTCACCAGGCTGTCCGGGCCGGAATCGGACAATGCTTCCGACATCGGGAAAGTTGTCGCTACCATTACCACCAATGCCCAGGGCATTGCCGAAACCGGCCTTCTGCCCTGGGGTGAATACAAGATCGTCGAGGCAGGCGTGCCGGATGGCTACCTTGATTCCGGCTATACCACCACTGTCTGGATCAAATAATTGAGGAGGATACAAGATATGTTCAATATGAAACGCTTTCTTCACCTAATGCTGGCC
>CAJOJQ010000031.1 GCA_905234985.1 uncultured Christensenellaceae bacterium
CCCCCTCCTTTTCCCCCCCTTTACCCCCCTTTCCCATCCTCCCCCCAGGCGGAGCGGTTCATTTTGGGCTACGCCCAAAACGGTTGAAAGGGGGGGAAAGGTAAGGCGGGGGGCTTCATGGGGTCGGCTTCGCTCCGCCGCCATGCAAAAGCGGGGCCGCCTCTGGTCCCCCGCTCCACCATCGGCGGCCCCCATTTTGCTGGCGGCTCGCCTACCCCGTGCCAGTACACAAAGCCCAGGTTTGAAGTGAGTTTCGCCGCTTCGGCGGCGAAGGGCGCTTCGCTTCTGTGCCGCGCGGGCCGCCCACGCGCCCAGGGGGCGGCGGGCTTGCTCCGCGCGGGGCCCGGGCTTCGCCGTGGCGCGTGCCGCGGCTTCGCTCGGGCTGTCTTGTTCCGTTTTCCATGCCGCCAGCAAATGGGGGGCCGCCTGCTGGTGTTGCGTTGCGGCGGGTGGGTGTTCCGCCGCTGCGGCGGCGGTTAGTTTGTCCGCCTCCGGGGTCGCTTGCCCCTGCGCGGGCCGTTCGGGCCTGCGGCCCTGCAATGCCCGCTCTGGGGCAAATCGCCCCCCTTCGGCGCATCAAAAAAGCCCCTGACGGGGCTTCTGTGCCCTCTGCGGGGCCTGGGGGCTTACTGGCCCCCATCCGGCCCCCTCCGGGGGCCTCCTGGGGCCTGTTTTTGGCCTTCTCCGGCATTTTCGAGCGGAAGCGTTATGTGCCCGGAGGGAAAGCCCCCGGTTCGCCCCCTTCGGGGGGCCTCCTGGGGCCTGTTTTTGGCCTTTTCCGGCATTTTCGAGCGGAAGCGTTATGTGCCCGGAGGGAAAGCCTCCGGTTCGCCCCCCTTCGGGGGGCCTCCAGGGGCCTTTTTTGGCCTTCTCCGGCATTTTCGTGCGGAAGCGCTATGTGCCCGGAGGGAAAGCCCCGGATCGTCTCTCTCTCCTGCCCCGTCCTGGTTCGCGCCTGGTGGGCTACCGGGATGAATGCGGCCTTATTCCGGGGGCCGTCTCCTTCGTCCTGATCCGTCAAGCGGGCCGGTTCAGATTTGTGGCGCGGAAGTCTGGCCGTTGGCTCCGCTGTCAGGCCGTGCCGCGCCACAAATCCGGCCCGCGCCAGCGCCAGGAACGCCATTTAATGCCATATGTGGCCGAATCCTTCCCCCGTTTATCCCCGGCCCTGCCGGGGATTTTCATTTCTGGCCGAATCTATCCCCAGCGCCCCGCCCTTCCGCCCTGGCCTTCTCCTGGGTGCTTCATCCCGGCCCACTCGGTATAGTGCGCCGGGCACGGTGATCGGCACGCCTGGCATGAAATTTATATGCCTGGCACTTCGGCGCTCCCCCCCGTGCCCCCCTTCCTTCCTCCGCCGCGAAGCGGCTTCGATCGTGCGGGGGCTTGTCGCTCTCGGCAACAAATCCGCATGCCTGGCAACCAGGCGAAGATCTCTTTTTGTTGCTCACAAGAACATCTGTTTCCATGATGGAAAAATATATAACAAATTTGTGCCATTTTGCCCATTCCCAGCCCGCGCCCCTGGTGCTATACTGTCAGGGTATGGCACTGAAAAGCCCCATCTAAAAAAAGCTCCCTGGAATGCGCAACCATTCCAGAGAGCCTCGCAGATATGGAGGTGATGTATGGCACTAATCACCCACCAAGCGGAGAAGGAGAGATTCGAACTCTCGAACCGTTTTACCGGTTACACGATTTCCAGTCGTGCGCCCTCGACCAAGCTAGGCGACTTCTCCACGTCGCAAGCATTGTCCGTCAACATGGGCTATTTTACCACGGGACAGGCGGCGCGTCAAGCACAAAATTCATCTTTTCTTCTCGTTCGGGTGGGTTTTCGTATATAATCGTATATAATCTGCCTTCAGCCCGCTCCGTAGACTTGACGGCAGCGGGGGGAAGGAGTAAGATGAGAAGAAAGAGGAAAACACCACATTAAACCAGCCTTACGGTAATTACCACAAAGGAGGGAAAGCCATGCTGTCGAATCAGGAGCGGTCCGCGGGGGAGAGGGAGCTGTCTTTGGACGCGGCGCGGCTGCTGCCGGGCACGGGCCTGGAAGGACGGAAGCTGCTGTTGCCTGCGGTCGGCGGCGGGGTAAAGCTGCCGGAGCTTCAGGGCAGCGGACCGCGCTGGCTGAACGTGACGCTGACGGTGGAGGCCGACCACGCCATGGCCTTTGAACTGAAATGCTACGGCGAGGAGGAAGCGCCCCGGGTGATCGTGCGCTTCGGCATGATGCCGGGGCTGACCGCCTGCGCCGCCCTGGACCTGAACTGGCTGGACGGGCATATTCTGTTCCCCGGCCACCGGGCGGGCACCCAGAAGGTGGTGTGCCACGGCTCCCGCATCGGGCGGGAGGAGATTCGCCGGGCCGAGCTGGTGAGCATGCCGTGCTTTGAGCCGGTGTCGGTGCGGGTGGACAAGCTGACGCTTTCCGACGCGCCGGGTCCCGCCTTCGAGCCTGAGGGGCCGTCCCTGATCGACGGCTTCGGCCAGTATACCAAACGGGACTGGCCGGGCAAGGTGAAAAGCGAAGCGGCGTTGGTTGCCGAGCTGCGCCGGGCGGCGGGGGAACAGGGCGGCTATCCCTTCCCGGACTGGACGGCCTGGGGCGGTTGCGCCCGGAAAAAGCTGACGGCGGGCGTCGGGTATTTTTCCCGCGTCAAGCATGAGGATCGCTGGTATTTGACCGACCCCTCAGGCTGCGCCTTTTTCAGCATGGGGCCGGACTGCGTGACCGCCCGCTGCGACGCCCGCGTCGACGGCCTGGAGCCGCTGCTTTCGCCCCTGCCGCCCCGCACCGGCGAAACCGCCGCCCTGTACCAGCCTTTGACCCGCCCCTTTGGGGAGACGGAGCGGGACTCCGGCCTGCTGTTTTCCTATGAACGTTGCAACCTCATGCGGGCTTTCGGCGCGGATTGGGACGAAGCCTGGCAGAGCATGGTGGTGAAGCAATTGCAGGCCATGGGCATGAACACTCTGGGCAATTGGAGCGACCCGCGCCTGTTCGACCGCATGCCCTACGTGACCAGTCTGTCCGCCTTCCCCGCAACCGATCACCTGATTTTCCGAGATTTCCCGGACGTGCTGTCCGACGAATACCGGAAGAACGCCGCTGCCTGCGCCGAGGCTTTGCGGGAGAAGCGGGACGACCCGTGGATGATCGGCTATTTCCTGCGCAACGAACCTTCCTGGGCCTTTGTGGACGGCCTGGTCATCGCCGACGAGGTGCTGAGGGACCCCGCGCCCACGGCCTGCAAGACGGGGCTGATTGCTTTCCTAAAAGAAAAATACGGCACACCGGAGGCTTTGTCGCAGGCCTGGAAGCATGAATTTGCTGCCTTTGAGGATTTGAATGCGCCTCTTGCGAACGCATCCGGCCTGTCCGAAAACGCGCGGGCGGATCTGCGGGAATATTCCGCTTTCCTCACCGAGAAGTATGTGCGTATTCCGGCGGACGCTTGCCGGGCGGTGGACCCCAACCACATGATCCTCGGCATGCGCTGGGCCTGGATCTCCGACCCGCTGCTGGTCAGCGGCTGGCAGTGCTTCGACGTGTTTTCCATCAATTGCTACGCCGTGGACCCCACCGCCGCTCTGGAAAACGTGCGGACGTTAGGGGTGGACCTGCCCGTGATGATCGGGGAATTCCACTTCGGCGCCCTGGACGCCGGGCTGCCCGCCACGGGCCTGGAGGCTGTGGCGAACCAGGCGGAGCGCGGCAAAGCCTACCGCTATTACTGCGAGCGCGCCGCCGCGCATCCCAACGGCGTGGGCTGCCATTGGTTCCAATACTGCGACCAGTTCGCCCTGGGCCGCTTCGACGGCGAAAACTACAATATCGGCCTGTTCGATATCACCCTGCGCCCTTACCCGGATATGGCCCGCGCCGTGCGGGAAACGGCGGAAGCTGCGTATGATGTGAAGGACGGAAGCAGGGAACCGTTTGATGAAAAGCCCATATCCCTGCCGATGATCGCGTACTGATACAAGGGGAGAACGCTGGGGCCTCCGCGGCCCCAGACCCCGCGGCAGGGGATGATCCCCGGCACCTTCACCTGCGGATATTACTTGACGCGGAAAGAAAGCAAGCTCCCGCTGTTGCTTGAAAGGAATGCTCAACTTGCCGTTGTTGTGCTTCTGGCCCGACCGCCTTTGGCAGCCAACCCGGATGCTTTGCATCCGGGGAAAGCCAGGGAATAATCCCCAGGAAAAAGCGAGCTTTTTCCCTGGGATTTTCCCGGCTTTCTTGGGCCAGAAGCTCTCTATATTTCGTAGCCTCTTGCGACAGGCGGATGTTGTTTGTTTTTTCTATTCAAGTTGATTCGCCAGGATGGGTCCAGGGCCAAGCGGCCCTGGTTCAGGGGTTTAGGGGGCTGAAGAAGCCCCCCTGCCTCGTATTACCTGCGGACTGAAAGTGTTCTTTAGAGGTACGATTGATTAAATACAAAACAGAAAAACAAAGGAGGAAACACAATGTACATCATGGACGACGGCATTCGCCTGAGCGCGAAGCTGGATATGCCGGAAAAGCAAGAGAAAAAAATGCCGGTGGTGGTCATCATCCACGGCTTCACCGGCCACAAGGACGAGCCGCATCTGCTGGCGGTGAACCAGGCGCTGCTGGAAGCGGGGTGCGTCACCCTGCGGGCGGACATGTACGGCCACGGGGAAAGCGGCGGCGCGTTTCACGACCACAACCTGTTCAAGTGGATGAACAACGCCATGACGCTGGTGGATTACGCCAAGGCGCTGCCCTTCGCCGGGAATATTTATCTGCTGGGCCATTCCCAGGGCGGGCTGACCGCCATCCTGACGGCGGCCATGGAGCGGGACGTGATCAAGGGACTCATGGCCCTGTCCCCGGCCAACATGATCCCCGAAATCGCGCGGCAGGGCAGCCTGCTGGGCTATCCCTACGATCCCGAGCATCTCCCGGCGGAAATCCCCGCCTGGAACGGCAAGACCCTGGGCGCAAACTACATCCGCGTGGCCCAGACCATTCACGTGGAGGAGGCCATCGACCGCTACAAGGGTCCCGTGCTGCTGGTGCATGGGGATAACGACGGGGCCGTGCCGGTGCAGTGTTCCATCGACGCCGCCGCCCGCTACGCCAATGCGCAGCTGTGCATCATCAAAGGCGACGATCACTGCTACGGCGTCCATCTGGATCAGGTGACTGCCGTCGTGCAGAAGTGGATCAGGAACCGCATCAGGGAGGATGGGAACAATGGCTGACATCGAACGGTATGACGTAAATGAGGAATGGGCACATTCCGGCATTGTGAAAGCGGGGGATTTCTATTATTTGTCCTACTGCGTGGGCAATATCGGCGGCACCATCGAACAGCAGATCAACGGGGCTTTTGACCATATGGAACAGCGGCTGGCAATGGTGGGCCTGACCCTGGAAAACGTGGTGCAGATGGACTGCCTGTTCCGGGACGTGTGGAACATTCCCGTCATGGAAAAGGTCATCAAAGAACGGTTCCACGGCCATTATCCCGCCCGCAAATCCATCCAAACCAATTTCGCCCACGTGGGCGGCGAAAACGGCCTGCTGTTCCAGGCCGACGCGGTGGCATACAAGGGAGGAAAAACGGAATGACCGGGCACCGTGAGCTGCAATGCGCGGTTCATCCTTTCGGCACTCTCGCGCCGCTTCGGTTCGTGGTGGTCTGCTCCTTTTACCAAAACAAATATCTTCTGAGCTATCATGGCGGGCATCAGTCCTGGGAGACCCAGGGCGGACACATCGAGCAAAACGAAACGCCGGAGCAGGCGGCCCGGCGGGAGTTGTATGAGGAAAGCGGCGTGAAGGACGCGGCATTGATCCCCGTAAGCGATTATTGTGCCTATGATTCGGAAGACTCCTCCAATGGCCGGGTGTACGCCGCCATGATTCATGCGATGGGGGAACTGCCGCCCAGCGAAATGAGCAAAATCGAAGCGTTCGACGCTCTGCCGGAGAATTTGACCTATCCCTTTGTGACACCCGTGCTGTTTGAGGAAGCGAAAAGAAAAATCATCCTATCGGTTTAGTTCAGGCGGATTGAAACAATCAGTGAAGCACGATATTCACCCCTATAGTTATGATGATAATTTAATGAAGAATAGTATTAAAGCATTTTGTTTGAAAAAATGCGCTTCCGCGGTTTTGGCGGGAACCTTTTTGTTTCGGAAATGAATTGCAATTGTCTTTCATTGGATGCGGTATGATAAACTTGCCAATATCAATACGGGGGAGGGAAAGCGATGGTCATGATCGACCCGGCGCCGATCTTGCCGTTCTCGCTAAGGCTGATCGTAAACGCCATAGCGGCTATGCGGATCAAAGAAAAAGAGACTGAAAAGGACAGCGGCACTTGAAGCGAAACAACAAGAGGAAGGGGGGTAAACAGGCCAAGGAAGAACATTCGGAGCAATAGAAAAATGGGTTCAGGAATTATGTCGGCACAATTTTTCTGATAGGAGGAAGAAAGAATGAAAAAATATATCATATTCCCCGTATTGCTGTGCGTCGTTGCGGTTTGTGCGTTTATCTTCGGGAAGTCTCTTGCAAACCACGACAAAGAAATTCCTTCCGTAACAACAAACATTCCAATAGAAACTACAACTGTACCAATAACATCATATGCGGAAGAGTATTCTCCCAACACGATCAAAATGATTATAAATGGAAAAGTTTATTATGGGAACTGCAATACAGTCTCTTCGCATGTAGGTTCTTCTATTTCTCCTTCCACTTATTTGAATTTTAATTTCCCAAATAATGAGAATTTTTCAGCGGTATCATTTAGAATGCCGGAGATAAAGTTAGGGTATAAATTCTATGCTTCCCTAAACAGTAATCAGGATAATATTGAGTTTGACTTGTATGATAACAAAGGAAACTCCATGGGATATCTGCAAACTGCCAAATCATACGGGGGTTATTCAAGTTTCCAAAATTCTTCTCTGCTTAATGGGCAGGGTTCCTCAAATAATGGTTTGACCACATATTCTCAGGAAGAAAAAAACCGCTTCTCCGGTAAAGACGATTATTTTCAGATAGAAATTATTTCCAATAATTCACAAGGAAACTATGCTGAAATAAAATTCCGTTTTAATGGTAGATTCGAGGCGGGACAGATCGTTATCAGTGGAACAGGGTACATGAAAAAGTATATAGATACTTTCAATATAGTTAGCTGGTGATTTCGCCGAACGCTTCTTCAACCAAAGTATTTGAGTATATACATCTGTTCGACCGAGAAGGAGTACAAGTGCTTTTTCAATCGACAGCGCAAAATAAAAGCAGGAGCGCCTCGTGTGGAGGACGCTCCTGTTTGCTTTCTGAAAGTCTTTACCCCTGGTGCAGCGGCAGTTCCACGATGAACGTGGCTCCCTTGCCCTCCTCGCTTTCCACGCTGATGGCGCCGCCATGAAGGAGGACGAGCTGATGCACGATGCTCAGGC
This sequence comes from uncultured Christensenellaceae bacterium, assembly GCA_905234985.1. GTDB lineage: Bacteria > Bacillota > Clostridia > Christensenellales > Aristaeellaceae > RUG563. The sequence continues at coordinate 7,462 of CAJOJQ010000031.1, forward strand.
CCAGGCCTGTGCCGCCCTTTTCGCGGCTGCGGGCTTTATCTACGCGATAGAAGCGGTCGAAGATGTGGGGCAGGTTTTCCTTGGGGATGCCGGGGCCGTTGTCGGACACGGTGAAGCGGGCGTCCCTGCCCTGGCGCTGGAGGCCCACCCGGATCGTGCCGCCGTTCTGGGTATACTTGACGGCGTTTTCCATCAGGTTATAAATGACCTGGTTCAGCTTGGATTTGTCGGCGTAAATCTCGCAGGGATCGGACAGGGTAAGCAGGATCTTTTGGCCCTTTTGCTCGGCGATGGGCTGGAGGCGGTGGGCGTTTTCCTTGATGAGCTGGGCGATGGACAGGTTTTCCCGGCTGAGTTTCACGCTCTGGGAATCCATCTGCACCAGGGTGAGCAAATCGGACACGATGGCGGACAGGCGGTCGATTTCGTTGTTGATGTCCGTCATGAATTCGGTGCGCAGATCCTTATCCATATCCGGCTGATAAATCAGGGATTCGATCATGATTTTCATGGTGGCCAGGGGCGTTTTCAGCTCGTGGCTGGCGTTGGACACGAACTGGTTGCGGCTCTGATCCAGGGTCTCCAGCTTTTCGCTCATGGAATTGAAGGCCCGGGCCAGCTGCTTCATTTCGCCGGAACCGCGTATTTTGACCCGACTGGAAAAATCGCCCTTGCTCATGCGCTGGATGCCTCGGTTCAGCCCGGCGATGGGTCGGGTGATCACCCGTGAAAAGATCCAGGAACACAGCAGGGCCGCCGCCGCGATAAGCACGAAAATCAGGATCATCTGATCCTGGAGCTGGTACAGGTTCTGCATGATCTCCTGCACCGGACTCACCAGCAGCAGCACGCCGATGATGTCCGAAGCGTACACCACCCCGGCGGTGCAGTAGCCCACCCAGGAGCCGGTGGTGCGGCGGGCAAAGAGCAGATGGCCGGTGTCCAGGGCTTCGCCCTTATCAAGCTCGTGTACGCCGTAATCGGCGCTCTGGCCCCGCACTAAAATCGTGGCGATTTCCGGGTATTCTAAGCGCGCACCCTGCATTTCGCCGTAGCTGTCCAGCTGCACCTTGCCGTTTTGATCCAACAGCAAAACGCGCCCCCCCATTTCCCCGCCGGCGGCGAGCAATTGGGATTGGAGCGCGGGGGCGTCGCTGCGGGCCAGCAGCGGAGCGATGCGGACGGCCAGGGTTTCCAGGCTGGCCCGATCCGACCTGATGCGCTGCTGAAACAGCGAATCGCTCACCATGCTGCCGATGTAGCTGGCCATGACGTAAAAGCTCAGGCCCACGATCAGCAGGAAGGCGAGCAATATTTGCCAGCGGATGCTGGCGAAGGGATTTTTAATCCTTGTCGGTGAAATAGTAGCCCACTCCCCACTTGGTGAAGATGAACTCCGGCTGGGCGGTATTGCGCTCGATCTTTTCGCGCAGGCGGCGGATGTGTACGTCCACCGTGCGGGCGTCGCCCATATAATCGTACTTCCACACCGTTTCCAGCATGGTTTCCCGGCTGAATACCTTGCCGCGGTTGGTGATGAACAGCTGCAGCAAATCAAATTCCTTGGCGGTCAGGCGAATTTCCTTGCCGCCCAAGGTGACGGAGCGATTGACGATGTTCACTTCCATATCGTGGACGCGGATGATCTTCTTTTCCTCGTTGACGGCGGGCTGGGCGGCGCGGCGCAGCACGGTTTTGATGCGCGCCTTGACCTCCAAAATATTGAAGGGCTTGGTCATATAATCGTCGGCCCCGTATTCCAGACCCAAAATTTTATCCATATCCTCGCCCTTGGCGGTGAGCATCAAAATGGGCACGTTGCTGCTTTCCCGGATGCGCTGGCAGACCTGAATGCCGTCCAGCTTGGGCAGCATCACGTCCAGCAGCACCAGATCCACGGGCTGATCAAAAAACACCTGCAGGGCTTCTTCGCCATCCGCCGCGGTGAGAATTTCATATCCTTCCTGCTCCAGGGTAAAACGCAGGCCCTTGAGAATCAGCGGTTCATCGTCCACCAAAAGAATGCGCTTGGCCATATCTTTCATCCTTCCCGGCACATTGCAGGCAAAAAAAGCATCCTGCCTGTATACGCTTATTTTACACGAAAATGACGCTAAAAATCAAGTGTTTCGCAATAAATTCTACACAAATTTGACGAAAAAATACGATTTTTTGGGAATTGCCGTAACAAAAAGGCCCCGGAAAGAACTCCGGGGCCTGGATTGCGTTGGAAATATCAGAAGCTGACCAGGGTGGGGGAGATTTGAACGTCCGCTTCGTCGATCCACTGGGCGAGGGCTTCGTCCGCCGCCTGCTGGCGCTTTTCGGCCAGCATTTCGGCCCACAGGGCCACCTTGTTGTCCCGCAGGGAATCCCAATCGTTGGCGAGGTCCTGCGCGAAGTACAGGATATGGTAGCCGTCGTCCGCCAGGATGAGCTTGGTCACGGAGCCTTCCCGCTGCAGGTTCAGTGCCCTGACCACGAATTCGCGGAAGGGCTGCTTTCTTCCGTCGCCCACCACATAGCCGCCTTCCGGCATTTCCGTATCTTGGCTGTATTCGGAAACCAGGGCGTCAAAGCTCTCGCCCGCCTTCAGCCGTGCATAGATATCGGCGGCGGCGTCCTGCGCCTGCTGCATGGTCTGCTCGGACTGGGCCGCCGTGGCGTCCCACTGGGCCTGCAGAGCGGCCAGCTTTTCCTTCAAAGCGTCCCGCTTCTGCCGCAGCTTGTTCAGTTCGTCGAGGGTGCCGCCCTGGAAGATGGCGTATTCCACCTCGTTCAGGCGCTTGCTGGCGTCCGTCAGATCGGCTTTCAGCTGTTCATAGGCTTTGGCGTCCGACGCCAGGAAGATTTGCTTGATGCGGCGGAAGGCGGTGGGATAGTGATAATAGCCTTCGCCCGATTCGATCAGCTGGCAGAACGCGTCGGGATCGCTTTCATACAGGGCCTGGGTCGCGGTTTTCCTGTCGCGCAGTTCCCTGAGGAATTCTTCGTCGGTCACGGTCACGTCCTGGGCGGCCCAATCCCGCAGCTTTTCCTGGGTCTGGGCGACCAGCAGGGAGGGCAACAGCTCTTCGGCGGAATAGCCGGTGACGGCCTGCATTTCAATGGCCTGATCCAGCATGTCCTGCCGTTCCGCGTCGGTCATCACGTCCAACCCCAAGGACTGGGCCTTCTGCCACAGCGCCAGGTTTTCGGCCATTTGGGTGACGACCTGCCGGGCCGCCACGGTGCGGTCCAGGGACAGGGAGGGCTGGCCTTCCCATTCGGGATGCTGCTCCAGCAGGTGCTTGCGCAGCAGCAGGGAGGTTTCCACGGCGCGCTCCACCTTGGCGCGGGATACGGCTTCGCCGTTCACGGAGAGTACGGTTTCGGAAGTATCTTCTTCCTGGGACGCTTCGGGCAGGATGCCCTGGCGGCGAACGGAAGCGTCAGCCAGCGTTTCCAGGCCCAAATACTGGTTCAGCAGGGTGCTGAGCTGATCGCCTTCACCGGCTTCAGTATCCACCAGCTGGAAGGAGCTTTGGGTCTGCATGGAAACGGCCAGGTTTTCCAGCTGGCCCAGCAGCATGGAATTGCGGTCCTCTTCGTCGGCCAGGGCGTCCTGGGTTTCGGCCAGGGTGGCGCTGGTGCTTTCCAGAGTATCCTGGGTCTGGGCCAGGGTAGCGCTGGTGCTTGCCAGAGTATCTTGGGTCTGGGCCAGAGTAGCGCTGGTGCTTGCCAGGGTATCCTGGGTCTGGGCCAGGGTGGCGCTGGTGCTTGCCAGGGTATCCTGGGTCTGGGCCAGGGTAGCGCTGGTGCTTTCCAGAGTATCCTGGGTCTGCGCCAGGGTGGCGTTGGTGCTGGTGAGTTCAGCGGTCAGGGCTGCGTTTTCCTGCTGTTTCGCGGTCAGGGAATCCTCGGTGGCCTGGAGGGTGGTTTCCAGCTCGCCGATCCTGCCGTTCAGCCGGGTCTGTTCCTCCTGGGCGGCCGCCTTGGTGGCGTTCAGTTCCTGATTGAGGGAAATGACCCGGTTTTCCATGATCTTGGTATTGTTCCGGGATTGGTCCAGATCGCCGCGCAGGGCCTCGGCGTCCGCCTGCAAAGCGGCGATTTCCTGGCGCAGGCTGTCGTTTTCCTGGCCGGAGGCTTCAAGATCGGCCTGCAAGCCGCTGATCTGGCCGTTCAGGGTTTCCTGCGTCTGCTGAGCCTCCGCTTTGGTGGCGTTCAGCTGCTGGGTCAGGGCGATCACGCGGTTTTCCATCACGGTGGTGGCGTTTTTAGAATTGGTCAGGGCCTTTTCCAGGGAAGCGACGTTGGCTTCCAGGGCGGCGATCCGTCCGGCCATGGCTTCGCTTTCCTGGTGAGCGGCGTCCAGACTGTCCTTCAGGGCCAGGGCTTCGGCCTGATAGACGTTGGTCTGGGTCTGCTGCTCGGCCAGGGCGGCGCGCAGCTCGGACAGCTGCTGGTTCAGGCTGTCCCGTTCCGCCTGGGCGTCCGCCTTGGCGCTGTTCAGCTGCTTGGTGAGGAGGATCACCCGCGATTCCATGACGCGGGTATTGTTTTTGGAATTTTCCAGCGCGGCGCTGACGGCGGCCAGATCGGCTTCCAAGGCGGCGGTCTGGGTATCCAGCGCTGTTTTATCCAGGCCGGCCTGGGCCAGAAGCTCCGTCAGGGCGGCGGCCTGGGCTTCGTAGCCCTCGGTCTGGGTCTGCTGCTCGGCCAGGAGGGCCTTCAGCTGATCCACCAGCGCGGTCTGGCTGCCGTCTCCCGCGGGGGCGTTCGCTTCGGCGCTCTCCAGCTTGCCGGTGAGTTCCTCTACCAGGTTCTCCATCATCTGGGCTTTGGCGCTGGTTTGCTCCAGCGCGCTGTTCACGGAATCCACTTCCGCCTGGAGCGCCGCGATCTGGGCTTCCAGGGCTTCCCGGTCAGAACCGGCGGTCTGGCTTTCCAGGGCGGCCTGCAGCTCCGCCACCTGGGCGGTCAGGCTGTCCTTTTCCTGCTGGGCGTCCGCCTTCAGGCTGTTGGCCTGCTGAGTCAGGACGATCACCCGCTCTTCCATGATGCGGGTGTTGTTTTTCGCCTGCTCCAGGGCGGCGGCGGCGGCTTCCGCGCTGGTCTGCAGGGCGGCGATCTGCTGATCCAGGGCCGCTTTTTCCGCCACGGCCTGGTCCAGGCTTGCTTTCAGGGCGGCGGCTTCGGCCTGATAGGCCTCCGTCCGGGTCTGCTGCTCCGCCTGGGCGGCGGTCAGCTCCGCGATCTGGGCGGTCAGGCTGTCCTTTTCCTGCTGGGCGTCCGCTTTCAGGCTGTTCGCCTGCTCGGTGAGGGAGGCGATTTGCTGTTCAAGCGCCTGCTTTTCGCTTCCGGCGTTTTCCAGAGCGGTGTTCACCGCGGCGATATCCGCTTCCAGCACGGCGATGCGCTGGGTCAGCGCGTCTTTTTCGCCCACGGCGGCGGTCAGGCTTTGCGTCAGGCTGTCGGCGCGGGTCTGATAATCGGCGTTCTGGGCCTGCTGCGCGTCCAGCGCGGTTTGCAGCTCCGCAAGCTGGGCGGTCAGGGCGTCCTTTTCCTGGTTCGCCGCGTTCAGCGCCGTCTGCATTTCGTCGATGCGGCCCTGCAGCGCGGTGTTGTCCGCCTGCATCTGATCCATTTTCGCGGCGTCGCCGGCTTTTTCATCCAGCGTGGCGTTCAGCGCCTGGATCGTGCCCTGGGCGCTGGCCAGCTCGGTGTTCAGCTTTTCGGCTTCGTCCTTCCAGGCCGTTTTTTCCTGGGTGCTGGCCTCCAGGGCGGATTTGGCGTCGCGCAGCTCTTCCTGCAGCTTCGCCCGCTCCTGGTCGCTGAGCGTCAGCGCCTCGTTCAGGGCCTGGTGTTCCTTTTGCAGCGCGTCGATCTGCTGCTGCATTTCTTCCGCGGTCAGCATATCCCCTTCGGGGGAGGAACGCGTGTCCGGCGCGGAACGGTCCGCCTGCAGGCGGGTGCCGATCAGTACGCCGCAGGCTACCAGCGCGATGCATACCACTGCCAGGATCACGATCATCCATTTTTTCTTCATCAGTTACGTTCCCCCTTTTCCGTTCTTCCGTTATCTCCGGAACAGGATAAAAAGCCGCTTTTTTTGTTTTCCAGCGGCTGATTTCCCTAACGCTGTTATACCTTTGCCATTATACAAAAAATTGCGATCAATTACAACCGTTTCCAGCATATTTTTCCAAGAAAAATGCATGAAATGCACAGGATCACAGCACGAAATCCAGCGCCCGCAGCGCGTCCATCCAGTCGTCCGCTTCAAAGACGACGGCGGCGGGGCCGGTTTGGCGCACGCCGGGGTACGCGGCGGCGGATTTGGCCCGAAAATGATCTTTATAGGAGATTTCCACGGTGAAATGGGCGGGCAGGGGGAACATGCAGTCCGAGGCAGGCTTTTGCATGGCGCGGCAGGCCGCTTCCCGGATCAGGCGCACCGCCCTGTCGGGATGGATGGAAATGGAACCCCGGCCCCGGCCCTCGCTGACGGCCACGGTTTCAATGTTGGGATTGATGGCCTTCATCCAGTCGCACAGGCCCTTGTCCCCGGCCACCAGCCGCACGGGCACGCCCAAATATGCCGCCGTCAGGCTGTTGATCATCAGCTCCGGCGCGATCATGCCGTTGATTTTTACATAATTGTTCTTCGTGTTCATGGTGTGGGACAGGGGATTGGTGTCCATGCCCGCGCCGGAATGGTAGCCGGTGAACATGACCCCGTCGTAGCCCTTTTCCAGCCCGGCCATCATGCTCATGATGTCGCTGCCCCAGCCCCGGAAAATGCGAATTTCTTCCGGCAGCAGGGAGGGGATCAGGTTGCAGGCACTGTCGTGGGCGTCCTTTACCAGAATTTCGTCGCAGCCCGCGTCCAGCGCGCCCTGGCAGGCAGCGGCGGCTTCCCGGGTCATCTGCTGCTGGAAATAAGCGTAGCGGGAATGGCCGTTTTCCGTTTCGTCCCAGAGGGTGATGCCGGTGGTGCCTTCGATGTCGGCGGAAAGAAAAACCTTCATGATGTGACCTCCTTCTTTTTATTGTTGCTTATTTGGCACTTTAAGTCATTAAGGTAGGAGGTAGGAAGTAGGAGGTAGGAGGTTTATTTTGTGTTTACAAAAACTCAATCATGATGCCGGGTTCGTTTTGTAGACCTACCTCCTACTTCCTACCTGATTTAAAGTGTTCTTTCAATTCCATCAGTCAGTATCGCCGTAGTATTCATCGAACACTGCTTTATGCAAGGCGCTGAACAGGTCTTCCCGCTTCATCCCGGCGCTTTGTCCGTTCACTCGGCAGGCCCGGATGCAGGGCGCGGTGGAGCTGGAGGTGATGATTTCGTCGGCTTCCATCAGATCCTCCACGGTGAAGGGCGTTTCGCTCACCGGAATACCTAAGCGCTGGCATGCGGCAATCAGATGGGCACGGGCGATGCCCGCTAAAATCAGATTGTCCGTGGGCGCGGTGCGGAAAACGCCGTCCCGGATGATGTGTACATTGCTGTGGGAACATTCCGTTACCCGCCCACCGGGACGGTACAGCACGCATTCATAGCACCCTGCCCGCTTGGCCTTTTCGGCGGCCATGACGGAGGGAATCAGGTTCAGGGTTTTGATATCGCAATGGAGGAAACGGATGTCTTCGTCGGTGATCAGGCCCACCGGCTCCGCGCCGGGATTGATTTCCTTGGGCCGCAGGGTCACCCACAGGTTGGCCGGGCCTTCCGGGAATGCGTGGCCCCGGGGGCCGCTGCCCCGGGTCACCTGCCAGTAGGCCATCAGGTTGCCTGTGTCCATTTTTTTCGCCAAATCCTGTAAAAGGGCTTTCAGCGCTTCCTTGTCCATGGGCACGGTGATTTCCAGCTTGGCCGCGCTGCGGAACAGCCGGTCGACGTGTTCGTTCAGGGCGAAATAACGATAATTGCGCACCATGGCCGCCTCGTACACCCCATCCCCGAACCAGCTGGCCCGGTCGTTCATGGGCACGGTCATTTCGTTCAGTTCGCCGATTGTACCGTTGTAATAACCTAATTCCTTCATCCGCATTCCTCCTATAAAGGTTAGAGTTCAGAGTTCAGAGTACAGAATTCAGATGAAATAGCCTGCATGTTTCGGAATCCAAAATGGTTGACTATATAACTCTGTACTCTGAACTCTCCGTTCTGTTCTCTCAATGCGCCAAGTATTCCCTCAGAGACGGGATACGGCTTCCGTCCCTTGCCGTGTCCGGCGTCGCGTGCCACATGGACTGCAAAATGGCTTCCTCGGCGCATTCTCCCGCCGCGCGGAAGGGGATGTTCATTTTGTCTTCCCGAAGCACCGTCTGGGAAAGAAAGCTGCCGCCCTTGCCTTCCGGCTGGGCGGTGGTAAAGCCCACGGCGATTTCCCCGCTGCCGTGGCCGATGTAGGAGCCTAACCGGGCCATGCCCACCGACGTGCGCCGCAGAACGCGCTTTAATTGCCGGGAAGACAACGGCAGATCGGTGGCAACGACGAGGATGATGCTGCCCTGATCCGATTCCGCCAGGCCTTCCGGCAGGCAGGCGGCCCGGAAATCCGCCGACGCGCCGTAATTGCTCTGCACCAGCACGCCCAAGGTGAAGGTCTGCCCGTCGATCTCCATGAGCCGGGAGGAGGAGCCGACGCCGCCCTTCATGCCGTAGCAGGTGGTGCCCCGGCCCGCGCCCACCGCGCCCTGGGCAAAATCCGCCGAGGCGGAGGCAATGGCCGCCCGCACTTCCTTTTCGCCCACGGGCCGCCGGGCAATGTCGCTCAAGCGGCTGTCGTTGCATTCACACACCACGGGGTTCACGGAGGTGAGCGAAACCCCGTCCCCGGCACACAGCTCGATCATATAGCTCACCAGCGCGTCGTGTACCTTGCCCACGTTCAGGGTGTTGGTGAGCGCGATGGGCGTTTCCAGGGCGCCCAATTCATCCACCTGCACCAGGCCCAGAGTCTTTCCGTAGCCGTTGAATACCTGGGAGGCCGCCGTCAGCTTATGCAAAAACGGATTGGCAGGGGGCGGCAGCACCACCGTCACCCCGGTGTGGCACGTATCGTCGTCCACCGTACAGTGGCCCACCCGCACCCCCGGCACGTCCGTGATCAGGTTTCTTTTTCCGTGGGGCATACTGCCCACGCGCATGTTCATTCCGCCGCCTCCAATCCGCTTGGTATCTGCTAAATATTTCGCGGCGCGGGGGCGCTTTCCTGCCGGGAGGTCTGCTTTTTCGCTGCATACCGGCGGGCGGGCGCGCATACCCTGCAAATGAAAAAAGCCGCCTGGCAAACGCGGCTTTTTCAGGAAGCTGTCAGACCTCTTTTTTCAGCTGCTCCAAGCAGCTCCGGCAGATCAGCTTGTCCTTATAATGAATGACGTCCCGGGCGTCGTTGCAGAAGATGCAGGCGGGATGGTACTTTTTCAGGATGATCTTTTCGTCCTCCACAAAGATTTCCAGCGTATCCCGAAGCCCGATATCCAATGTTCTGCGCAGCTCGATGGGGATCACGATGCGCCCCAAATCATCGAGTTTTCTTACAACACCGGTCGATTTCATTTCGTTCCCCTCCTCAAAAATTTTGTGTATTTCGCCTGTGGTAAATTTTATTGTACAGAGTGTCCTTTTCCTTGTCAAGCGAAAAACAGCTTATTTTTTTCTGATTTGACAATAAACGACAAATGCCGCCGATTTGACCATTTTTTTAGGCCGAAAAAGGGGAGGATGGAATGCTGCAAGCGCTGTTTGGGGGCATGATGGGCCTGTCGCTGCTGTACGGCCTGATCGTGGGCCGGGGGGAACAGGTAGCGTCGGCCATGCTGGAGGGGGCGGAGGAAGCGGTGCGGGCCGCCTTTGCCATGGCGGGGGCCTTCGCCTTTTTCTGCGGCATGACCGCCATCCTGCGTCGGGCCGGAGCGATTCAGGCCCTGGGCAAGCGCTTGTCGCCCCTGCTCTCCCGCCTGCTGGGGCCGGAACTTCCATCGGACGCCCTGGAGCCGGTACTGCTGAACCTGAGCGCCAACCTGCTGGGTCTGGGCAACGCGGCCACGCCTATGGGCGTCGAAGCGGCCCGGCGCATGGGCGGAAACAGTGATCGGGCCAGCAACGCCCTGTGCCTGTTCCTGGTGATCAATTCGTCCTCGGTGCAGCTGCTGCCCACCACGGTGATTGCCTTGCGGGCGGCGGAAGGGTCGGTCAGTCCTGCCAGCATCGCCCTGCCCGCCCTGGCCGCCACGGCGATTTCCACGCTGGTGGGCGTTTTGGCCTGCAAGCTCATGGAGGCGCGGTCATGGGGCTGATTTTGCCGCTGTTTCTGCTGCTGTGCTTGGGCGCGGGGGTCCTGCGCCGGGTGCCAGTGTACGACGTTTTTTTGGAAGGGGCCAAGGAAGGCCTGAGAACCGCCTGGCGCATCCTGCCCGCCCTGGTCGCCATGCTGTGCGCTATTCGCGCCTTTTCCGCCTGCGGCTTGCTGGACGCTCTGTGCGGCCTGCTGGCCCCCGCCGCCGCTCTGGCGCGTCTGCCCCGGGAAACGCTGCCCCTCATGCTGCTTCGGCCCATCAGCGGCTCCGCTTCCCTTGCCATGCTGAAAAGCATCCTGCATACCTATGGCCCGGACAGCCGCGCCGGTCTGGTCGCCAGCGTGATGATGGGCAGCAGCGAAACCGTGTTCTATACCTGCGGGGTCTACCTCGCCGCCGCGGGCGTAAAAAAATCCCGCCACACCATTCCCTGCGCCCTGCTGGCCTGGCTGGCAGGCAGCATCGCGGCGGGATGGCTGGTGGCGGGGTAAAAAGGGAAATACTGGGGCTATGCGCCCCAGACCCCCACCAGGGGGATGATCCCCCTGGACCCTGCTCCTGCGGAAATAACTTGACAAGGAAATCTGCAATTTGCCGCAGCTGCTTTTCCCATCAAAATATTTCGTTTAGTGAGGGTCCAGGGGCATCATGCCCCTGGTCCGGGGTTTGGGGGCGGAGAGCCCCCATTATTTCCTTCTTCGTTATTCCGCCAGCTCCTCGAAGCTCTCGGCGGTGACGATGGGCTGCACGGTGGTGCAGAAGGGGGCGAAAGCGGCGGCGATGGCGTCGTAGTCGAGGCCGATCAGGGCGCAGGTTTCGGTGTTCACGGTGGCGGTGCCGTTATCGAAGGTTTTCACGGGCAGGGCGGCGATATCGGCCTTGTCGATCAGGATGGCGGCGATCATGTTGGCGGTTTCTTTGCCCAGGTTGGCGTAGTCCACGCCGTAGCCTAAGAACGCGCCGTTCAGGGCGAAGGAGTCCGCGCCGGTGTAGTGGGGGATGCCCGCTTCGGCCAGGGCTTCGTAGATGGCCAATTCGGCGGCCATGATGGTGTTGTCGGTGGGGGTGAACACGGCGTCCATTTCATCGGCGATGATGGCGTCAGCGGCCAGGATCACTTCGGAAATGTTCGCGCCGGAATATTCCTTGAAGGATACGCCCTTGGCGGTGAGGATTTCCTTGGCGGCGGCGATGGGGGCGGTGGAAGCGTCCTCGCTGGGGTTATACAGCAGGGCGATCTTGGAAGCGTCCGGATCGGCGGCGAAGATCAGGTTGAACACGGCGTTCGTGTCCAAATAGTCGGAGGTGCCGGTGATGTTGGCGCCGGGGGCTTCCAGGCTGGCAACCAGACCCGCGCCAACGGGGTCGGACACGGCGGCGAAGACCACGGGAATCTGGTTATCCTCGGTCATGCCCTGCATGGTCATGGCTACGGGGGTAGCCACGCCCACCATCAGATCCACGCCGTCGGCAATGAAATCAGCGATGATCTGCTGCATCACGCTGCCGTCTAAGTTGCAGTTGTCTTCCTGAATCTCAAAGGTCACGCCTTTTTCGGCTTCGATCACCTTAAGCTGGGCGCGGATGTTGGCGATGATCTGGTTCAGGGAAGCGTCGTCCACGAAGTTGCAGATGCCGATTTTGAAGCTGGTTTTTTCCTCGGCCAGGGAAGAAACGCACAGGGACAGGGCCAGGACCAGGGCGAGAACCAGAGCGAAACACTTTTTCATTGCAGATACCTTCCTTTCAAATCCTTTATTAATTGGAGGAATGAAAAACGCCCCAACGCGCAGTCGCTCTGCGCGCTGAGGCGGAATTTCCGCGGTGCCACTCAGCTTCGCTTCCGGATAGGGAAGCAATCTCTGTCGCGTACCCATGATACGCGCCGTCCGGTAACGGGGACGGGACCCGTCGCTGCCTACTCGCTGTCTTTCGGAGCGCCCTCAGGAGTCCATTCATCCATCTGCCGCGCGCCGCCGTCCCACTATCGGCGGTTCCCTTTGCCGCGGCCCGGAAGGACTACTCTTCTCCCTCGCAGGTTTGATGGAAGTATCATACCTTCTTTTGTCCCCGGTTGTCAAGGCCGGAACTGTACTTGGAATGTTTTTCTTGGCGGAGCAAGAATAAGAGAGTTGGGAGTTGAGATTTATATTGCTTATATATTTGGAATCCTCAATAAAAACACTATATCATCTCAACTCTCAACTCTCAACTCTTTGCTCTGTACTCTGAACTCTGTTTTCCCCCCTTGACGTACCGCGAAAATTGCTGTATCTTGTACAAAAAAGGGTAAAGGGGGCACCCTAAGATGTTGTTTATCGGGATCTGCGGGGCCAGCGGATCGGGCAAAACCACCTTGGCGGACGAGCTGGTGCGGGATATGGGCGTGGACAGCGTGCTGATCAATCAGGACGCTTATTACACCGACCACTCCGACCTGACGTTTGAGGAGCGCGTTCATCTGAATTACGACGAGCCGGGCATCTTCGACCACGATCTGCTGTACAGCGATATTTGCAGCCTGCTGGCGGGGAAACCCATTACCCGCAAGGCCTACGATTTTGCTGAGCATCGCCGCTGCGACACGGACGAGATCATTCATCCCGCCACGGTGGTGATTGTGGAAGGGATTCACGCCTTCTATGACCCCCGGCTGCGGGAAAAAATGTTCCTGAAGCTGTACATCAACGTGGAGCCGGATATCTGCCTGCTGCGCCGCATCAGCCGGGACATCAAGGAGCGTGGCCGTCAGATCGACAACATCGGCGAACAATATTTAGCCACCGTCAAGCCCATGTACGACCAGTACATCCGCAATTATATCCACTACGCCGACGTGGTGGTGATGAAGGGCGGAAAGGACACCCGCATCGTGCCCATTCTGGCGGGTTACCTGCAAAGCGTACTGGCGAAGGGCGGAGAGGTGTAATCCCTAAAAACCCGAAATATATGATAGAAAGTGGAGGATAATTCCCATTTTCAAAGATAATTCATGGATAATTCAGCGGGGAAAGTGGGGAATGAAGGCATAAAGTATATTCCCGCCGCTTCGGGGCACAATAACCCCGGGGCGGGGAGCGCGCCGCGAAGCAGACACGCTGCTGAATGCCCTGAGAGAGCCTGCCGGATGCGGCGCGCTCTCTCTTTTTGCGCATCGGCAAAGCCGATGCGCAGCCATCGAAAGACAGCTAAAGCGGTCTTTCGATGGATTCCCCATTGGGGAGAAGGCTTTCCCTCACTGTGGGTCGATCACCTTTTCTACCAAATATTTCCCCCAGGCCAGCACCTCCCGGGTGTGGTTTTTCACCCAGAACCCGATTTCGGGGCGGCAGGGGCTGCCGATGCCGTCGGCCTCCAAGCCCAGGTCGCGGGCCAGGGCCAGGGCGCGGGGCAGGTGGTAATCGCTGGTGATGACGGTCACGCGCTTCACGCTTTCCGGCAGCAGGGCCTTGGCGTTCAGCAGGTTTTGCCGGGTGTTGGTGGATGCGCATTCGGCGATCACGTCCCCTTCCGGCACGCCCTTTTCGATCAGCCATTCCCGCATGATTTTCCCTTCCGGGCCGGGTTCGCCTTCACCCTGGCCGCCGGTGGTGACGATCAGGCGGGGATCGTCCCGGTAAGTATCCAGGGCGGCCCGGAGGCGCAGCTCCAATTGGGGGCTTAACTGCCCGTCGGCATACACCTGGCAGCCCAGCACGATCACGGCGTCGCTGCTTTCGCTCACGGCGGGGGGATTCACCTCCGCCAGGCACAGCGCGCCTAAGGCTAAGCCGAACAGCAGCACGCCGGCCAGTACCAGCAGCAGCGCCAAACGCATCAAACTCCTTCCGAGGGTACGCTTTTTATTCATCATCGCATTCTCCGTTTTCCGCAGGATTTTCCCGGACGGGCAGCACCCGCAGGGGGCGGTCCGCCGCGAAGGCGTCTATTTCCTCCGGCACGCTTTCCCGCAGGGGAAGCGCCGCCGACGCCCCGCCGCCGTCCAGCAGGTGATGGGCATAGAAGCTGTAATCCCTGGCCCCGCTGATGACGATATGGTCGTACAGGCGGATGCCCATGCTTTCTAAAATATGCTGGATTTCCCGGGTGATGCGCACGTCCTCCGTGGAGGGGGAGGCCGAGCCGCTGGGATGGTTGTGGCACAGCACCGCGCCCACGGCGTTGCGCCGGATCAGCTCCTGCACTACCTGGCGGGGCTGCACGCTCACCTCCGAGGGCGTGCCCTGGGAAAGGAGCGCCGAGGAAATCAGGTTTAGCTTGGCGTCCAAGCACAGCACGTAGAACTGCTCCACGTTCACGCCCAAAAACAGGGTGTGGCAATAGGCGGTCAAATCGCCGTAATTGCCTAAGCTCAGGCGGGGCTTCAGCTTTTCCTGCTGGTACATCCGAAGCAAAGGCACCATGAGCGTGATCAGCGCGGCGGCCCGGGGACCAACGCCCTCCACCTGCGTCAGTTCCGCCGCCGAGGCTTCCAACACCCCGCCGAAGGAACCGAATCGGCGGATCAGGGCGTGGGCCAGGCCGTTGGTATCCACCCGGGGCAGGGCATAGGTCAAAAGCAGCTCCAGCGCTTCATGGGGCGCAAAGCCGTTCAGCCCTTCCTGCTCAAAGCGGCGGCGCAGCCGCTCCCGATGTCCCGCGTGGTCCATTTCTCCTCACCCTTTCCCCGTTCGATCAAAGTGTATCATTCTTTCAAAGAAATTGCAAGAAAACTCCGGCGCGCTTCGTTAATAGGCGGGAGCTGCGAAGTAAATGTTTCATCAAAGAAAGAAAATTGTCAAAAAATCGTAAACATTTTGAAAAATTCCCGCAAAAGGGGATTTTCAAGCGGCACACTCATGTAGTATAATGAAGATGCATCGAATGCGGCAACCATTCACCTATTGAGAACAAGTAGCGTTCTCGGCAGGGGGGTGTCGGGGGGACTCCCCCGACTGTAATCCGCAGGCGGCGGCGTGTACGTCGCCGAGGAGCGGCTGAAAGCCGCTTCCATTCAGCCAAGCTGAATGGTAACCGAACGCGCGAAGGGAGGGCGAATGGTTTGGCAGATTTATGGAATCAATTCCAAACCTTTTTATGGAATATCATCCACCGCCCCACGTGGATCGATTATATAGATATCCTGATTATCGCTTTTTTGATTTACCGGCTGGTGACCAGCACGCGGCAGACCCGGGCCATTCAGGTATTAAAGGGCCTGGCTGTGATCATCGTGGCCAGCTATGCCAGCGAGCTGATGGAGCTGACCACCCTGAACTGGGTGCTGCGCAGTATTTTGAACAACGGCGTGATCGCCCTGATGATCCTGTTCCAGCCGGAATTGCGCAAGGCCCTGGAGCAGATCGGCCGCACCGCCAAGCTGGACCGGTCCACCCAGCGGGACGAAAGCCAGCGGGTGGTGGACGAGATCACCCAATGCCTGCTGCGGCTGTCCCGCCGCCGGGTGGGCGCGCTGATCGTGTTCGAGCAGCGCACGGGATTAAAGGACATCACCGAATCCAGCGGCACGGAGATCGACGCCCTGATTTCCGCCCCGCTGCTGGAGAATATTTTTGAACCCAACACCCCCCTGCATGACGGCGCGGTGATCATCCGAGCCACGCGCATCGTGTCCGCCGCCTGCGTGCTGACGCTGAGCGAAAACAGCTCCATCAGCCGCGATTTGGGCACTCGCCACCGGGCGGGCCTTGGGGTGAGCGAGAATACCGACGCCCTGGTGCTGATCGTCAGCGAAGAAACGGGCATTATCAGCATGGCACGGGGCGGCCGACTCACCCGCTATTTGGACGCCGATTCCCTGCGCAAGATCTTAAGTGAAATGTACCACGAGGATCATTCCCGGCTTTGGCGCTGGACCCACCGGGAACGCGCGGCGAAAGGAGGCACAGCCCATGACGAATAACAGCGACGCGGCCCGCGTTCCGCAGGAACAGGACGGCGGAAACGCCGGAAAAACGGGGAAAAAGAATAAGATCGTAAAACGCCTGCTCCATATGATCACGCATAACTGGATGTGGAAGCTGGGCAGTCTGGCGCTGGCCATTTCCCTGTGGGGCATTCTAATCAGCCAGGACACTTCCCTGCCCCGGACGAAGACGATTTCGGGCGTGCGCGTGGCCGTTACCAACAGCGCCGCTCTGCGTTCCAACGGCTTTGTGGTGGTGGACGGGCTGGACAAGGTGAGTACCGTGAAGCTGCGGGTGAGCGTGCCCCAGAAGAATTATACCGCCGCTTCCGCGTCCAATTATACGGCCCGGCTCGATTTGAGCCAGATCCAGACCACCGGCGAACAGACGCTGAAAATTACCGCCAGCGCCGCCAATTCCAGCCAGTACGGCACCGTGCTGGAGGTGTACGACGCCGACGTGACCGTGACCGTGGAGGAATACAGCACCCTTTCTCAGGTGCCCGTGGAGGTGCGCCTGACCGGGGAACTGCCGGAAAATTGCTACGGCGGCGCCCTGAACCGCAGCGCCGATTCGGTGGACATCAGCGGCCCCGCCTCCCTGGTGGGAAAAGCCGCCCGGTGCGTGGTGGAGTACGATCAGAGCAATCTGTCCCCCGAGCGCAGCCCCAACGCCGTCAGCCTGCCCTTCTATTTTGAGGACGCGGAGGGCAACGTGCTGGACGGCAGCGCCTTAACGGTGACGCCTCACGGGCAGACCACGTCCATCCAGCGCATCACCGTGCGCCAGGAGGTCTATTATTTAGCGCGGGTGAAGGTGGGCACGGAGGCCCTGGTCACGGGCGAACCGGCGGAGGGCTATGCCGTGAGCAGCATCCGGGTGCTGCCCCAGACCGTCACCTTGGGCGGCAGCAAGGTGGTCATCGCGCCGTATATGACGGAGGACGCGGCGGTGTACCCCTATGACCAGGTGAATATCAGCGGCCAGAGCCGCACCGTGACCCAGCTGCTGTACCTGAACACGCCGGGCAACGTGGACTATATCAGCAATAACACCGTGCAGGTGATCGTGACCATTTTGCCCGAGGAATTTGTGAACATAGCGTCCGGCGCAAGCAAGGACGCGGTGCAGAATCCATGAATACATTTGCCAATTCACTGTTTGCCGTGCTGTTCGGCTGGGCCAAGCGCCTGATCCGGCAGCTGTGGGACGATACCGTATCCGGCCAGTTCAGCGGTTTTTTTAGCTGGCTGGGAGATCACTGGATATGGGTGGCATTGGGCTTGATCTTAGGCTGCACGGCGATTGATTATCTCATTTGGCTGATCCGCTGGCGGCCTTATCTGCTGTGGCGCGCCTTTTTCCGGCGCGTGGGCCGGTTTTTCCGGGGGCAGAACAGGCAGTTTGAGAAAGGTTATCAAAGCAGCGTGGACATCCGTTTGAACCCGGAGCAGGAAGCGGAAACCCCGGCGGGGGAACTGGAACCGCCCGCGGAGGAGAGCTGGATCCCGGAAGCCTGGAGCCAGCCCCAGCCTCTGGCCGAAGAAACGCCCCAACCTGCCCCCGTGTTTTCCGCTGCCGAGGAAAGGGAGTCCCGGGCGCGGCAGTTTACGCCGCCCCAGGGGTATGAAGCGCCGCCGATGGTGGCGGGTCCCAAGCCTGTGGCAGGCTCCTTCGCGGTGGACATGCCCGCCCCGCGCCGCCGCCGCGCCGAACGGTACGAACGCCGCCGCAAGGAATGGCGTTCCCGCCTGATCAACGGCGACGCAGAGGATTACGAAATGCTGGACGGCCTGCCCCCGGCGGTGGACCGGCAGGCGGCGTTCCATAAACCGGTGTATCCCCAGCAGAACTGGGACGGGGAAGACGCTTATTCCGCATGGCAGCCGGATCAGGCTGGCCCCAAGAATGGATGAAAATCATGCGTATGGATGAACAAGGATTTCCGGAAGGTTGGATCGAGCAGCTTCGCCCCCTGCTGGGGGATGCGCTGCCCGATTTTTTGCATGCGCTGAACAACGGCGCGCCTCTGCGGGGCGTCCGCACGCGGAAGGGCGTCGCGCCGCCCGCGGAGGCGGGGGGAAAAGTGCCTTGGGCAATGGACGCCTATTATCTGCCCTTGGATTCCGACGCCGGAGCCAGGCCCGCTCACGAGGCGGGGGCCTGGTACATCCAGGAACCCAGCGCCATGACCCCGGCGGCGGCCCTGAATCCCCAGCCGGGGGACAGGGTGCTGGATTTATGCGCCGCGCCCGGTGGGAAAAGCACCCAATTGGCGGCCATGCTGACGGGGGAAGGGCTGCTGGTGTGCAACGAGCCGGTGCCGGGGCGTGCCCAGGTGCTTTCCCGGAATCTGGAAAGGATGGGCGTGAAAAACGCCGTGGCCGTGAGCGCCCTGCCGGAGGAATTAAGTCCCCGGTGGCAAGGCTTTTTCGATAAAATCCTGGTGGACGCCCCCTGCTCCGGGGAAGGCATGTTCCGCCGCCATCCCGAAACCCGGGAGGAATGGACGGTTTCGTCCCCGACGGGCTGTGCTGGAAGGCAGGCCCATATCCTGCGCCACGCCGCCATGATGCTGCGCCCCGGCGGCAGGCTGGCATACAGCACCTGCACCTTCAACGCCACGGAGAACGAAGGGGTCATTGAAGGTTTTTTAAAGGAGCATCCCGATTTTCACCTGGTTCCTTTTTCTCTTCCGGGCTTGCCCCCCTGCGGCGGCATGCTGCGGGTGTGGCCCCATTTGGTCAAAGGCGAGGGGCACTTCGCGGCCCTGCTGGAAAAAGACGGGGACGAGCAAAAAAAGCAGGCCGTTTTCAGCCTGCCAATCCCCGGAAAGCAGGAATTGTCCCTGACCCAGGCGTTTTTACAGGAACATATTGCGGAAAACATCGCCCCCAACGCGGTCTTTGCGGGCAAAATGATTGCCTTGCCTGCGGAGCTTCCGCCCCTGAAAGGCGTGCGGGTGCTGCGTTTAGGCCTCCAGCTCGGGGAAGTGAAGGGCAAAATCTTCCTGCCCGACCACGCCCTGGCCCTGGCCTGCCCTTCCCCGCGCACGGTTCCGGTCACAGAGGATCAGGCCCGGCTGTATCAGGCGGGCCAGGTGCTGCCCGTGGACGAAGCCCTGCGGGGCTTTTACACCCCCACCCTGAACGGCCTGAATTTGGGCTGGGGCAAGGCGTCCGAAGGGCAGCTCAAGAATCATTATCCCAAGGGGCTGAGAAAGAGTATTGAAACGAGGCAGGGGGCTTCTTCAGCCCCCTGAACCCCTGAACCAAGGGCCTTCGGCCCCTGGACCCCATTAGGCGAATGGACTTGTTTGGAAAAATCAGACAACTTTCGCCTGCGGCTGGGGGATACGACAATTTGATAGCTTCTGGCCCATAGAAAGCCGGGAAAATCCCATGGGGGAAAGCGAGCTTTCCCCTGGGGATTATTTCCCGGCTTTCCCCGGATGCTTTGCATCCGGGTTGGCGGCTTTCAGCCGCCGGGCCAGAAGCATAACGGCATCAAGCAATATCCGTTTATGAGGGTCCAGGGAAATCATTTCCCTGGCGCGGGGTCTGGGGCCGCGGAGGCCCCAGCGTTCCCTCGTTCCCGTTTCCACGCCTTGATCTGCTCCAGCCGTTCCTTGAACTTGTATTCCAGGCCCTGATCGGTGGGCAGGTAATATTCCCTGCCCAGGAGGGAATCGGGCAGGCAGCGCATATCGGTGAGCTTATCTTGCGTGTCGTGGGCGTACTGGTAGCCCTTGCCGTAGCCCAATTGCTGCATGAGGGACGTAACGCCGTTGCGGATGTGCAGGGGCACGGGTTCGGCCAGCTGGGCCAGGGCGTCCTGCTTGGCGGTTTCGTAGGCCATATATAAGGCGTTGGATTTGGGGGCCAGGGAAAGGTAGACTACGGCCTGGGTGAGATGCACGGAGCATTCCGGCATACCGATCATATGGCATGCCTGATAGGCGGCCACGGCCAGCTCCAGGGCGCGGGGGTCGGCCAGGCCCACGTCCTCGCTGGCGAAGCGGATCACCCGCCGGGCCACGTACAGGGGGTCTTCCCCCGCTTCTAACATCCGGGCCAGCCAGTACACCGCCGCGTCGGGGTCGGAATTGCGCATGGATTTGTGCAGGGCGGAGATGAGATTATAGTGTTCTTCGCCGTTTTTATCGTACAGCAGGGATTTGCGCTGGGTACACTGCTCCACGATTTCCGGGGTCACGGTGACGGCCCCGTTTTCCATATGCCCGTTGAGTACCGCCATTTCCAGGGTGGACAGGGCGGCGCGGGCGTCGCCGTTGGCAAAGCGGGCGATCATGGCAAGGGTCGTATCCGCCATGATGACCTGCTGCCGCCCGAAGCCCTTGGGGCTGGAGAGGGCGCGGCGCAAAAGATTTGCGATTTCCTCCTCCGTCAGCGATTTCAGCACGAACACCCGGCACCGGGAGAGCAAAGCGCCGTTGACCTCGAAGGAGGGGTTTTCCGTGGTGGCCCCGATCAGGATGATGCTGCCCTTTTCCACGAAGGGCAGAAAAGCGTCCTGCTGGGCCTTGTTGAAGCGGTGGATTTCGTCAACGAACACGATGGTGCGCTCCCCGTAGACCAGGTTTTTATCCGCCCGCTGCATCACCTCGCGGATCTCCTTGATGCCGCTGGTGACGGCGGAAAAATTGATAAAGGACGCTTTGGTCTGGTTGGCGATCACGTGGGCCAGGGTGGTTTTGCCCACGCCCGGCGGCCCCCAGAAGATCATGGAGGACACCTGATCCCCCTCCACGATGCGGCGCAGCACCTTGCCCGGCCCCAATAAATGCTTCTGCCCGATGATCTCATCCAGGGTTTCGGGCCGAAGGCGCGCAGCTAAGGGCTGAAGCTGCTCCGCTTGCAGCATGGATACCTGTTCGTTCATAGCGCTGTCTCCCATGGCGTAAAGATATTGCTTCCCCTTTATTGTAAATCCAAAGCCCGCGTTTCGCAAGGGGGCGGGATAAACGCTCGGACATTGTAAATTTACAAGAAACCGCCCCGCGTTTCCTGAATTTGGGCTTGCAGTGACGCCGCCAAAAGGATATAATGGAGACGTACAAGAAAGGAGAATTTGCCATGAAAAAGAATGTATGGACTGGAATATTATGCGCAATGCTGTGCCTGCTGCTGTGTGTGCCCGCCGCGCTGGGCGAAACGCGCCAAGGCGTGATCGCCCGGGAAGGGACGGAGGAACCCATCGAGGAAACCCTGTTTGAAAGCTCCATGGGCTTTTCCTTCTGGTATGCCAGCGAATGGCTGGAAGCGTATTACGGCGAAGAGAACAACATTGACGGCGTGATCGTGGAAACCATCTATTCCGACGATGCTATGGTGTTCTCCCTGATCTCGGAGGAGGACGCCGCGGAATACACAGGCGATATGGAAAAGAACATTACGGAGCTGGCCGCCGACGGCCGCGTACAGCTGGACGTGTACCGGGAAGTGGTTGACGGACGGTACCATTTCCTGACCCTGATCGCGGAAAAGGGCCTGTACTTCCGCGCCGTGGGCGAGTACGCGGAGGAAGCGGCGGAAGGAAACGGCAAGCTGTTTCAGCTGGTGCTGGACAGCGTGACCCTCACCCCGGACTGTCTGATCCGCGCGCAGTGGGGCGACCTGACGGCGGACGGGGCGGAAGGCGCGCAGGTGATCCTGACGGCGCTGGAACCGGTGACGGATGTGAAGCTGCTCAAGCTGGAGTGGGAAGAAATGGCCGTCACCTGGGAGCAGGCGGCGTCCCTGACCGGCATGGACGCGGGCCAGGCTGTGGCCGTCACCCTGCAGTTCATCGGCGATCTGCCCAACAACGGCCTCCAGTATACCGACGCGGCGGGCGAAACCCACGCCTTTGCCCTGGATATCAGCGGCGAGGACGGGCACCTGTTTTTCTGGGAGCTTGAACAATAAACCGCAATCAAAACGCGAGGCGCCGCCAGCAGGACGGCGCCTCGATTCTTTTTCTTGACTTCGAGCGCGCTTTACGGTATATGATACGTTTGAGATGTTTATTCCAGAAGGAGGCAGGATCACCTTGGACGCATTGCAGGCCATTCTTACCAGACGCAGCACCCGGAATTATTTGCCTGACGCCATTGAACCGGAAAAGCTGGACCGAATTTTGGAAGCGGCGCGGCAGGCACCCAGCGGCGGCAACAATCAAACCAATCATTTTCTGGTGATCCGCAGCCGGGAAGTGATTCAAAAACTGATCGCAATGACCGAAACGGCCTTCGCCCACATGGAGATTGAAGAAAACACCTATGCCAGCCTGAAACACGCCATTGCCGCGTCTAAAAAGGGCGGCTATGTGTTCTGCTACAACGCCCCCGTGTTGATCGCGGTAGCCAACCGCCGGGATTACGGCAACAATTTGGCGGACTGCGCCTGCGCCATCGAAAACATGATGGTGGCCGCCAACGCCCTGGATTTGGGCAGCTGCTGGATCAATCAGCTGCGGTGGCTGAATGAAGATCAGGCGCTGGTGGACTATCTGCGCGCCTTGGGCATGCGGGAAAACGAACGCGTTTACGGCGCGGTGATTATCGGCTATCCCGCCACGGAAAGCGGCCTGCCCAACCGGAACCTGATGGCGCAGAAGGGCAACGAAATCACGTATATCGACTGACGCGGCTCACGCACGAAAGGTACGTTGGGGATACGCTGGGGCCGCGGAGGCCCCAGGGGTACACCAGCGTTTGCAATAAAAAAACCACGCCGGGGAAACCGGCGTGGGTGAGGAAAGGGTGGCTTGACAGAGAGCGCTTATTCCTTTTGCCCTGATAGTTTCTTTTGGCTGCGCTTATCGGATTGCTTGTTGGAGGAGTTCACCACGATCTTCTGGATGCAGATGAACAGCAGCAGCAGCAGGCCGGTGGCGATTTTGCCCCACCAGGAAAGCAAATCGCCCTGGAAGGTGATCAGCGCGGGAATGATGGATTTCAGCATCACGCCGAAGAATGTGCCCACCATGTATCCCACGCCGCCGGTGAGCAGCGTGCCGCCGATGACCGCGCAGGTGATCACGTCCAATTCCCCGCCCTGGAGGGACAGGTTCCAGCCGCTCTTCACATACAGGGTATAGGCAATGCCGGACAGCACGGAACACAGACCGTTGAGTCCATACACCAGCACCTTTGTGCGGCCCACGGGCAAGCCCATGAGCTTGGCGCTCTGCTCGTTGCCGCCGATGGCGTACACGTTGCGGCCAAAGCGCGTCCTTTGCAGCAGGTACATACCCACCAGCAGCACCACGATAAACAGGATGATGCTGAAATTGATGTAGGCGATGGGCTTGATTTTCACCCATTTCCCATCCTGCAGGTGCATGAAGTAGATTTTCCAGCCGGCCAGTTCGTCGATCGCGCTGTTTTGGATGGTAATGGATTTCGCGCTGATGAGGGAGCATACGCCGCGGGCCAGGAACATGCCCGTCAGGGTGGTGATGAAGGGCGGCACGTTCAGGTAGTGGATCACCCAGCCCATGAGCAGGCCCAGGCCCACGCCCACAAACAGGGAGAAGGCGATGCAGACCCAGGGACTCAGGCCCATTTCGGTGGTGCCGTAAGCGATGAACATGCCCGTCAGGGAGGCCACGGCAGCCACGGACAGATCAATGCCGCCGGTAATCAGCACGAAGGTCATGCCCACGGCGGAAATGCCAAGGTAGGCGTTATCCACAAAGAGGGTGGTCATGGTGCGCAGGGTGTTGAAGCCCTTGCTGCCGAAGGCGATGGTGCCGAAGAGATACATGAGCAGGAAAATACCCACTGTGGCGTAGACCATGATGTACTTGGGGTTCATCATTTTGCTCCACAGGCTCTGGCGGGTGGGATTCGTTTTCTTATCCATCACTTAACGCCTCCCTTTGCAAGCGCCACTTTGGCTGCTCTGGCCCTGGTCCGCTTGGCGATGTAGTTGCTCACGGGTTCGGACTGCAGCACGATCACAACCGCGATGATCAGCGCTTTGAACGCCATGGTGGCTTCGGAAGCAATGCCGAAGAAGTATACCAGGGTGACGATGGTGCGGATGATGATGGAGCCGATCACCGTACCCAGCAGGCTGAATTTTCCGCCGGTCATGCTGGTGCCGCCGATAACCACCGCCAAAATGGCGTCCATTTCAAAGTTCAGTCCGGCGTTGTTGGAGTCGTTGGACATGATGCGGCTGGAGTAAATCAGGCCGGAAATGCCGGACAGCAGGCCGGTCAGCGCGAAGACGATGAAAATGACCATTTGGGCGTTGATGCCGGACAAATGGCTGGCCTTCCGGTTGATGCCCACGGATTCCACGAAGGTGCCGAAAGCCGTCTTGCGCACGAACAGATACACCGCCAATATCACCACCGCCGTGATGATGATGGGCATGGGCAGGAACAGGAAGCTGCCCTGGCCGATCACCCGGAAGGGGGAATACTGGGTGGTGAATTGTTTGCCGTTGGTGGTGATTTGGGCGATGCCGCGGCCGCAGACCATCAGGATCAGCGTGGCGATGATGGGCTGCATGCCGCCCTTGGCAATGAGGAAGCCGTTGAACAGGCCCATGACAGCGCAAACTACCAGCGGCACCACGATGGCCAGGAAGAAAGGATAAACCGAATAATCGCCGGGCGTATTGTAGATGATCACGTCCCAGCGCATGAATTTCAGGGCGATAGCGCCCGAAACAGCCACCAGGGCGCCGACCGACAGGTCCGTGCCGCCCAAGGCGATGACCAGCGTCATGCCCATGGCGATGATCGTAATTTCACTGGAACGGTTGATAATATCAATGATATTGCCAAACAGCATCCCCGTGGCGGGCTGATAGCTGATGTTGAAAAAGTCCGGGCGCACAAACAGGCAAACCAGCAGCACCAGCACCTCTGCTACCACAGCCCAGGTGACCTTGGAACGGGTCAGCCGGGAAAGATCGAATTTCTTTTTCATTGCGCCTCACCTCCTGCCGCCGCGGCGCCTTCCGCGATGATGGCCAGGATTTTTTCCTGCGTACACATTTCGCCGTACAGCTCGGCCACCTTCTGGCGGTCGCGCATGACGATGATCCGGTTGGAACAGCGGATGATTTCATCCAGCTCGGAGCTGATAAAGATGACCGACACCCCATCCTCGCACATTTCCAGCATCAGCCGCTGAATTTCCGCCTTGGCGCCGATATCAATGCCGCGGGTGGGTTCGTCCAGGATCAGCACCTTGGGATCAGTCGCCATCCAGCGTGCTAAGATCACCTTCTGCTGGTTGCCGCCGGACAATTCGCCGATCTTCTTTTCCGCGTCGGGCGTGGCGATGCCCAGCTCCTTGATGTATTTATCCGCCAAATCGTTCTGCTCTTTCATGCTTAGAGGATGCAGGAAACCCCGCCGGGCCTGAACCGCCAGCGCGATATTCTCGCGGATGCTCAGATCGCTGATGATGCCGTCCCGTTTGCGGTCCTCGGGGCAGAACGCCATGCCGTGAACCAAAGCGTCATAAGGCTTTTTGAATTTTACGCTCTTTGCCTCCAGCTCCAGGGTGCCGTCGGACAGATGCGTCACGCCGAAAAGCATTTCCGCCGTTTCCGTGCGGCCGCTGCCCAGCAGGCCGGCAAAGCCCACCAATTCGCCCTTTTTCACATCGAGGGAGATATCGTCGATTTTCGCGGGCGCTCCGATATGGTCGGCCTTGAGCATATAGGGCGCGTCCGGCTTCACGTTGGCGCGCTTCAGATTAAAGATGGCGTCCATATCCTTGCCCACCATCTGTGTAACCAATTCCACTTTGGAGATGTCCTCAATGTTATAGGTGCCGATCAGATGCCCGTTTCGCAGGATCGTCAGCCGGTCGCTGATGGCAAACACCTGATCCAAAAAGTGGGTGATGAAGATGATGCCCATGCCCTCGGCCTTCAAATCGCGCATGACATCGAACAGCAGCTGTACTTCGTTCTCGTCCAGGGAAGAAGTGGGTTCGTCCAAAATCAAAATTTTCGCCTGCACATCAACGGCGCGAGCGATAGCCACCATCTGCTGAATTGCGGTGGAATAGTAGGAAAGGGGGCGGGTGACGTCGATATCCAAACGGAATCGGGCCATCAGCTCCCTGGCGCGGCGGTTAATGGTCCGCCAGTCGATCTGGCCGAACCGCATGGGCTGCCGACCGACAAAAATATTTTCTGCCACCGTCAGATTGGGGCACAGGTTCACTTCCTGGTACACGGTGGAAATGCCGATTTCTATGGCGTGCTGGGGACTTTGGGGCTGGATTTCTTTGCCGTCCAGGAGGATGGTTCCGGCATCCTTGTGATGCACGCCTGTCAGGCATTTGATCAAGGTGGATTTCCCCGCGCCATTTTCACCCAGCAAAGAATGAATTTCTCCCGCACGCATAAAAAAATCCACCTTATCCAGTGCTTTCACACCGGGAAACTGGATTTCGATCTGGTGCATTTCAAGCAAGTTTTGCTCCGACAAAGGAACCCCTCCTTAAGAAAAGGCAGGGCGGGAAGTCGCCCATCCGCCCTGCCTGTGGACTATCAAATCATGTTCCAATAGCTGGAATCATCATCAATACACGCGCTCGTCGATCACGTCGCCCGCCTTGACGGAAACCACGCCGCCAACGTCGATGCCGCCGTCGGTATCATACACGCCCTCTTCGGGATGCAGGATATCCTTGGAGCCTTCCGCACCGTTCAGCAGGTCTTCGATCGCCTTCACAACGGCGGGACCATACAGAGGAGTGCATTCGATGGTGGCGTTCATTTCGCCGTCCACGATGGCCTGGAAAGCAACCTTAACGGAGTCGCAGCCAACGATGATGATGTCCTTGCCGGGCACCTTGCCAGCGGCCTTGATGGCGTCGATGGCGCCCAGGGCCATGTCGTCGTTCTGAGCGATCAGCACGTCGATCTTGTCAATGGACTTCAGCCAGCTCTCCATCAGGGCCTGGCCTTCAGCGCGGGTGAAGTTGCCGCTCTGCTGAGCAACCTTCTTCAGGTTCGGATAAGCTTCCATAGCCAGCAGGTTGCCTTCGGTACGGCCAACCTGAGCGCCGGAACCGGTGGTGCCTTCCATGATGGCAACGCAGATTTCTTCGTCGCCGCGGCCGATGGACTTGAGATATTCGCCGGCCCAGGCAACCTGACGGCGGCCTTCCTCGACGAAGTCACCGCCGAAAGCGGCGTAGTATTCGATCTTGTCCATGCAGTCAGGCATACGGTCGACCAGGATCAGGGGAATTTCAGCCTCGTTGACTTCCTTCAGCACTTCTTCCCAGCCGGAGTCCACGATGCAGGTCAGCACGATCACATCGACGCCCTGGGTGATGAAGTTGCGCAGAGCCTTGATCTGGTTCTCCTGCTTCTGCTGAGCGTCATCGTAGATGTAGTCCCAGCCTTCATGCTCGCCAACCCATTTGTTGATGCTGTCGGTGTTGGCGGTACGCCAGTCAGATTCCTGACCGATCTGAGAGAAAGCGATCTTAACGCCTTCAGCCAGAGCGCTCACGGCGGACAGAGCCATGATCAAAGCCAGAACCAAAGCTACCAGTTTTTTCATTGGATTTCCCTCCTGAAGTTTTTTTGCTGGGTCTTTCACCAGCGCTATGTGCCTATTATACTTTTCAGGGGTTGGGATGGAAAGAGACGCGCTTATTCCGTCAGTGCAATTTAATTTTCCTTTTCGCAAAAAGGGGAAAAAGAGGCCGTTATTTGGTTGACTGTCTTTTGCCTGCCAGTTGATTTTCTTTATCGGTCATTCTTCCGCCTGTTCCTCGCCTGCCTTGGCGCAGCCGGAGCGGAATTCGCTGGGGGTGACGCCGGAACATTTCTTGAAAAGGTAGCTGAAATAGTGGGGATCGTTGTAGCCCACGGCGTAGGCGATTTCAGAGGAGCGCATGGAGGTGCTGTACAAAAGCTCCCGGGCCTTGGCCATGCGCAGGTCGATCAGGTACTTGGTGAAGGTCATGCCGGTGGTCTGGGAAAAGAGGGTGGAAAAATGGCTGCTGGACATGGCCACGTGATCCACCACGTCCTGGAAGGTCAGGTTGGGGTTGGTGAAATTGCTTTCCAGGTACCGGCGGGCCTTGTTCACCGCCGGGTTGCCCTTCACGCTGCAGTTGGATTCCCGGTACTTGATGGCCCGGTGCATCACGGCCAGGGCGCGGGAAATATAGCCCTCCAAATCGTCAAGCCCCACGGAGGAACGGTCCAGCCAGGCGGGATCCAGCACCTTCTGGGGATCGCCGCCCGCCTCCTGAATGATGCGGAAGGCGGTCATAAGCACCTCGGAGCGCAGATAGTTTCCGTCCAGGGGGATGCAGGCGTTCATCGTTTTGAGGGAATCCACGTAATCCATGAGCTGATCCTTGAAATCCCCCAAATCGGCGTATTTTACGCGGTCATAAAGGGACTGCACTTCCGGAGCTTTGTCCGTGCTGCGGGGCGTTTCCCGCACGTCCCGCGCGCCGATGATGCGGCGCATCTGGAGGGGCTGGCGGTTGTTTTCGGCCACGTGCCGGGTGTGGCGGGCGGATTTATAAGAAGAAGAAATATTGCAGAAGTCATCTACCGTTTCCCCGATGGAGGCGCGCACGTCGCCGCAGCCCGCCCGGTCCAGCTCGTCCAGGGCGGAACGGGCGAAGGAATAGGCCCGCTCCTCGATATCCTTTTCGCTGTCCCCTAACACCAGGGCGTTGAGGAAGCCCTCGCCGCTGCTCAGGAACACGCAATCATAGCAGCGCTCCATCAGCTTCATCAGGTTGGCGTGCATATCGGTATAATCCGCGTCCTCGCTGCTGGCGCGGAACTCGATCACCGCGTAGCGGGCGGCCAGCAGGTTGATGCCGAAGGAACGCATCTGGGTGCAGATTTTCTTTCCCTCGGTTTCGCTCACGCCGTTCGTGATCACGTTGTTGATGATCTGCTCCTGCACCAGCTTTTTTCCGTTGCGCATCTGCTGGCGCAGCTTTTCCAGATCCTGGCGTTCCATTTCCTCTTTTTCGAGGGACTTGACCAGCCGGGCAAGCACGTTTTTCAGCTCGTCTGAGGAAATGGGCTTGAGCAGGTATTCCTGCACGCCTAAGGAAATGGCCTGCTTGGCGTAGTCAAAGCTGTCGAAGCCGGACAGGATCACGATCTGGATCCAGGGCATCACCCGCCGCACCTCCCGGCACAGGGCGATGCCGTCCAAAAAGGGCATGCGGATATCGGTGATGAGGATATCGGGCTTCTCATCGCGGATCATGGGCAGGGCGATTTCCCCGTCCGGCGCTTCGCCCACCAGCTGAAAGCCGTTGGCCTCCCAGTCGATATTGTTGCGCAATCCTTCCCGGATCACGATTTCGTCGTCCACCACGAAAACCTTATACATGTTTCTTCCCTTCCAATCCGGCGGGAACCCGGAAACTGATCCGGGTGCCGCCCGCGTCGCTTTCGATTTGCAGGCCCTCCTGCAAGGAGTAGTAAAGGCGGATGCGCAGATCCACGTTTTTCATCCCGAAGCCGCTGCCCGTGGGGCTTTTCATCTGCACGTTTCCATCCCTGAGGGCGCTGCGCACCTCCTCCAGGCGCTCCGGGGTCATGCCGGGGCCGGTATCCTGTACGCAGAAAATCAGGCTGTCGCCCTCCCGCTTGCCGGTAATGGCGATTTTGCCGCCGCCGCGCTTGAGCTTGATGCCGTGATAGATGGCGTTTTCCACCAGGGGCTGTAAAAGCAGCTTGGGCAGGATTTCATTTTCGATCTCCGGATCGAACGAGATGCTGTAATTGAGGATGTCCCGATAGCGCACCTTCTGGATGGACAGGTAGCCTTCCAAATGCCGCTTTTCCTGGCCCACGGTGATCCATTCCTCGCCGGAGCTTAAGGAAATGCGGAAAAAGTCGCTGAGCGCCCGGGCGATATGGATGACCTCTTCGGTGTTTTTCGCTTCCGCCTGCCAGATGATGGCGTCCAGGGTGTTGTACAGGAAATGGGGGTTGATCTGGGCCTGCAGCATGCGCAGCTCAGCCCGTTTCAGGTTTTCCTGTTCCTGCTTGTTCTGTTCCATCAGGCCGATCAGACGCACGGCCATGGTGTTCAGGCTTTGGGTCAGGGGCATGAGTTCCTTGGTTTCCATATCCGGGGCGCGGGTGGCCAGCTCGCCGTCGGCGATTTTCCCGGCAAAGCGCTCCAGCTTCTGGATCTGGCCCTGAATGAACCCCGACAGGTGCTGGTTGATCTGGATGAAAATGTGGATCATCACGCCCCACAGCACGATCTCCAGCAGCCAGCACACCACGAACATCCGCCGGGCCTGCTGGTTTTCCTCCGCCTCCCGGGAGACGCGCTTGGCGATGTAATCCTCCACCAAATCCCGGCCCAGGCTGCCCACGTTGCGCAATTCGCCCAGTAGGGCCTGGCTTTCGGCCACGCTCACATTGTTTAAAATGTTGGTTTCGATGCGGGCGACGTACTGGCGCATGGTTTCCAGGGTGCGCCGCACCACCAGCAATTCCGTGTCCTCCGGGCCGTCGCTGGTACTGATCAGCAGGTTTTCCACCCGGTCGATCATGGCGTTGGCCTCGCAGTCCGCAACGGTTTTCCGGCCCGCGATCACCTCCCACACCTCGTTGGGGATATCGTCGTAAATCACGGGCTTCAGGGCGATCACCGATTCGATTTCCTCCACGAAGTCCTCATACCGCTTTTCAAAAAGAAAGGTGAACGCCAAATTGATCATCATAAAAACCAGCAGGGCCATGGTAAAAAACCGCCCGCTGCCGTTCACCATGGAAATGATGCTGTTTCGCTTGCGCAGCGCCGTAAACCTTTCCACGGTCAGTACCCCCTCGGGGCGAGCTGGGAAAGATCGTCAAATTCGGTGAAAGCATGCTCGGGAGAATAAATCTCCCGCTCCACGGGCTTGCCGTCCTTCAAATCCCTGGCAATCTGCATGATGGCCTCGCCGAGCATGGGCGTGCATTCCACCACGCAGTTCACCTTGCCTTCTTTGAGCAGATCAATGGCCTGCTGCTCCCCGTCCACGGAAATGATGATCACGTCCCTGCCGGGAATCACGCCGTATTCCCCGAAGGCGTCCAGCGCGCCGTACATCATGGCGTCGTTATGGGAAAAAAGCACGTCAAATTCCGTTCCGTATTTTTCCAGCATCAGCCGAACGCATTCCTTGCCCTTGGAAATCATAAAATCGCCGCAAATGCTGTCCAGGATATGGATGCGGGGTTCCTTTGCCACCGTGTCGCGGAAACCGGCGGAGCGCAGCAGCATGGGGGAGGACCCCTGGGTGCCGGTCAGCTCCACCACGTTCAAAACGGTTTCCGGGGCCAGGGTGGACAGCTTTTTCAGCAGGTATTCCCCCGCCATCACGCCTTCGCTGTAAAAATCGCTGCCCACGTGGACGGCGTACAGCGATTCGTCTTCCGTATCCACGGTGCGGTCCTCGATGATGACGGGAATGCCCGCGTCCTTGGCTTCGCGCAGCACGTTGTCCCAGCCCTCCTGCACGATGGGGCTGAAAGCGATCACGTCCACCCGGTACGCGATAAAGGAACGCAGGGCGGTGAGCTGCTTTTCCTGGGACTGATTGGCGTTTTCCAGCATCAGCCGGACCCCGGCGGCTTCCGCCGCTTCCTGTACGCTCTTGGTGTTTCCGATGCGCCAGCCGCTTTCCGAACCCAGCTGTGAGAAGCCCAGCAGCAGGGCGTCGTCCTTCTTTTCTTCCTCCGGCTGCCTGGAGCAGCCCGTCAGGGACAGCGCGAGCAGCAATAAAATCGTCAGAAAAGCCCGGAAAAGCGGTTTACGCAAGGATTTTCATCTCCATCTCGCTCATCTTCCCGCGTTGCGGCGGGGGGAGCGCATAGTCATTATACAGAAAAGCCCTGCCGTTTTCTATAGCTATAAAAGGAAAACGACAACTTCCGAATCAGAACCAACCGCCCGCGGCGCCCCAAGAAAGTGAAAAGACCCGCCGGAAAACGGCGGGCCGAGGCATAGGAAAGGAATCAATTCACATAGGGATTGTAAATCACTTCGCCGGTTTCGGCGTTCCGGGAGAAGTGCTTCACATAGTTCCAGAACAAATCCATGCCGTAATCGGGATGCAGGCCGTGGGGCAGCAGTTCGGTGAAGCTGACGGCCAGCACGGGCGCGCCCGCTTCGTTGTTCTTGTACCAGGTCACGTTTTCGTATTCGTCGTTCAGCAGCTTCATCACGATTTTGTCGCTCTTGAAGCCCACGGTGGGATAGGCCTCAAAGTCGTATTCGATGGCGCCTAAGCCGTTGAACTGGGCGAAGAGCTTGATCGCGTCCTGATAGCCCTGGCCCAAGATGCCTTCGGCCTGGTTGTACGCGCCGTCCAGGTCGAACTGGGAGGTGGTGAACATCACGGCAACGTCTAACTTTTCAAAGGCGGCGATTTCTTCTTCCGTGGGCACGTGCAGGCCCCAGGGGGTACCGGCGGCCATGGGCACGGCGGCGGCGAAGAGTTCGGGCGCGCATTCCACCGCTTCCACCGTGGCCGCGCCGCCCATGGAGTAACCGGTCACATACACGCGGCTGGGATCCAGGGCGGGATAGGTTTCCAGCATGTAGCGCACCAGGGCGGGCAGGGCCTTGCCGTTCACGTCGAAGGGAGAAGCGCCGAAGATGCCAGCGCCGGGCACGTCGGTGGCGTAGCGGGGGGCCACGATAGCAAGGCGTTCTTTACCAGCCAGCACGATGAGACCTAATTCGTCAGTGGCCTGTACGGGGTCGTCGCCGCCGCCGTGGTTGGACAGGATCAGGGGAATGCTGTGTTCCGCCGCCGTGCCGTTCAGCGCTTCTTCGGGCAGGAATTCATACCAGGTGTTCAGGTATTCGCCGTTTTCCGCCTGGAATTCGGAGAAGCGCTCCTCCTGGTGTTCGGTGACGACGATGCCGTCCGGGGTCTTGCCGTTCAGGATGGGGTTGCGGGCGGTGAGGGTGTAGGGAGCCTGGTTGAAGGAATAGCCGCTGTATGCTCCGGCGGCCACGAACAGGCCGCTCTTCACCACGGGGGTGCGCATGACCTTGATGAGCAGGGAGTAGTAGGCGTCGTTCACGTATTCGGCCATGGTTTTGCCTTCGTCGGCCACGGCCATCTTCCGCACGGGGAACTGCTGGTTATAGTACACGGTTTTGCCGTCGGTGATCTCGCAGGCATAAGCCTCGTTGACCTGCATGAACTTGTCCAGCACCGTTTCCGAAGCGTTTACCAGATACACCGGCACGGGAACCGCCACGTCCAGAATTTGCTCCATGTCGGCGTTCACCAGCATCATACCCGCCACGCGGCCGATGTAGTCCAGCTGGGGAGCCACGTAGTTGCACAGGAAGGAAGCGCCGCCGCCTAAGCCGATCAGGTAACGGTTGGTCACGCCGCCGTAATAGTAATTGTCGATGTAACCCGCGCCGCCCCGCACGCCGCCGCCTAAGTTGCACATGGCGGACTGGAGCTGATAGTAGGCGTACTGATCCGCCGCGCCGAAGCCCGCGGCCTTGTCAGCGGGGGTCACCAGCACGGCGCTGCCGCCCGCCTCGTCGATCATTGCGGTGACGCCAAGGCCCTGCAAATAGGCCAGAGCGGCGGCCTTATCGGCGATTTCCTCGTCCGTATACACCAGGATGTTGGTGTTCATGCGGTAGGCGGCGGTGAGGCCGGTGTAGGTGCTGGCGCGGTACACGTAGGTGGTGCCCGCGGGGTAGGTTTCCATGGCGGGGTCCGTCACGAATTCCTTGCCGTAAAGGGGAGCGAACAGCGCCGGGCCGTTGGCGTGTACTTCCTCCATGGTTTCAAAGGTGGGTTCCACGGGCAGCTGCTGCTGATACCCCTGCGCCAGAGCGCCGGTACACGCGAACGCGGAGATCAGCACGATCAGGGACAGGAAAAAAGCCAGCCGTTTCATTGTTGAGGTTCCTCCTTATTTTGCAGGGCCTTGCCGCCTGCATTTTTTCTGCACATATTATATCGTCCCCCTTTGAGGAAGAACAAGACGGCCGTTCTTTCCGTATCAGTTGACTCGATTGCCAGGCAAACAGGCCCGTTCGGGCCGCCGGAGACGTCTTTTTGCCTCAAGTCGATTTCGCTGCTCCGTATTAAGGAGAAAAAAACGGCGTGGAAAGGAAAGCCTTTATGCCGGTTGGGATCGCTGTGTTCTTTTCAGCGTGCGGGGTATGTGTTATAATAATAGTAGGAATTTTTCAGAGAAAGGATGTCCTGTATGCCGTTTGAAATCGTTCGGAACGATATTACGAAAATGAAGGTGGACGCCATCGTGAACGCGGCCAATTCCTCCCTGCTGGGGGGCGGCGGCGTGGACGGGGCCATTCACTGGGCCGCCGGGCCGGAGCTGCTCAGGGAATGCATGACCCTGGGGGGCTGCAATCCGGGCGAAGCGAAAATCACCGGGGGCTACCGTCTGCCCGCGAAATACGTGATCCACACGGTCGGCCCCGTCTGGCACGGCGGAAACTTCGGGGAAAAGGAGCTGCTCACCGCCTGCTACCGCCATTCCCTGGAGCTGGCTTCGGCCCACGGCTGTGAAACGGTGGCCTTTCCCATGATTTCCGCGGGCGCTTACGGCTACCCCTGGGACGAGGCCATGGCCGTGGCGGTGGATACCATCACCCAATACCTGAACGACCACGACCTGACGGTGTATCTGGTGATTTTCGGGCGCGCGGAATAAGAAAGAGATAAAATTTCTGTGTACAAACATGAAAGGATTCCCTTGTCATTCGGGCGATAATCCCGTATAATAACATTGGACTATTTTAACGATCAGAACACGGGGGAGGAAGCGATGCTGATGAAAGGCATCAGAGCGAATACAATCAACGGGAAACGCTTCATTTTAGCGGTCCTCTGCGCCGCGCTGGCGCTGACCCTGATCGCGCCCGGGGCGTTTTCGGAGGAACCGGCGGCCAAGACGGTGCGCGTGGGCTGGTACGATTCGCCCTTTAATCAGAAGGATCAGTTCGGCAGGCGCTCCGGCTACGCCTACGAGTACCAGCAGAAAATCGCCGCTTATACCGGCTGGACCTATGAATATGTGGAGGCCAGCTGGCCGGAGTTGCTGACAATGCTGGAGGCGGGGGAAATCGACCTGCTCAGCGACGTTTCCTTTACCCAGGATCGGGCGGAGCGCATGCTGTTCGCCTCCCTGCCCATGGGTTCGGAAAGCTATTACGCCTTTATTTCCAGCAGCAACCGCTCCATTACGCCCGAGGACGTATCTTCCTTTAACGGCAAGCGGGTGGGCGTGAACGCGGGCAGCGTGCAGGCGGAGCTGTTTTCGGCCTGGGCCCAGGAGCATGGGGTGCAGGCGGAGCTGACGCCTCTCACCGTGACCGAAGTGGAATGCATGCAGATGCTGTACAACGGCGCAATCGACGTGTACGTCACCATCGACGCCTATGGCAGCGACAGCGCCTGCGTGCCCGTGTGCAAGATCGGCCAGTCCGATTTCTATTTTGCCGTGAGCAAAGCGCGGCCCGACCTGCTGGCCGAGCTGAATAACGCCATGAGCAGGATCCAGGATGAAAACCGGTTCTATAATCAGCAGCTGTTCGACCAGTACGTGCGGCGCAGCGGCGTGAACACCTTCATCACCTCCGGCGAGATGGACTGGCTTGCCGACCACGGGGCCATCCGCGTGGGGTACCGGGCGGGCTATCTTCCCTACTGCGACGTGGATATGATGACGGGTGAGTTTACCGGCGCGCTGAAGGATTATTTTGCCTATGCCGCCGCCGCCCTGAAAAACGCGGACGTGGAATTTGTTCCCATGGCCTACGCTACTGTGGGCGCCGCCCTGGAAGCGCTGCAAAACGGGGAAGTGGACTGCGTGTTCCCCGTGAACTTAAGCTCCTTTGACGCGGAGGAAAAGGGCTTGATCGTCACCTCCCCCCTCGTGCGGGCGGAGCTGTACGCCGTGGTGAAAAACGCGGATCGTCAAAGCGCCCTGTTCTGGCCGGAAACCACCGTGGCCGTCGTCATGGGCGACGTGAGCCGCGAGGTATTCGTCAAGGATAATTACCCCGCCTGGAAGGTCATGCGCTACAGCAGCACTGAGGAATGCCTGCGGGCCGTGCGGGGCGGGGAAGCCAATTGCTGCCTGCTCGGCAATTCCCGCGTGTTTGAGTACGATTCCATTATGGATCAGTACGGTCTGTCCGCCGTCGCCACAGGGAAAACCATACCCCAGGCCTTTGTCCTGCGCAGGGGCAGCGACCAGCTGTATTCCATCCTGAACAAAACCATCGGCCTGATCCCCAGCGCCACCGTGGACGCCATGATCGCCAGCTATTCTTATCATGACGATAAGGTGACGGTGCTGGAATTCATCAAGGAAAACAGCGCCTCCGTCATTTTTGTGATCATCGCCGTGTCCCTGGCAATCATCGTGCTGTTGATGCAGAGCCTGAAAAACGCCCGCCGGGCCAACGAAGGGGAACGGCTGATCAACGCCACGGAATTGGACCCCCTCACCGCGCTGTACAATAAGGGCTTCTTCTTCCAGTACGCCAACCGCATCCACCAGGACGACCCGGAGAAGGCCATGGACGCCATCGTGCTGGACGTGGAGCGCTTTCATTCCGTGAACGCCCTGAACGGTCGGGAATTCGGCGATTTCGTGCTGCGCCTCATCGGCGGCGAGATCCGCACCTTATTAGGCGAAAAGGAGGGCATCGCCAGCCGCTTCGACGGCGACCGCTTCGATATTTACTGCGAACACCTGGACGAGTATCAGTCCCTGTTCGACCGCCTGCAGAACCGGCTGAACGAGCTTTCCCGCAACGCCTGCGTGCGCCTGTTCATGGGCGTCATGCCCTGGGAGCAGGGCATCGACCCCAGCCAGCAGTTTGACCGGGCCTGGTCGGCCTGCAACTCGGCGCGCAAGGGGTATCAGACCCGCCTGATCGTGTACAACCAGAAAATGCGCGATAAGGAAATGCAGGAACAGCGCCTGCTGAACGATCTGCATCGGGCGGTGGAGGATCACCAGTTCGAGGTGTACTACCAGCCCAAATACAACGTGCAGGGCAGCACCCCCGTGCTGTGCAGCGCCGAGGCCTTGGTGCGCTGGCACCATCCCGAGCTGGGCCTGATCCCGCCGGATCAGTTTATTCCCCTCTTTGAGCGGGATGGGCGCATCAGCATGGTGGACCATTACGTGTGGGCGGAGGCCGCCAAGCAGATCGCCCGCTGGCGCGACCAGTACGGGATCACCGTGCCCGTGTCCGTCAACCTGTCCCGGCTGGATGTGTTCGACCCCGCCCTGGAAAGCGTGCTGGAGGAACTGGTGGAACGGAACAAGCTGGACCGCAAGTCCCTCAAGCTGGAAGTGACCGAATCGGCCTACACCGACAACGCCGAGCATCTGGTGGCCCTCATCGAGCGCCTGCGCGGCAAGGGCTACGAAATAGAAATGGACGATTTCGGCACCGGCTATTCCTCCCTGAATATGCTTTCCTCCATGCCGGTGGACGTGCTGAAAATGGATAAGACCTTCATTCAGAACCTGGACCGGGACGATAAGGACGTTCATTTGGTGCAGCTGATCCTGGAAATCGCCAAGACCCTGAAAGTGCCCGTGGTGGCGGAGGGCGTGGAAACCGAAAGCCAGATGAACCTCCTCAAGGAGCTGGGCTGCGCCCTGGTGCAGGGCTATTACTTCTCCCATCCCATGCCGCCGGAGGATTTCGGCAAGAACATTTTGGGCGGCGCGGCGGCGGCGGAATGAGGCTCGCCCGGGCATGCCTGAAGCCCATCGAATTGAATACGCGTAAGCCCCGGCTGAATGCCGGGGCTTGATTTTTCCAGCATGCTTGACATCCGGCAATTGCGGGCGGATCATATCCGCCCCTACGCCATTTCATTGAAACTATCGCCTTCGTTCGGCGTGGGTTCAGGCAATGCGTTGGACGCCGCATGCAAATTATGCGCAAATCCTCTTGACAAAATAAATGGAACCGTTTAATATAGTATTGAAAACTATATTAAACGGTTTTTAAATTTATTTTTCAGGAGGGAACATGCCATGACCCAGGCGCGGGCGGGGCTGAACATCCGCATTCCCCATTATACATTGGGAGAAGAAATTTTTAACGCCATATCCCACGGCGTCGGGGGACTGTTGAGCGTGCTGGCCCTGGTGCTGATGCTGGCGCGGGCCAGGGGCGCGCTTGCGGTGGTTTCCGTCAGCCTGTTCGGGGCGGCCATGGTGACGCTTTACGTCATTTCCTGCGTGTACCACGCCCTGTCCCGCCGCACGGAAGGGAAAAAGGTGCTGCGGGTCATCGACCATTGCAACGTGTTTTTGCTGGTGCTGTGTACCTATGTGCCCGTCGCCCTGTTAGGCGTGGGCGGGGCGCTGGGCTGGGCGCTGCTTTCCGTGGTGGCCGCCTTCGCGGTGACGGGCATCGTGTTCAACGCCATCCGGGTGGACCGGTTCAAGGTGCTGTCGGTGGTCTGCCATCTGGTCAGCGGCTGGAGCATCCTGCTGGGCATTCCACGGCTGCTGGAAACCATGGGACAAACCGGCGTTTTGTTCCTGGTGCTGGGCGGGGCCTTGTATTCCGTCGGCGCGGCGCTGTACGGCCTCGGCGCGAAGAAAAAATATATCCATTCCGTGTTCCATCTGTTCTGCCTGGCCGGTACGTTTTGCCACTTCTGGGCGGTGAACAGTTATCTGCTGTGATCGTCTATTTCAGCTTTTTTCCGCAGTAGGGGCAGAATTTCTTTTCTTCCTCCTCCGCCTGCTTTTCGGAGGAGATCACCGAGGAAAAGCCTGCCGTGATGATGCCGGTGGGGATGGCGATGATCCCGATGCCCACCAGACTGATGATGGAGGCGAAGAACCGCCCCGTCGCCGTGATGGGGTACACGTCCCCGTAGCCCACGGTGGTCAGCGCGCAGATGGCCCACCACATGGAGGCGATCACGTTGGGGAACTGGTCGGGCTGCACGGGATTTTCCACGGTGTACATAATAATGGAAGAAAATAGCATCACCGTAAAGCACAGCACCATGGAAATGACCAGCCGGGACGCGGAAACGCGGATCACCTGCAAAATGGTATGCA
Organism: uncultured Christensenellaceae bacterium; assembly: GCA_905234985.1. Lineage (GTDB taxonomy): Bacteria > Bacillota > Clostridia > Christensenellales > Aristaeellaceae > RUG563. The sequence continues at coordinate 46,757 of CAJOJQ010000031.1, forward strand.
TGGCGTCGAAATAACGGCCTAACTTGAACACCCGGAACAGCCGGAACAGGCGGAACAGCAGCACCACCCGCAAATAGTGGGTTTCGGCGGAGAGGAAGGGCAGGTAAAAGGGCACGATGGCCAGCAAATCCATCAGTGCCATGAAGGAAAGCATGTATTTCAGGCGCGGATGCTCCGCCTCGGGGTACAAAATGTCCGCCGTCCAGATGCGGGCTAAATATTCCAGGGTAAAAACCGCTACCGTCAGCACTTCAAACGCCCGGAAGGTCGCGGCGTACTTCGCGGCCAGCGCTTCAAAGGATTCCAGCACGATGGATACGATGCTCAGCACGATCAGCGCCATGATCAGCAGGTCAAAGGTCCGGCTGGCCCGGTCGCTGCCGTCGTCCTTGCTGATGATATCGAACACCCGCGCCCGGATGTGCGCGTAGGACATAACCCGTCCCCCCGTTTCTGCAAAAATAATATGTAAAAAGTATATCATCTGTTCCCTTTTCTGTAAACAAAAAGCAGGCTGCCGCGGCGGCCTTTTTTGCTTTTCGGAGATCGGGAAGGAGATAATAGGAACGTTTGTTCTTTTAAAACACGAACATTAAGACGAGATGCAAGGAAAATAGTACGGAGAATATACCCATATAGCAAGAAAGATTATGCAAGATAATGTTCGGAAAAGAGTCAAAGAAGGAAAAAAGGGGAGAAAAAAGCGAAAAAGTTGTTGACAGAGGGGGCATGTCGTGGTATTATATCCAAGCGCTCGAAAAACGGGGCTTCGCGAGAGGGTCCGG
>CAJOJQ010000032.1 GCA_905234985.1 uncultured Christensenellaceae bacterium
AACGTGTTCGGTCAGGCCGCAGATCGGCCCCGTCCCCTCTCCTTCCGCCAGCGCCGGAAGCGGCGCGGAAGACGCCAGCATCGCCGCCGCCATCAGCAGGACGGCCGCGCGGCGCAGATTCATATGGCAAATGCAAGAACGCAGATTGCTCATACTCGTCCTCTTTTCTGTATAAACCGTTTATGTTGATCGCTGATCCGCCGCGCTTGCGCGCGGCGGACGGAAATAAGCGTTACGGGCGGCGTCTTCTGCCGCTGGTGATAATCAGCACCCAGAATACCAGCAGCAGCAGCACCGGCGCGGCGATGAACGGGGCCACGAAGATGGCTTCGATGCGCAGGGCGTCCGCCGTGACGCGCACGTTCAGGCGCGTCTTTTCGTTTTCGATCCTGCGCCCGCGCACCAGCAGGCGGTGGGTGTTGATGCCGTAGGGGGTACACGTGACCAGCGTGACCAGATCCATGCCCTGCACCAGCTCGATTTTGGTGGAATCGCCCGGTTCCACGATGTTGATCTCGTCCACCTCGTAGGTCAGGGTCTGATCCAAAATGGTCAGGTAGAAGATATCCCCCACCTCCATCACGTCCAGGTCGCTGAACAGACGGGCGCTGGGCAGGCCCCGGTGGCCGCTGAGTACGCAGTGGGAGGCGTATTCCACGGCGTTGAAGTCTTCCTCGTTGCTGTGAACACTGCCCACGGGAAGGGACGTGCCCTCAATGTGGCCCACGGACGTTTGCAGCACGCTTTCGTTGGTGCCGTGGTACAGGGGCAAATTGATATTCGCCCGGGGAATGGAGATGAAGCCCATGTTGCCTGTGCCGTCCACGTTCAGCTGGGCGTCGTAAGCTTCCTTTTCCTCGTCGTCCATGGCCCAGTGGTTGCTCTTTTGCGTCAGGCTTCGGTTGTATTCCAGGGCGGCGTTCCAGATTTGCTCGTACCTTTCCTTGTCCAGGTTGGCCACCTTTTCCGCGTAGCTGATGATGGCCCTGGACTGGTGAAAGGAATTCCAGTATTCGCTGAAAGGGGGGTAGATCAGCAGGCCAAGCCCGATCACCAGCACCACCAGCAGCAGGATCGTGGAAATCCGCCGTCTGCGCGAGTTCTTCTTCATTCGTTTCCTTTCGCCCTTCCCTCGCAGGCGGAGGGAACGATCTGGCCGCCCAGCGGCACAGCCGCGCGGCAACCGAAAAAACAGGCAAGCAAAAGTCTATACTTCCCTGTATGACATTTTAGCATATTCTGACGCCGAATTCAACTTTTTTAAAGAAAAAACCGCAATTATTTCTTATTAAATGGATTTTTCTGTAAATCACAAGTCTCCCAAAATATACCATTTTGTTCCCGACGCAATAAAAAAGGATGAAACCGGAAAAAACGGGCGTTCTTCCGGTTTCATCCTTTGTGTTTTGGCAGGCGTCAAGCCTGTTTCATATCGGTCAGGAAAGCGCCATAGGCCCGGATGGCCTCGTACAGGTCGGCCTTGCTGATGACTTCCTCGGGGGCGTGCATGGAAAGCACCGCCACGCCGCTGTCGATGACCTCCATGCCGTACAGGGCGCAGATATAGGCGATGGTGCCGCCGCCGCCCACGTCCACCTTGCCCAGCTCGGCGGTCTGCCAGGAAATATCGTGATCGTCCATGATCTTGCGCAAGCGGCCCAGGTACTTGGCGTTGGCGTCGTTGCTGCCGCCCTTGCCCCGAGAGCCGGTGAATTTGTTGTAGCACACGCCCCGGCCAAGGAAAGCGCTGTTTTTCTTTTCAAAGGCGGCGGCGTACAGGGGATCAAAGCCCGCGCTCACGTCGCAGGACAGCATGCGGCTGTTTGCCAGCGCCCGGCGCAGGCTGAGGTCGCTTTCCTTGCCGGTGGTCAGGGCCAGCAGCTCCGCCACGGCGTTTTCAAAATACATGGCCCGCATGCCCGTCGCGCCCACGGAGCCAATTTCCTCTTTGTCCGCCAGCAGGCAGCAGCAGGTGTATTCCGGTACGGGAGGCAATTGCAGCATGGCCGCCAGCTCCGCGTAGGCGCACACCCGGTCGTCGTGGCCGTAGCCTAAGATCATGCTGCGGTCCAGGCCGAAATCCCGGGCCTTCCCCGCGGGCACCGCCTCGATCTCGGCGGAGAGCATGTCTTCTTCTTCCAGGTCGTATTTATCCTTCAAAATTTTCAGCAGCGCGGCCTTGACCGGTTCTTTTTCCTCGCCTTTCAGGGGACGGCCCGCCAGGGTGATGTCCAGCCCCTCGCCGGTAATGAATTCGCTGGCCTTTTTGCCCATCTGCTCCTGGGCCAAATGGATGAGCAGGTCGGTCACGCCAACCACGGGGTCGCTTTCATCCTCGCCGATGACGATGTTGACCACGGTGCCATCCTTCTTCGCCACCGCGCCGTGAAGCGCCAGGGCGCGGGCCACCCACTGGTATTTCTTGATGCCGCCGTAGTAATGGGTGTCGGCGTAGGCGAAATCCCCGTCCTCATAGAAGGGGTTCTGCTTCACGTCGATGCGGGGAGAATCGATGTGGGCCCCCACGATGTTCATGCCCTCCGTGAGCGGCGCTTTGCCCATGTGGAACAGCATGACGGCCTTGCCCATCTGCACCTGATACAGCTTGTCGCCGGGCTTCACCGCGCTGCCCTCGCGGATGGCTTTCGCAAGGCTTTTATAGCCCGCCGCCTCCGCCATGCGCACGGCCTCCGCCGCGCATTCCCGCTCGGTCTTGCCCGCGTCCAAATACTTTTTATACCCCGCCGCCGCTTCCTCCACCTTCAAAAGCGCCGCGTCGTCATATTGATTCCAAGCGTTCCGCCTGTCCATGTTTATATCTCCCTTCGGTATTTTTCCAGCCTATGGTAACACCAACGGGCGGAAAATACAAGCGTTTGTTGCGTCCCAACGCGGGAAAAGCACACCTTTCCATTCCCTATGGTTTTCGTTTGTGCTTGCTATCCGTGAAAAAAACGGATATAATATTTCCAACAGGAACAGCGTATGCCGCGCCAAGGGGTTAGAGGAGGAATGGGTATGCCGGAAATTGCAAGGTTCTATGGTATTGTAATCAAATGTTTTTTAAACCCAAAGAGCATGAGCCAAGCCATATTCATGCTCTGTATGGCGAATACTTAGGAGAATTCAACATCCGCACCATGGAAATGATCCAGGGCGATCTGCCGAAAAAAGCGCAGGAGTTGGTACGCGAATGGCTTTCCGCGCATCAGGCGGAATTGCAGGCCATGTGGGACAGGCAGGAAATCACCTAAAAGGAGGCAAAGGCTCTTTCGTGGCGGAAACAAAACGCGTGTCACCAGTCTACAAGGCGCTCAAAGGACTTGTATGGGCGCTGTCTCCCAAAATGCGGGTGGAGGGGCTGGAAAACCTGCCGGAGGGGGAAGCGGTGATCGTGGGCAACCACGCCCAGATATACGGGCCGATTGCCGCCGAGCTTTATTTGGGCGGCAATCGCTATACCTGGTGCATGGCACAGATGATGAAGCTCAAGGAGGTGCCCGCCTACGCTTTCCAGGATTTCTGGTCCGGAAAGCCCCGGTATACGCACTGGTTTTACAGGCTGCTTTCCTATCTGATCGCCCCCCTGAGCGTGCTGATTTTCAACAACGCCCGCACGATCCCCGTTTATCAGGACGCGCGGGTGATGATCACCTTCCGGCAGACGCTGCGGCTGCTGGGCGAAGGCGCGAAAATCGTGATCTTTCCGGAGCATAACGCGCCGCATAACAATATCGTATACGATTTTCGGGATCGGTTCATTGATTTGGGGCGCATGTATTATCAAATGACGCGGAAAGAGCTGTGCTTCGTGCCCATGTACGTCGCGCCGAGGCTGAAAAAGCTGGTGCTGGGCAAACCCGTCCGCTATCGCGCCAGTCAGCCCCCGGAGCAGGAGCGGCAGCGAATCAAACAAGCGCTGATGGACGCGGTGACGCAACTGGGCCGAAGCCTGCCCCCGCATACCGTGATTCCCTACGCGGTGATGCCCCGGAGGGAGTACCCTTCCAGCCGGACAGACGGATGAAAACTGCAACACGGGGCGCTTGAACCGCACCCCGTGTTTTTGCTTTTTTATTTTGCGCGCGCTATCATCACGATGGCGGTACCCAGCGCGCCGCAGATCACGGCGGCGGTCAGCATGCCGTCCACCCCGAAGGTATCGATCATCCAGCCGCCGCCCAGCGACCCGATGATCGTGGCGGCGGAAAGCGACATGGTCATGTAGGCCTGCCCTTTGATCCGGTCCTGCTCCCGCATCAGATCATTGACAACATAAACGGAGGCCACGGTCATCAGCCCCCAGCCCAAAGGCTGGAACAGCTGAACCAGATAAAACACCGTCATATTGGGGGCTAAAAGCGTGCCAAGCGCTTTCAGGGTGAAGAACACGCCGGAAAGGCGGAACCAAAATCCGCTGTCCTTCCATCGGGTGAGCGCGGGAAAGAAAAACATGGCAAGCACTTCCAGCAGCCCGGCCAAGGCCAGCGCCGTGCCCATGTGTTCGCTGGCGCCGCCCCTGGGCACCACGATTTGATAGGTAAAGTTATTGATGACCACATGGCTGATATAGATGAGAACGCAGCCCGCCAGCGTGACCGCAAACGCCGGATACCGGCCCAGAAAGGCCGTCGCGCTGTCTTTCGCTTTTTCATGTTCTTCCTTCCGGCCCTTTGCAAAGGGGAACAGCATAACGGAAAGGAAAAAGCAGGCGGACGTGAGGATGAGCGCCCACGGCTCCACAGCCGTGCCCTTCCACGCGATCAGGCGGCCGATGGTGACGGACATCACCGCGTATCCGATGGAACCGAAGGCCCTGGCAAAGCTGAAATTCAGCCGCTTCCCCTGATTGATCGTTTCCGTCGCCAGGGCGTTGGTGAACGGCAGAGCCATCTGCACCAGCAGAATGGCGCAGCCCAACAGCAGGCCGTTGAGCAGCCCGCCCTTTCCGTAAACCAGGGTCAGAAAAAGCCCGAAGACCATCACGCCCCCGCCCGCGATCAGCAGAAACGTTTTGATGGAAGGGCTTTTTTCCCGGTCGGCGTATGCCGAAACGGCGGGCTGCAAAAGAACGGATAAGGCGCAGGCCGCGGCGCTGATCAGCCCGATTTCGGTATTGGACAGGCCGCAGTCCAGCAGGTAGGGGCTGGCAAACGCCAGCGCCGTCCCGTACACAAACCAGAAAAAGAACTGGACCGCGCCGTAAGAAGCCGTCAGCCTCGCTTTTTCCATGCCGTTCATCCTTCCGTGTAAGTTTTCTTTTCAGGTTCTATCCGATGTCTTTATCTTCTTTGGGATACGCTGGAGACACTTTTTTTCCTTATTTTCCACGCTTGTACATATCAAGATATTTTTGACAAATGGAAGGATATCCATCTTGAAAATCCATTCCGCCAGGAATCATTACCTTCATATATTCATAAAAATCATCATAATCTAAATATCCCAGTTCCGTTAATGCATGAAAAAAGCAAAACCAGTCTATAGTATATTTATTCTCATTCAAAGCCTTATCAACAGCATAGAGAAATTTTATCAATGCATCATCGCATGCCTGTATTGACGTCAGCAGCTTATTAAAAGCATCTACCATATAACCATATCCCTTTATACATCTGCTATACACACTTATAAGGCCAGAAGCTGCATTTTTCGTGCTTTCCAAACGTTTTATTTCATCAGCATTAACCTTTTGTTTTCCAAACCATTCAGACGGCGTTATTTCTGGCTTAAAAATCGATCCGATAAAAAACAAAATATTAGAGATAATCGTTCGAGACTTTTCCATACGATTGGGATCAAGGCGATCAAGGTTTCCGTTTAATTCATTTATACTCTTTTTCATATCCCTTGATGACGCTAATAAATGATCATTTACTTTATTATAATATTCAACGAAGCTTCTCCTCAGAAAACCGATTCCTTCTTGATCATTTATATCTATATTTTCCATTTTTAACATATAAACCTCTATTATGGTTCCAATGCGCATTCAAGGTACAGGAAATAAATCTCTGTGCTCAAATTATCTGCCGGAAATGTGCACAGAGAACCGTCCACCATGTTTTTACTGGGCTTCCACCCGGAACAGGTACAGGACAGCGGCTGCCTCGACCATGTTGAATTTCATGGACAGCGTTCCGTCCTGGAGCAGCTGAAGCGTGAAGATCACAAGCCCTTCTTCGGGTTCAAAAACCATTGCGCCGCCAGCGTAATGAAACGGGAAAGGATCGGTGCCCATCTCCGGCATGCCGGTAAAGGACGCAAAGCCGTTTTCGATGTGAACGGTCATGAGCGACTCCATGCCCAAATCGCTGAGATGGGGTTCCGCCTCAAACGCGTCTTTGCCGTGCCCCGCGTAGGCGCAGACCCAGTCCCCGGCATAGTCCGCTTCCAGCGCCTCCGGGTTCGGCTCCGCCACGGTAAAGGGCTGCTCGGCCATCGAGGAAACCGTCAGGCACATGAGCAGCAGGGCAAGCAGGATGGATACGAAATGTTTCATAGTCATTCCTTCCTTCCAAATGGTAGATTGGCAACAGCCTATCGTTTTTAATTATTCGCGCGCCCCCGTTTTTCCTGCAAGGAGGCCAAAATTCCATGAATACAGCACGGAGGACGGCTTCGCGTACCGGATTCAGCGGTTGAATGCCAGCGCGCGGAGCCGTCCCCGTGTTTCATGTTTGCAAATTATTGGGATTGCAGCCAGCGGTTGATGGTTTCGTCGTAGTCCAGCTGTTTCCAGAGGCCCACGCGGTTCCAGCCGCCGTTGATGGTCGCCCCCTCGAACTTGGAATGGATGACGCAGCCTTTGGAATAGCTGGATGCCATGGCGCCTGAATATGTTCCGGTATAAATGCCGATATGGGAAGCGTTGCCCAGCTTGTCGGACTTATATTTGCTGGGTTCTTTCCCGTTAAACTCAAGAATGTACAGGAACGCGCCCTTGGGAATGTACCCGAAAAGGGCGATGCATTCCTCCGGCGTGCCGGTCCAGGTCATGGTTCGGTACCAGGCGTTGCTGCCCGCCAGGTCAACGGGCATACCCGCGTCCTTGAGGCAAGCCTCTACAAAGGCCTGACAGTCCATAACGGAGTAGGGAGTGCCCAAATATTTTTCTCCCTCTTTGGCGACCGACGCGGCTTTCACCGAGGGCGTGACGTAGAGGGTATCGGTGTATGAATATGCGATCTTGTTTTTACCGCACCATGCTTCCGCGTAGCTGCCCTTGGTCACGGTGGCAAAAAAGCTCTTCGCCGTGCCGTCGAAAGCCGTTTCATCAATATCTTTCACCGAGGCGGGAATCGTGACGTGGCACAGGGTGGCGGTGGAGAAAGCGCGCGCGCCGATGGCGGTCACGCCGTCGGGGATGGTCACGTCCGTGATGGGAACGCCGCTGAACGCTTCTTTTTCAATCTCCTTCAGGCCGGACGGAAGGGTGGCGGCGCTGGCAGAGGCGGTCCACAAAAGCAGCACCGCGATCAACAGGCAAAAAATACGCCGCATCGTCTTTCCCCCCTCTTTTCCCAGATAGAAACATCATGGCTGTGCCGCGAAGCAGGCAAACTCCCCTATATACATATTATATATATACCCCCTCCCAATTTTGTCAATAAATCCGCAAATTTTCTGTATAAATTACAAGTCCATGGATGGAAAAAAAGGGCGGAAAATCGCCGCCCTTTAGAAAGTTATTCCTTTCTACCCTGCCCCCTGGAAGAACCGCCGGGAAACGGAGTTCGCGTGTTACTGTGAAGCGGAAGGCTGAGCAGGAACAGTTATTCCAGCTGCTCCCGGGTGATATTGCGCAGCCATTTGTTGCTCCGGTAATGGGAAATGACCCAGGGCCATTTCACGAATTCATCCGTACACATGAAGAAATACACCCACATAGGCGGCAATTTCAACACAGCGGCGGTGAGGAACGCCAGGGGCACGCCGTAGCCCCACATGTCAATGGTATCGCAGATGAAGCCCCACCGGCTGTCGCCGCCCGCCCGGAATACGCCCGCGATCAGCGTAGTGTTCACCGCCGCGCCCATGACGTAATAGGAATTGATGAACAGCATCACGCGCAGAAAGCCCTTGCCCGCCTCGGTGAGGTCGGCAAAATTCAGCATAATGGGCATGGCCGCCAAGATGATCCCGCCGCCGACGGCCCCGAAAAGCACCGTCAGCCGCATGAGCTGCTTTCCCGCCTTTTCCGCCTCCTCCATCCGGTTTTCGCCGATGAGCTGGCCCAGCAGGATGCCGCCCGCGCTGGCCACACTGAAGCACAGGATGGTGCCGAAGCTGCGGGCCAGGGTGGCGAAGGAATTGGCGGCCACCATGTCCGTGCCTAAGAACTGGCCGATCACCACGGAATACATGGAAAAGGCCAGGCCCCAGGAGGTATCGTTCAGCACGGCGGGCAGCGCCATGCGCACAAAGTCCTTTTGCAGCAGGCGGTTTAAGTGAAACGCGTCGGAGAAGCGCAGCTTCACGTCCTGGCTGGTTCTGGACACGATCAGACACAGCAAAAGCTCCAGCAGCCGGGAAACGGACGTGCCGATGGCCACGCCCATAGCCCCTAACTTCGGCGCGCCGAACAGGCCGAAGATGAACACGGCGTTCAGCAGGATATTCAGCACGAAGGCGAAGGTGTTCAGCGCGGAAGCCACGGCCACCCGCCCGATGCTGCGCAGGGTGGATAAATAAATCTCGATCACGCCCCAGCACAGGTACGCCACGCTGATGCAGCGCAGGTACTGCGCGCCGATCTCGATCAGCGTCTCGTCCGGCGTGAACGCGCGCATCATGAGCCGGGGAAAGAGCAGGGCCGCCGCGCCGAACAAACCGGAGCAGATCAAAGAAAAGCGCAGGGCGATGCCCTGCACCAGATGAACGGCGCGCAGGTCTTTTTTGCCGTAATATTGGGCGCTGAGCATGGTGACACCCGTGCCTAAGCCGTAAAGGATCATAAACAGCACATTGGCGTACTGCGCCGCCAGGGAAACCGCCGAAATGTGCGCCTGCCCCACGTAATTGAGCATCACCACGTCCGAAGAGCTGACGGCGGTACTCAGCAGGTTCTGCACGATGATGGGCAGGGTCAGCTTCATGATCCTGCCGTAGTGGTTTTGTTTGCTCTGACGGTTCATTGCATCCTCAATCTTTTGGTTTCACAGCGCGGGGATTTCCCGCTTCGTTACGTATACGGCTTCGCATTGTTCGTTCTGCCCAGCAGATAATCGACCGACACTTTGTAATAATCCGCCAAACGGATCAAAATGTCCGTCGGGATATCGCGGTAGCCTCGCTCATACCGCCAATACTGGCTTTGCGGCATATTCAGCAGTTCCGCAAGATCGCGCTGCGTCATATCGTGGTCTTCGCGCAGTTCTTTGATGCGCCGGTAGCAAGCCATCCGCTTCATCTCCTGATATCCAAACAGATATCTTGACAATACGGTAAACAAGGTGTAAGATGTTCATATGATATCCATTTGGATATCAAATAAAATAGGGAAGAAACCGCGGCCCGTTTCCTTCAAGCATGTTGTAACAATTGTAAATTTTGCCACTCGCCGGTTCGGCCGCCTTGACACTGCTCCGGGCGCACTGGTAAAATACGGATACCGTCCCTGCCGGCTGTTTTGAATGAAACGCATTGGCTTTTGTACCGCTTAGGAGGGAAAAACCATGAAACGAACGCTTATCCTTGCCCTGGCCATCCTGACGGTTTTCTGCTGCGCATCCCTGGCCTCGGCGCAAACCGACGGCTATTGGGTGGATCTGCAGGATGAGATCAGCGTGGCGCTGAACGAGAATATACGGGCTTATTTCGGCCGTCCGGAGGGCAGCGGGTGGATCAGCATTGTATGCAGCGATCCCGCCGCTTTCCAGGACTTAGGAGTGGGGTATACGGATCAGCGACCCTACCGCTTCTTCTTCATGAAAGCGCTGGGGCAGTACACCCTGCAATTCACCGACGGCAACGGCTTTAGCAAGACTGTGCTGGTTCGCGTAGAGACGCCCGCTACAGCCATTCATCCTGAACAGGACACGGTCGTCGTCCAGGTAGGGCAGACCGTGCCCGTCCGGTACACAATGGAGGGCGGAACGTATTACGATCCCTTTCCAAACTACACTTCAAGCGCCCTTTTCTTTGATCCGGCGGGCGAAACGCCCACCGTCACCGGCCTGCGGACGGGCTTCTATCAGGTCACGGCCAGAGATCGGCTCGCTTCCTTCGGCGTTTTTGTGGTGGACGCCTGCGAAGGGGTGAAGCTGCATATGCCGTATGACAAAGGCACCGTAGGCTATTCCTTTCCCATCACGACCACGGACCGGCAGGGAAAAACGGTCTATGCCCGCGTTGAACTGACCGAGGGGGAAGACTGCGCCGAGCTCTGCCGCGATGGCGGCAGTATCAGCCTGAAGGGAAAAGCGGCGGGCTGGGTCACCGTGAAAGCCTACGGCACGGACGGCAGCACGGACGAAGCGCGCCTGCGGATTTACGAATCGCCCACCGATGTGCATGTCACCCTTTCTTCCCAAACGATTCCCGCGGGGGAACGCCTTACGGTCAGCGCCGAGTACGAGCCCGCGGGCGCCTGGTATCCTCTGAAAATAAGCAGTCATAACCCCGACGCAGAAGGACTGGAGGGCCCTGTGGCCGTCGTTGACGGCAACGTGATCATCGGGATCACGCCCGGCGTCTGCACCTTGGAGGTCTACGCCGCCGGCTCCCGTGAGTATTATCCCATCAAGGTAACCGACAGCGATCAGGCCCTGGTTTTTGACCGTCCGCAGCCCTATCTGAATTATGGGAAACCTTATCAGCTTTCCGTTCATACCCGGGCGGGCGAGCTCGTTCCCGCCGAATACAGCGTGGAGGGCGCTTCCGTCAGCGTGACCGGGGACGGCCTGCTGTCCGCCTCCACTTCCCATGCGATCGGCTATGTAACGGTAACGCTGCAAAGCGGCCTTACCTACAGATTTCGCGTGGAGGCGGCGGAATGTCCCGCGTGGCTGGCCCCGGAAGCAGAGATCATCTCCATGCCCATCGATATCATCAGCTGTGATATGTGCTGTATCAAGTCCGACATGTCGGACATCGTGTCCATTACGGATCTGGTGCTTTGCAGCAGCGATGAATCGGTCGTGAAGGTGGATAACTGGCGCATCTATCCCCAATCCGTCGGCACGGCCACGCTGACGGTGTGGAGCCAATACAACGATGTTTCCTGCACGGTGCCGGTCGTCGTCACAGAACCGTACGGGCGGCTGTTTGTGGACGGCGTGCCGGACGACGCCTCCATCAGCATCGCCTATAACACCACGGTGCCCCTGCCCACCGTGACGGATTATTGGGGCAATCCGGTGAAGGTCACCTGGGAAATCACCCACCAGAGCAGCTACCCCAGCGGCAAGCGCGTGGTGCAGATCGTAAATGGCAAAAGCCTGAAATGCACCTATTACGACGGCTCCGCGGAGCTGTATGCCACGGCGGCCAGCGGGCAGACGCTTCATTTGACCGTGTTCGCCTACCAGCGCGACACCACCTGCTCCTTCCGGGAAAGCGAGTACACGGTGACCACAGGCTCCTTTGTCCAGGTGGATTTCCAATACGGCAATGATCTGAGCAACCCCAAGACGCTGGAGCCGCAGGACGTGACCTTCACCGTGACGGGGGATACGGACTGCGTGATCGTGGATTCCCAGTTTTCCCATCATACCTTTACCGGCCTGCGGGAAGGCACCGTAACGCTGACGGCCAAGCTGTACAACGGCAAAACGGCCAAGGCGGTGATCCATGTGGTCCTGCCCGAAAGCTGCAAGAACGGCCACGATCCCGAATGGTACGTGCGGGAGGCGCCCACCGCCATCCTGAACGGCGTGCGGGCGCTTCGATGCAGCCGCTGCCGCGTCCCGCTGGGGCAGGAGGAAGCCATTCCCTGCACGGGTGCGCTGGGCTTTGCGCTGCCGGACGTCTATCTGAAGGAAGGCGGGGTCGCTGTGCTGACCGCCACCCTGAACGGCAACCCCAAAGAGTCCTTTACCTACCGTTCCTCCAATCCTGACGCCGCGCGGGTGGTGGGCAGCGTGGTGATGGGCGTCGGTCTTGGCACGGCGGACATTACCGTCACCAAAGGCGACTGCGAGCCCGCTGTGTGCCGGGTACACGTCATTCCGGTCACCACGCTGACGCTGCCCGCCGGGCTGCTTCATATTGAGGACGGCGCTTTCCAGGGCGTATCCGTGACCCGCATCGTCCTGCCCGAGCATGTGACAGCCATCGGCGCTTACGCCTTCGCGGACTGCCCCCGCCTGATGGAACTGGCCATCCCGGTCAGCGTGACGCAGATCGGGGAAAACGCCTTTGCCCATGACCCGTTCCTCACGCTCACCGTTACCCCCGGAAGCTTCGCGGAGCAGTACTGCATCGCCCGTAAGCTGGCCTATCGGTATGCGGGCGACTGATATGATCCGACAAAGCATCCATGAAAAAAACGCTGATCCGCGCGGGTCAGCGTTTTTTCATAGATCGTTCCGCTTTACGCCTGCAATACCAGCTCCACCGGGCAATGGTCAGAGCCGAAAATTTCCGGGTGGATGCACGCGGAAACCAGCCGGGGGGTGAGGGCCTGGGACACGATGAAGTAATCGATGCGCCAGCCGGCGTTGTTTTCCCGGGCGTGGAAGCGGTAGCTCCACCAGCTGTAAGCGCCGGTCGCGTCGGGGTGGAAATGGCGAAAAGTGTCCACGAAGCCGCTGTCCAGCAGGGCGGTCATTTTGTCCCGTTCCTCCTGGGTAAAGCCCGCGTTGCGGATATTTGCTTTGGGGTTCTTGATGTCGATTTCCCGGTGGGCCACGTTCAGGTCGCCGCAGAACACCACGGGCTTTTCCTGTTCCAGGCCTTTCAGATAAGCCAAGAAAGCGTCCTCCCACTGCATGCGGTAGGGCAGGCGGGCCAGGCCGTCCTGGGAATTGGGGGTGTACACGGTGATGAAAAAGAAGTCCGGGAACTCCAGGGTGATCACCCGGCCCTCGTGGTCAAATTCATCCACGCCGATGCCATACTTGACGGACAGGGGTTCCTGCCTGGTGAACACCGCCGTGCCGGAATAGCCCTTCTTTTCGGCGTAATTCCAGTATTGATGATAGCCCGGCAGGTCCAGCGCGATCTGCCCGGCCTGCAGCTTGGTTTCCTGGAGGCAGAAAATGTCCGCGTCCAGGGCGCTGAACGTATCCTGAAAGCCCTTGCCCATCACAGCCCGCAGGCCGTTCACGTTCCATGAAATCAGCTTCATACTTTTACCTCTTTCCAGCGCACCGTTTCCATCTCCGGCGCGGCTTTCCGCAGGGCTTTTTTAGGGTTCACCTGCACTGGATGGCCGCACAGAAGCAGCATGGGCAGGTCGCTTTTGCTGTCGCCATAGGCAAAGGAGGCGGCAAAGTCCGCTTCCCGGCCCGTATCCCGCAGCCAGTCCCGGATGCGGCGGGGCTTTTCTTCCCCTTTGCAATTTTCGCCCACGGTGCCGTCGGGGTTCAGGGGCGTGGCCAGCAGGGCGGAAAAGCCCAGCGCCTCCGCCGCAAAACGCATATAGTTTTCCGTGGAGGCGGTCACCAGCACAGTTTCGCGGCCCGCCTGCCGGTGAAGGTCAAGGCAGGCTTTCCCCCGGGGATAGACCCGGGGCAGCAGACAGTCCCGCACAAAGTCCCGTTCCAGGGCTTCCCGATCCGCCGGGCTCAGCTTCATGCGAAAGCGCAGGGCGGCGTTTTTGCTGTCCGCCGCGTTTTTTACGCCCAGCACGAAGCCCGCCGCCGCCAGCATTGTCCGCGCATATTCCTTCCGGGGCATGAATCCCCGTTTCCGGGCATAGCGCACAAAGGCGACGATGCTGTCCCCCGAAATCAGGGTGCCGTCAAAGTCAAAAAAAGCGAACGACTGCGTTTCTTTCATACAGCGAAAACCTCTTTGCCGCTCGCCATTAACCCCATTGGGAAAAATGACGGAGTTGGGGATCGCAGGGGGATTGTTAAGGGGAGCGCCCCTTGACTGAAATCCGCACCGGCGGCGTGTACGCCGGGAGGACGGAAAATTTCAGGAAGGAGCGAAGACGACTGGATGAAATTTTCCTGCCTTGCGGTTTTTCCGCCCGGGAGCCCTTAGCGTCGAGCGAAGCGAGACTGCGGGCGAGAGGAAAAACCGTAGGGGACGAACCGCCGATGACCGCCTGCGGCGGGAATCTCATCGGCGGTGAGATCAGCCGAAAGGGAGCAATCTCCCCATGAAGGGGAGTTGCGACCTTTATTCCGTAAGGGGGAAGGATTCCCCCTTACGCGCCATTCAGCGCAAGCTGAATGGCAATTACTTTGCCATAGCCTGGGTGATTTCCCAGCCCCAGTTGATTTCGTTCTGGTGGCTGACGGCGTAGGGGCCGGTGGCTTCCGCCTCGGACATTTTCCGGGGGAAGTGGAGGCAGATATGGCCTGCCAGGTCGTTATTGGGGGTATGGTCCACCTCATGGCCGTGGCTGTGGATGGAGCCGATATACACCTGCCCGTCGGGGAAGATGACCCACACATACTTGGGCGTCCAGTTGTTCACGCCCACGATCTGGTTCAGGATGGCGGTATCCGCCGCGGTGGGGGGTTCGGAATCGGCATGCTTGCCGAAGGAGAACATATGCAGGTTAAAGTGCAGGCCGGAGTCCGGATCGTAAATCACCACGTCGGGCATGCTGCGGGCGATGGGGCGGATCACGCTCTCCCAGTTGGCGTACTTCACCCGGGAAGCGGCGGGGGCGGTAAAGGCCGTGCTGCCGCTGTTATTCGTATTGGTATTCGTACCCGTATTGGTGCTGGGCAGACCCGCCACGCCGGAGGCGGGCACGGCGCTGCTGGAGCTGATGCGATTCAGGGTCATGGTACCCGCGATGCCGTCGGAGGTCAGGCCGTTCTGCTTCTGGAAGGCCGCCACGGCGTTCACGGTCTTGGGTCCGTAAATGCCGTCCGCCGCGGTCAGGTAGCCCAGCTGCACCAGGCGCTGCTGCAAAGCCTTGACCGCCGCGCCGCTGTCGCCCCTTTGCAGGAGCTTGGCGTTGATCTTGACCGCCGTGGCGGCAGAGGTGGCGGAGGGCTTGGGCGTGGCCGTGGGCTTGGGGGTGGCGGCGGCAATCGCCGTGCCGCTGACGTACAGGCGGGTCAGGGTCTGAGAGCCTGCCACGCCGTCGGGGTTGAGGCCGTTGGCCCGCTGGAAGTTCTTCACCGCCTGGGCGGTGCCGCTGCCGTACTGGCCGTCCACGGTGCCGGTAAAGTAGCCCAGGGCTTTCAGCCGGGTTTGCAGGGCGGAGACCAGCTCGCCGCTGCTGCCGGTTTTCAGGGTCTGGTTCACGGGATAAGGCGTGCTGGCCACGATGGGCGTGGGCGATACGGAGGCCACGGGCAGGGGCGTGAAGGCGGCCACGGCGGAGGCGGCGTACAGGGCCTGCTGGGTCGCCAGACCGGCCACGCCGTCCACGGAGAGGCCGTTCTTGCGCTGGAATTCCTTGACGGCTTCGATTTCGTCGCTGTCATATACGCCGTCGGCGCGGCAGTTGTAGTAGCCCAGCTCCATGAGCCGGTATTGCAGCTTGGTCACTTCCGTGCCCTTGGTGCCGTTCTTCATCACCACCACGTTCTTGGCCGTCAGGGGGGTGGAGGTGGCGGCGGGAACGACGGCGGCGGCCTTCGGGGAGGGCGTGGGGGTGACGGCCAGCAGGCTCAGCAGGCGCATGGTTTTTTTGCCCGCCACGCCGTCCACGGTCAGCTTATGGTCGGTCTGGAATTTCTTCACCGCGTTCTGGGTGGCGGCGTCGTACACGCCGGAGGGGGTGGCGGCGGTATAATAGCCCAGGGCTTTCAGGGTGTTTTGCAGCTCGGTCACCTGCCAGCCCTTATCGCCCACGCTGAATTCCTCCACGGCGTAATTGGGCAGGATGGCCACGCTGACCTTCTTGCCCCGGGCGTTCAGGGGCTTGCCCTCAAAAATCAATTTCTGCACCTCGGGGGAAGCGACGCTGTCCTGCCGGATGCCGTTCTTCTTCTGGAACGCCTTCACAGCGGCGGCGGTGTTGGCCCCGTAGCTGCCGTCCGCCGCCCCGGCGTAAAACTCCAGCTCCCTTAAGGCTTCCTGGAGTACGGACACGTTTTTGCCCGTGCTGCCGGTTTGCAGATAGGCGTAATGCTGCTGGGCGTCGGCGTCGGTGGACAGCGCCTTGCCGGGGGCGTACTGGGCGGGCACGTGGGCATAATCGGCCACGATGTAGCCCGTATAGGATTTATATTTGACGTTCAGGAAATCCCCGGTGATCGCCAGCACCGAAATTTCCGCGCCCTTGGGCACGGTGAGCAGGCGCTGGGAGGAGGTGGAGGCGGATTTCCGCAGGTTCACGGAGGCGGTGGTGTAGGTGGTAAAGGGGAAGGTGGCCTTGCCTTCCGTGGGGGGATTGGTGGGAATGGTGGTGGGGGTGGCGGTGGGCTTGGGCGTGGCGGTGGCCTTGGCGCTGATGGCCGTGGCCGCGTACAGCGCCCTCTGGGTGGCCGCGTCCGCCGTGCCGGTCTGGGTCAGGCCGTTCTTTTTCTGGAACGCCTTGATGGCGCTCACCGTGGCGCTGCCCGCCGCGCCGTCCACCGTGCCGGTGTAATAGCCCAGCTCTTTCAGCCGGTTTTGCAGGCGCGTCACCGCGTCGCCCTTGCTGCCGGAGGAGATGGACGCGCCCTCCACGTAGGACACCGTTTTCACAGCGGCGGCCTTGCCCTTGCTGTTCTTGGGCTTTCCTTCAAACAGCAGGGTCTGGGTGGCGCTGTCCGCCGTGCCGGTCTGGGAAAGGCCGTTCATGCTCTGGAAGGCGGTCACAGCGCCGCGGGTGCCGGAGCCGAAGCTGCCGTCCACCGCGCCGGTATAAAAGCCTAATTCCTTCAGCGCTTCCTGCACGGCCTTCACCGCGTCCCCCTTGCTGCCGGAATAGAGCAGCTTATAGGCGGAGGACGCTCCGGCGGCGGCGGCGGGGGTGGGGGTAATGGCGGGCACGTCGGCGTTTCCGCTGGACGTTTGCAGATACTGCTTCAAGGCGTAGCCCTGTACGCCCTCATAAACGGCGATATAATAGCCGCCGCTTTCTCCGGTGATCACCGCCATATCCCCGGCGGGGATGGTGGTAAGCACTTTCGCGGAGCTGCTGGGCGACTGGCGCAGGTTCAGCGCTTCGGTAACGTAGGCCGTGAAGGGATAAGTATCCCCCATCGCGGGCACGGCCCCCAGCAGCAAAGCGGCTGCGATCAGAAAAGCGCAAACGCGGACGGTAACGGTACGCATGGGCTTGAACCTCCATACAGCGGCGCGCGAAAAACGCGCCGGAATCCATTCTTTGGGCAAAAAGTGTGGATAATGATCCAAGTCTATTTTATTTCAATACCGTAACAATGTCAAGATTTTTATCGCTTTTGCGTAATAATTTTGAAACAAATTCAACTCCCACATCAAGAAAGCCGCCGGAAAACTCCGACGGCTGGGTATTATCGAATGTAAGGCGGATCAGATTTCCTGCTTGGAACGCACCTGATCGAACAGCTTCACCACGTCCTCGCCGGGGGCTTTGCCCATGAGCGACACCGCCACGGCGGCCAGGCAGCCGCACAGGAAGCCGGGCACGATCTCGTACACGCCCGTGGAGCTTAAGAACGCCAGCCACAGGATATCCACCGCCGCGCCCACCACGATGCCCGCCACGGCGCCGCCGAAGGTGAACCGACGCCAGAACAGGGAAAGCAGGATGACCGGGCCGAAGGCCGCGCCGAACACGCCCCAGGCGTTGGAAACCAGGTCCATGATGCTGCCGCTGTCCGGGTTGGAAGCGATCAGCAACGCGGCAACAGCCACGGCCAGCACCACCGCGCGGCCCATCCACAGCATTTCCTTGTCGCTGGCCTTGCCCTTGCGGATCACGGGCTTATACACGTCGCTGGCAAAGGCGGAGGCGCTGGAAAGCAGCTGGCTGTCCGCCGTGGACATGGAGGCCGCCAGAATAGCGGACAGCAGCACGCCGCTGATGACCGGCGGGAACATTTTGCGCACCATCTGGATGAACACGGTGGACGTATCGGCGATTTCGCCTAAGTACATGCGGCCGATCAGACCGGCGATGACGGCGAAGCCTAAGATCAGCACCGTCCAGGAGATGCCGATGGCGGCGCTCTTTTTCATGTCCTTATCGGAGCGCACAGCCATGAAGCGGATGATGATGTGGGGCATGCCAAAGTAGCCCAGGCCCCAGCCCAGGCCGGACACCACGTCCTGCCAGTTGGTGAACAGCTTCCAGTAGCCCGCGCCCACCTGATCCATGGCGGACGCGCCCTGGCCGGACTGCACCAGCGCCAGGGCGAAAATGGGGGCGATCAGCAGGGCCGCCAGCATGAGCATGCCCTGGAAGAAATCGGTCCAGGACACGGCGGAGAAGCCGCCGAGGAAGGTGTAGGAAACGATGATCACCGCCGCCACGTACATGGCCGCGTTGGCATCCACGCCCACCACCGTGTTGAACAGCGTGCCGCAGGCCTTGATGCTGCTGGCCGCGTAAACGGTGTAGGCCACCAGGAAAATCACCGCGCAGATCACCTGCATGACCTTGCTCTTGGACAGGAAACGGTTGGTCAGGTATTGGGGAATGGTGATGGAATCCTTGGCCGCGATGGAATAGCGGCGCAGGCGGGGCGCTTCCAAAATCCAGCTCAGGGCATAGCCGATGGCTAGGCCGATGGCGATCCACGTCTGCCCCATGCCCAGGGCGTACACCGACGCGGGCAGGCCCATGAGGGACCAAGCGCTCATATCCGACGCGCCCGCGCTCAGGGCCGACACCCACGGCCCCATCTGACGGCCGCCCAAGAAGTAATCCTTTTCGCCGCCGCTGCGCATGCGCAGGAAGAAATATACGCCGATCCCTAACATAAAAATCAGGTATACGATGAATACGATGAGTTCAATGTTCATTCTTTCCCCCGTCCTTTCGTAAAAACATGCATAAAATGCATATTATTCATTATAGAGCTTTTCCAGAAGATTACAAGGGCAGAACAAAAAAGATACATTCCCGCAGACGGCAGGTTTATTTTTCCCGTTTCCGCACACAATAGAGCCGGAAAGGATGGGATGACGGTGAAAAGGAAACGGGTGGCGCTATTGCTTTCACTGCTTTGCCTGACGGTGTGGACGGGGGCGGCCAGCGCCGCCGTGGCCTGGGGCGACCGGGGGGCGGACGTGACGAAGATCCAGCAGCGCCTGCGGCAATACGGCTACATGGACGCTCCGGCGGACGGCATTTACGGCCAGGCCACCTATGAGGCGGTGGTGTGGTTTCAGCGGAAAAACGGTCTGAAAGCCGACGGGGTGGTGGGGCCTGCCACGGCGGCGGCATTGGGCGTCACCCTGAACGGCGGCAGCGCGGCAGCCGCCAGCGCCAGCGACAGCGAAATCTATACTCTGGCCCGGCTGGTTCACGCCGAGGCCCGGGGCGAACCCTATTTGGGCAAGGTGGCGGTGGCGGCGGTGGTGCTGAACCGGGTGCGCTCCGCTTCCTTCCCCAACACCATCAGCGGGGTGATTTACCAGGCCGGGGCCTTTGACTGCGTGGCGGACGGCCAAATCAATTTGGCCCCGGACAATGATTCCCTCCGCGCCGCCCGGGACGCCATGAACGGCTGGGACCCCACCGGCGGATGCGTGTATTACTACAACCCCGCCACCGCCACCAGCGCCTGGATCTGGAGCCGGGAGGTCAGATTGAGCATTGGGGCGCATAGCTTTGCCGTATGACACATTAAGCAGGTAGGAGGTAGGAAGTAGGAGGTAGGAGGTTTATTTTGCTCAAAAGTCCAAGCAAGGTGCCGGGTTCCTTTGGTAGACTATATAAAACTTCCTACCTCCTACCTCCTACTTCCTACCTGCTATAAATCATCAGTTATTACGAGGTGCATCCTATGGCAAAAAGCCGTTTTTCCTTGGGCGTTTTCGCCCTGCTTTTAGCGTTGGCGGCGGTGTCCGGGCTGGCGTTCCGGTTCAAGGGCGAGCGGGACGGGTACGCGGCGCGTCTGCGGGAGGTATACGACGGGACGGTGCTTTCGGCCCTTAGGCAGATGGAAGATATGGAATTGGCCTTAGGCAAGGCCTTGCTGTCCCAGGCCGACGGGGCGGAAAACCAATACCTGAATCAGGTGAGCGCCGGGGCGGCCCAGGTGCAGCGCAGTTTGTCCCTGCTGCCCCTGTCCCACACCGCCACCCAGCGGGCCATGAAGTTCGCCAATCAGGCGGCGGATTACAGCGGCGCGCTGCTCCGGGCGGGGGAAATCACCCCGGAGGACGCGGCGAAGCTGAACAGCCTCCTGTCCGCATGCCGGGAATACGCTTCCGCCCTTGCCCAGAGCCGGGAAAGCCTGACGGCCCAGGCCAGCGCGGGGACCGCCGCCTTTTATCCCGTGGGCAGCGAACCGGAAGCCCCGGCCTATGACAGCGCCGTGAGCTACCCCACCTTGATTTACGACGGGCCTTTTTCCGACGCCCGGCAGACCGGCCAGGCCCTGGCCTTGGGCACCAAGGTGATCTCCCAGGAGGAGGCTATGACCATCGCCCGGGATTTCGTGGGCGACCGGGTGAAGCGGGCCGCGCCGGGGGCGTCCACCGGCGGCAGCATCCCCTGCTGGGGCGTGACGCTGGATTTGGGCGACGTGACCCTCCAGGCCGCCGTGACCCGGCAGGGCGGCAAAATTCTGTGGATGGCCCCGGACGCGGCGGATTTCCCCGTGGAAAAGAGCGTGGAGGAATGCAGGGAAAACGCCCTGCTGTTCCTGGAAGCCCGGGGCTTTCAAAGCATGAAAGCCACCTACTTCCAGGTATATCAGGGCGTTGCGGTGATTTCCTTCGCCGCCTCCCAGGGCGATACGCTGCTGTACCCCGATCTCATCAAGGTGCAGCTGCGCATGGACACCGCCCAGGTGGTGGGCGTCGAGGCCCGGAATTACTGGCAGAACCATGCCGCCCGGGGGCTGCTGGCCCCCACCCTCACCGAGGAGGAGGCGAGAAGCCGCGTGGGCCAGCGCTTGAACGTGCAGTCCGGTCAGCTGTGCCTGATCCCCACGGAAAGCGGCGAAAGGCTGTGCTACGAGTTCAAGGGCGAGTTCGGCGGCCACACCTATCTGAGCTACATCAGCGCCCTGGACGGAAAACAGGAGGAGCTGTTAAAAGTGGTGGAAAGCGATACGGGGCTGGAAACAGTGTAAATGAACAAAGCCGGAGAGCGTCGCGCTCTCCGGCTTTGTTCATTGATCTGTTATTCTTCCGCCCCGTAGGTGCACAGGCTGCCGAAATCGAAATCGGCGATGTTCATGATTTCCACGCCGCCCTCTAAGTTTTCATACAGGAATACCACCTTCCAGGCGGGCTGAGCGCCGGGATATACCACCGTGGTCTGGCACAGGATGGCGTGATTGGTACCGGCTACCACCTGGGAACCCAAGTAAGCCACGGGCACGTAATTCACGCCCACCAGGCCTTCCATGGCCTTGTCAAACAGGGCGCGCACATCTTCCGTAATCGCGGCGTCTTCGGCAGCCGTCCAGCCGCCCATCAAAGGAGTTTCCGCCAGGGCGCAGCCCATCGTCAGAGAGGATGCCAGGATCATTACGGTAAGCATCAAAGCGAAAATCTTCTTCATTTGTTTCTCTTCTTTCCGCGCGCAGGCGCTTTTTCTCGTGGCCTATCGGTCACATTCTATTATACGCATAAAAACCAAAAATGTTCCATGTTTTTAAAAATTTTTTCACGCTTCGACAAAAAGAGACGCCGGGGCTTCGCGGCTCCGGCGTCTCTCGTTTTACTGATTGTGATTCCGGACTTTCATGATGACCAGAATCGCCGCGATCAGGGCCGCGGCGCAGACGGCCACCTGGATCCACAGGCCGGTTTGATCCGCCTGCTGTTCAAAGCCGCCGGGGAAGGACATACCGCCGGGCATATTGCCGGGCATGCCGCCCTCTCTGGAGAAGCCGCCCCGGCTTTCCCGGGAGGGCTTTTCCGTGGCGTTTTCGGCTGCCGCCGATTCCTCGGGCTGGGCCGTGGCGCTGTCGGTGGGCACAGTTTGGTCAGGCTGAGCTGTGGCGTCGGCGTCCGCGCCCGTTGGGGCGGCGCTGCTGCCCGGCATGGAACCCGGAGAGAAGGAACCCCTGTCCGGCATGCCCTCGGGCTTGGTAAAGCTGCCGCCGCCCGGCATGGTGAAACCGCCGCCGCTGCTGTCGCCGCTGTCGGGTCTGGAGAACCCGCCGCTGCCGCCGCCACCGGGCATCGTCATGCCGCCGCCGTTTGTGCTGTTCATGCTGCCCATATCCGCCGTGGAAATTTCACTGGCGTCGATGAGAGCGCTGCTGCTGCGCTGTTCGCTGCTGGTGGAGGGAATGGTCCCGTCCAGCTGGCCCCGAACGCTTTCGCCGCGCTTTGCGCAGAAGGTTTGCAGCGTTTCGATGGCCTTGTTGAATTCATCCATGGTGTAGAAGGCCGAAGGGTCGTTTTCCACGTAGGAAGAGATCATGGCCTGCACCCGGGCAATTTCGCTTTCCAGCCAGCCGCTTTCGACGCATTCCGCAATGAATCGGCTGTAAGTTTCGTGGTACTGGGCCAGGGCGTCTTCGTCGCTGAAGATCCAGGCGATCAGGGGCCGGGAGCCGGTGGTGCCGCTGCTCACGGGAGAATCAATGGGAGAGTTCACCGTGGACGTGGCGCTGGAGGAAGCGGAGAAGCCGCCGAAGGCTAAATTGTAGTCCCAGGGCAGGATGGACAGCTTGCCGTCTTCCTCGTACAGGTAATAGTTATGCACCATCATGCCGGTATAGCTGTCGTCGTTGCACAGGAAGTTGTGTACCGCCAAATAGGTGATGACCTCGTCCTTGTTGACCACGCTGTCCAGGTCTTCCTGGGCGTTCAGCTTGCGGATGGACTCGATCAGGCGGGCCTTGTCCTTCTTGCTCACGTCGGTCTTGGCGTTGTTGAAGATGTTGGAATAGCTGTCGAAATCGTCGTCGGTATAGACCAGCTTCACGTCGTCGCTGCCCATGCCGAAGTTGAACCCGCCGAAGCCGCCGCCCCCGCCGCTGAACAGGCTGCTGGGGTCAAAATCGCCGCTGGGGGCTTCGCCCATTTCGGGCATGTTCTCCGGCATGGTGAACCCCTCACCGCCGCCGGGGAAGGAGAAATTCCCGCCGGACATATCAGGAAAACTCATGCCGCTGGGCATTTGGGGCCTGGACCCGCTGTCCGAACCGCTTCCGGGCATGCCGGGGAAATTGCCGAAGGACATGCCGCCCGTTTGACTGGGCGCGGTCGTGGCTTCGGGCGCGGCGGTAGCTTCCGTTTCCAGCGCGGCGGTGGCGCTTTCCCCGGTTTCCTCGTCGTCCTTCACCCGGAACTGCTCCATATCGAAATCCCGGCCATTGCCGCGGCCGCCGCCGAAGCTCAGGCTGTCGGGCTTGTACAGCTCGCCCTTAGTCATCCCATTGCGTTCCATGAAGGCGTCTTCCAGGCCCTCCACCGCAAGGTACAGGCCCCAGGACTCGCCGTTGACGCTGATCTGCACATAGCTGCACAGGGAGGAGGGCACGCCCATTTTGTTCATCAGGGTGTAGGCTAAATAGTCCTTCATCATGGTGGCGTCCTGGATCATGTTGTTCAGGCTCAGCTTATCCAGGCCGTGGTAGGTCATGCCCTCCACGTAGTGGTCAAATTCCACCTTGAAGGAATACCGTTCAGAGTTCAGGGTCGCCACGGAGGACAGGGAGGTGTTGCCCTTGGCGCGGATGGCCACGTGGTTATACTTTTCCCCGTCGATGGTGATGTTGCAGTCCACATATTCCTCGGCTGTGGCATTGGCGATGAATTCGTCCCAGCCGTCCATGGTGATGTCAATGGTATGCACGACGCTCTGATCGAACAGGAGGCTTTCGTACCCCACGGTATGGCTGCCGTCCCCGCGCACAGATTCCACCACGCCCCACAGCGCCAGCGACAGCACCAGCATCAGCGCCGTAGCCGCGCAGCAGACGCGGTCCATGGTTTTCGTTTTCAGCATGGGAATCACCCCATATAATCGCCGTTGTAGCTTACCAGCACTGCGCTGCTGACGCCCTCCATCTGGGACAGCTCGGTCACGAAAGCGGTGTCGTTATTTTTCAGCGTCACTTCGTAGCTCAGTTCGATGTTGCCCGCCTGAGCGCTCTTGCTCTTGACCACGGTCTTGCCGGTGTGGGCGGTCAGGTACTCGGCCACTTTCTTTTCAGCCGCGCCGTCCGCGCAGTTGATGACGGCGATGAAGGGCTTCTGGATGGCTTTGCGGTTGCAGAACACGATCATGATGAGGCCGATGATGATGCTGCCCACGATGGCCAACGGGATCATACCGGCGGCCAGCACGATGCCGCCCGCGATGGACCAGAACAGGAACGCGATGTCCATGGGTTCTTTAATGGCGGTACGGAAGCGGACAATGGACAGGGCGCCCACCATGCCCAGGGACAGCACCACGTTGGAGGTGACGGCCAGAATCACCATGGTGGTGATCATGGTCATGGCGATCAAAGCGCCGCCAAAGGCCCGGGAGAACATGACGCCGGAATAGGTCTTCTTGTACACGAAGTAGATGAACAGGCCCAAACAGAAGGACAGCACCAGGGCCAGGGCCATATCGGTGAGGGAAACGGCGGTCACGTTTTCCAGGAACGAGGACTTGAAGATGTCATTGAAGGTCATGGCTTCATTCTCCTATCTTTTTATGATTTCTTTCTATATAATATTGGGAACACTTTAGGTCAGGTAGGAAGTAGGAGGTAGGAGGTAGGAAGTATATATAGTCCATAAAGAGATGAACCCATGCTTCTTGATGAACATGATAAAACCTCCTACTTCCTGCCTCCTACCTGCCGTAAAACGACCTTTGGCGCTAAGGCTGGACTTTTTCAGCAGTACACCCTGCACGCCGCGTATTTGGAAAACGCCGTGGGGGTGCGGCCTTTGAGCGCCGCGGCTTGCCGGATGATGGTGGGCAGATATTCGTCCCACTTGACCTCCAGCAGGGTCACGTCGTCCTCGATGGGCAGGGTCAGGCCCTTGGGGTCCAGGAAATCCCGAGGCGCGCCGGTGCGGATGTCCCAGTCGATGGTGACGCGCACATTGCCGGGGCCGTATACGAAGGGCACCCGCCGGTACTGCACCACAGTCTTGGGCTGCAAATGGCGCACCTTCATATCCACATACAGGGCGACCAGCAGGGGCTTGCCGCTGGCCACCATCCAGCCGATATCGCCCTGGATGATGCGCTGGGTTTCCTCCAGGGTCAGGCGTTCCTGGGGCTTGCAGCCCACGCCATCCCGCTTCATCTTGCACTCCAGCATTATATAGGAAAGATCGTCGTTGTAATACCGGATGCGGAACTTCCGGCGCTCGTTCACGCCGTCTAACTTTTCATGCAGGGCCGTATCCAACGGATCGTCAAAGTACAGGCTGCGGATGCAGTAATGGCCGCGTTCCCGGGCGTGGGAATCCAGCTTCGCCACCGCGGTCAAATTGGCGCGAATGGCCGCCGCGTCCCCAGGGGAAATCATGTGCTTGATTTCATGCCGGTAATCCATGGTTCTTACCTCCTTTCCCGAGCATGGCCCCATGATAGACGCGGAACCTTAGACGAGTCTTAAGAAACGAACAAATTTGAAATATTTTTGGTTCAACGAAAAAGTGAATGGGGGAAACCGCTCTTTGGATGCCAAAGAACGGTTTCCCCCACACCCCTTTCCGAGAAAGCAACAAAGGAATCCGTTAAAAAAGAGTTCAGCGTTCAGATGATATAGCCAACTTGACGGACTATATTCATCTCAACGCTCAACTATCCACTCTGAACTTTGTTTTCTTAAAAACCCACGATCAGCCCGTGGCGTTCGGCGTAGAAGCTGTCCAGACCCCGGGTGGGCAGGACGTCGATGACCGCCTGGGGGAACGCGGCAAGCAGCGCGTCCTTAAGCTGCCCCGCCGCTTCCTCGTTCTGGCAATGGGAAATGACGATTTCCTTCCCCGCCAGACCGATTTTTTTGATCTCCTCCGCCATGACGCGGATCATGTTCTTCTGGCCCCGGGCCTTGCCGCGCATGGCGATTTCGCCCTGCTCGTCGCCGACGCCGATGCCCCAGAAGCCCAAATGCCCGGCCAGCAGGCCCACCAGACGGTTCACCCGCCCGTTCTTCATCAGATTGTGATAGGAGGCCAGGGCAAAAATGATGTGGGTTTTTTCCGCCGTTTCATTCAACTTTTTGACGATCTGGTCGAAGGCCGCGCCGCTTTTGATCAGCTCGCAGGCTTTGCGGATGATCAGCACCGTTTCCGGGCCGGTGGCCTTGGTGTCGATCACGGCGATTTTTTTGTCCGGCTCGTCTTCCTGGATCATCTTTTGGGCCGTACACGCGCTGTTATAGCTGCCGGACAGATTGCTGGAAATGGTAAAGGCCAGCACGTTTCCCTGGGGCGCGAATTTCTCCGCCCAGTCCTGGGGGCCGGGGCAGGCCGTGCGTCCTGCTTCCCGGCTGTTTTCATTGGCCGTCAGCATTTTATCAACGGAAATATCCGGGGTATCAATATATTCGTTTTCGCCGATGCGGATGGAAAAAGGAACGGCGGCAAAATCCGTGTCCGGTGTTTCCACAGGCAGGTCGAATAAATCACAGCTGGTGTCCGCCACAATGTGCCAGTTCATAAAGCAAATCTCCCTTCGCTGATGGCTCGCGGACATTATACAATAAATGGATATTCATTGCAAGGCGGGAAACGCCGGAAATACGGCGGAAATAGGGCGAAGAAATCGCTTTGCAAAGCCCCGCGATCATGCTACAATAGCATCAGCTTTTCAGAAGGGCGGTATGATTATGAACAATTTGGAACGGTCCTGCGGCGCTATCGTGTTTACCCGGAAGGAGGGCCGGCCCCTTTTCGTGATCGTGCGGGAAATGGCGGGGGCGTACAGCTTCCCCAAGGGGCACATGGAGGGAAACGAAACGGAAGAAGAAACAGCCCGCCGGGAAATCTTTGAGGAAACCGGCCTGCGTCCCCGGTTCCTGCCCGGCTTCACGCAGCAGGACGAATATGACTTAGCCGAAAGGCCCGGGTTCCGCAAGCGCGTCACCTATTTCCTGGCGGAATTTGAGGGCGGGACTCTCGCACCCCGTCCCGGCGAGATCCGGGAGATCCTGCTGCTGCCCTACGAGCAGGCCCTGACTTATTTCGAGCATGAAAGCACCCGGCGCATCCTGGCCGCGGCTAATGATTTTCTGACTGTGGTTCACCCCGTATAATCCGCGCTGCGCATCCATTGGGCGGCTTTCATGACGGCGGGGATCAGCTGCTTTTTCCGGGAGACCACGCCAGGCAAATGGAACGCGCCGTTTTCCGGCTGGGTCTTGAACGCCACGGAAATGAGCTTTTCGCTGTCCTGGCCGTAATAGATCAGCTCGGTGGATTCCTCCAAAATGTTGGTGAGCATGAAGTACACCTTGGGTACCCGCTGCTTTTCGCTTTCCGTTTTCAGGAAGGGGGTCAGCTTTTCCCGGATCATGCGCAAATCGTCCTCGTCCATGGAGCTGATCTGGCCCACCCCGAACACCAAATCCCCTTCGGCGGTGAAGCGCTTGAAATCTTGATAGAAGATCTGATCCTGGGTTTTGCCGCCTAAGTTGCTGCCCGCCCGGAACATTTCTTTGGCCAGCTGGGTGATTTCCACCCCTGCGTTCAGGGCCAAGGCTCCCGCCGCCATCTTGTCGAAGATGGTGCAGGTGGGGGAGCGGAACATGAGGGTGTCCGAAATGATGGCGGAACAGAGCAGGCCCGCGATATTCGGCGGGATATCCAGCTTCTGTTCGCCGTACATCTGGTACATGATGGTGCAGGTGCAGCCCACGGGCTGATTGCGGAAGGTGATGGGCGTCATGGTTTCCAGAGAGCCTAACTTGTGGTGGTCGATGATCTCCAAAATATCCGCGTTGTCGGCGTTGTCCGCAGCCTGGTCTTTTTCGTTGTGATCCACTAAGATGATCTTCTTTTTCTTGGGGTCGATCAGGTTGCGCCGGGAGATGGTGCCCACGCACTTTCCCTGGGGATCCAGCACGGGGAAGGCGTGGAACCGGCTGTTTTTCATGGTGTCGTGAATGTCCTCTGTGAAATCCTCCGTGGAAAAGGTGATCAGGTGATCCCGGATCATCACGTAGCCCACGGGGATGCTCTGGTTGATCAGCCGGGCGATGGTGAAGGTGTCCAGCACGGAGGAAATGACCACCACGCCCTTTTCCGCCGCCAGGGCCAGCACCCGGTCGGAGATTTCCATGTTCAGGCCCACCACGATGCAGCTCACGTTCTGGTTCACGGCCTCCAGCTGATCCCCTTCCCGGTCGCCGAGGATCACCATATCCCCTTCTTCTAAAATGGCGCTGAGCAGCTCGGGGTTGGCCGTGCCCACCAGCACGCGGCCCCGGGTGAAGAACCGGTTTTCGTCCCCCACCCGGACGTCGCCTCGGATGGTTTCGGCGATCCAGCGGTACTGGGTTTGGGCATTGGAGAGCAGCAGGCTGTCCTCCGTATCCATAAACACCCGGGAAATATCGTTGTCCGTAATGATGCCTTCCAGATGGCCGTCCCCGTCCACCACGGGCAGGGTGCTGATCCCGTTTTCCTTCATCATATCCCACGCCCGCTTGATGGACATGGTTTTTTCCAGGCGGGGCGTGCGGTAAATGTCCGTATCCTTCACCTGGGTGCCCACGTTGGGCATATAGCCGGGCTGGGAAAAGCCGAAACGCTTGAGTACATACTCCGTTTCTTCGTTGATCTGCCCGGCCCGCCGGGGAATGAAGGCTTCGCCCTTGGACGTTCTGTTTCGGATATCGGCATAGGCGATGGCGGAGCAAATGGAGTCCGTATCGGGGTTCTTATGGCCGAGGATATACACGTTTTCCTGCTGCGGCATATGCGCTTCTCCTTTCCGTTTCCTGTGGAGTGGGGCAGACCTTATTGATGGGGTATGAAGGTATAAGCATCGCTTCTTTAATCAATTCCAGTATAGCATAAAATGGCGGGCGCTACAACTGCCGCAATGAAATGATTGCTTGACAGGGAAAGTGTTTTCGTCTAAAATAATATTGAATATTAAATGAGACGAATTTTCAGGAGGCAATGGCATGTATATCAGGCGGCACGCGGAAGCGACCATACAGGCTTTGGCGAAGCAATTCGGCGCGGTACTGGTGACGGGACCCCGGCAAGTAGGCAAAACCACCATGCTGCAAAATATCTTAGACGATATAAATTACGTCACCATGGACGACGCCATCCTTCGGGCGGCAGCGGTGGAAAACACCAACACGTTCATCAAGGACAACCCGCCGCCGCTGTTCATCGACGAGGTTCAGAAAGCGCCGGAAGTATTTCCGGCCATCAAAATGTCCCTGGACGCCAGCCGGAAAAAGGGACAATTCTTCCTCACCGGTTCCCAACAGTTCAGGATGATGAAGCACGTCAGCGAATCGTTAGCCGGGCGGGTCGGCATCCTGAATCTGTTGGGGCTGTCCATGCGGGAAATCAGCGGCGTGGAGGATCAAACAACCTTCCTTCCCACCGAGGATTATTTTTCCAGCCGCAAAAAGCAATTGTCCCCCTTGGATTACGACGCCGTTTGGAAGCTGATTTGGCGGGGGTGTATGCCGGAACTGACCGCGAATCCAGAATTTGACTGGCAGATGTTTTACGGGGCGTATGTGACCACCTATGTGGAGCGGGACGTGAAGGAACTGGCCCAGGTGGGGGATGAAGTGAAATTCACCCGCTTCATGACGGTGCTGGCGGCCCGCAACGGGCAATTGCTGAACCTGCACTCCGCCGCTAATGACGTTGGCATCAGCCAGCCCACCGCCGACCGGTGGCTATCCATCCTGAAAGCTTCTCATATCGTGTATCTGCTCCCGCCCTATTCCAACAACCGCACCACCCGGGCGGTGAAATCGCCCAAAATGTATTTCCTGGATACCGGGCTGGCGGCCTATCTCAGCCGCTGGAACACGGTGGAAACCCTGAAAAACGGGGCCATGGCCGGGGCGTTCTTTGAGGCGTTCGTGCTTTCGGAAATCGTGAAGAGCTATTACAACCGGGGCGTTCTGGAGCCGCCTCTGTATTTCTATCGGGACAAGGACAAGAAGGAAATCGACGTCCTGATCGAAGAAAACGGCGTCCTGTACCCCCTGGAAGTAAAAAAACACGCCGACCCCAGCGTTCACGACCTGGACAATTTCAGCGTGCTGGATCGCTTCGCCGACCGAGGCCCCGGCGGCGTGATTTGTCTGTATGACCGGCTCATCACCCTGCGGGGGCAGGATCGAGCGATTCCCGTTTGTTATCTTTAATCTTTTACCGCAAAGCACAGCCGAAATCCCTGCTTTTCCTTGCAAATCGCTTGCATAAATTTTTCCAGCTTCAACTATTGCCTTAGAGTAAACCTCAAGGTTTAAGATGGGAACAACAGGAAATCTTCTCCTTGTTCGTCCTGATTTTCAACCGTTGAAAGGGGTTAAAGTCATGTATCTGACGCGAACGTCTTTTATTCGGAAGGAGAAAAAAACGATGGGCAATTACCGGCGTTTTACCTTGACCACCTATTTCGTGGCCCACGCCGCCGCCCGGGTAACGGAAGCGCAGTTGGAGGAACTCGGGTACACGTAAAAGGCGCCTCCGCCCTGCGCGTCCCCGGAAAGGAAAAGACGATCCCGCCCCTGTACCGGGACGGCGAAGACGCCGTGTTCGAGCTGCCCGCCATGCCGGGCAGGTTCACGGTGTATCAAAAAACGAAGCAGCCTTCCTCTTATGGCTTTCTTGGGCCTGGGGGGGAAACCTTCTTTGGGTTAATTAATTTCAAGTGTTCCAACAAATCATAAAATAGCAATTGACACCATTCGACAATTCCTATACAATAAAATTGCCCCTTCGGGGGCCGAGAGTGAACACAAACGCGCAGGTGGACGAACCGCCGATGACCGCCTGTGGCGGGAATTTCATCGGCGGTGAGATCAACCGAAACAAGCAATGTCCGCATGAAGCGGACTTGCGCCGATTGAGGTTGCGGAACGCTCCATCCTCCCGAAAGGAGGTGGTGCGAATGCGTCTTACTTTTCATGTATGGAAGTACACGATAACGATTGTTATTCGTGAAACGCATCGCAAAAAGAACAACCGCCACTCTGCCAAGTGACGGTTGAACTTGCGATGTAGCATCGCGACCTAAACCTAACTTCAAGAGCAACCGCGTGCGTGGTTCACTCTTCGCTTTTATTATACCCGCTTTTGCGAACTTGTCAAGTGCCGCGCGTTGCCGGAACGTTCTTTTCCTCCCCCTGAAACGCCCGAAAATCCCGCCCCCCTGCCCAAATGCGTTAATTCTCAAAGCAAGCAGCGGAAAAGCCAGCAAAAACCACGTGCAACCATTGACATTTCTTCAAATTTGGTTATAATTAATAACGAAGAGCGAACCACGCACGCGGTTGCTCGTCAGTGCAAACTTATCGTCGTGATCTTGCGATCACAGGGACAGCCGTCACTTGGCAGAGTGGCGGTTGTTCTTTTCGCGATGCGTTTTCTGGATGACAATCGTCACCGTGTACTTTCCAATGTGGAAGGTAAGACGCATACGCATCACCCCCTTTCGGGAGGATGGAGCGTTCCGCAACCTCAATCGGCGCAACTCCCCTTCATGGGGAGATTGCTTGTTTCGGTTGATCTCACCGCCGATGAAAATCCCGCCACAGGCGGTCATCGGCGGTTCGTCCGCCTGCGCGTTTGTGTTCACTCTTCGGCCCCCGAAGGGGCGCTTCCATTGTATAGGAAATGTCGATTGGTGTCAATTGCTTTTTCGTCATCGTTTCGGGAATCATCTTGCAAAAAACGCCCGCCATGACAGCGGGCGCTGAATGTTTTTGGGGAAGCGGTTCAGGCAATTCCCTATTCCTTGGACAGTTTCATCGTCAAACAGCACCATTGTAGTATGAGCCATGTTATCCTCCGGTTGTTATCGCTTCAAGCGGTTCACGCGATACCCAATTCCTTGCAAAGTTTTTCCCTGTATTCAGGATCGTTGGCGGCTTTTTCCAAATCTTTTGCCCGTCCCAGGGAAAGCAGCCTGGAAATCAGCGTGGACATTTTGCTTTCACCTTCCGCTCTGCCTTCCACTTTGCCCTCCGCTCTTCCTTCCGCTCTTCCTTCCGCTCTTCCTTCCGCTCTTCCTTCCGCTCTTCCTTCCGCTCTGCTTTCCCGCCGGATTTGCGCGTCGTGATTTCTCATGACGGTTTCATCGTCAAACAACAGCATCATAAGGCTTGTTACCTCCTCTATTCCTTTGGTCAGCAAATAATTTTTCAGGGCGTTATGCTCCACGCAGTAGTGATATGTTGCCCGCATCGCCTCCGGTGCGTAGCCATATTTCTGAATGTTCTGATCCAGCGTGTGGGCAAACGTCATATACTGGTCGATGATGTCCCCTTCTTTTCCTTGCTGCACGATTTTAGCGGTGATCTCCACATCGGGCGTATCGCCCGGAAAGAACTCCCTGGCAAAGGACAGCTGTTCAGGCCGTTCTCCCTTTCCCGTATATATCACGAAAAATTCCGGCTTGGGCAGGGATACGCGCTTCTCGCTGTACACGTCCAGCTCGTGGGCGGTGATGTAGTTTTTGTAGGTGTACGCCAGATAGATCAGGATGCGGATCAGGATGTTCACGGACCAGGTGGATTGCGCTTCCACCAGGATCACGAATTTATCCCGCGCCAGAATGCCCAGGTCGTTATAGGACTTGTTGGTCAGGATATTTCTGATCGTTACGGTGGAAATATCATCCTCCGTGTAATCCGAAAGCTCCGGGTGGAGGGCTTTCAGCAATTCCAGGCCGTAAGCGGGCGTGCCGAATACCTCCGTGAAAATGGACGCCTTTGCTTCGCGTTTGGCGGTCATACCATCGCCGTTGTTCATCAGCTCGATGAACCGTTCCTCGTGCTGCATTTCGTCCACCCCCCTTTTTCCACCATCCTGTGGCTTTATTATACCTCTTTGAGCAGAATTATTCAAGGCCTTTGATTTTTCCGGATAAAAAAGCCGCTCGGACAGGTTCTTTATGTGAACCCTCCGCGCGGCGTTTTGTTTACTGCTCCATTTGGCGGCCAACGATGCCTGCCGCCGTTTCCGCTACCTTGATTTCCGTATCGCCCATGCGCGCGCCCTGCTCCCGGGAAAGCAGCAGCACCGCGCCGATGGCCTCCCCGTCCGCGATGATGGGGGACACCACCTGGGCCGTGTAGCCGGACACGTCCTCCTCGTTGGTCACGGGCACGATTTTGCCGCCGCCCGTGCGGTTGCTGCTCACCGTCTGCCGCGCCTGAATGGCGCTTTCCAAATCGGGGCTGATGGGCTTATCCCACAGCTCTTTTTTGCTCACGCCGCTGGCCGCCACCACTTGATCCCGGTCCACGATGCACGCGATGTGCCCCAGGGAGCGGAACAACGATTCCGTGTAGTCCTTGGCAAAGGAACTCATCTCCCCAATGGGGGAATACTTCTTCAAAATCACTTCGCCGTCCCGATCTGTGTAAATTTCCAGCGGGTCACCCTCGCGGATGCGCAGGGTGCGGCGGATTTCCTTGGGGATCACCACGCGGCCCAGCTCGTCAATCCTTCTTACGATACCTGTCGCTCGCAATTTCTCGCGCCTCCTTGACTGTTATCAGCCATAGGTTTTCCATGGAAACGGGTTTTATGCGAAAGGAAAGGGCGGGAAGATTTGGAAAGCTGGGGAACAAAAGACAAGAAAGAAAACGTAAGTTTCGTTTGAAAAGATAGCCGAAAAATTTGAGGGCAGCGGCGCATCCAGGGCGGAACGTGCCTACAAACGAGCCGTGGAAAACCTGTTGCTGGAACTGGTCAGACTTGGTCAGCTTCATTGCGTGCGCCTCAAGCAAATCTCCGTGCAGCATGAAGACAAAAAAACAACCGCCGCCGTCTACGCTTATCAGGTAGACAACAGCGGAGAATGGGTTGAGATTCAATTCGATCTGGAGAAAGGCACGGCCTGGGTGGAGACATTCGCGGAGAATGATCCCTGTGATACATTGGGTCGTGATTTTTCAAGATTTCCTTCGGCAGTTTTTTGTGTTGAACAAAAATCAGCCGAAAACACTTTTGCTGAGGGATCGTATTGTCGGATAAAATGTCTGAAAATCATCCAAAAATGATTGAAAATAGAGCTTCGATTTGCTATAATCATCCTATAAGTTATAATAAGTAAATGAGGAGAAAAACTATGGCGGTATGTTATAAAAAGCTGTGAAAGCTACTCATCGACAAAGACATGAAAAAGAGCGATCTTGAGCGCGAAGCCAAGATTTCTCATTATGCTTTGGGGAAGCTGTCTCAGGGGAAGGATGTTTCTACAGAAGTTTTGGGGAAAATCTGTGAAACGCTTCATTGCACCATTGACGATATTATGGAATTCGTACCAGAGGAAGGGAAAAGACATGCGATCAATAGAATTGTCCAGTATCAAGATCAACCACCAAAAGAGAACATATAGAACAGGTTGAAATCAAAGGGACAACATTCCCATTAGGGGAAATATGGTGCTTTTGCATGTAAATATGGAGGAATTATATATGGAAATAAACGATATTCAGTATAACGAGAATGGTGAAATCATTGATGTCAAAAGCTGATTTACAGATACGGGACGATGGATTTGATTCGATGATCTGATGGCGGAAAGGGATTTGACCAAGGATTCGTTGTTGTAACTTATACAACAACTGCGGCGGACGGGATCATGACCAAGACGGGAATTTGAAAAGGGAGAAAAACACGATGGGTTCCTGCGATTGGGGCTTCGCCTTTGAAGCCATGAAAACATACCACGACACTGAATGGGGCGTGCCGGTACACGACGACCGGGTGATGTTTGAACATCTTATGATGGAGGCTATGCAATGCGGCCTCAGTTGGAGCCTGATGCTCAAGAAGCGGGAGATTTTTCGCGCCTGCTTTGACGGCTTCGATTATGACAAAATCGCCGCTTACACCGCAGACGACATAGAACGCATCCTGAATTTTGACGGCATGATCCGCTCCCGCCGGAAGATCGAAGCGGTGATCAACAACGCCCGGTGCTTCCAGAAAATCCAGCGGGAACACGGCAGCTTTTGCGATTGGCTGTGGGCCCATTCCGGCAGGAAGACCATCCTGTATATAGGCCACGAAAAGGGAAAAATCCCCGTCAGCAACGGCCTGTCCGACCAGATCGCCAAGGAGCTGAAGGCATACGGCTTTAAATATATGGGCACGGTGACGGTGTATGCCCACCTGCAGGCCTGCGGCATCGTCAACGATCATGGCGACGCCTGCCCTTGCTATCATGCCATCAACGCGCAATACCCTACGGCTCGGAAAAGGCGGCATCTGGAAAAGCCATAAAAAGCGGGGAAGCATCCCTTTATACTGATACATAAACTGTCATGTTGAATTCCATACTATAGAATACCGGAACAGCTTTCGGTATTTTTGTTACGCTCTGCTTTTATTGAGAAGTTACGACGCAAACGGTCTTAATTCTCAATAAAAGTATTGACATTCCCTCCTCGTTGCCTTATCATCTTATTGAGAGGTTACGACGTAACGGACGTTCATTCTCTGTCAGGAGGTGCCTTATGATCGCAAGAGATTTATACCTGCGCCAGCTGATCGACTACATGGGAGACGGACAGATCAAGGTTATCACCGGTATTCGCAGGTGCGGAAAATCCGTGCTTTTGTTCCATCTTTTTTATGATTATCTGATCGCGTCCGGTGTGCCTGCCGATCATATCCTGCAAATCGCCCTGGACAAACGAAAGGACGCAAAGTACAGGAACCCGATCGCCCTTTCCGACAAGGTCAGCGAGTGGGTCAGGGAAGATGAAGGGAAATACTATCTTTTTATCGACGAAATCCAGATGGCCTATTCCGTGCCCGATCCGGACAATCCCGGCCACGAGATCACGGTTTATGACATGCTGAACGAGCTGAAGGATTATCCCAATTTAGATGTGTACGTGACCGGCAGCAATTCCAAAATGCTGTCCAGGGATATCGCCACCCAGTTTCGGGGGCGGGCTTCGCACGTGCATGTGTACCCGCTTTCCTTTTCCGAGTATCACCAAGCCGTGGGCGGCGATAAGCGCGATAACTTTGACCGCTTTCTGATTTACGGCGGCATGCCCTACCTTCTGAACCTCAAGACGGACCGGCAGCGGCAGGATTATCTGACCTCCCTCTTTCAGGAGGTGTACATCAGCGATATCGTGGAACGGAATCACCTGGAACGCCGGGATGTGCTGGAAGACATGCTGGATTTCTTAGGTTCTTCCATCGGTTCTCTCACCAATCCCACGAACATCGCAAATACCCTGAACAGCGTCAAGCACGCCGGCGTCAGCGGCAATACAGTCAGCGCCTATTTGGGATTTATCATGGATGCGTTTCTGGTCTGCGAAGCGCGCCGGTATGATATCAAGGGGAAGTCCTATTTTGATTTTCCCAACAAGTATTATTTCACCGACGTTGGCCTGCGCAACGCCCGGCTCAGCTTTCGCCAGATCGATCCGGGACATATGATGGAAAACGTGATTTACATGGAGCTGCTGCGCCGTGGGTACGCCGTGGATGTGGGCGTGGTGACAGACCGGCGGAACGGCCAGAACAAGCAGAAGGAAGTGGATTTTGTCGTCAACAGCGGCGATAAGCGCATGTATATCCAATCCGCATGGCAGATGCCGGAAGACAAAAAAGAAATCGCGGAGACTGATTCGCTTCGTCTCACAAACGATTTCTTCAAACGCATCATCATTCAATCCGACATTCCCGGCGTGATCACCGATGAGGAAGGCATCATTCACTGCAACATCATTGATTTCCTGATGAGCGATGATGAAAACGCAGGGTTCATTTGAAGGACTGGCCGGTAAACAAGATCGAAAACGTGGGATTTATTTGAAGGGCTGGCCGAAAAACAATTCGAGGGCGGCGGCGCGTTCGGAGCGGAACGGGCGAACAAAAAGCAGCGGTTACGGTGCTTCGCCGATCAGCAAGATTTCGCCCGCCGCGCCTGTCTGAAATTCCACCCGCATTTCGGAAACTGTACGGGCTTTAAAGGGCAGGATCACGGCCTGGCCGGGCTTCCCGTCCGCAGGCAGGGAAAAGGAGGCGGTCAGCGTGCCGTTGAAGGTGACTTTTCCTGAAAGGGCCTGGCCGGGAGCGGGGTAGATGATCAGCAAATCGGCGCTGACCGGTTCATCCCAGCGGTAGGACACGCTGCTTCCCCGCCATATATAGGCTTCCGAGGCGGCGCTTATGCAGTAATCGCCGTCGGTGAGCAGGCCCTGGGCGTCTCTCGCACAGGCGGCCAGGGGCAGCACGTTCCGGCAGCCGATCTCCTTGAGGGGTCGAAGCTGCGGGGCCAGGGTGGGGCCGTTGATGAAGGCCGTGCCGTCGGCGTGAAACCCGGCCCGATCCACGCACAATTGCCGGTTGCCCGAAGGGGCCTGGGGATAAGTGTGGGTATGGTAGGAAGTGAACAACTCATCCCCCACAGTAAAGAAGGCGTTGTGGCCGGGGCCGGATACCGTTACGCCCTTTTCGTTCTCCGCGTATACCAGCAAGGGATTGTTTTCTTGCTTCGTGTAAGGCCCCAGGGGCGCGTCCGCCACAGCCACGCTGACGGAATATTCCTTCATCCAATAGCCGTTGACGCTGTAAAACAGATAATACTTGCCGTCGTGCTTCACCACCGCGGGGCCTTCGTTCCACAGGGGATCGCCGGACCGGGTTTCCCATTCTCCCTCGGGCTTCAGCAGCAGCACCGGGTCCCCCTGCACGGACAGCAGATCGTCCGAAAGGCGCACGCCGTAAATATGGCTTTCCTGGCGCCCGTTTTCAAAGTTTTCCGAGCAGTCCCGCACATAGATCAGATAGGGATTTCCCGCGTCGTCCCAGCTCAGGGTGGCGTCGATAGTGGCGTAGCCGAAATCCATCAGAGGCTTTCCCAGCGGGTCTTCATAGGGGCCTTGGGGGGAACTGGCAAAGGCGACGCCGGTGCGCAGGCTGCCGTTTTCCCGCATGCGGGCGGTGAACAGCATCACGTATTGTTCGCCCACCTTGTAGACCTCCGGCGCCCAGTAATCCCCAGACGCCCAATTGACTTTTTTCAGCGCTTTGGATTTCTCAAAGGTGCGCAAATTCCCGCTGCGCCACACGTTGAAGCCGATGGAGCCGCCGGTGGCGAACAGGTAATAGCCGCTTCCCTCCGCCAAAACAAAGGGGTCGCCGATATCCTTCACGTCACGGGGATTGGACACGAAGCGGTTTTTCACCGCGCTGTAATCCAGTACCCGCAGGTTTTCTCCCTGGGCGCTCAGAGGCAGCAGCAGCAAAACCGACAGCAAGATCAACATATTCCGCATAACGATTCCTCCTGATTATCCCTTCACGCCCGCCTGCACGGAAATGCCTTGCAGGAAATACTTCTGGGCCACCAGATACAGGATGAAGGGCGGCAGCATGGACACCAGGCACGAGGCGATCATGTGCGCCCATTTCTGTTCGTACTGGCCGCTGAGCAGGCGCAGACCGGCGGTGAGCGTCTGATTCTGCACGTCGGTCATGACGATGGAGGGCCAGAGGAAATCGTTCCACGCGCCGTTGAAGGAGAACAGCGCCACCACGATCATCACCGGGAAAATAGAGGGCAGGATCACGTGGATGTATACCTGCAGGCTGTTGGCCCCGTCGATGGTGGCGGCCTCGTCCAGCACCTTGGGAATGCCCCGCATGAAATTGCGGATCAGGAAAATATTGAATACCCCGGCCAGGCTGGGCCAGATCAGGGCGTTCAGGTTGTTGATCCACCCCAGAGCGTTGGCGATGCGGAACATGGGCAGCA
This sequence comes from uncultured Christensenellaceae bacterium, assembly GCA_905234985.1. GTDB lineage: Bacteria > Bacillota > Clostridia > Christensenellales > Aristaeellaceae > RUG563. The sequence goes on from CAJOJQ010000032.1 coordinate 39,086, forward strand.
GGTTCACAACGTTGGGGAACATGCTCATGTACATCAGCGCCCAGAAAATCTTTTCCCCGCCCTTGAAATGCAGCCGCTCATAGGCGTAGGCGGACAGGGAGGTGATGAACACGGCGCACACCGTGACGGTAACGGACACGATGAAGGAATTTTTGAACATGGACAGGATGTTGGCGGTGGTATTGGTGCCGCTGCCGCCCACGAACATTTCGATATAATTGACCACCGTCCACTGCCGGGGCACCAGGCGGGTGAGATAATCCCAGGGGCCGGTGACCGTGGCGAAGGACGTGATGAAATCCGAATCCGTCTTAAAGGAGTTCAGCACCAGCCACAGGATGGGCACGATCCACGCCACGCCCAAGAGAATCATGAAGGTCAGCGCCGCGCGCTTTCCCGCTTTTCCGGATACCATCAATCAGCCCCTCCTTTCTCAATCGGGCGCGTTGGAGCGCATGAGCTTCAGCTGGAAGAACGAAACGATCATGATGCACACGCCCAGCACCAGCGCCATGGCGGCGGACATGCCCGCCACCTGCTTTTTCACGGCGTTTTCCTGAATGTACATCAGCAGCACCGCGTTGGCTTCCCGATTGGCAAAGCCGGTGAGGATCAGGGGCTGGCCGTAGATGTTGAACTGGGCCACCACGGAGGTGACGAAGGTGTACATCAGGGGATAGCGCATGCCGGGCAGAGTGATATGCAGGAATTTCTGCCACGCGCCCGCGCCGTCCACGGAGGCGGCCTCGTAATGATCCTGGGGGATGGAGGCCAGGGCGCTCTGGTAAATGACCATGGTGGAGCCTGTACACCACCACACCGTGACCACCACGATCACGATCCAGGAATAGGGCGGGGTGAACCAGTTTTCCGTGGAGCCGAAGAAGCGGTTCATCACGCCGTAGTCCGGGCTGAACATATAGCGCCAGCTCAGGGTCACGGTGGTGATGGACAGCAGACTGGGGAAATAATAGATGGCCTGGAAGAACTTGCTTCCCTTCGCTTTCGCGTGCAGGGCCAGGGCCAGGGTCAGCGGCACGGCGATGCAGAAGGGCACGGAATAAAGCACGAACTTCACCGTGTTCCACAGGCCGTTCCTCAGCTGCCGGTAATACGTGTTCTGGCTGTCAAAGAGCATGGTTTTGAAGTTGTCCAGCCCGATGAACACAGGCTCGTTGAACAGATCCCACTTGGTAAAGGCGGCGTAAACGCCGTAGACCGCCGGGGTGATGAAGAAAATGATGAAAAAGAATAGATGGGGAGCGATGTAGGCGTAGGGCAGCAGATCGTGCCCCACGCGCCGCCACTCCTGCTCCTTGCGCCACTTCGGCATGCACAGCAGGGCGGTCAGCCCGCACGCGGCCAGGGCCATAAACGCGCCGGGTGAAAAGGAAGTTTCGATGCCCTTTACGTCCCGCTTCTTGAATTTCACGCCCGCGTTCTTCAGCGCCTCGCTCAGGGGCGTATACAGGGCGGAGTTCATTTGTTCCCTGGAAAAGAAAATCAGGAACAGGCCGAAGGCCAGGAAGGCGACCAGCGAAAACATCATGGCCACGTTCCGCTGACGGCCCACTGTGGCGATCAGGGTACACAGCATGCACACCAGCGCCACGGGGATCAGCAGGATGCTGGCGCTGGACAGGGAGAAGAAAAGCTGGGGCAGCGGCATGGACGTGCTGACCGTGGTTTCCTTCAAGGTGGTGCTGGCATTCACGCCCGACAGGGCGAAGAAAACGAAGAAGGCCAGCGCCAACAGGATCGCGCCCAGCGCGTTTGGCGTCATCGCCTGTTTCCTGGCGGCGGATACCGTCTGACTCATCCGGGAAACACCTCTTTCCAAAGCGGTTGGGAATTCAAAGGAGGGGGCGAAGGGAGTTCCCTTCGCCCCGAAAACGGTTTGTAGTATTACTGCGCGGCGATGGCGTCGGCGATTTCCTGGTCGATCTGGGCCAGCGCGTCGTCAATGGAGATGGTGCCGTCCACGAAGTCCCAGCCTACGCGGGAGAACGCAGTGTCGAACAGGCCCCAGTACAGATACTTGTAGATGGCCAGCTCGTCGGAACGGGCGGGATCAGCCAGGAAGGCCTGGGGATATTCGGTGAATTCCGCCACGTCGTTGATGGACAGGTGGGCGGGGCACTGGCCGGCGTCCTTGGCCCACGTCAGGCTGTTTTCGCCCATGAAGTTGATGAACTTGGCCACGGCCAGGTCTTCTTCTTCGGTACGGTTTTCATCGGCGAACTGCACGAAGTTGTGAGAGGAGGTCCAGCTCATGCAGGTTTCGGGGGTGTAGCAGATGGCGGGCAGCATGCCAAATTCGATGCCGGCGTCCACCACGGCGGCCTTCATCCAGATGCCTTCGGACCACACCAGCATGTTGCCGGAATAGAATTCAGAGGAATAGTCCGTGTTCTTGACGGAGGTGTAGCCGCCTTCCCACAGTTCCTTCATGGTCTCGAAAACCTTGCGCATGTTGGCGTTGTTGATGGAGGGATTCACGCCGTCTTCGCTCAGGGTCAGGTTGGGATCCAGCTGGCCGTAGTAGCACAGCAGCTGCGCGCGCATCCAGCCCAGGTCGGTCACATAGCCGGTGAAGCCCGCGGCCTTGGCCTTGTCGCCCAGCTCCTTCACTTCGTCGAAGGTCAGGTAGCCGTCTTCCACATAGCTGTTCAGGTCATACTGGGCAAACAGGTCCTTGTTGTAATAGGTCACATAGGAGTGTACGTCCAGCGGGATGCCGTAATGCTCGCCGTCGATATCGGTGCGGGCCCAGGCGGCGGCGTTATAGTTTTCTTCCTTCACGCCCGCTTCGGCAATCAGGTCCAGGTCATAGGAATACAGCATTTCCTGGTTCACAAAGTTGGGGATGCGCTCGATGTGTACGATGCACACGGAGGGGATGCCGGTGCCGGTCTGCACGGTGAGGGGGATTTTCTGGTACAGGTCGTCGGCGGTCATGGGGGTGTGGGTCACATGCACTTCATCCTGGGACGCGTTGAACGCGTCTACCATGGCCTGCATGGTCGCGCCGTCCGCGCCGGTGAATACGGACCAGTAGGTGATTTCGATGGGTTCCGCGTGGGCCACAGCGGCCAGGGACAGCACCATCATCAGGGACAGTACCAGGGCCAGGAACTTTTTCATGGGGATACCTCCTTTTATTTTCTACCGCGTTCTTCGCGGTAAAATACGATATTAGGATACCTGATTGGTATTCACGTCCGGATTGCGGTTCAGGGCGGCGAAGCGCTTGGGGTCGATCTTGGGCTTGCGGTCCGGGGTGACCAGGCCGTTTACTTCCTGCATCACGTCGGTCAATTGGGTGTAGCAGTAGCCCTGGCAGTAGGGGATGCGCCGGATGGCGTCGGTGACGCTTTGGAACCGGGCGAAGAAGGCCTCTTCATCCGTCACCTTGTCGTGATAGCCCCAGCTTTCCATGCCGCCCGCGTCGCCCTGCAGGCCGATGCTGGAGAAGGCGATGCCGCCGTATTCCGTCACGAGAAAGGCTTCCTTTCCCGTGGGCTGAACGCCCAGGGCGTAGCAGGGCCGCCAGTCGCAGGCGTGCTTTTCCACCTGCTCCCGGGAGGCGAAGTGGGCCGCGATCACCGCGCCCTCCGCCGCGTAATCGTGCAGGGCGCAGATGTCCGTTTCCACCTGCTCCCAGCCGTCGTTGACGGACACCAGCCGCGTGCCGTCCAGGGCCTTGGCGGTATGGTACAGCATCCGGGCCAGGGCCTGCTGGCGTTTGTCGGTGTAAATTTGCCTTACGCCCCAGCTTTCGTTCAGGGGCACCCAGGCGATAATGGAGGGATGGTTGAAATCCCGGTCGATGAAGCCGCTTAAGGTTTCATACAGATTGTTGACGGAATCGTCGCAGAATTCATAGGGGCTGGGGATCTCGCCCCACACCAGCAGGCCCATTTTGTCCGCCCAGTAGTAGTAGCGGGGGTCTTCTAACTTTTGGTGCTTCCGGGCGCCGTTGTAGCCGAAGGTTAGCGTCAGGCGAATATCCTCCTGAATGGCTTCGTCGCTGGGCGGGGTGATGAGGGAATCGGGCCAGTAGCCCTGATCCAGCACCAGCCGCTGGTACAGGGGGCAGTTGTTCAGGTACACCTTGCCGTCCTTGACTTCGACTTTGCGCATGCCGAAGTAGGTGCGCACATGGTCGATCGCTTCGTTTCCCCGCCGGAGGAAAATATCTACGTCGTACAGATCGGGATGATCCGGCGTCCATACGTGCAAAGGCTCCAGGGAACCCTGCACGATCAGGTCCATGGGGATGGAAACGCGGCGGGACTGCTCTTTCATCCGCAGGGAGCGCACGGGCCGCCCTTCAAAGCTCAAGGCCACCTCAATGTCCAGCGCTTCTTCCGGCGTCCGGTCCAGCTCCAAGTCCACGGTACACTGGTGCCGGTCAAAATCCGGGGTGACGTGGGCGCGGGTCAGGGCCGTTTCGCCCACCGCTTCCAGGTACACCGTCTGCCAGATGCCGCTGACCGGGGTGTACCAGCAGCCCATCAGGCCCCGCTGCCAGTATTGCTTGCCCCGGGGCTGGGCGCAGTCGGGCCGGTCCTCCACCCGCAGGCACAGGTCGTTTTCCCCCGCCTTCAGCAGGGCGGTGATATCGAAGCCGAAGGGGGTGTAGCCGCCCCGGTGGCTGCCCGCCAGCTGGCCGTTCACATAGACCCGGGCCTCAAAGTCCACCGCGCCGAAGCGCAGCAGCACCCGTTGGCCCGCCATGGCCTGGGGAACTGCAAAGGAACGCCGGTACCACAGGATGGGGTGGAGTTCGTCCGTGGGCCCGATGCCGCTCAGCTTCGTCTGATACGCGAAGGGCACGGTGATCCGCTGGTCAAAAGCGCGGCCCTGCGCGTACCACCGGGAAGAAAGCCCCTCGTCCCCGTCGTCAAAGGCAAACTGCCATTCGCCGTTCAAGTTTTCAAAGGCGTCTCGCTGGAAATCGGGACGGGGATGCTCCGGGCGAAATATGGAATGAATATTCATTCGCACATCTACCTCCATTCAGGCGTTCGTTTTCGATAGCTCCATGAATAATGTATTAGTAAGGCTGTTTATTGCAGAAATTGTTCAAATAAACGCCGTTTGACGCTTGTTTGCAACAAGTTTTCTGTTGATAAGAGAATAGCACGAATGATTTGGGCTGTCAATAGGTTTTTGGAATTCCATAAAACTCGTATATTCAAACACATTAAGTTCAAAAATCATGGAGTAAATGACGACAAAAAAAGAACCCAACCCTGTTTGGAAGAACAGGATCAGGTTCTCGTCATTTTGCAGGCCGGTCAGCCGTGGAAGTGATAGCCCACGCGCAGCTTCAGCGCCTGGGGATAATCGCCGAATTTTTCGCCGAACAGGTTCAGGCCGCCCACGTTCTCCGCGTCCGCGGGCACGCCGATGCGCACGCTGATATAATGGTACGGGTCCAGCGCCAGATCCTGAATACGCACGTCGCTGATCTTCTGGTTATCCAAATAGCTGCCGCTGCCGTCCACCCGCCAGATTTTCAGGAAGCCGAATTGGGTGCTTGATTCGCTCCACCATTCCGGGGTCAGGATGCCCCGGCGGCCGCCGCAGTCGCAGGGGGAGGTCCAAATGCCCAAGCGCTTACCATTCACCTCCACCGCGATGTCGCTCTTCCAGGGATCCCGGTACATGGGGGCCTCCGAGCAGGCTTCAAAAGAGATTTCCAGCCAGTCCACGCCGGTATATAGGGGATCCACGGCGGAAAACCGGTATTCCAGAAAGCCCTGCTGCATCCAGATCAGCTGGGCGGAAAAGCGCTCCGGCAGATAAAAGGAGGCGGGCACATCCATCATGCCGATCAGGGTGTTGGCCCCCGCCAGGCCGCAGGTGGGCTTCACCCCCTCGGCCATGCTGTAGCCGCCAATGGGCATACTGTAGGCGATGCTCTGCTCCGGCGAGTCGTCCGGCAGATCCAGGCTGATGTTCACCCGGTCCAGCCGCCGGGAACACAGCTTCATGGTGCCGCGCATGCCGGGCTGGTTTTCCGTGGTGATCACCCCTGCCTTTTTCAGCACCTGCACCGCCAGCGCGGCGGTGGACATGGGCAGATCCAGCGCCTCCGCGATTTCCCCGATGCTCATGCTTTTCCGCCCCAGCAGCCGCATCACGTCCAGCCGGATAGGGGACGACAGCGCGTGGCAGATGGCGGCGAGGGTTTCCGGATCATCCAGCCCTAATTGGGCGATTTTTCCTTGGATATCACTCACGTTTTGAAGCCTCCAATGCGCCCGCACACGGCAGGCAAATCCCCAAATCAATCAGCCTTGATTTCCGTTCCATTCTACCACAAAAGCCTGGCCGCATCAAGCGCCTTGCAAGGGCGGACACGGTTCACGCATGAATGAGAAGTTACCATTCAGCCTGCGGGTTCATAGTAACGCGCGGGCGGGTATTGCATACCCCCCGCGAATCCGCAGGCTCAATAGTCGCAAGTCCGCTTCATGCGGACATTGCTCCTTTTCGCCTGATCTCACCACAGGCGGTCATCGGCGGTTCGTCCCCCCGCCCGGTTTTTCCTAAAATCCCTATGGGATTTCCGGGCGGAAAAACCGCAAGGTAGAAAAATTTCCTTTGGTCGTCTTCGTTCCCTTCAGAAATTTTTCGTCCTCCCGGCGTACACGCCGCCGGCGCGGATTACAGTCGGGGGAGTACCCCCGACGCCCCCCTCCGATGGTATGCCGCTTGACTGTTATTCAGATACGTGAATGGTTACAATGAGAAATTGAGAGTTGACGGGGAGAGGGTAATGAGGTTGATGATCGCCATCAGGAGGCGGGCATTTTCCATCCGGGCGCGAATTACCTGCCGGATGTGATCAAACGCTTAATAAACTGACGTAATTCCAAGCATTCTTTTCTGTAGAAAAGCAAAGAGACGCCGCCGACGATGGCAAAGCATCCCAGACAAATCAGGCATGAGAAAAGGCCCCAGGATAAATAGCTCGAAAAAGAAACCGCCGGGATCAGCTTCGCAAATAATATGATGAGACCGATTTCAAGGGCGGTGATCCCCGCCCGGAGGATTTCTGATTTTAACCCTTCCTTGTCTTGCAAGAGCTTCACTTGATAGTACCAGATATACTGAACCGTTCTGAAAAGCATCGAAACCAGCGTTCCGATGGCGACGCCGATCAGGCCATAGTAAAACACGAGTATGACGGAGAGAACGATATTCAATACCGCTTCCAAAATGGCGCCGTTTCTCGTCTGCTTAAAATGCCCGGCGGCATACACCGCCGATTGATAGGGCAGCCGTACACAGTAAAAACCCTCCGCGATCAGCATGACGACACCGAACGCAGGCCGTAAATAGTTTACGTCCGTGACCCCTCGGGTGTAGAGCTTTATGAAGGGCGAAACCGCAATCGCCGCTGTGGAAAAGAGAATGACGGCGATCTGGATCGTTAATGTGGAGCAAAGCCGGACTCTTTTCTTCAGCGTTTCTTTCTCGCCCTTTGCGATCATGTTTCCAAAAGCCGGTTCCAGGCTGGATGAAAAGATGTTCACAACCTTTGAACATCCTGAAACCGCCAGCATATACACAGAATATACGGACACTTCCTTTACATTGGCCAGAACGGTCAATACGGCGATATCCGTGTTCTTATGAATGAAGAACGCTATATGCTGCGCCAGGCCGTCCCAGCGCTGCTTCAAAATCTCGTTTCGAGGCTTTGCCTTTTTATCCAGCCGATAATGGCGTTTGACATAGCAGTAGAGTACCATGGGCCGGATCGCGTAGGCTGCCGCGGACCCGATTTTTACCGTGTGAACGCTTGCCCCAAGCCGGATCATGACGATGGTAAGGATCATATTCAGGAAAAGCGTGAGCGCCTGCAGAAGCGAAACGATGTATTTTCTTTGGTCGGCCTGAATGACCGTCTGATGCGTGATTCCGAAGTAGTACTGGATAAACGTGCTGAAGGCAAGAATGACAATGAGCGCCGCTGTATACAGCCAGTCAAAGTCCTGATTGACCAGAAGGGGAAACAGAACCGAAAGAACAGCGACGTAAAGAAGAAAGATATAGGAGACCCTTCGATAAAAGTTTTCCAGGGCCCTGGCGTTTCCGCTCAGGGCAGCCGTGTCCTTTTCCGCCAAAGGCTTGTACAGGCTTGCCCGCCCGATAGCCCCGATCCCGGACTCTATCAGGGCGATATAGCTCAAAAACTGCGTAATGGAGGAAATCAGTCCATTGACGCCGGAGCCGTATGTCAGAATGATATAATGCGGAACGACGAAACTGGTAACGGTCGCAACGATCAATTCCGCAATGGCCGCCAGAAAATTATAAAACGCTTTTTTGCTTCTCATTGTTCCTTACCATTTCCGGTGAATTTCATCACAGCGCGAAAGGGCTATTTCACCCGTTTTTTGTTTCCCATGCACGCCAGGCGGCAAAGGAAAATTGACAGAAACACGACGCGGACCGTTGAAACGAACAAGGTGTTCAGGGATTCTCTGAACGAAAAAACGACCGTCGTGATGGTATAGATATATGCGCACAGACCGTATATGCCATGCGTGGACCGTTTATAAATCGTGCGTACAAACAATCCAACGACAACAAAAACGACGATGACCCCCAACAGTCCGTCTATGATATATCCCGTCCCGACCAGGGTGAAAGCATATCCTTTGAACGTTCCTGTATGGACTTCATAATTAAACCAGCGATCCGGATTGAAGAATAATCCGCCCGGAACAAAGGGATATAACATCTCCGTAAGGATCAGCAGGTAATTTCGGCAGCCCTTCGTCCAGGGGTTGTTCAATAAATACTGAAAATTTCTGCCCTGAGAGATAAAATCGGTTTTTAAAAACTGGTATAATATGCCGCCATCTCGATCCGCGGTATTGATTATGCCGGAGGAAAAGTAATACTTAAAATACACAGATAAGATCATTACCAGGACGAAAAGCGGAATAAGAATCAGAAAATGCCTTTTCTTTATGATTTTCAAGTAGAAAAGAGCGAACACGATCACAACGGTAAATCTTATGAACGCGTCTCTTTCTCCCGTATATAAGGTAAACAAAAGGGTAGGCAGGGCAAAGAGCAGGATTTGCAGCTTTCCGTTCTTAAAGCGATCCTTCTTTTTTATGGAGGAGCATACTTTAAGCAGAACAAAAAAAGTCAGGTATCTCGCGCAATAAACGCCGATCCGATAAAAAGGATCGTTCGCCTGCTTCATCTCGGATTTTCCGCCGTATCCGGATAAAACAAGGGCAGCCACGCAGGCAAACAGCAAGGCTGTCAATATCCAAGAGCATACATCCACAAACTTATAGGGAAATTTCGCGTTCAGATCAATATCCTTCACCTTATAGGATTTGTCGCCCATGGCTGTTAAGGCGACAAGCATGGCGATCATAGGATACAAGACATTTTCTTTATTATAGCCGTTGGTCGCCAGGCCCATGCAGTACACCATCGCATATGCCGTACTGTACAGCGTGAAGCCCCCGGAAAACCATACGAAGGGATGCGACAGCTCAAATTTTATCGACGCCATCGCCACAATACAAAACGCCCACATCACGCAGATATGGATGATGGCGTCGTCAAGACACCACGCGGCAAAACAGCTTAACACCCCAACCAATATGACCAGTAAAAAACGGAGCTTTTTCTTCGTCCATGCCATTTTCGGCAACTCCTCTAAATCGTCAGCTTCTGAGGCCGGCGTGGTCGCAAACAGCGAACGTCTATTTGACGAATTTCTTTTTCCAATACGCGCCCAGGGCGATTCCGGGCAGATACGCGATTTTGCTGAACGCCTTCAAATATTCGTTGCCCTGCACGTTCTTTCCGCCGATGGAAGCGTAGGCGTATCCCATGGCCGAGTATTTCAGCCTGTTGAAAAAAGAGGAACCGTTTCCCTGCATCAGCCCGCAATACTCCACCATGCCGTTGGGGCTTTTTACTTTGAGCCTGCGCCCCTGCTTCGTTATGCCGCCTTCGAGAAATTCCGTGGTTCCAATGATTTCGCGGCACCAAAGCAGCCGCTGATTCTTCGCCGTGGCTTTCATCATCAGGGTAGAGGGCGCGATGTACCTTTCACCTTTATAAATGGTAAAACGCACTCCCCCTAACTTCTTCACAAAATAGCCGATATAGCCGCCCGTCGTCCTTTTCCTGGAGATGTGTTCCTGCACGGACATGAAATAATCCTGATCGACGTAGGGGGCCGGCGCAATTCCGCCCTTTTCATCCCGTCGGCAGAAATTCATGGCAACGCAGTCAGAATCCCTGTACGTCTCCGCATATTTCCAGATCACATCCACCGCGCTTGGAGACAGAACCTCATCGTCGTCGATCACCGCAAAAAATTCCACCTCAGGCGTCAGCACGTCAATGGCCGTGTTGGTCGCCCTCCCCTTCCCCGAATTTTCCTGTTTCATCACGAAGACGTCCAGCAGCTTCTCTTTTTGTATTTCCCTGCACACTTCTTCCGTTTCAGGCCCGCTTCCGTCGTCTACGATGACCCAGGAAAATTCTTTCTTCTCCTGATTCAGCAGGGATTTGTACAGCTCCCGGAGCTGATCGGGGTGGTTGTAGGTGGCGGTGAAAATAACGATTGGTTTCATTTGCTTATGTCCCTCCGTTCCCGCGGCGGCGTCTTCCCCAATGTACGAGCTTTCTTATGAAATTATGGATATGAAGCAAATGCAGCGCGCGCCTTGCTCCGCGCTTCAATCTGACGCTGAAATTGATAGGCGTGTATTTCTTAACGAACTGTTTCGGCGTCAGTGAATCGCAGTCCTGATACAGCGTTTTCATATCGGTTTTCGCCCGGCCCAGCGGTTTTCTGTTCAGCTTGTCTTTCACAGAATCCAGGGGTATTTCCTTATACCGCATGTACCCGACGGACGAAGCGACCAGCTCGCCGCCCTTTTTCGTCCAAACCGCCATGGCTGTCGTGCCCTTGTTGTCGTTCCACTCCGGCGCGTAGTTCTGGACGTCCCAGCAATCCCAAATCGTTATATCGGATGCTCTTGTACCCGTCTGATAAGGACACCCATAGCACAATTCCCGATTGCAGAAGCCGCCTAAGAACAGGCGATACCAGGGGTCTGATTCGCTGCTGCCCCTGTACAATACCTTTTCTCCCTGGCAGAGCGCCATGCAGGAATAGAAATAACCGCGGCTCTTATCCCTAAAGAAGATGCGGTCGAAGGTAGGATACTTTTCTTTCTGATACGCCAAATACTTCTGAAACACTTTCGGCGACGGCGCCGACTTGCACACAAGGTCCACGGTGAACAGGTTCTCATACTCCCTGCCCAAATACCGCTTCAAGCCGTATATCTGGCAGGGCGTGCCGCTGAAGCAGACCGGCCTGCCCGCCTGCAGGAGCTTTTCCGCCTCCCTGTACGTCAGGCCAATCCAGCTCTGCACATATTTGGAGCCGCGGAACCGGGCCAAATCGCTTTCCCTGTCCGCGCAAACGTGGGAAACCCTGCCGTCTTTGTCTATGGCCGCCCCGAAAACCGCTCCGCCCTTTTCGATCACGGCCTTCGCAAGGGCCGTAAAGGCTCCGCCGCTTGAGGACTGTCTGCGAATTTCTTCCTCTTTATTCTGGACAATATACGCTTTCGGCGCTTCGCTCTGATATGCGGGCTTTTCCAAAGCGGGGCATGCCCGCGCGCACGCGCCGCATTCCACGCATTTTTCCTGCGCGATGACCGGGAACCAGAAGCCCGTTTCGTCGGGTTCCATGGAAAGAGCGCCCGTCTTACAGGCGTTCAGGCACGCGGAACAGCCGCTGCATTTTTCTTTCGGAACAAGTGCGATCATTGCTTTTCACCATTCTCCAACGCGTTCTTAAGATAGTCCATTGATTCGGCTCTTTTCATGGCGACCCTATTCAGCGCTTCCTGCCAGGCCGCGGGCATTTTCATGCACGTCTTTACGTCTTCATCCCCCCGAAGCATCCGTTCAGTAAGCCCGGTCCACGTAAGAAGCGTATACAGCCGGTCGTTGGTGGAAAACCCGCTGCCGTCCTCAAACCGCCTGAACGTGAAGAAGGGCGTGCAGTTCAGGATGGAAAAAACCGTGCCATGGAAGGAGTCTGTACACATGTATTTGGCGTGGCGGATGAGATTGACGAATTCCCCCGGCCCCACGTTGTACGGCTCCTCATCCGCCAGGCCCTCATCCGAAGGCACATAGGTCGCCCCGTGCATCAGCCCGACGATCTTGTACCCCGTCTCCGCCTTGAGCTTCTTTACAAATTCCCTGTGCAGCGGGTTGTCCCCCATAAAATAGACCAGGATATAGTCGCCGTCCATAAAAGGCTTTTCCGCCTGGATTTCGCGCCACTGCTCCGCGTCCAGCAGCATGGTGGGATCGCAGACCACGGGCACGTCCCGCCCCGTAAGCGCCTGAACGATCTTCTTCCCGGTTTCCTCGCGCACGCTGATGCTGTCGATGCGGTTCAGGAATTGGGCGGCATGCCTGCGAAGCCCTTTGGGCAGCTCGCTGACGCCGAAGGAGGTGGACAGGGCGATTTTGTCCACGGTATCGGGAACAAATTCCAGGGTGAAATAGCCGCCCGCAATATTGGAGGGCCGCCACAGCTGATCGGAGCCGACCACCACGTGGCCGCACCCGGCGCTCTGCTGGCGAAGCGCGTTCCATCCGTTGACCCTGGGCAGGAATTTCAGCCGCATTTTATTGAAATCCTGATACATCTGATGGCGGATGCGCATGTTTTCGGCGTACCTGTCGCTGAACACGTTCGTTTTCTTTCTTCCGCGGCTCAAAAGGCTGTCCAGCAGGTACTTCCTTTCATCCTTTTGAAAAATCCGGGTGAGATAGTACCCGATCTTTTTCCTGTTGACGTCGCGATGAACCCCTTGAATATCAAAAATGCCCGTTTCGTAGCCCAAATCGTTCAGCACGCGCTGCGTCGCGTAGGTTTGCAGCGCGCTGCCGAAGTTGTCCTTGTAGGTGACAACCGCCAATCCGACCGTTTGCATTGCTTTCCTCCAGCCAGGGTCAGGCGTCCCTGATTTTTTTCGCTTCCGCATAGAGCGCCAAATGTCCTGATATATTCTTTTCGAGCGAGTATGCTTCCCTCACCCGCCGGAAATTTCGCTCTTTCTCCATCGCTAATTTCTCTTTGTCCCGGGACCAAATCAGCATATGATCCGCAAATTCCTTCGCGGTGCTGTGTACCGTGGCGGGATTGTTCACCACCTCCACAGCGCCTCCGGCGTCGGTGGTCAAAACGGCGGTTTTGCGGCTCATGGCTTCCGCCAGCGTCCTGCCAAAGGACTCCGTTTGGGGCCGTGAGGTGAGAATGAACACGTCGATATCGTAGTAAAAATCCTCCATCTCTTTGAACGGAACGTTGATCCTTCCCCGGAATCTGTCGCCGTATTTGGATTTCATTCTTTCAAACATCGCCCGGGTTTTTGCTTCATCCGCCGCGTCGAAGCATACGACGTACATCACATAATGGGCGGCGGGATCGTTCCGATCCGTTTCTTCACAGATGCGCTCGGCCAGGGGCCAATCCTTCCAATCGCACATTCTTCCCGCAAATCCGATCGTCAGGTAATCGTTGTTTGGCAGACTGGCCTCGTCGATCGTCTCATAGATTTCGCCCGCCGTATTCCCAATGACCGCATACAGCAGCTTGATTCCCTTCTTCCGGTTCGCTTCCTCCCAGCACCGCCTGTTGAATTCCGTCGTGGTGACAAGCACGTCCAAATATCTGAAGGAAAACTGAAACAGCCATCGAAAGAATCCGTTGTATTTGGTGTAAAGGCCTCTGTCCGTATGAATGAACACGATGTCTCTGGGTATTCTTCTCAATCTGCACAGCAGCATCACCATAAAGAAGCTGACCTGACTGTTGGTATGAATCACCCTCGGATCAATTTCCCGGATCCGTCTGCCCACTTTAAAGATATAAGAGATAAAAGCAAACGGATGCTTGATCAAATACTTCGTTCTTTCATATTTCGTTTCGTGATAAAACGGCACGTTTGACGGGCTTTCGTCATGGGAACCGGGCTGAATGACGGCCAGCTTATATTTTTGCGACACCCCGTTGAGAATGATCGTCAGGGATTCTTTTTCGCCGCCTTCGATTTTCATGCTGTTATCCGTTAAATAAACGATATCCGCATGTTTATTGCTTTCGCTCATTTAGCATGCTGTCCTTTCTGTGCTTGATGCAAAGGAATGATCCCAAAATCTGATAAAAAGCAGATAAGGCCCCGCGCCTTTTTCGTTCCAGCGACGCTGAACGCGAAAGACGCGGCAGCCCGGGCCGAAATGAAACGGGAACGGAGCCTTTAGAGAATGTCGTCTTCTTTCCAGAACACGTGAAAGCTGCCCAGGCAGCATTTGCAATCCATTTTGAAGCTCAAATGCTTCGTATACTCCCCGTCCAGCCTGGACTTTTCCGGAATTTCAAGCCTGTCCCGACCATTGATCTGCGCCCAGCCGGTGAGGCCGGGCTTGATGTCGTTCGCGCCCCACTTATCCCTTTCCGCCGTAAGCAGCTCCTGATTCCACAGCCCGGGGCGCGGCCCGACGATGCTCATGTTTCCGATGAAGATATCCCATAATTGAGGAAGCTCGTCCAGGCTGTGCGCGCGCATGAACCGTCCCGATTTTGTCAGATATTGTTCCGATTTTTTCAGCATGTGCGTGGGAACGTTATGGGGCGCGTCGCGCTTCATGGACCTGAATTTGTGCAGCTTGAAATACTGCTTGTCCTTCCCGATTCTTTTCTGGGTGAATATGACGGCTCCCGGGTCTTCGATCAGGATCCAGAGGGAAAGAAAAAGAAATACGGGCGAAAGAATAATCATTCCGCAAAAAGACACAATAATATCCAGCATTCGCTTGAATACTTTTTCATACAGGCCGGCCTGATGACAGCTGTTTCCAACCGCCTCCAGATGCCCCCTCACACCGTCGGCATTTTCTTCTTCCGCTTCGTTCTCCACAAACCGAACCATCTTCCCCTGCATGGGGTTCTGCTGGCTTTTATCATTCTTATATACGCTTCCCGGCTTTTTGAGGACGGCCACGATCCCCATCAATACAAAAAGCCCGGCGATTATCCATAAAAATACGAACCACGGGTTCATATGCTTTCCATCCTGTTCTAAAATTTTCCCTGCATACCCAAAGGCTTTCCGCAGGCGCTCCCTTGCGCCTCTATGCAAAATAGCTTCGCCATAACGGCAGGGCGATCCCCGCCGCGAAGCGACCCTATGAATGGAATGCCTGTCAATCCGGCAAGTGTCATCGGTATTGCAGCATCATCCCGCTTGATTTCAGAATTTGCGCCGCTGTCCATTGGCGGGATGCCCGCATCCGGCCCTTCGCCTCCCTTCTTCCCGCGTTTTGCAAACGCGCCGTGCCATGAATGCATTACATATAAATACATCTTATTTTACCACATCCGCAAAAGCAAGTCAACCGCCGCGCCGCTCTGCGGCACGGCTCACGCATGAATGAAAAATCACGCATGAACAGCGTTTTTCCGGGCATGCTAAGGGGTGAAAACAAGGAAGGAGGCGAAAAGCGCATGGTGGATAAAATCGCGCTGCTGCTGGTGATCATCGGGGCCGTCAACTGGGGGCTGATCGGTGTGTTCCAGTTCGATCTGGTGTCCTACATTTTCGGCGGCCAAGGCGCGCTGATCAGCCGCATCATCTATACGCTGGTGGGCGCAGCAGGCCTGTGGAGCATTTCTCTGCTGTTCCGGGATCGGGACCCGGTAAAAGACTGACGGACAGCAAAAACAAACCCGCCGGGCGCGTTCCGGCGGGCTTTTTGCGTATCTCGCATGAATTGCTCAAGGCAGTTCTGAATAGCTCATATCCTTGTTGTCCCCGCGCAATGACGGCGGAATAATCTCCCCGGTTATTTGAAAGCGCGGCTCCTCGTACAGCAGCCCCTTCGGATATTTCTTTGAGAATTCTTCCCACTCTCTGTCGAATGCTTGAAGGGCTTCTTCCTCCGTCATTTTCTCCAATTCCTCGGGCGTGACTTCCTTGTACTTCTTCATTTCAATACGTCTCTCCATGAGGAAATTGCCTTTCCTTTACGGCTTTCTTGGATGGGGGTCTGGGGGAAACCATTCTTTGGCCCCCAAAGAATGGTTTCCCCCAGAAAAATCCTATCGTTCCTGAAGCTGCTGCGTCAGGTCGCTGACCAGGGTGGTGAGGGCGGGGGAGGTTTTCATATCACCGGATACCTTCTGGCAGGCGTGGTTCACGGTGGAATGGTCGCGCCCGCCGAAGGAATCGCCGATGAGGGTCAGGGGCGCGCCCACGATTTCCCTTGCGATATACATGGCGATCTGCCGGGGCACGGCCACGTCGCGGCTGCGGCGGGGGCCTTTCAAATCGTCCACGGACACGCTGTAATAAGCGGCCACAGCCTCCATCACGTCGTCGCAGGTGACGCGGCGGGGTTCGGAGCGGGCGAAGATTTCCCGAAGCGCGTCCTCAGCCAGGCGCTGATCCACGGGCTTGCCCGTTAGGGAGGAATAGGCCACCAGGCGGGTGAGGCACCCTTCCAGCTCCCGCACGTTGTTGGAAACCCGCTCGGCGATCATGGTAAGGACGGCGTTATCCACTTTCATCAGTTCTTCATCGGCCTTCTGCCGAAGGATGGCCACCCGGGTCTCCAGGTCAGGCTTGGAAATATCGGCCACCAGGCCCCACTCAAAGCGGCTGCGGAGCCGTTCTTCTAACTTGGCGATTTCCCGGGGCGGCTTGTCCGAGGATAGGATGATCTGCTTTCCGGCGGTATGCAGGGCGTTGAAGGTGTGGAAAAATTCTTCCTGGGTGCCCGCTTTGCCAGTGAGGAACTGAATATCGTCCACCATCAGCACGTCGATGTTCCGGTATTTTTCCCGGAACTCGGCCTGGGTCTTTTTGTTCAGGGAGTTCACCATTTCGTTCATGAACAGCTCGCAGGTGACGTACTTCACCCGCAGCGTGGGCTTCTGGGACAGCATGTAGTGCCCGATGGCGTGCATCAGGTGGGTCTTGCCCAGCCCCACGCCGCCGTAAATGAACAGGGGATTGTAAGCGTCCGCCGGGGATTCCGCCACCGCCAGCGCCGCCGCGTGGGCAAAGCGGTTATTATTGCCCACCACGAAGGTGTCGAAGGTATACTTGGGGTTCAGGCTGCTGTCATCCGCCGGTTTTTCGCCAGGGGTCACGCCCGCCCGGTACTCATCCGCCTGGGCGGGGGTCAGGAAAATAGCCTTCAGGGGCCGTCCCGCCGCCTCGGACAGGGAATTGCTCACCAGCACGGCGTAGCGCGGCACCACGAACTGATGGTAGAAATCCGTTACCGCTTCGATAAAGAATTGATCGCCGGAAACGCCCAGCGGACGCAGGGCGGTGCGGATCCAGGTATTAAAGGTTACTTCCGTCATTTCCAGGTGCATGATCTGGCATGCCTGATCCCAAAGAGCCTGTTTATCCAATGTGCGTCTCTCCGCTTCTGTTCCATGACTTGTGCATGTTTATTGGGGCGCAAGGCCGCGGCAAACGTGGAAAAAACAAAACCCGCCGGGCAAACGCCCAACGCGGGGTGTGGATAACTTTTTGTGGAAAACTTATCGTTCCCCAGCCGCTGCCTTATCATAGCAGATTTTCCGCCGTTTTTCAAGGGCGCTTTTGGGGGCCTCTCCGCGTTCGCGTTCATGCAGCCGGAAAAACTGTTGATAACTTTCCTCCGCTATCCCTTGTGGTACGTTCGCTTACGCACTACAAGCCATGGCGGAAAAGAAAGTTCGAGATAGAATTTTTATTCATTATTTGCATTTATATGCGCAATGTTCAGGGAAGATTCTTTCAAAAAACCTATTTTGACCCCCGCCCTGCGCCAATTTTCAAAAGGTGAAACAAAACCGTATCAAAGTGGAAAACATATGTAATGGAAATGAAAAATGTGTTCTTATTGATGCGGGGTACGTTGGGGGCGCTCCGCCCCCAAGCCCCCGACCAGGGGCGTGACGCCCCTGGACCCTCGCTTGCGGAAATATCTTGATGCTTTTGTACAAGTTATTTCGCCAGGTGTGGGTCCAGGGAGGTCACCTCCCTGAGCGTCTTCCCCTTGCTTTTTTCGTCAGCAGCCTCCGTCCGGGTTGACAATTGGCAAAAATGGGCATATACTGAAAACAGCAAAATACATGGGAGGTGACAGTCAATGGGCGACGGCGAGAGATGCACAGTGAGCGAAGGCGTGCCGCGATCGTGGACGGCGCGCTCGTTGGCGCGTCATTCATAATTCGGTTCGTCCCCCTCTTGCATCGCTGAACGTCGTAACAGCGGGAAAGGCATAGCACGAAGAGGGCTTTTTTGCGTGCGTGCGTTTCCTATGATCTGCGGGTTCGTGTTCAAAAGAAAAGGGGAGGTGAATCCCATGGAGTGGGAAGCCATTCAGAAACGCCTGAACGACCTGTTGGAGAAGGGGCGGCACGGCGAGCTTCGCGGAGCGATGATGATGCTCAACGAAGTGGACATCGCCCAATACATGGAAGGGCTGGATAAGGAAAAGCTGCTGCTGGTATTCCGCATCCTGCCCAAGGATATTTCGGCGGACGTGTTCAGCTACATGTCCGACGAGCAGAAGCAGACACTGATCGAGTCCATCGGCGATCAGGAGATCCGCGCCCTGATCGACGATATGTTCCTGGACGACGCGGTGGACTTTTTGGAGGAAATGCCCTCCAGCGTGGTGCGGCGCGTATTGCAGACCACCGACACGGAAAAGCGCAACCTGATCAACCAGTTCCTGCGCTATCCCGATAATTCCGCCGGATCCCTGATGACCATCGAATACCTGGAATTTTTCAGCGACGTCACCGTTCGGGGAGCCATGGACATTATTCGCCGCGAGGGCCTGGACAAGGAAACCATTTACACCCTGTACATCGTCGACAGCACCCATCACCTGATCGGCACCCTGGCCCTGCGGAGAATGATCCTGGCCAGCGAGGACACGGTGCTGTCCGATATCATGGACCGCAATCCCGTATTCGTTCACACCCTGGACGACCAGGAAAAGGTCGCCGAGGTGGTGCGCCATTACGACTTGATGGCTATTCCCGTGGTGGATAAGGAAGACCGATTGGTTGGTATCATCACGGCGGACGACATCATGGACGTCATCGAAGAAGAGACCACGGAAGACTTTGAAAAGATGGCCGCTTTGACGCCGTCCGACGACGAATACCTGAAAACGTCCCCCTTCAAGCTGGCGCTGAACCGTATTCCCTGGCTGCTGGTCATGGCCATCATCGCCATTTTTACCGGCCTGATCATCACCCAGTACGAGGACGTGCTGCAGGCCACCGGCAGCGTGGGCATCATCCTCACCTCCTGCATCCCCATGCTGATGGATACGGGCGGCAACTGCGGCGCGCAAAGCTCCACCCTGATCATCCGCGGCCTTTCCCTGGGTCAGATCACCTTGAAGGATTTCTTTAAGGCCCTGTGGAAGGAATTCCGGGTGGCGGTCATCGTGGGCGCGGTGCTGTTCGTGTTCACGCTGTTCCGGGTGAAGTTCATCAATCCCCTGTTCATGGAGGACGGCAGCGGCATTACCTGGGCGGTGGCGTTCGTGGTGGCGGCGGCGCTGTTTGGCACCATCATGCTGGCGAAGGCCTTGGGCTGCGCTATGCCTATGCTGGCCAAGCGCCTGAAGCTGGACCCCGCCCTCATGGCCAGCCCCATGATCACCACCGTGGTGGATATGAGTTCCCTGTTCATTTATTTCTCGATTGCAAAGGCCGTATTAAAGATTTGAAAGGCTGGTATTCAGCAGGGTAAGAAAAGGCGCTTGAAGTCAGAGTTGAGAGCGGAGAGTTGAGAGTTGAGATGATATAGTGTTTCAAGAGAATCCTGTTTGATCGACTATATAAAATCTCAACTCTTCACTCTCAACGCTCAACTCTTTCGCTGACTGAAAGCGCCCCTTTTCAATACTCTGGTTAAACAATGCTATGAAAAAGGGATTTACAGAATTTCTGCGCTCCCTCCTGCCCCGCATGACGGCGCTGCCGGGGGAAATCAGCGTATACGGCAAGGATCTAAAAACCGATGAAAAATGGGCGTATCAGGCGGACATTTCCCTGGTGGCGGCAAGCGTGATCAAGCTGCCCATCTTGGTGGAAGCGTTTCGTCAGGCCCGGGACGGCCTGGTTTCCATGGACGAAAGCGTGTCCATTCGCCCGGAGCAGAAAATGCCCTCCTGCGGGGCGCTGACCTACCTGCACGACGGGCTGACCGTCACCCTGCGGGACCTGTGTGTACTCATGATGATTGTCAGCGACAACACCGCCACTAATATCCTGATCCAGCGGCTGGGCATGGAAAACGTAAACGCCGGGATGCGCAAATTGGGCCTTCAAAAATCCACCCTGCGCCGCCTGCTGTTCGATTCCGAGGCGTCTGCAAGGGGCCTGGAAAACACCGTCACGGCCTGGGAAATGGGCCAATTGCTGGAAATGCTGTACAAGGGCGAATGCGTGTCTCCCGAGGCCGACGCGGAGATGCTGAGTATCCTTCGGGATCAGCGGCTCAACGGCAAAATGCCCTTCTTCCTCCACAATCTAAAAATCGCCCACAAAACCGGCGAGGACGACGGCATCACCCATGACGTGGGCATTGTGTACGCCGACCATCCCCTAATCCTGTGCTTCGCCTCCAACCATACCGACGTGCCCGCCTTTGAGCGCTTCATTCAGGACGCGGCGCGGGACTTTATTCAGTGGATATGACATGCTATTAAGGTAGGAGGTAGGAAGTAGGAGGTTTATTTTGTGGAAACAAATACACAAAATTGGACTTGGTTCATTTTGGAGGACTATATAAAACCTCCTACTTCCTACCTTCTACCTCCTACCTCTCCAAATTCCAATTAGTAAATCTTAGTGGTGTGATATGATTTTATTTGTATGTACGGGCAACACCTGCCGGAGTCCCATGGCCTGCGCCCTGGCACGGGCCGCCGGGGTGGACGCCCAATCCGCCGGGCTGCACGCCTTTCCCGGCGCGCCCGCCTCGCCCAAGGCCATTCGCGCCGCCAAGCTGTACGGGGCCGATCTCACGGGCCATAAGGCGCGCATGCTGGATGAAAGCATGCTGCGGGACGCGGAGGAAGTGTGGGTCATGACCGAGGCCCACGAAGCGATGCTGAACATGATGTTTCCCCAATACTCCCGCAAAATCAGCGTGCTTTGGCCCCCCATCCCCGACCCCTACGGCGGCGATGACAGGGACTATGAGAAGTGCGCTAAGAGGTTGATGGAAGCGATGCAAAGGGCGGGAATACTGCCGAAAGACAGAGTTGAGAGTTAAGAGTTGAGAGTTGAGATTTATATGGCCGGAATATCCAGAATCTGCAATGTGCGGACCGCAATATCTCAACTCTCCGCTCTCAACTCGCCTTATCAAAAAGGACTGCCGCAACCGCGACAGCCCTTTTCATGATATGCTTGTTTTAGTCCTCCCTGGCTTCCTGTTCCGCCTGAATTTCGGGGAAAGCGGAATACATGGGTTCCAGGTCGGGCTGTTTTTTGGTGATCTTGCGGTCGGAGTAGTTCTTGGTGATCCTCACCACCAGGCCGCTCAAGCACACCACGCCGATCAGGTTGGGGATGGCCATGAGGCCGTTGAAGGTATCGGAGAGGTCGATAGCCAGGGACACGTCGATGATCGCGCCCACAGCGACCATGGCGATGAAAGCGATTTTATAGGCCAGGGTGGATTTGGTGCCGAAGAGGTATTCCCAGGCCTTGGTGCCGTAGTAGCTCCAGCCTAAGATGGTGGTGAAGGCGAACAGGCACACGGCTACGGACAGGAACACGCCGCCGAAGGTGCCGAAGGTCTTGGTAAAGGCTTCCGTCGCCAGACCTAACTTGGTCGCGCCGGAGAGGGACGCGCCGGTTTCCATGTCCACCACGCCGGAGGTGAGGATCACCAGGGCGGTGCAGGTACACACGATGATGGTATCAGCGAACACTTCAAAGATGCCCCACAGGCCCTGCACCACCGGCTCCTTCACGTTGGAGGCGGAGTGTACCATGACGGAGGAGCCGAGGCCCGCTTCGTTGGAGAACACGCCGCGCTTGAAGCCCCAGGTCATGGCCTGGGCGATGATGGCGCCGCCCACGCCGCCGGCGGCGGACTTGAAGTTGAACGCGCCCGCGAAAATCGCGCCGAAAGCGGCGGGCACCTTGGCGATGTTCAGGATGATGATGATCAGGGAGCCAATGACGAAGAACACGGCCATGAAGGGCACGATGCGCTCGTTGGTGGTGGCGATGCGCTTGAGGCCGCCCAAGATCACCAGGGACGCCAGCACGATGATCACCAGGGCGGTGAACAGGTTCACGGTGGTGGGTTCCACGGGGATCAGGGTGTTGATGCTCTCGGTGATGGAAACCACCTGGCCCATGTTGCCGATGCCGAAGGAGGCGATGACGGCAAAGAATGAGAACAGGGCCGCCAGTACCGTGCCGGCCGCCTTGCCGTACTTCATCTTGCCCACGCCGTCTTTCAGGTAGTACATGGCGCCGCCGCTCCATTCGCCTTTTTCGTTCCGGCGGCGGAAGAAGATGCCCAGCACGTTTTCGGAATAGTTGGTCATCATGCCCACGATGGCGGCGATCCACATCCAGAACACGGCGCCGGGGCCGCCCATGGTGATGGCGTAGGCCACGCCCGCGATGTTGCCCGTGCCGATGGTGGCGGACAGGGCGGTGCATAGGGACTGGAACTGGGAAATGGAATGCTTATCCTTGCTTTGGGTAATGCTCTTGTTGCTGAACAGGCCGCCGATGGTGTTTTTCCACATGTGGCCAAAGCGCCGGAACTGGAAGAATTTCGTCAGTACCGTCATCAGCACGCCGGTGCCGATGAGCAGAACCAGGGCGGGTACGCCCCATACGATGCCGTTTACCGCGTCGTTGACCGATGCGATGTTCTGGGTGATGCTGTCCATGATGCACGATCCTTTCCAAATGAGAATAAAAAGAAGAGCCCGCCGAAGCAAAGCTCCCTCAAACCAATGCGACAAAACGATTTCGATCCAAAACGGAAAGGATCGTCGCCTCTGTCCTTTTGCCTGAGAGATTAGCCCTTTTCGGGCTTTGCACCTTCGGCCCCCGGTCTTTCTCCGGGCTTCTCCAGAGTGTCATCCGCATACAGTCCCGCCGCCCTTGGCAGCGCCTGAGAGTGTTGCTCCTTCGGCTATCCTTTGGGATATTTCCTGCATGCTTCGCATGACAGAATGTATTTTACTATACAGAAAAACACCGGTCAAG
Organism: uncultured Christensenellaceae bacterium; assembly: GCA_905234985.1. Taxonomy (GTDB): domain Bacteria; phylum Bacillota; class Clostridia; order Christensenellales; family Aristaeellaceae; genus RUG563. Next base: position 62,451 of record CAJOJQ010000032.1, read on the forward strand.
AGGAAAAGGCCCTTGACCGATGTTTTTTCCCTGTACTGCGCTGTCATTGAGGCGTCGCGGACGATACCGCGATCAGAAAGCATGCTTCAGGGAAAACTTGGTTTTCCCGTCGGCGGTCGAGCTGTCCAACTCCATCATATCTTCCTGGCTGAGCATCAGCCCCGTTGGGTTTCTGCCGATCAGGATATACTGATTTTTCCCATCCGTGGCAATATACCAGCGCATGGCGTCGTCCAGAAGAATGTCGGCGTTGTCGATAATAAACAGTTTTTCTTTTGAGCGCTTGATGGAGGTCTTATATCCCTTTTTCTGGTCAAGATAATTGAAGCACAGGATGGACTTGTTTTCCGCCGCCATTTCCTGAAGGAAGGAATAAACGGCGGATTTCCCTGTGCCCGAATCCCCGATGATAAAGGTGACGTTGTTTTCGATGGCAAAATCGACTTCAAACGACGTATGATTCGTTTGAATCCGGTCAAACAGGATCGGTTTCATTTTCATTCGCCCACCACGCCTTCAATTCCTCGTAGGAGTCGATCTCACGAACGCCCTTTTTGCCGCCGATCTTCACTTTCTCCATTTCAAACGAAATGAGCGGGTAATCGCAGTATACGTTTCCGCACGGCAAAGCGTAAATCACATCCAGCGCGTTGTCGCCGCATTCCCGGATATCAAACACCTTGTCCTGATTGTACAGCACGTTCAGGGCCGTCTTGCATCCGGTGGAAAGCTTATCAATGTTTAACGCCATACCGTCGAACCTTGAACGGATTTGGAACGGACTGAGCAGCTCGGAATGGTCGATCCTTCGGATGATTTCCGCCGCCCTGCCGTCAAGACGCAGCGCGGTGCTTTTGTTAAAGAACAGATCGTTTAGAGCAACCAGCTCCAAACTTTTGGGCACCGTCCCTTTTTTATAAACCGTGATCATTTACAAGCCCGCCCCTTCAAAAGCTTCTTTCAGCACAGAACGCTCCACCAATAGCTTTGCCTTTTCATCCGCGCTTATTCTATGGGCGTCAAGTCCGCAGTGATCGTCGCTTTGGCGGCCGTCCCGTTCACAGCAGGAAAGGATAAAGCAATCGCCCAGGCGGGTCTTGCCCGTTTCAAAACCCGTGTTCCGCGTGATTTCAAACAGCAGCTTTGCCGCGATTTGTTCAGAATTCTTGCTTTCATACGCGTCAAACGCTTCCCTGAACGCCTGTAAATCAGCGCCGTTTCCACCGGACGAAAAAAGCCTGATAAACAGCTTTCTGGCGTTCAGCAGCGCCTGCCTTTTATCCCGCAGAGGATCTCCCGGCGCAAATATCCACTGTTCCAGCAATTCAAAGGATAAAAGCGCGTATTCAAAGGAATGCAGACGGATGGCGCGGACATTGCTCTTTCCCGCGATACAGGCGTTTAGGCGTTTTGTTTCTCTGAGTACGTCGGGATTATCCAGCGCCGCGTCCATGATCAGATAGTATTCATTTCCGTCGGCTGTGATTTTTTCCGCGGCTTTTCTCAATCTTGTGTTGCTGCCCTTGGTTTCCACGGTAAAATCCGGGAAAAGAACGCCGAAAACCGCGTGCCAGAACTGATAGCCCGATTTGCTGTCCTCACACCATAAGAACTTACGCATTTTTCCGATAAATGATCTCTTCCCGCTTGGGGCCGTTGGAGAGCATGGTGAGGGGACATTCGATTTCCTTTTCGATGAATTCCACGTACTGGCGGCATTTTTCAGGCAGGTCGGCATAATTGGTCAGGCCCCGGATATCCTGCTTCCAGCCGGGCAGCGTGACGTAGACGGGCTTGGCCTTATCCAGCAGGGGGGTAACGGGGAAATCCCGCACTTCTTTGCCGTCGATCTCGTAGGCCACGCACACCTTGATTTCATCCAGGTAGCCCAGCACGTCCAAATTGGTCATCACGCAGTCCGTTGCCCCCTGCACCATGCAGCCGTAGCGGGTAGCCACCGCGTCGAACCAGCCCACGCGCCGGGGACGGCCCGTTTTCGCGCCGTACTCGCCCGCGTCGCCGCCGCGCTTGCGCAGCTCTTCCGCCTCGTCCCCGAACAGCTCGGTGGTGAAGGGGCCTGCGCCCACGCAGGAGGAATAGGCCTTGGTCACGGCAATCACCTGTTCAAAGGCGGTCACCGGCAGGCCCGCGCCCACCGCGCCGAAGCCTGCCAGGGGCGAGGAGGAGGTGGTGAAGGGAAAAATGCCGTGGTCCGGGTCCCGCAGGGTCCCCAGCTGGCCTTCCAGCAGGATGCGCTTGCCCTCCTTCACGGCCTTGTGCAGGTACTGGGCCACGTCGCCCACCATGGGTTCGATCTGCTTGGCCAAAGCGTAATACTTTTCGGTCAAAGCGTCCACGTCCAGCAGGGGCTTGTGGTACAGGCTTTCCAGCATGGCGTTTTTCAGCTTCGCCGCGTTGGTCAGCCGCTGGCGCAAAATCTCCTTGTCCAGCATCTGGCACACCTGCACGCCGATCTTCATGTACTTGTCCCCATAAAACGGCGCGATGCCGCTCTTGGTGCTGCCGAAGGAGGCCTTGCCAAGCCGTTCTTCCTCGTAGCAGTCGAAAGCCACGTGGTATTCCATCAGCACCTGCGCCCGGTCGGAGATCAGCAGCTTGGGCGCAGGCACGCCGCGATCCGTCAGCGTTTTGATTTCGCTGAGCAGCGCCTCGATGTCCAGCGCCACGCCGGGGCCGATCACGTTCAGCACGTGGCTGTGGCACGCCCCGGAGGGCAGCAGATGCAGGGCGAACTTGCCGTAGTTGTTGATGATGGTGTGGCCCGCGTTGGCCCCGCCCTGAAACCGGATCACGATGTCGCTGTTCTCCGCCAACATATCGGTGATTTTGCCTTTTCCTTCGTCGCCCCAATTGGCGCCCACGATTGCCCGTACCATAAACTCACCTCATAAAAGTATTTCCGGAGGATAAAGAATCTGCTATAAGGGTTATATTGCCATTTCGTCGTATGCGAAGCTGTCAGCATACATGGTTTCCGGGGCGATGTCGATTTCCCCGTCCATCCATGTGACCACGCCGTGGTCTACCTGAACCGCCCGGAACACGTTCTCATCCCGCAGGGGCTGAAACGCTGGAAAGGAAAGCAGCGGGGTCACGTCGTACAGCCGCTTTTCGCCGGGAGAAAACGTAACAAGCAGCATCCCATCCGCCAAAGGTTTTACGGCAAGCACCCTTTTGTCCGTACCTGCGGTTCCAGCGTATGCGATTCCGTTTAGAATGTACATACAGAAAACCTCCTATTCCAAGGGCTTGATTTTGTCAAAAGGTTCGTTCCGTACTGCTTTATTCCAGGCGGCATATGCTTCCTCCTCGTGCATTGCCAGCCACCCGATCACCATTTTTAACTGCCTGACGGGCAGGGAACCCGCCAACAGCTCTCCATCAATTCCGACGGATGCTTCATATTCCCCATAGTAGACATGCACATGGGGCTTATGATGCTGTTTGGTATCGTCGAACAGCATTTTGATGATGATTCCAGCGAATCGGCTCAGTTCCGGCATTTTTTTCCTCCACAATTATTCAGTAGGGGCAATCTTTACAGCACATCCACGATTCTACGAACGGCTTCCCTCGTCTTTTCCAGCGTATTGAACGCGGTCAACCGGAAGTACCCCGCGCCGCTGGGGCCGAAGCCCTCGCCGGGGGTGCCCACCACGTGGGCTTTATCCAGCAGCAGGTCGAAGAAATCCCAGCCGGAGAGGCTGCCGGGGGTTTTGAGCCAGATATAGGGGGCGTGTTCTCCGCCGAACACCCGCATGCCCGCGCTGGCGAGGCCCTCCCGGATCACCTTGGCGTTTTCCCGGTAGTAGGCGATGTTTTCCATGATCTGCTTTTGGCCCGCCTCGGTGTACACGGCGGCGGCGGCCTTCTGGGTCACGTAGGACACGCCGTTGAACTTGGTGGCCTGGCGGCGGCCCCAGATGCGGTTCAGGGAAACGCCGTCGAACACCAATTCCTTGGGCACCACGGTGTAGGCGCAGCGGGTGCCGGTAAAGCCCGCCGTCTTGGAGAAGGAGCAGCACTCCACGGCGCACTGCTTCGCGCCGGGAATTTCATAAATGCTCCGGGGAACGTCGGGGCCGCTGATAAACGCCTTGTAGGCCGCGTCGTACACGATCAGGGCGTTGTGGGCCTGCGCCCAGTCCACGAAGACCTTTAACTGCTCCTTGGTCAGCACCGTGCCGGTGGGGTTGTTGGGGTAGCACAGATAAACAACGTCAATATCATCCTCGGGCAGCGGGGGCACGAAGCTGTTTTCCGCCGTGCAGGGCAGATAATTGAGGTTCGTCCACTGGCCGTTTTCATAAGCGCCTAAGCGGCCCGCCATGGCGTTGGAATCCACGTAAACGGGATAGACCGGGTCGGTCACGGCGATTTTGGCGTCCGGGCCGAACAGCTCCTGCAAATTGCCCACGTCGGACTTGGCGCCATCAGAGACAAAAACTTCATCCCGGCCCATTTCGATGCCCCGGCTGGCATAATCCCCGGCGATGATGGCGTCGATGAGCCAGTCGTAGCCGAAATCCGGGCCGTAGCCGTGGAAGCCGGACAGGGTGCCCATTTCATCGGCGGCGACTTTCATGGCGTCCACCACGGCGGGCACAAGGGGCAGGGTCACGTCGCCGATACCCAGGCGCAAAATGTCGGCGTCGGGATGGGCAGCGGAATATTCCTTCACGCGCTTGGCGATCTCGGCAAATAAGTATCCGGCGGGCAGCGCGGCAAGGTTCTGGTTGATTTTCATGGGACAGCCTCCCTTAATTTTTTGGAAAGCCGAAACCCATGGTTTTCGATTTCGGTCAGACCTTATTTAGTATATCTCACAATTCGCTGAAAAGAAACCACCGGACGGTTCTTTTTTGGTATTGCTTTTACCATCAAAACGGCCAAATCTATCAGCAGAATATTTCTTTAAAGATATTTGCCAAACTGTTTGCTAACTTATCGACGGCACGATCCACCCGAAGGAGTATAAACAATCGCAAACGAATGACATCAATCAATAAGCATACCAGAAAAATTCCCAGTGAGCAACCTAAAACCAAGGGAATCAAAATCCATGGGCTTGAGGATGCAATCCAGGCAAAGGAGCCGCAAAAATAATAGTCCCAAATTACAAAATGTAAATGAATCAAATATACGCCAAATGCGGAAGGAGCAAAAAAACGAATCAACTTTTGACATTTTTCATTGAAAGATAATGTGCAAAAAAAACAAATACAGCACACTGAAGCCAGTAACATGGTAGGGCTAATATTATTTATAAGCTTTTCGGGAATAACTGGTGAAAATATTTTCCAAAGCCAAGTAAGTATAATACATCCAAAGAAAATGAGAATCCACATAACAGGTTTCATTTTATTATAAATCTTGTTGATCTTTATCCAAGCGCCAATTACATACAGGAAGACCAGCCATGCGAAGCTTTTACCACCATTCATCTCGAAAGTGTCTTTAATTGTCCCGAACACAGCAAGAAGGAATAGAGTGATTGCCAACATAGTACATTCTTTTTTTGATAAGTTGCGCAGTAGTTTATTCAGCCAGGGGATAACAAAAAACAAGCCTGTATAAGCACGAAAATACCAATAATACCCCGTTAAAACAGGAAAACCAGATTTGAGCAATGTTTTTAACGATACCGGTTCTTGTGACGGCAATCTAAATAAATAAAAAATGAAAGTAATTCCGAAATTGTAAATAAATACCTGTAGCCAAAATAAAATATATTTTCGGTAACGATAGCGCCTTTCCTGCTCCGTATAGCCGACAAATCCACTAATGAGGCCAAAGCAATTAACAGCGCAATAAGCACCAATTTCTTGCAGCCATGCCAATGAATAATTTAAATCCTTTGCATTATTTAATACTCCGCCTTGCCCCAATACATGTAAAATCAAGATCAGGAACATGGAGTATAAACGCAATAAATCAATGCCGGAATTATGTCTGTCTGTCTGTCTGTCTGTCTGTCTGTCTGTCTAATTATATCACGAATCATTGCTTAGTCAATTCCTTTTGTAAAATTTTAATAAAATCATTTGAAAAAATGAATACATTTTATTCGATATTTTTGCGTATTTTAACAGGAAAACAGGATACGCTTATGGCTTTTTTGGAAGGAGTTCTGGGGGGAAACCATTTCAATCAGTCCCCCAGCCATTCCCCATCATAAACAAACGCCGCGGGGCCGGTCTGGTACACGTGGTTATCCTCGGCGCTCCATTGCAATTGCAGGTTGCCGCCGGAGAGCTTCATTTGCACCGTGCGGTTGGAAAGGCCCCCCAGCACGGCGGCCACCAGGGACGCGCACGCGCCGGTGCCGCAGGCCAGGGTTTCGCCCGCGCCGCGCTCCCACACGCGCATTTGCAGGATGTTGCGGTCGATGACCCGCACGAATTCCACGTTGGTGCGACGGGGGAACAGAGGATGATGCTCGATCATGGGGCCGATGGTGGGCAGGTCGATGACTTCCGGGTCGCGGACGAAGACCACGGAATGGGGGTTGCCCATGTTGACGCAGGTGATGAACCAGGTCTGGCCCAAAATTTGCAGCCGATGGCGCAACACCAGTTCCCCGGGCAAATCCACGGGGATCAGGCGGGGGTTCAGCTCCGGCGTGCCCATATCGGCTTTGACGCGGGCCACCTTGCCGTTTTCCACGGTCAGCCACAGCTGCTTCACGCCGCCCTTGGTTTCAATGGTCAGCTCGGTTTTGTCGGTCATGCCCCGATCGTACACGTACTTGCCGATGCAGCGCAGGGCGTTGCCGCACATTTCGGCCTCGCTGCCGTCGGCGTTGAAGATGCGCATGGCGAAATCCGCCCCGTCCGCCGGTTCGATCAGCACTATGCCGTCCGCCCCCGCGCCGAAATGGGGTTTGGACATGACGATGGCCATCCGCTCCGGGTTTTCGATCACTTCCTCAAAACAGTTGACGAACAGATAATCGTTGCCGATGCCGTGCATTTTCGTGAATTTCATGTCACGAACCCCCCTTTTAAGCAGAGTGGAGAGTTGAGAGTGGAGAGTTGAGATTAATAGCGGAATATCAGACAAAATCAATCTCAACTCTCAACTCTCAACTCTCAACTCCCATGATATTCTGTATGCTGTGCAGGACTTTTAGGTTACATGCGTTCCGGCGCGTCCAGCCCGATCAGGTACAGGCCGGTCTTGATGGTCTGGCGGCAGGCGTCGGTCAATTGCAGGCGCGCGGCCGTGGCGGCGGGATCGTCGTCTAAGATGCGATGCTCGTAGTAATATTTGTTGTACGCCTTGGCGATTTCCGTGGTGGCGCGGGTGACGATGGAGGGTTCGTTGCGCAGGCACGCTTCCGCCACCGCCTCCGGGAACCGGGAAAGCAGCCGCAGCAGCGCCTGGGCCTCGTCGTCGGTCAGCGCCGCGTAATCGGGGGCCGCCGTGGTTTCCGGGGCTTTGCGCAGCACGGAGCAGCACCGGGCGAAGGTGTACTGCACATAGGGACCCGTTTCGCCGTCGAAGTTCAGGGCGCGATCCCACCAGAAGTCGATGTCCTTGATGCGGTTGTTTTGCAGGGTCGCGTACACCACCGCGCCCACGCCCACCTGCCGGGCCACTTCTTCCTTGTTTTCCAGGCCGGGGGACTTTTCGTTGATGATGTCCAAAGCCCGCTCTTGGGCGCGGGTGAGCAATTCGTCCAGCAGGATCATCACGCCCTTGCGGGTGGAAAGCGCCTGCCCCTCGTAGCTGACCATGCCGAAAGCCACGTGCTTGCACTGGTCCTTGGCCCAATCGTAGCCCATCAGCTCCAGCACCTTGAAAAGCTGCTTGAAATGCAGATCCTGCTGGTACGCCACCACATACAGGCACTGGTCGAAATGATAGGTGTCCTTGCGATACAGGGCGGCCGCCAGGTCCCGGGTGTGGTACAGGGTAGCCCCGTCGGATTTCAGGATCAGGCAGGGCGGCATGCCGTATTCTTCCAGATCCACGATCTTGGCCCCGTCGGAATCCCTGAGCAGGCCCTTTTCCTCCAGCTCCCGCACCACGCGGCCCGTCTTGTCCGCGTAAAAGCTTTCCCCGGCATAGCTGTCAAAATGCACGCCCAGGATATCGTACACCCGCAGGGCGTCCTTGAGGGTGACCTCCTTGAACCAGCGGAAAATCTCCATGGCCTCGGGATCGCCCTGTTCAATTTTTTTGAACCAAGCCCGCCCCTCGTCCTCCAGCTCGGGATGCTGCTCGGCCTCCTTGCCGAAGAGGACGTAGAGCCGGGTCATTTCGTCCACGCCGCCCGCCTCCACCGCGGCCTTGTCGCCCCAATGCTTGTAGGCGGCGATCATTTTGCCGAACTGGGTGCCCCAGTCCCCCAAATGGTTGATGGACACGGTCTGCCAGCCCTGGAAATCGTAGATGCGCTTCAGGGAATTGCCGATCACCGTGGTGGACAGGTGGCCAATATGAAACCGCTTGGCGATATTGATGCTGGAATAATCCAGGCACACCGTTTTGCCTTCGCCGTCCCGGCTTGCGCCCCACTTTTCCGGCGCGGCCATGATGGCGGAAAGCAGCTCCCGGGCGAAGTTTTCCCGGTTGAAAAAGAAATTCAGATAGCCGCCCACGCATTCCACCCGGGCGATTTCCGGCTTGTCCGCCGCCGCCGCCAATCTTTGGGCGATCATGGGCGGGCCCATGCGCAGGGCCTTGCTCAATTTAAAGCAGGGAAAGGCGTAATCCCCCATGCTCTTTTCCGGGGGCACCTCCAAAAGCGCCGCTAAATCCTCCGGCAGCCCCTGGGCCTCCGGAAACGCCGCATGCAGCATTTCGCCCGCCAAATCGCCGATGCGCTGTCTCATATCCATAAAAACCAATTCCTCCCAGAATCCATAATGGAAAATACGCTTTCATGATACCATATTGTGCCCCGTTTCGCAACAGCGCAAACGGCGGAAATTGCGGAAAATGCACGGTTTTGCAATGTTTCCAATTCCTCATACGCGATTGTCGTCTTATTTTCTTTTTCGTACACAGAGCGAAAATAAATCCGCTTGACAAAAAAATATTGGCCCCGTATGGCTTTGCGACCTCTTCCCGACCATTTTGCCGTCAAACTCCCGGCCAATTCCGTGCCAATTCTTCCTTCAACACTTGCCAATTTGGGGCAGTTGTAGTATAATATGGAATGGATGATTGTCTTGCGTTTTCGGACTGTCTGCACCCAGTTTCATCAAATGCCCGGCGGTCGCCCGATGCGCCCGGATCTGACCGTTTATCTGCCGACCGATTCAGGAAAGGAGGAACAAGATGAAAAGCCGCATAGCGTCTTTGCTTTTTCTCTCGGCAATCATATTGCTCCTCTGCCTTGGAACGGCGGCGGGAGAGGAAGGGCCGGTCTTTATTCTTCCCGCAGGGCTGCAGGAAATCGAGGAAGGCGCGTTTTCGGGAACGGCGGTTCAGAACGTCGTTCTGCCCGACGGCCTGCAAAGCGTTGGAGACAATGCCTTTGAAAACGCCGAAGAACTAAAGGACGTATACGTTCCCTCCTCCGTGGAGACGCTGTCGGATTCGGCCTTCCCCGAGAACGAGAAGCTGGTGATCCACGGCACGGAGGGGAGCGCCGCCCAGAAATGGGCGGAAAAGCACCGCGTCGCCTTTGCGCCGAGGAACGCCTGGCGGACAACGGCCCAGGACGAAAAACAAAAAGATCCTCCCGATACAGGGATCGGCTTCCTCCGGAAGGGAGACGGCCTTCCAGGGCCAGAGAACAGGTTCTCCCGGGCGAGGGCCGACGGAAAGAGTATGCGCCCCCAGGATCGGGCGGAGCTGAACCCCATTGATTACAAGTTCCCGTGACCTCCTGCATGTGAGAAACCCGCTCGTGCGCGGGGAGCCGCGTACCGGCTCAATCCAAACCGCGCATCCATTGCATGATAAGGAGATTTCAATGAAAAACAACCGTTTATTGAGTTTGATCCTCTCTCTTATGATGCTGTTCACCGTCGTTTTCCCCACCGGCGTGTACGCTGAGGAGCCGGAAGGACAGGAAATCGTCGCCGAAGCGCAGCCTGCTGCCCCGGAAGCGAAGCCCGCTGCTGAAGAGCAGCCTGCTGCCGAGGAACAGCCCGCTGCTCAGGAGCAGCCCGCCGCTCAGGAACAGCCCGCCGCTCAGGAGCAGCCCGCCGCCCAGGAGCAGCCCGCCGCCCAGGAGCAGCCCGCCGACGAAGAACAGCCCGCCGCTCAAGAGCAGCCCGCTGCTGAAGAGCAGCCTGCTGACGAAGAACAGCCCGCTGACGAACAGCAGCCCGCTGACGAACAGCAGCCCGCTGACGAACAGCAGCCCGCTGACGAAGAACAGCCCGCTGACGAAGAGCAGCCCGCTGATGAAGAACAGCCCGCTGACGAAGAGGCGGAAGAAGAACCCGCGCTTTTTGAACGCGGCTATGTCCGCATGGCGAACGGCGCGACCACCGTTTACGCTTCCGAATCCAGGCGCGATGAACTGGGCACGCTGGCCGGCGGCTCCGTGGTGTACGCCGTGGTTTCTTCCCGCGCGGCCGACGAAGCGGATACCTGGCTGAGGATCGTCTTTGACACCAAGGAAGCCAGGGAAGCGGACGGCGCGCTGGTGAGCGGCTATGTGCAGTTCAAGAGCGTTTCCGTGCTGTCCGAGGAAGCGGTCGCCCAGCTGCAGCAGTCCCTGAAAAACGATCACGCGGTCCGCAGCTATGGCGACAATCCGCTGCCTGCGGTTTCCTTCACTCTGAAAGTGGAAGAAGCTGTTGAACAGCAGCCCGCTGACGAAGAGCAGCCCGCTGACGAACAGCAGCCCGCTGACGAAGAACAGCCCGCTGACGAACAGCAGCCCGCCGACGAACAGCAGCCCGCTGACGAACAGCAGCCTGCTGACGAAGAGCAGCCCGCCAACGAAGAACAGCCCGCTGACGAACAGCAGCCCGCTGCTGAAGAGCAGCCCGCTGACGAACAGCAGCCCGCTGCTGAAGAGCAGCCCGCTGACGAACAGCAGCCCGCTGACGAACAGCAGCCCGTCGACGAAGAAGAACCCGACGATGATGAAGACGAAGACGACGACGGAGAACCGACCATTGTGATTGGCGCGCTGGAAGGAGAAACGGTAACGGATGATCCGATGGGTTCTCCCGCCGCTAAGCCCCAATTCACTATCCAGCCGGAAGCCACTATGGTCGAATTAGGCGCAGAAGTCACTTTCACCGCCGCCGCGTCCGACGCTACCAGCTATCAGTGGCAGATCGACAAGAACAACGGCAAGGGCTGGACCAAGCTGAGCAACGGCACCACCTGGCGGATCGCCGTCACCGACGAAGGAACAACGACTCTTGCCTTTGACTCGACCGCTGCCAGAGCGACCTACAAATACCGCTGCGTTGCCACCAATTCAAACGGCAGCACCGGCTCCGACGAAGCGACCTTCACCATTGGCGTACCCGCTGTCAAGCCCGCGTTCACCACCCAGCCGGAGGACACTGTGGCCGCGCTGAATGCGCCCGTCACCTTCACCGCCGCCGCGTCTAATGCCGACAGCTATCAGTGGCAGGCCGACAAGAACAACGGCAATGGCTGGACCAAGCTGACCAGCAGCACCACCTGGCGGATCGCCGTCACCGACGAAGGAACGACCCTTACCTTCGATGCGACCGCTCTCAGAGCGACCTACAAGTACCGCTGCGTCGCCACCAACGCGGATGGCAGCGCGGAATCTGACGAGGCAACCTTTACCATCCTCACCGCTCCCGTGTTCACCACCCAGCCGCAAAACGCTAAGGCCGCGCTGAATACGCCCGTCACCTTCACCGCCGCCGCGTCCGACGCCGACAGCTATCAGTGGCAGGCCGACAAGAATAACGGCAATGGCTGGACCAAGCTGACCAACAGCACCACCTGGCGG
>CAJOJQ010000033.1 GCA_905234985.1 uncultured Christensenellaceae bacterium
AATCCGTTCCTGCTTGAATGTCAACCCTCCTTTTTTCTTCCTGCTTTTCGCTGTTGCTATTGGACTTGGAGGAGAATTGCTTATGGGAAAGTTGAGTAAGTAAACATGTAAACAAGTACGCTATGCAAAAGAATTTCTATTTACCGGTTCGATGCAGTACGAGCGCCCTTTTCTTCCGCCGTTCTTTTTCGTAATGCTGATATGGTCGGAGGTCAAAAGCATCGGCTGAATCTCTTTGAGTTTCAACCCGAATCCGCGTGGATCATCGTCAATATATTCGCCTGTGGTTTCGCTTACGGCTAAAGACAGTTGGTTTAGGCTCCCTTCCCATCGTCCGTTGTCCGTTATCAACTTTACTATGGTTCGGACAAGCGGGTCTTGCCGGTATGCATCATATTTGCGCTGCTTTTCAAGGGCCTCGCTTTCACCCAGCATTTGCCAGCGGTATCCTGACCGTTCGATTTTATATTCTTGTTCATCCACTTCGCGTCCAATAACCCTGAATGTTTGTTCTTTGCCGCGCTCTCCGTACACCAGCCACATAATATCTGCAATGCTAAACAATCCATTGCTGCCGGTGATTCTTTCGTAAGGATCACTCGATGCAGAACGCCCACTCTCTTTGCGGTAATGGGTGATGCACATAACCGCCAAGCCTCTTTTCATTGCAAATTCTTGTAGAGGTGCATAGATAGCACTATCACCTTCATAAGAATCTAATCCGCGCTTCCTGCCGCCTTTCACCCGGGCGATTGTGTCAATGATAATCAGCTTTGCCATTTGAACGCTATCGGCCCAGGCTTCCAGTTGTTGGATTAGCCCATTATCAAGCGTTCTGGCTCCGTTTATAACATAGTGAAAATGCTCATTCTTTTTCAGGCCCATTGCCTCAATACGTCCCAGCAGGCGGCTTTCGCTATCCTCGAGCGCCATGTATAGCACGTCGCCTTGAACCGTATCGAATCCAAAGAATTTTGTTCCGTTTGATATAGCTTCGGCTACCGCTAAACCAAACCATGATTTACCAACTTTAGGAGCACCAGCAAAACCACCAAGGCCAGGATATAGCAGATTGTCTATTATCGGTTTCAGCGGTTGCGGGTTTTTCTGCACCAGTTCAAAGACTGTATATGTCCGAAATGGAGGAGCATTTCCAACCGGCAGGCGGATGGTAAGCGTCTCGAAGATTGATTTCGTGTATCGTGACAGTCCTGTTTTAACATAGGGAGAAATGGCATCGCTTATTTTCCGCTTGATCGTTTCTGGCATAACCAAAGCGCCGGATTGCCCGATGATGCTTCTCCCGTCCTTTTGTAGCTCCAACTCCTCAATAATGGCATCTGCAAGCCCGGCGTCATTGATGCTTTGTCTTGACGGATCATACCATTTCGGATAGGATAATGTGATCTCGCTCATGCTGCCCTCCCTGGTTTACGGATTGGAAATGTGAACCTGATCCCTTAACCAGCTTTGGAACATCGAAGCGTGCATATAGCGCCGCCGTCCAATAACGACAACTGGCAGGTCGGCACGATTGAGCAAATTATACGCCGTTGTCCGGCTGCATTGCATGACGGTCTGTAAATCCTCTGCTGTCCACAAGATACGGGTCGGGTCTGTTTTCCTTTCCATTTCTTCCACAATCATTTTCTCCTTTCTATTGCACTTTTGCTCTGAATGTGATATAATTTGCTTGTATTGGATGGTATTAAAACGCATTACGTTTTATCAGGTGTTCCATCCATGCGTATTATACTACTATATGCGTCACACGTCAATATAAATGGGCCATAATGTACCGATGTACCATTGGCAATATAAAACTGGTGAATGTGACGCAAACGGAAGGAAGGACGAAAAAAATGAAAAACGAATCGTCAGTCGTCGAAACAACAATCGGAGGGAGAATAAGGAGCCTCCGTGAAAAAATGGGCATGACGCAACAAGAACTTGCTGCCGCTGTCCTTGCAAGCAGAGAAAAAATTGTAAAAATTGAAGGCGGTAAGCGTGATGTTCAAGCAGAGGATATTCCCGCTTTTGCTACGGCGTTGGGGACAAATTGCGATTATCTTCTAACCGGGAATGATAAATGCAACACACGATTAGTAGGTGATTTAGGTCTTACGAATGATGTAATTGAAAAGTTAGCGGAATTGACGGTGCTTCGCAATTCATCGGATCATATTCTTAAAACAGGTGATGATTGTAGGCACTATGAGATAGCAAAAAGAGCACAAGAGAGTTTAACTGCTATCAATTTCTTATTATCTAATGATGAAAGTTTTTCCATTATTAAACTCATATATGCTTATAGCAAAATGAATTTCTCATCTGCTATGAGAATCACCAGTTCAAAGGATGAAAAAGGGCAGTCCATAGAGGCACTCCATTGGAGTGATGAAGTTGACAAATTATCATTCTTTACGGCTGGAGGCGACGAATCATCTTCTATGGTATTTCCTGTTTCCTTGATGGAAAATTGCTGCCTCGATGAAATTAAAAACAGCGTTCAGACGATGAAGCGAAGGAGTGAAAAGTAAATGCCACGAAAAAGCACAACACGGGCGGCGAAGGGAGCCGGAACAATCCGTAAACGAAAAGACGGAACGTATGAAGCGCGTTATACTGTCGGGCGTGATCCTGGGACGGGTAAGCAAGTACAAAAAAGTATCTACGGCAAAACTGAAAGTGAAGTCAGAAAAAAACTAACGGCAGTCACAAACGCGCTTGATGAAAACAGATATATAGAGCCGTCCCGTATGTCAATATCTCAATGGCTGGATGAGTGGATGGAAACATACAAAGGGGATTTGACGGAAGGGACACGGGCAAAGTATGAGGCTGATATTCGGGTGAACATAAAGCCTTATATCGGCAATGTAAAATTGCAGGCATTGGACGCGCACCAGATACAAAAAATGATTAACGCCCTGAAAGTCAATCATGCCAGAAAATCCCTTGTTTGCGTGAAAAGCGTTCTCCATGCGGCCCTGCAACAAGCCTATATCAACGAATATATCTCTACAAATCCGGCTGATAAGGTGGTGATCCCAAAGGGCGGTAATGCGAGGAAGGAAATAAACCCGCTTACTCAAAAACAGATTGATGATTTCCTGGCGGCGATCCGTGGATCGGAATATGAAATGCTGTTCAAGGTCGCGCTGTTTACGGGGATGCGAGAAGGTGAAATTATGGGATTGCAATGGCGCAATGTTGATTTTGATAACGGTGTGATTATAATTGACCATCAGCTAAAGCGTACAAAGAACGCTGAATACTATCTCGATGAAACAAAAACGCATGAGATACGCAAAATAAAACCCGCCCCTGCTGTGATGAAACTGCTGGCCCAGCAAAAGAAGATACAGGCTGAACGGCGGCTCCGGGCTGGCAATCTTTGGGATGAAGGGGAATTTCCCGGTTTGGTGTTCACTAATGAATACGGAAAACACTATGGAAAGAATACCATGCTACATAATGTTCAAAAGCTGGCTGAAAAAATCGGGGTGCATGGGTTCCGCTTTCACGATCTCCGTCATACTTTCGCGGTTTCGTCCATCCTGGCGGGGGATGATATTTACACCATCAGCAAGACGCTGGGCCATAGCAATATAAAAATCACTCTGGACACTTATTCCCATTATACGGATGATCTTCGGAACAAGGCAAGTCTGAATATGGAATCGTTCATGCAGGGCCTTGCCAACCTCTGAAAACGGGTTATAAAAAGCTATAAAGGGTAAAATAAAGGGTAAACGGGTGTTTTTGGCAAAGAAAAAAGCCCGAAAACCCTTATTTTTCGGACTTTTCTTGTTGGTCTGGGTGGAGAGATTTGAACTCTCGGCCTCTTGAACCCCATTCAAGCACGCTACCAAGCTGCGCTACACCCAGATGCTGTTGCGCTGATCTCTCAGGCACGAGTGGTATTATAACCGCATGCCGCTCATTTGTCAACACCTTTTTTAAAATTTTCAGTTTTACCGCGATTGTATAAATATTGTTCTTGCGTTTTGCCCCTATTGACGCGGCGAGTTTTGATGTTATAATGAGCGTAATCAACGCAGAAGGGAGAGATTCGGCATGAAGCAGCGTTCCAATCTGTATTCCGTTTTCTCTCTGTATCTTTCTGCTGTGATGGAAAACGCGGCCCGCTTTTTTGAGGGGCTGTTCTTTTGGTTTTTTGGCTTTATCTTTACCTGCTTGCCCATCCGAAAGAAACAGCTTGCCTGAATGCCAAAAGCGTTCAATCAAGCGGTTCTTCCGGATGGGAGGGCCGCTTTTTGATATGTATTTTACGTTTTGAAAGGAAGGTACGAACCAATGAGCGGAAAGAAACATCTGATTTACAATCCGGAGAAGGAGTGCATGAGCCGGGACGAAATGCACGCCTGGCAAAGCGCCAAATTGGCGGAAACCGTCAGGCGGGAGTATGAAAACGTGCCCATGTACCGGGCGCGTATGGACGCAAAGGGCGTAAAGCCCGAGGATATCCGCACCGTAGAAGACTTAAAGTACCTTCCTTTTATGGAAAAGACCGACCTAAGGGACTATTATCCTTTTGACCTGCTGGCCTCCCCTCGCTCTGAAATCGTGCGCATCCACGGTTCCTCCGGCACCACCGGCAAGCCCATCGTGTCCGGCTATACCCGGAACGACGTGGACGTGTGGAGCGAAATGATGGCCCGCACCCTCACCGCCGCGGGCTGCACCAAGGACGACGTGGTGCAGGTGGCCTATGGCTTCGGCCTGTTCACCGGCGGCTTCGGCGCGTACCAGGGCGCGGATAAGATCGGGGCCATGGTGGTGCCCATGTCCAGCGGCAACACCCAGCGCCAGATCATGATGATGCAGGACTTGGGCGCGACCATGCTGTGCTGCACCCCCTCCTACGCTACCTACTTGGGCGAAACCATCCGGGAAATGGGCCTGGCGCCGGGCAAGGACATCAAATTAAAGGCGGGCTGCTTCGGCGCGGAACCCTGGTCGGAGGCCATGCGCGTGCGCATTGAAGAGCTGCTGGGCATCGACGCCTGCGATATCTACGGCCTCACTGAATTGGGCGGTCCCGGTGTGGCCTTCAACTGCCTGGAAAAAGACGGCATGCACATCAACGAGGATCACGTGATCGCCGAAATCATCGACCCCGCCACCGGCGAACAGCTGCCCTACGGGGAAAAGGGCGAATTGGTGTTCACCAGCATCACCAAAACCGGCATGCCCATGCTGCGCTACCGCACCCACGATATTTGCAGCCTGACGGACAAGCCCTGCGCCTGCGGCCGCAGCACCATCCGCATGAGCCGCATCACCGGGCGCACGGACGATATGCTCATCATTCGCGGCGTGAACGTGTTCCCCAGCCAGATCGAAACCGTGCTTGTCAAGACCCAGGGCGTTGCCCCCCACTACATGCTGGTGGTGGATCGCGTGAACAATTCCGACACCCTGGAAGTCCAGGTGGAAATGACGGAAGAGATGTTCTCCGATACTGTGGGCCAGATCGAAAACGTGCGCCGGTATATCACGGAACAAATCAAGTCCGTGGTGGGCATTTCCGCAAAAGTCACCCTGAACGCCCCCAAGTCCATGCCCCGCAGCGAAGGCAAAGCAAAGCGCATCATCGACAACCGCAAGCTGTAATATAAAAAGGAGGAACGACCATGTTTATCAAGCAGTTATCCGTGTTCCTGGAAAACAATCCCGGCACCCTGCGGGCCATGACGGAGCTTTTAGGACGGGGCGGCGTCGACATGCTGGCCCTGTCCATCGCCGATACCCAGAGCTTTGGCATCGTGCGCACCATCATCAACAGCAGCCAGATTGACGACGCCATGACGCTGCTCAGGGAAAACGGCTATATCGCCAAGGTGAACCGCGTGATCTGCGCCGCTGTGCCGGATCGGCCCATGGGCCTCTCCGAATTGCTGGCGGTGATCGAGGAAAGCAAGCTGTCCGTGGAGTACATGTATTCCTTCCTGCGCGCGGCAAAGCCGGGCACGGCGCACATGATCCTGCGGCTGGACGACGGGAAAAAGGCGGAGGAAGTGTTCGAGGAACACCGCATCAAGATGCTGAGCCAGGAAGACGTGGACAAGATGTAAGAAGCGCGACGGCTGTTTGCAATTACTTGAAAATAAAAAAGAGTTGAGAGTTGCGAGTGAAGAGTTGAGATTTATATAGTCAAAACAATGGGGGACTTCTCCTGTGACAAGCACTATATCATCTCAACTCTCAACTCTTAACTCTCAACTCTGGCTTAAAGCGTCATTTGACTTCATCGACAAAGGAGCGTACCCGATGCCAATGTTTCACTCCCTGGACGACGCCCGGGCGTATTTTGAAAAGGATCGCTTTGCCATGGAAAACGGCGTGGTGCTGGAAAGCGTCTCCCCCGGCGGCGCGGTTTGCAGCCTCCTGCTCACCGCCCGCCACCGGAACGCGGAAGGCGGCGTCATGGGCGGGGCGATCTTTACCCTGATCGACCTGTGCTTCGCTGCCGCCGCCAACGATATGCACAGGCCCACCGTGGCCCAGCAGGTGAGCATGAACTTTTTGAGTGCCGCCAAGGGCGAAAAGCTCATCGCCAAAGCCTCCTGCCGCAAGGACGGCAAAACCAGCTGCGTGTACCAGGTGGACGTTGCCGACGATTTGGGCCGGGACGTGGCGCAAGCGGTGGTGACGGGGTTCAAGCTATAATACGCCACAATTTCAATGAGAGTACAACGGAAAAAGTGAAAAGTGGAAAGTGAAAATTGAAATTTTCAGCATGCTTTTTTATCCGTCAGACAAAGCGCTGTTCATTCTCATCTTCACTTTCCACTTTTCACTTTTCACTTTCCAACCCAATCATCTGAAAAGATACAAGCAACTATAAAATCAGCTCCTCCACCACGTCGTCCAGCACAGCCATCACAATGGGCTTGCCTTTGTCGGCAAGATCCTGGCAGGGCAGATCGTCGGAGGAAAGGGGCGTCATAAGCCCGCCGTGCTGCATGACGGTAAAGGCGCGGGTATTGGTGATCCGGGCGGCGGCGGCCACATAGGAGCCGGTAGAGCCGGATTTGTTGAAATACACGCACTTTACGCCCTTTCCGGCGCGGCCCTGGGTATCGAACATGGCGCTCATGAGACGCTTTCCGTAGCCCCGTTCCGTAAAGAGCAAAACCTGATCGGACACGGCCAGGGGGCAGGCCAAAATCACCTGATCGTCCTCGTCCACCTTCATGCCCTTCACGCCCGCGCTGACGCGGCCCATTTCCGGCACGTCGTCCAAGGCGAAGCGGATGCACATGCCCTTTCGGGTCATCATGAGCAGATCGGCCCCATCCTCGGCGGGGGCCACGGACAGCAGGCTGTCGCCGTCCTTTAAGTTGATGGCGGCGAACTTGGAGCGCTTCACGTCGTAATCCGCAGCGCTGGTGCGTTTCACCTGGCCCTGGCGGGTAAAGAACAAAAGGTCGCCCATGGCGTTCAGGCTGCCGGGGGTGATGAGCAGCAGGGACACGCATTCCTCCCCGTTTTCCAGGCCCGCCAGCACGCTGGTCAGGCTGCCGCCCCGATCCCTTGGCTTTGCGGTCTCCGTCAGCGCGCCAACGGACAGCGGATAGCAGTTGCCCAAATTGGTAAAGAAATACAGGGTATGGTCGGTTTGGGTGTGGAACAAATAGCGGTACCGGTCGCTCTCCTTTTCCGGCATATCCAGCTTTTCATAGATGCGCGGCGCCACGCGGCGGAGCTGCCCGCCACGGGTGAGGAACACCACCGCTTCCTCCGGCACGGGGCCTTCCTCCACTTCGGGCAGGGCTTCTTCCGGTTCTTCCTTTACGATCACGGTGCGGCGGTCGTCGCCAAACTGGGCGGAAATTTCCCGCAGCTCCTTTTTGATGACGTTCATCAGCTTCTTTTCGCTTTTCAGAATGCTTTCCAGGGTCTCGATCAGCTTGAGAATATCGGCGTATTCCTTGCGAAGCGCTTCGATTTCCAGGCCGGTCAGGCGCTGCAAGCGCAAATCCAGGATGGCCTGGGCCTGCACGTCCGTAAAGCCGAAGCGGTCCATTAAGCGCTGCTTGGCTTCCTTGCCGTTGCGGCTGGCGCGGATCAGGGCGATGACCTCGTCTAAGTTGTCCACCGCGATGATCAGGCCCTCCAAAATGTGAGCGCGGGCCTTGGCCTGATCCAGCTCGTACTGGGTGCGGCGGGTGACGACCTCTTTTTGATGCCGAATAAAGTGGCCGATCACCGTTTTCAGGCCCATCAGTACCGGCTTGCCCGCCGCCACGGCCACCATATTCACACCGAAGGTCACCTGCAAATCGCTGTACTTGTACAGCGCCGCCAGCACCTTCTGGGGATTGGCTTCTTTTTTTAGTTCGATCACGGCCCGCATACCCGTGCGGTCACTTTCGTCCCGGATATCGTGAATCAGGCCCAGCTGGGCCTTTTTTTCTTCGGACAGTTTCAGAATCTTTTCCAGCATGGCGGCTTTCGCCACGCCGTAGGGGATTTCGTGGATCACGATCAGGGTGCGCCCCGAGGGGCCGGGTTCCATGGTCACTTTGGCCCGCAGGGTCAGCTTGCCGCGCCCCGTTTCATAAGCGGCGCGAAGCTCCGGCGTATCCAGCAGGATGCCGCCGGTGGGGAAATCGGGGCCGGGCACGGCCTTCATGAGTTCATCCAAAGAGACGTTTTCATCGTCGATCTGCATGCACACCGCTTCCGTCACTTCCCGCAGGTTGTGGGGCGGAATGTTGGTGGCCAGGCCCACGGCGATGCCGGACGCGCCGTTCACCAAAAGGTTCGGGAAACGGGCGGGCAGCAGGTCCGGTTCTTTCAGGGTATCGTCAAAATTCAGGCGGAAGGGCACGGTGTCCTTTTCGATGTCCCTAAGCATTTGCAAAGCCAGGGGGGCCATGCGGGCTTCCGTGTATCGCATGGCGGCGGCGCTGTCGCCGTCGATGGAACCGAAATTGCCGTGGCCGTCCACCATCACGCCCCGAAGGCTATAGGGCTGGGCCATGCGGGTCAGGGCGTCGTACACGCTGGTATCCCCGTGGGGATGATATTTACCTAAGCAGTCGCCCACGATGCGGGCGCACTTGCGGTGGGGCTTGTCCGGCGTCAGGCCTAATTCGTGCATGGTGAACAGGATGCGCCGCTGCACGGGCTTCAAGCCGTCCTCCACGCGGGGGATGGCGCGCTCCAAAATGACGTATTCCGCGTAGGGCATCATGCTCTGATGCAGCACGTCCTCCAGGGGCGTTTGAATAATATCCGGGGTCAATACCGGTTCCGAGGGCTTTTTTGGCATAAACTATTCCTCCAGCGAGATAGTTAAGTTAGGAGAGAGGAGAGAGGAGATTATTAGTGATGAACGAGAAGTTAAAAGCCACATTGCTATTCTAACGGCTTTACCGCGTTTTCTCTAATTGTTTTTGTTGTGGCAGAGAGAATTTTGCGCAGTTCTTCCGCTTCCTTGAAGAAACTATGAAATTGTTCTTTTGTCAAGTAGTCCGTTTCATATAACAGATCCAGCCAGTATTTTGTCTCCGCGGTCTCCTTAAAAGCGATATAAACCTTTTCCAGAAAATCATTCCGGCTGAAAGCACATTCAGCTTCCGCTAAATTCGCGCCGATAGAGGTGCCGGAACGAAGTAGTTGTTTTGAAAGAATAAATTCCTTTTTTTCTTCACACAAATAACGATAGAGACGAACGATATGAATAGCAAATTTTTTGCTTTTTTCACCCGCAATACTCATTTTCTGTTACCTCAAAATTCAATTTGCTGTTTTACCGTCGTCCAACAATATAATCTCCTATCTCCTCTCTCCTAACTCTTATCTGTACTCAGCTCCAGCGGCGCGCCGCAGTATTTGCAAATGTCGCCGGTTTTCGCAATGGCGTTGACGGCCCCGCAGCCGGGACACTGGAGTACGTTCAGATCGGGCTTTTCTGGATCGACAGGGGGACGGTAATGGGGAAACACCATCCGTTGCGTCCGGTGGTCAATATAGCCGTTGAAATAGCCGCGCCTGCACATTTCTTTCAATTGGCGCTGGACGGTATTTTCCGGCTCCTTGATGGCCTTGGCCAATTCCGGAATAGATTTATCCGGGTTTCGGGAAAAAAAGGCGCAGTACTGATGAAAATCCAGTTCCAAATCCTTGGTCTTGCGGCAGGCGGCCACCACCAGCCAATGCAGGGCCGCGACGCCCAGCAGAATAAAGGGCAGAACCACGTCCGTGGAATTTTTCGCTTCTCCGGCAATCAGTTCCGCCAGCCCAGTGATTCCCAGCAGTCCCCAAAGAACCAGCCAAAACCAGGCGAACACACTGCCGAATCGGGCGATCCACAAATCCACAGCCACACGCCAGGAGCGGTGCATCGTTTGTTTCTCCATAACGGCCCTCCGTTACTGTGCGCTGGCGGGTGAGGCGTTCTTGATTTTTTCATCAAAGTGATCGGCCTTGTTGAATTCGGCGTGTTCAATGATGTATTCCCGCCGGGGTTCCACTTTTTCGCCCATGAGTACGGTGATCAGGGAATCGGCCTCGGCGGCGTCCTCGATGGTCACCTGCATGAGCTTGCGGTGGGCGGGGTCCATGGTGGTTTCCCAAAGCTGCTCCGGGTTCATTTCGCCAAGGCCCTTGTAGCGCTGCAAGGTGTAGCCTTTCAGGCCCGCGGTGGCTTTTTTCAGTTCCCGGTCGTCGTAGGCATAGTGGATATCGTTATTTTTCTTCACCGCGTACAGGGGCGGCATGCCGATATACACGTGGCCGTCCGCCACAAGATCGCGCATATAGCGGAAAAAGAAGGTGAGCAGGATGGAGCGGATATGCGCCCCGTCCTGATCGGCGTCGGCTAAGATAATGACCTTATGGTATTTCAGGGAAGATAATTCAAAATCTTCGGCGATGCCGGTGCCCAGCGCCGTAATAATGGAACGGAATTCGTCATTGGCTAAAACTTGGTCCAGCCGCTTCTTTTCGGCGTTCAGGGGCTTGCCGCGCAGGGGCAGGATGGCCTGGAAGCGCCGGTCGCGGCCCTGCTTGGCGCTGCCGCCTGCGGAATCGCCCTCCACGATGAACAGCTCGTTGTCCACGGCTTTCCGGCCCGTGCAGGCGGACAGCTTGCCCACCAGGGGCGCGGCTTCCAATTCGTTCTTGGCCCGGGCCAGGTTCCGGGCCTTGCGGGTAGCCTCCCGCACCCGGGCGCTCTTTACGGCCTTTTCTAAAATTTTCTGTGCCAGTTCCTGATTTTTCAGGTTTTCCAAAAATTCATACAGTTTTTCAGTGACGATGGCTTCCACGGCGGGGCGGACTTCGGTATTCCCTAAACGGCCTTTCGTCTGGCCCTCGAACTGGGGATTTTTCACCATGGTGGTCAGCACCACGGTGATGCCCTCCCGGAAGTCCTCACCGGCCAAATTGTTGTCCTTTTCTTTCAGCACGCCGATCTTCCGGGCGTAATCGTTCAGCGCCTTCGTCAGCGCCGCCCGGAAGCCCGTTTCGTGGGTGCCGCCCTCGCCGGTGGGGATGTTGTTCACGTAGGAAAACACCGATTCGGTGTAGCTGTCCGTATACTGGATGGCGGCGGCGCAAATCACGTCGTCCCGCCTTCCCTCAAAAAAGATGGGTTCCTCGTGGAGGGGCGTTTTGTCCCGGTTCAGGAACTTCACATAGTCCACGATGCCGCCCGCGAAGCAGTATTCTGCCTGGGCCTTGCCTTCCTCTTTAGTGCGCTCGTCCGTAAAGGAGATTTTGAGGCCCTTGTTGAGATACGCCAATTCCCGCAGCCGCCGCCGCACCGTATCGCCGTTGAATACGGTTTCCTCAAACACGGTATCGTCCGGCAGGAAGCGGATCAGGCTGCCCCGCTTGCGGGTGTTGCCCACCTTTTCCAGCTCCGTCACCGGATGCCCGGCCACGAATTTCTTCTGCTTGGGATCGTACCAGTTTTCGTACCGCTGGGTATAGTGGCTCCAATCCCGGAAAATGTCTACCGTCAGCCATTTGCTCAGAGCGTTGACGACTGACGCGCCCACCCCGTGCAGACCGCCGGAATAAGCGTAATTGTCGTTGCCGAATTTGCCCCCGGCGTGGAGCTTGGTAAAAATCACCTGTACGCCGGGCACGCCCAATTGAGGATGGGTGTCCACGGGCATGCCGCGCCCATTGTCCCAGACGGAGGCGGAACCGTCCTTATGCAGCGTCACCGCCACTTCGGTGGCATAGCCGCCCATGGCCTCGTCGATGGCGTTGTCCACGATTTCCCACAATAAATGATGCAGGCCCCGGCCGCCGGTGGAGCCGATATACATGCCGGGCCGCATGCGCACGGCGTCCAGCCCCTCCAGCACCTTGATGCTGCCCGCGTCGTAATTCTGCGCCATAAAGCACCTCGTTCCCTTTCGTTGCAGGCGGCTTTTTCTTTGGACGAAAAAGCCGCTTTCCTATTGTATCACAACTTTCCCGCATTTGCAAAAGCTGTTTCAAGACCCGTTTGACGCTTTTATTTCTTTTGCGCTTTTGCAGGAAAACCAGGCCGCGCGTCGTATAGATAAAAGATGCGTCTTTTTGCAATATTTGCGACAGGAGGACAAAGCATGCTGACGGAGGAAACGCTGCGGGATATAGCGGGCGAAGAAATCTATACCCAGGGCCGCGCCATCTTCCATCGGGCGCTGGTGCGGGAAGCGCGCCGCGCGAAGGATGAAATCGTTTATCTGGTGTCCGGCGAGGAAAAGCACCTCGTCTCTCTTTCCTTTGGGGCCATCCGCTGCGACTGCGGGCAAAACCCCTGCGCACACGGCGTGGCCGCCGCCCTCACCGCCCTGGAAACGGGCGCCATGCAGGAAATGGAGCGCAGGCGCGCCCAGCTGGCCGTTCCCGCCCTGTTTGAGGCGGTTTATTCCATGCTGCCGGAAACGGACGGCATTCGCCTGTCCCCCGCCCTGTTTCTGACCCGGGAAGGCCTGCGCATCGGCCTGCGCATCGGGGAAGAAAGGATGTACGTGGTGCGCCACATTCCCCGCTTCCTGCAATGCCGGGAAAGCGGCGAAGCGCTGCCCTTCGGCAAGGGATTTGAATACCGCCCGCAATGGATGCGGTTCGGGGAAAGCCAGAATCATTTATTGGACATCCTGGCCGAATGCTGCGAAAACGGCGGACCCCAGACCTTAAACGGCGCGGACGCGCGGGTGATGCTGCTGTCCCCCCGGGCCGCCGTGCGGGTGCTGGACGCGCTCAAGGACATTCCCTTTACCCTGCAAATCAACGGGAAACAGTACGCCCTGAACGGCGTCGGCAGCCGGATGCTGAACCTGAACTTTCATTTGAGCGGGTCGCCGCAAAAGCTGAATATCACCGCCGAGACGCCCAACCTCCTGTACCCCCTCACCCGGGATTTCCGCTTTGTGCTTGCGGACGGGGAATGCCTGCTGATCCCTCCGGAGCAGCGGGGCTTGCTTTCCGCCCTGCACCGGTTTTCCGACGGGCGGGAGGCCCAGTTTTCTTTTTCGGCCCAGGAAACCCAGCGGGTCATGAGCGAACTGCTGCCCTTTTTGCTGCGGGTAGCCACCGTCACCATCGACCCTTCCCTGGAAAGCCATTTCCTGCATCTGCCCCTGGTGGCCCGTGTGTATTTGGACAAGGAAGGGCCGGATGTGACGGCCCAAGTGTCCTTTGCCTACGGCCAGCTTTCTCTTGATCCCTTTTCCCCCGAATCCGTGCCCGGCGACGCGCTGCTTCTGCGGGACGCGGCGGGCGAGCGGGCCGTGCTGGACGAACTGGCCCAAGACGGCTTCCACGTGTACAGGGGCCGCGTGTATTTGAGCGGCAGCGAACGCATCTATGATTTCGTGACAGAAGGCGCGGCCCGGCTTTCCCAGTGCGCCGAGGTGTTTTTCAGCAAGGATTTCAAGCGCCTGACGCCCCGCAGGCCCCAGCTTTCCGGCGCGGTGCAGATGCGAAACGGTCGCTTGCAGTTAAAGCTCCTGGACGGCGACGCAGCCGTGGAGGAGCTGTATCCCCTCTTGGAAGCCCTGCGCAAAAAGAAACGGTATTTCCGCTTCAAGCAGGGCACGTTCCTGGACCTTTCCGACCTTTCGGATTGGCAGCCCCTGGCCCAGGTGATCGCGGAGAACAAGGAAGCCACGGGCAAGGAAGAATTGGGGACCTGCTGGGCGGCCTACCTTTCCGCCCTCATTCAGGAAAACCGCCTGAACGTGACCCTGGACGAGGGCGCGACCCAGGCGGCCAGCCTGAATTACACCCCGCCGGAAGCCCCCGTTTCCTGCCTGCGGCCCTACCAGGCCCGGGGCTATGCCTGGCTCATGTCCCTGCATGCCTTAGGCATGGGCGGCATTTTGGCGGATGATATGGGCCTTGGCAAAACGGTGCAGATGCTCAGCGCCCTGCTCTCCGCCGTGCAGAACGAAAAGGAGCGCAAGCCCTCCCTGATCGTGGCCCCCACGTCGCTGACCTACAACTGGCTCAGCGAGTGCGAACGGTTCACGCCCCAGCTTTCCGTGCTGCTGCTTTCCGGCAGCCAGACGGCCCGGGCGGAGCAGCTGGAAGTCCTTTCCGGAAAAAACGCGCCGGACCTGGTCATCACCAGCTATCCCCTTATCCGCCGGGATATCGCCCTCATGCGGGATATCCCCTTCCGCTTCGCCGTGCTGGACGAAGCCCAGCAGATCAAAAACGTGCAGAGCGTGGGCGCTCACGCCGTCAAACAATTGACGGCGGACACCCGTATCGCCCTTACCGGCACGCCCATGGAAAACCACGCGGGCGAATTGTGGAGCATTTTTGATTTCGTGCTGCCCGGCTACCTGCCCCGGTACACGGATTTCCTGCGCCGCTGGGGCGAGGGCCAGAACGCCGATGACCTGCGCCGCCGCATCCGTCCTTTTCTCATGCGCCGGGTAAAGGCCGACGTGCTTTCCGAGCTGCCCGAAAAGATGGAAAGCCTGCTCATGGCCGAGCTTTCCCCGGAGCAGCGCCGGGTATACGACGCGGTGCTGCTGCAAAAGCGGGAGCGGGTGGATCAGATTCTCAAGGACAGGGGCCTCAGCCGGGGCCGGGCGGAGGTGCTTTCCGCTATTACGGAGCTAAGGCAAATCTGCTGCCATCCCGCCCTGTGCCTGCCGGATTACAACGGCGTATCCGGAAAATTGGAATTGCTCATGGACGTGCTGCCCGGCGCTTTGGCCTCCGGGCGGCGGGCGCTTGTGTTTTCCCAGTTCACCTCCATGCTCCACATCATTGAAAAGCGGCTCGCCCAGGAAAACATTCCTTACCTGTACCTGGACGGGGAAACCCCCGCCGCCAAGCGCTTAGAGCTGACGGAGCGCTTCAACAAGGGCGAAACGGGCGTGTTCCTGATCTCCCTGAAGGCGGGCGGCACGGGCCTGAACCTGACGGGGGCCGATCTGGTGATCCACTACGACCCCTGGTGGAACCCCACGGCGGAGGAGCAGGCCACGGGCCGCGCCCACCGCATCGGCCAGACGAAAAA
Source organism: uncultured Christensenellaceae bacterium (assembly GCA_905234985.1). Classification (GTDB taxonomy): domain Bacteria; phylum Bacillota; class Clostridia; order Christensenellales; family Aristaeellaceae; genus RUG563. The sequence continues at coordinate 15,518 of CAJOJQ010000033.1, forward strand.
GGTGGAAGTGCTGCGGTTGGTGGTACACCAGTCCATCGAGGAGCAGGTGGTGAACATGAGCGACCGCAAGCGCCGCCTGTTCGATAAACTCATCACCCCCGGCGAGGAGCTGCCCACGAAACTTACGGAAAAAGATATTCTGTCTTTGTTTGACGCGGACTGGAAAGTATAGTATAATAAAGCTTGTTGATTCAATGTGCTTCCGGCCAGCTCAAAAAGAAAAACGCACGGAAGGCGGAAATACAAATGCAGTTTTCCCAATCTCCCTCCATGAATCCCAAGCGGCGGCGGCTGTACCTGCTGATTCTCGTGGCGGCGCTGCTGGCGCTGTTCGTGCTGATCGCCCGCAGCCTGCTTTCTCCCGGCGGGAAAACCCTTTCCGCCGTGAAGCTCCGGTGCAAGGTCACCCAGGACGTGACGCCCTTCGGCAGCGACATCCTGTATTACGACGGTACGACCCTCTATTGCCTCCGTTCCAACGGCGGGGAGCGCTGGAGCTATCCTCTGGGCGAAAACGCTTCCTTTTCCTGCGGCGATTCCATGATCGCCGCCTGGGCGGGCACCCAATTGCATATCATTGACCGCAACGGAAACGCCACCTACAATGAAAGTCTGGGCGCCCCCATTCAGTTCGTCCGGGTGGGCAGCAAATACGTGGGCATCGTAATGGGCAGCGAAATTGGCCCCACCCTGGAAATCAAGGATATGCAGGGCAATCACGCGGAAGGCGAATCCGAATCCTATAAAGAGCTGATCCTGCTGGATTTGGGCTTTTTCAGCGATGGTGAATTTGTGTGGACCACCGCCCTGGACTCCTACGGCAGCGTGCCCGATACCATCCTGAACACCTATCGGATCCAGGTGAGCGGCAGCGGCAGCATTTCCTTAGGCGACCATCTGGTATACGCCGTGATTTACGCGGGCAAGCAGCTGAACGTGGTCAGCACCCAGCAGATTCGCAAATACAATTACCGGGGCACCCTCGATTCCAGCGGCACGGTGCTGGTCTACGGCTGGCAGCTGATCGACAGCGCGGTGAACGGCGACGAAGCCATGCTGCTGTTCACGCCAACCAAATCAATCTCCGATTCCAGCAGTATCAATCAGCTGCGCCTGATTTGGGGCAAAACGGACAAGCGCTATTCCCTGCCCTCCCTCTGCATCAGCGCGGCGCTGTATGGGCGCAGGATCTACGCCTTTTCCGCGGATATGGTTTACCGCGCCGACCTGAACGCCAAGCGGTTCGACCCCATCAGCCTGTCCGATGCGCTGGGCAAGCAGAGCGTGACGCAGTATTTGGGCATGCTGAAAAACGGCGTGGCCCTGCTGGCCTGCGACAACGACGTATACGCCGTCAATTTACAATGAAAAAAGAATTGGGCCTGTACGTGCATATCCCCTTCTGCCGTCAGAAATGCGCGTACTGCGATTTTCCCTCCTTCGCGGGGCGGGAAAGCGATATGGAAGCGTATGTGGAGCGCCTGATCGGGGAAACGAAGGAAAAAGCCGATCCCCATATCGCCATTGCCACCCTGTACATTGGCGGCGGCACGCCCTCCCTGCTGCCCGCCGCCCTGATGGAGCGGATTTTGGACGCCCTGCGGGATTCCTTCGATTTTCTGCCCGGCGCGGAATGCTCCTGCGAATGCAACCCCGGCACGGTGACGGAAGCGTTTTTGCTGGCGCTGAAAAAGGGCGGGGTCAACCGCCTGTCCTTCGGGGCGCAGGCCCGGCAGGATCGGCTTTTGCGGCTCCTGGGCCGCATCCATACCTGGGAGCAGGTAAAGGAAAGCGTATCCATGGCAAAGGCCCGGGACTTTTCCAACCTGAACCTGGATTTGATGCTTGGCCTGCCCGGTCAAACCCTCGCCGATATGGAAGAAACGCTGGAAGCCGCCCTGTCCCTTTCCCCCACCCATCTTTCCTGCTACGGCCTGATCGTGGAGGAAGGCACGAAAATGCAGGATCAGGTGGAGCGCGGCGCGTGGCGGCTTCCGGATGAAGAAACGGAGCGGGACATGTACGAGCTGTGCAGAAGCGCCCTTTCCCGCCGCGGCTTCATGCAGTACGAAATCAGCAATTTCGCCCTGCCGGGCTTTGCGTGCCGCCATAACCTGGACTGCTGGCGGCGCAAAGAATATTTGGGCCTTGGCAGCGCCGCCTGCGGCTTTCTGGACAATGTGCGCTACCGCAATCCCCCCGACCTAAACGATTATTTGGCGGGCAAACCGGCGGAAGAAACGGTCGTCACCCCGGAGGACGCCCGGTTTGAAAGCGTAATGTTAGGCCTTCGCACCGTGGAGGGCGTATCCGAGGAAGCGTTTTACCGCATGCACGGCGTATCCCTATGGGACGTATACGGGGAAAAGATGAAAAACTCCCTGAAAAACGGCCTGGTGATCCGGGAAAACGGGTATGTGAAGCTCACCCGGCGGGGCATGGACGTGCAAAACCGCGTATTGGTGGATTTATTATAATTTTCGGGAACAAAACGTTTCCGTGGATCGTATTCTATACAGAAGCCAACATTCGGGAGGAAATTGCCATGAAACGGGGCCTGAACAAGATCCTGCTGCTGGCGGCATGCCTGTGCGTCGCCCTGAGCGCAGCCGCGCCCGCCCAGGCGGAGCCGACGGCGAACTACACCAACATGGGCATATACGATTATGCCCTGGTATCGGGCACGGACAGCCTGAACCTCCGTTCCGGCCCGGGCACGGAATACCAGTGGCTGGGTTCCCTGGCCGCCGGAAACTGGGTGGGCGTGATGGGCGAAAGCGGCAATTGGTACTATGTGTACACGCTCAAAACCGGCCAAATCGGCTACATGAGCAAAAACTTTTTAAAGCGCGGTGACGGCGGTTCCGGCGGCAGCACCACCGGCGTGGTCAGCAACCCCATCCCCACGCAGTTTCTGAACCTGCGCTCCTATCCCAGCTACAGCGCCCCGGTGCTGGGCGTCTTCTACAACGGGGCCACCTTCACCCTGCTTTCCACCACCGGCGACGGCTGGTATCAGGTGCAGATCAGCGGCATGACGGGGTATTTCCGCAAGGAATACGTGCGGCTTAACGGCGGCGGCGGCCAGACGGCCTACGTTCGTTCCGCCAACGGGGGCAAGGTGAACCTGCGTTCCGCCCCCACCTATAACGGTTCCAGCATCGTGGGCCAGTACGCGCCGGGCACCCAGGTTTCCATGGTGCTTTCCTCTCCCCTGGCCGGTTCCTTCTGGAAAATCAACATCAACGGCGCGGCGGGCTATATGGATTCCACCTACCTGTCCACATCCTCCCCCGTTTACCCCGTCGGTCCCGTTTATCCCATCCCCGGCCCGGCACCCGTCACCCACGGCACCGCCGTGGTGAAAAACCCCAAGGCCAGCCAGAAGCTGAATCTGCGCGCCCAGCCCTCCACCTCCGCCAAGATCATCGCCCAGTACGGCAACGGCGTGAAATTCCAGGTGATCCAGGCGGGCGAAACCTGGACCAAGGTGTACGGCAGTGCCTCCGGCAACATTGGGTACTTTATGACCAAGTACCTGACCCTGTCCGGCGTATCCTATATGAAAACCGTGAAGAACGGCAATTCCTACGTGAACCTGCGTTCCTCCCCCAAGAAAACCGCCGGCAACGTGTACGCCAAGGTGCCCTCCGGGGCCGTCGTGACCGTGCTGATCCCCGGCGACGAATGGACCAAGGTGCGCTATGGCGGCACGGTGGGCTATATGATGACCAGCTTCCTCAAATAAACCGGATCACATACAAAAAAGCGAAACCCGCGGCGCGGTTTTTGATCCGGCGCGTCCGCGGGTTTCATGTTTTTTGGAAGCGATTATTCTGTAAAGTCTTCGCGTTTTCCTTCCTTCAGCAGGTTCTTGTTTTTGTACATTTGCCTGTCCGCGCGCTCGAAGACCGGGGCCACGCTGGTTTCATCGTGCAGCTTCGCCATGCCGCAGGCAATGATGATCCCGCCGGTGAGGGAAGCCACCGCGTTGTGATCGCTCACCTTTTGCAGCAGCTCGTCCAGAATCTTGTAATCTTTTCCCTGGCTGATCACGGCAAATTCGTCGCCGCCCACGCGGAAAACGGGGCTGTGCTTGAAAATTTCGCAGATGATGCCGGACGCCTCGCGCAGGTACTGGTCGCCCGCCTGATGCCCGGTGGTGTCGTTGACCTTTTTCAGATCGTTCACGTCAAAAATGACGATAGCGAAGGGCGGCTGACTGTGTTCGGCGATTTGGCGGTCCATTTGCGTCTCCGTCACCAAATAGGCATGCCGGTTTTTCACCCCGGTCAGCGCGTCCACGTTGGCCTGGGACTGGGCCTGGGCCAGGCGCTTTTCCAGCTCCTTCTCCTGCCGCACCTGGGCGTCGATGTTGTTGAGGCCCACGATGAGGCGGGGGCCTTCTTTTTCCTCCACGATGGCGGCCTTCATCTGAACGTGAATGGGCTTGCCCTCCATCATGAAGCGGTAGCCCAAGGTAAAAATGCCGCTGCGCCCGATTTCCGCCAGAATGTTTTCCTTGGTGAAGGACGTGAGGAAGCGGTCCAAATCCTCCGGGTAATTGTAGACGCGGGCCACTTCCCGAACTTTGTCAAAGAAGTTTTCGCCCTCCTTCGCCTGCGCGAAGCCCTTTTCATAATCCACGGTGGCGCTGAACTCGCGGTAGCGGTTCGTTTCCGGATCAACCGTGTAAACCACGATAAAGTTGCCCGTGAGGGCGTGGAGGCGGGCGTAAACGATGCGCTCCTCCTGAATACGCTCCTCCGCCCGGCGCTGCCGCATCAGCTCGTCCACGTCCGAAATGGCGAAGACGACGAAACGCGCATCGTCCTCCATGCGGGAAATCTTCATCTGCACATAGAAGGGCATGCCCCGCTCGATGCGGCGGAAGGTCAGCTCGTATACCTTGTTATGATGCAGGGTTTCGCTGAGGAAGTCCCGGTTCATGGTTTTCATATATTCTTCCAGGTCGTCCGGGTGGATATACATATTGGCTTCCCTGTGGGCGGTCTCAAAGAAATTGCTTCCCCGCCGGGCCTCGTTCAGCACGCCGCAGGTATCGTCGGTATGGAAGGCGATGAATTCATCAGTTTCCATGTTGACATAGTACAGGTCCGTGCAGTCCCGGGCCAGGGCGTGGGCCACGTGGGTATAAATGGTGGCCTTGCTGTTTGCCATTTTGTAGGCGTTTTCCAGCTTGCGCCGGTATTCTTCCTCGTCGTTGGTGAGGCCGAGAATGATCTTTTCCCCGTCGCTTTCCTGGATCAGCGTGGCCCGCAGGCTCACCGGCAGGGGCTTCCCGTCCATGAGCATGCGATAATTGTGGATGAGGGAACCGTCCTTTTTGATCTCCGCCAGCATGTTTTCTTTGGTGAGGACCCGCAAATGCCGCTCCAGATCCTCCGGGGCGATGGCCTTGGGGGAATCGCGCAAAACGTCGGCAAAGAAATCCTCGCCCCGCGTTGCCAGGCCGAAATCCTCATACGTCTTGGACGCGTTGTACTGCGTGTAACGGCCCGTCTCGGGATCAATGGTATACAGCACCAGATAGTCCGGCGACAGGGCGGCGATCCTGCCCAGGGACTTTTTTTCCTGCCGCAGCTTCTTTTCTTCCTCCTGCTGCTTCATCTGCGCGTCGATCATGCTGACGCCCATGATGATCCTGTTTCCGCTGGACTGCATGCGGTTGATCTTCATGTTCACGTATTTGGGCGTGCCGTCGTCCACCACCCGGAACATAAAGGAAAACACGCCCTGTTCGTCCAGCGCCTGAATGATCTTCTCTTTGGTGCACGCCGCGTTGAAGGATTCCACGTCCTCTATATAAATATCATGGGCGCTGCGGTTTCTTACGTCGAAGAAGTTTTCGCCGTGCCGCTCGATGGCCATTTCCATGCCGCCCACGGGGGAGCTGTACTCGATGAACTGATCCGTGTCCAGATCGACCACGTAGATGCTGTAATAGTCCGCGGCCAAAGCCCTGGCGATGTCCATATAGGTGGTGCTTTCATCCGGCTCCGTAATGGACAGCACGGCGAAGGCGAAGGAATCCTTGCCGTTCACCGGATTGTGTCCGATCCTGCGCAGGAAGGAATGCACCACGGAGCGGTCTTCCAGCTCTTCGTCGATGAAGGCGCGGTCGTCGCTGCTGCGGCACTGGGCGATGGCCTTCATGATATCGGAGCCGTGGCCGTCCACCAGCATGGAGTATTCCGTTTCCGGATCGGATATTTCCAGCTTGAACGCGCGTTTCATGAAATCCCGCAGGGATTGGTTGGTGCGCACGTACCGCAGCTTGTCGCCCTCGCTGTTCACCTCCATGATGCCCATGGGCACGGTGTCGAAGGTGTTCTTGATCACGCTGTCGTCCTTGTTGGCCAGGAAGGAAAGGTCGTAGAGGTTGAGCCGGCCCATGGTGTCGTAATAGGCGGACTGCCGCATATCCTCGATGCCGTCCCTGATATCCTTCGTGTATTTTTCAATGACGCGCTCAGGCAGGGCGGGCTTCATGAAATAGTAGCCCTGCAGCTTGGCGCAGCCGATTTCCTGCAGGAAATGAACCTGCTCCTCCGTTTCCACGCCCTCGCATACGGTGTCCACCCCCAGGGAGGTGGCCATCTTCATCATTTCCGTCAGGATGATCTTTCCTTCGTCGCCTTCATCCAGCCGCCGCATGAAGCCCATGTCAAATTTGATCAGGTCAAACTTGACGCTTTGCAGCACGTCCAGGGACGAATATCCGCTGCCGAAATCGTCCATCCACACCTGGAAGCCCTGGGCGCGGAAGCGTTCGATCTGTTCCTTGATGTAATCGAAATCGCTGCCCAGCAGGCTTTCCGTGATCTCGATGTGGATCAGCTTCCGATCCACCCCCGCCGCGTCCACCAGGGCGCAGATTTCCTTCACCAGGTCGAAGGCGTCAAAATCCGCCCGGGAAAAGTTGATGGAAACGGGGATCATCTTGCTGCCCGCCGCTTTCGCGGCTTTCAGGTTCCGCAGCACCTGCCGCACGATGCAAAGATCCAGCTTGGGGATCAGCATGGCGTCTTCCAGCACCGGAATAAACGCCCCTGGCATCAGCAGGCCCCGCACGGGATCGTTCCAGCGGGCCAGGGCCTCCACGTCGCACACCTTGCCGTTGGCGGAACGGACGATGGGCTGGTAATACGCCTGAATCCAGCCTTCATCGATGGCCCTGTCCAGGTTGTCGATGATTTCCTGGCGGTTTTTCTCCTCCGCCAGCATGTCCATGTCAAAGAACGAATAGTAGGATTCCTTGTTGTTTTTCCGCACGTTGGCGGCCAGCCGGGCGCGGTCGCAGGCCACGGCGATTTCCACCGCCTCGATCCGATCCGGATAAACGCCGATGCGGAGGGGCAGGGTTTTGCCGTCGTTCGCTTCGGCGCAGTCCGCAATAAGCGCGTCTAAGCGCTCCTTCAGGCCCGCTTCCGGGGCGAAGGCGGCGAAATGGTCCTGGGCGAAGCGGGCGCAGCTTTCGTTGCTGAAGTGCCTGGCCAATATCGCCGCTACCGCGCGGAGCAGGCGGTCGCCCTCGGCAAAGCCGTGCCAGCGGTTGAAGCGCTTGAGGCCCGTCAGGTCAAAGAACAGAACCGCCGAATCTGTATTCCGCTCCCGCATCCTTTGGCGGCCCGCTTCGGCCAGCTCGTAGAAATACGCCATGTTCGGCAGGCCCGTCATGTAATCGTAATAGGAGCCGCGATACTGGCTTTCTTCCTTCAAAAAGCGGTTCAGCGTTTGGTTCAGCACGCTTTCGTAGGCGCCCTGATCGGTCGCGCACACGCCCTCGTTGGCGTACCAGGTCAGGCACAGGCGCATCCCCGGCTTGGGATAAATGCTCTTGCCGTAGGCGTGCAGGATGATATAATCCGGGCTTTTCAAGGTGCGGGTGCGGTAAACGATATCGTAGGGCGCGTCGAAGGCCGCGAAACGGTAGGCGGCGTCGGCCACCCGGGTCTTATCGTCCGGATGGGTGGCGCGGTACATATCGCCGTCCATGACGCGGTAAGCGTCCTCCAGCGTTTTGAAGCCGAATTCATCGCAAAATCCCCGGGAAAGCGCGATCGTCACTACCCGCTTGTCGATATACTGGTAAATGGCAAACGGAATCGACAGGCCCTCCAGGATTTCCTGCGTCCTTTGATCAAAGCTGAATTTCTCTGTGTCGTTCATGCCTGAGCCTCCCGCGTGGAAAACATGGCGTCATTTACGGTCATTTCATCAACAATCGTCACTGAATGGATCAAGTACCTGACACTTCTTTGGTATATCTGCCAAGGTATTATAGCAGATTTGATGCGGTTTTTCAAGTTTTTGCGGAAAACGTTGGAAATGTTTGCAGATAAAGTTATTGTTCCAGCGTCCTGCAATCCTGCAGCAGCTTGATGATGGGCAAATGCTGGGGGCAGACCGATTCGCACTGGCCGCAGGCCACGCAGTCGCTCGCCCGGCCCTTGCCCTGGGTGACGATGTTGTATTCCCGCACGGTACGGAAGGCCGCGCTGCCCCGCTTGCGGTTCACCACGTTGAAGATTTCGGGGATGGGAATGCCCATGGGGCAGCCCTCCGTGCAGTAATGGCAGGCGGTGCAGGGGATGGATTTATCGTTGTTCAGCGCTTCCTGGGCCTTTTGGATCACGGCCTGTTCTTCGGCGTTCAGGGGCGCAAAGCCCTGCATGGTGCGCAGGTTATCGTCCATCTGGGAAAGATCGCTCATGCCGCTTAATACGGCCAGCAGATTTTGGATCCCGGCGGCGTAGCGCAGCGCCCAGCTGGCGCAGCTCCAGCCCTTGCCGGACTGGGCAAAAACCGCCTTCACCTCGGGAATGGGGTCGGCCAGCACGCCGCCCTTGACGGGTTCCATGATGACCACGGGCTTTCCGTGAGCCTGACAGATTTCATAATTCCGCCGGGAAGCCACGCCGGGGTTTTCCCAGTCGGCGTAATTGATCTGCAATTGCACAAATTCCGCGTCCGGGTGGGCGGCGAGCAATTCCTCCAGCAGGTCGGGGTCGGCGTGGAAGGAAAAGCCCCAATGCCGGATCAGGCCCTTTTCTTTCAGCTCCTTCACATAATCCCACATGCCGTAGGCTTCGTATTTCTGATAATTGCCCCGCTGAATGGCGTGGAGCAGGTAATAGTCGATATACCCCGCCCCTGTGCGCTCCAAGCTGGAAATGATCTGCTCTTTGGCGCTTTCCGCGTCCGTACATCCGGCGGCCATGACGTTCACCTTGGTCGCCAGAGTATAAGCGCTCCGGGGGTACCGGTCCGCCACCGCCGCCTTGAAGGCCTTTTCGCTTTCGCCGCCGTCGTACACATAGGCGGTATCAAAATAAGTGCCGCCCGCGGCGATAAAATGGTCCGCCATTTCGCACACCTGGGGCACGTCGATGCTGCCGTCCGGGTTCTTGGGCAGGCGCATGAGGCCGAAGCCTAAACGGAAGGGATTGGTTTTCGGATCAACACTCATGGTTTTTTCCTCCTGTATCTTCCCGTTTCTTTTCATATTTCAGTATACTTTTTCCAGGAATCACCGTCAACTGTTTTTTCTTGCCTTCATACTCCTTTTGCTTTATAATTTGTATGTTCATTTACCGTTATATGGAGGCGCGGCCATGTACAGACATCCCGTTTTGAGCGGCATCGACCGAATCGAGCTTGCCGACGCGAAATTAAAAGGCCGCCTGGTGGGCCTGATGACCAATCCCACCGGCGTGGATCACCGCTTGACCAGCACCATCGACATTGTCGGCAGCCGCTATGATCTTTCCGCCCTTTTCGCCGTGGAGCATGGCATCCGGGGCAGCGCCCAGGCCGGGGACAAGGTGGAAAACGCCGTCGACCCGCAGACCGGCGTGACCGTATACAGCGCCTTCGGGAAAAACTGCCACTTTACAGATGAAATGCTGGACGCCTTCGACGTGCTTGTGTTCGATATCCAGGACGTGGGGGCGCGGTTCTACACCTATCTATATTCCCTCTCCTACGCCATGGAAGCCTGCGCCCGCAAGGGAAAATCCATGGTGGTGCTGGACAGGATCAACCCCGTGGGCGGGAAAAAGCTCACCGGCACGGTGCTGGACCCCGCTTTCCGTTCCTTTGTGGGGGATTATGAATTGCCCACCCAATACGCCCTCACCATCGGCGAATACGCCCTGTACGCAAAGGATTATTTGGGCCTGGACGTGGATTTGACGGTCGTGCCGCTTTCCGGCTGGAAACGGGAATACCTTTTGGACGATACGGACCTGCCCTGGGTGGCTCCCTCCCCCAACTGCCCGAACCTTGAAACAGCCCTGTGCTACACGGGCAACTGCATCTTTGAGGGAACGAATATCAGCGAAGGCCGGGGCACCACCCTGCCCTTCCAGGTGATCGGCGCGCCCTTCATGGACGGGGCGCTGCTGGAAAAGGAAATGAACCGGGAAGCCCTGCCCGGCCTGCATTTCCGTCAGGTTTCCTTCTGCCCCACCTTTTCCAAGCACCAGGGAACAATGTGCCAGGGCGTGCAAATGCACGTCACCGACCGGGAAGCCTGCGATTGCGCCCTGGGCGGCCTGCTCTTGATGGAAACCGCTTGGCGCTTATATCCCGATCAGTTCTCCTTCATCAAGTGGGAGGGAACGGACATTTATTCCGTGGACAAGCTGCTGGGTACCGACCTGTTCCGCACCGGCAAAATGAACGCCCGGGAACTGATCGCCCATTTTAACGCGCCCCGGAAGCGGTTTGAAGAAGCTGCCCGGCGGTTCCGGCTGTATGAATAAGGAGCAAACGATGGTTCGCAGGCGCATTGTATTTACTGGGATCGTTCAGGGCGTGGGCTTCCGCTGGCGGGCCATGCACGCGGCGAACCTGTACGGCTGCACAGGCTTTTGCCGCAACGAGTGGGACGGCTCCGTGACCATGGAAATCCAAGGGGAAGAAGCGCAGATCGACCGGGTGCTGGCCGCTCTCCAGGCCGGGCGCTTTATTGAGATTGACCGGATGGACGTTAAAAGCATTCCCCTTCAAAATGAACGTGGCTTCACTGCCGAATAAACGGAGAAAACGATGCTGTACGATCACGTATATTTCTTCAACGGCACCGCCTACGCGGGCAAATCCACCCTGGTGAAAAAACTGGCCGAAAAATACGGCGGCGTCGCCTGCGAAGAAAATTACCACAACGCCCTGCTGCCGACGCTGGACAAAGGGGCTTTTCCCTGCCTCACCTATACCCGGGACTTAGCGGACTGGCACGATTTCATCCGCCGCACGCCGGACGAGTACGAAGCCTGGGTGAAGGGCGTGACGCTGGAATGCGAAACGCTGGAGCTGCAAATGCTGGAGGAAATCAGCAGACAGGGCAAAAAGGTGTTTGTGGACACAAATATTTCATTGGAAACCCTGAAACGCGTTTCGGATGAAAAACACGTTTTGATCATGCTGGCGGACCCGGAAATATCCGTCCGCCGTTTTTTTGAACGGCCCGACCGGGAAAAGCAATTCCTGTACCAATTGATGATGGAGGAACCGGACCCTCAGGCGGCGCTGGATAATTTTCGGAAGTGCCTCACGCGGGTCAATTCACCGGAAATCTACGATACATTCCTGCATTCCGGCTTTCCGGTACTCCTGCGGGACGAAAACCGCACAGCGGAAAAAACCTTGGCCTTGGCGGAACAAATGCTTGGATTGCACTGATTGGGAGGCGTAACCGTGAGAACAAAGCAATTTCAAATCCTTTCCGACGCGAATCTGGCCTGGAACCTGATGACCGATCTTTTCAGCCCGGACGCCAAGAACGGCCCCTTCGCGCCCTTTTTTGAATACGCCCTGAACAGTTCCTGGCTCAACAAGGAATATCTGCATCTGAACCGCTTCTGGCTGGACGGGGAAACGCCGGTGGCTTTCGTATTCTATGAAAATCCCCCCTCCCAGCTGCATTTCGCCCTTCGGCCCGGTTATGAGCGTTTGGCGGATGAAATGATCGCCTGCGCCGAAACCGCTTTCCCGGATTTGGAGGAACCCAAGGAATTGGTGCTGTACGCCGGGCAAAGCGCCCTGATCGCGGCGGCGGAAAATCGGGGCTGGCGTCTTGCGGGAGAGGAACCCTGGCGCGTCTTCGATTTCAGCTTAGGCAGGCTGGATTTTCCCTTGCCGGAGGGCTATCATTTCGTTCCCTTCGGCAGCGTCGACCCGCTGAAAGCGGCCCGCTGTCTGTGGGAAGGCTTCAACAGCGAGGAATTGGGGCCTTTCCAGGGCTGGGACGTACCCACCCAAAACGGCGGCCGAAGCCCCTATGAGCTGTACCGCGAAGTGCTGAAATCCACCATTTCCCCGCCGCCCCACGCCACCTACGAGGACGAGGTCATCATCGCCGACAAAAATGACCGGTACGTGTGCTTTTCCGGCATGTGGTGGGTGGAAAAAAATCGGCTGGCCTATATGGAGCCGCTTTGCACCGTGCCCGATTGCCGGGGAATGGGCTTAGCCGCCGCCGCTCTAAGCCAGCACGACCGGAATCTGCGTCCCCGGGGCGCTCAAATCATGACCGGCGGCGGGAATCCATTTTACAAAAAAATTGGTTTTCAGCGCGAAATCAGATCGCTTTATTACCGAAAACCAATCTTTGAACCTTGAAGGCTGAACGGTCAGTCCTGATCGTTTTCTTTGCTGATGGAAAGCACCGCCAGCGCGATGGCGACCGTTCCGGTCACGGGGTTTACCGCGATGCGCCGGGCCATGGAATGAACCGTCGTTCCGTCCGGCAAATGATCGTCCAAAAACACGCGGTTGGCATGATCGGAGCATTTGCGCATCAGTTCCAGGAAGGGCGAATTCGCGTCCACCGCCGCGTCGGCATAGTCCGTTTTCCTTCTTGCCAGTTCAAAGCCGAACATTCGCTTGAAAAAGTCGCGGTAGGATTGATTGAAGCGCACGAACCACATCTTTCCGTCCCTGATTTCCAGGATGGCCATGGGCAGGGAATTAAGAGAACCTCCAAAAACTAAGAAAGAACAGCAGATCAAGTCGAGAAATGGTATAATACCAAAGGGTGATGAAAGATGGAGCAAGCGGGGATATTCG
>CAJOJQ010000034.1 GCA_905234985.1 uncultured Christensenellaceae bacterium
CGGCGGCTCTTCATGGCGTCTCTTCTTTTGATGCCATTGTTGCTGCCTTCCGGGGTGGTGCTGTTGGAGTATTATTCGGGCTGGACTGAATAGTTACGAAACAACAACAATCTCACCCAACTCGTAGGGGCGGATAATATCCGCCCCTACGATGATAACGTTTCGCAGCTTGTCCCTATTCGCAAGGCTGAACAGATACGGGATGGGTATAAAGATTCATTCCAAAATCATTTTCCCGAAATCCTGAGGCCGGTGGAAATTGGGCGTTTCGGAAGTGACCCGGTTCCAGGAAAGAAAATGGGGCTGGGCCGTTTTATCGCCACACTTGTAGCAGTTGGCCCGGATGACCGTACCGTGGGCGGCGGTAAAGGCGGGGAACAGCATTTTCAGCAGATCGAAAGGCACCCGGTAGGTGATGCCCCAGCCCTCCGGGGTGGTGAAAACCTCCGGCTCCAGCCAGTTCCTTTCCGGCAGCAGGCGCATGCGCTCTGTGCCGTCGCCCAAGCCCAAACAGCAGCAGGCGTTGGGGTTGAATTCGATGTTGATGTAGCGCGGGTCGCCCGCCACGGGGGAAAAGAAGAATTCCAAACAACTGTCCTCCCAGGGGTGCCCCAGAGGCCCGCTTTCCTCCGCCCGGATCAGGGCTTCCCGGGCGGTAAGGCGCACCAGCAGGGCGTCTTCCGCCCAGCCGATTTTCGCGCAGGCGGCAATATCCACGGTTGGCGTCCACATGCGTTCGCTGATTTCCAGCTTTTCCATGTCCTCCCAACGTGTAAAGGGACGGATGGTATATTCTTTCATTCTGTATTCCCTCGCTTCATTCGCCCTTCCCGGGCGTTTTTCGTTTGCAGTTTACCATCAAAATGTAGAAAAAAATCAGACGATGGTCATACATCCGTCCCCCAAACCTCCCATTCCGTTAAAGCGGGAAATGCCGAAGGATCGTCGCTTTTGATCATTCGCTCCAGCCGCATCCAGCGCACGACGCGGCGGCCCAGGGAAATATACTGTCGGTCGCCGGATTTTTCGAGGGGAAATTCCTTGTCCGTCCCATCGGACAGGATGACATGTCCGCTCGTCCAATACGCGTCATGGGGAAAATCAGCCCGCAATGTCAGGGCCATTTCATCTACAAGCACGTCCCGGCCAAAGTCCAGCCGGCACCAGGCGTCTTCCCTTGCGCCGATGCCCCAGCTTTGAAAGGGCCATTCGCCGTGAAACGTGTTGAACCGCAGGCCGTCGATGACATTCCTGGCGCAGAAGCAGGATTCGTTTCTCGTTTCCACGTTGGCGATGCAGTGGGGGTAAAAATCCGTATCTCCCCGCAGGTCGGCAGGATTGCGGGCGACGTTCCTGCGCGCGGCGATTTCAGCTTCCGACAGAATGCGGGCTGAAACCGCATGCCGCTGCGCTTCAAAGATACCGGGCGCATAGGCCAGGCGATGTTCGCCTGTCGGTACGTTCCAGGTCATTTTCCCTTCGGGCAGGAAGATTTCACCGCCCGGCATCCCTTGATCCATCTGAACATACAGATGCTTTGCGCCGGAAAGGATGATCTGATCCCCGGGCTGATAGACCCGATCCACGCACAAAAGCGCCTCGGCATCGTGGCTTGCGGCAGCGATGCGGTTTCCTGACGCATCCTTTAATTCGATCGTAATCATCCTGCTTCCTCTCAGCGCCAAAGCATGGGATCGGTTCCGTTCAGCTTGGCCAGGGCTTCCACCAGGAAATAATCGCCGTAGGTGATATTGGTATGCCGTCCCGCCCCATCATCGTGATAGCTGGCGGTGCATTTGGTCAGCAGACCGCAGCGGTTTTTCGTCCAGTCGCAGCAGAGATCCAGCAGGCCGTCGATCAAGCGCAGGGCGGAGGAGCGATGCTGTTCTTTTCCGGTGATTTTGTGCAGCTCCAATAAACCGCAGGCGGCGACAGCGCCGGCGATGTTGTCGATGCGCTCTTCCGTATCAGGCTGGCAGAAATCGCAGTCCGTCAGGCCGTCCGGGCGGATGTGGGCGATAAAATTGGCGGCGATCCTTTGCGCGGCGTCCAAATAGCGGGCGTCCTGGGTATTGAGATACGCCAAAGTGAATCCGTACAGGCCCCATGCCTGCCCCCGGCTCCACTGGGTGCCCAGGGCATAGCCCTGGCCGGGGTGTTCCCGCACCCGTTTGCCCGTTTCCGGATCAAATTCGATGATATGACTGACGGAACCGTCCGGGCGTATAAATTCCCGCAAAGCAGTATCGGCATGGATTTTCGCCACGTGCGCAAAGCGCGGATCTTTCGTTTCACGGGAAGCCCAGAACAGCAGACTCAGGTTCATCATGCAGTCGATGATCGCAAAGCCTGCCCGGTTTTCGCCGTCCCACGCCCGGATATAGCCTGCCGGGTTGAAGCGGCCCATGAGCAGGCTGGCGGCGTGCAGCGTGTCCGTATACGCTTGGTCATTGCCCGTGAGCTTGGCGTCCGCACCGCAGGAAAGCTGATACATAAAACCAACATCATGACTCAAAGCACGGAAGGTGCGAAACTCATCCACCAGCAGCTTTTCCGCGCGCCTTGCTTCTTCCAGGAAAAAGCCGTCTTTTGTGGCGGCGTAAAACTGCCACATCAGCCCCGGCCAGAAGCCCCCTGTCCACCAGCTGTTGCCGTCATAGGGCGAGGCGATCCATTGCCCGTTTTCGCTTTTGTAGGGAATGATATTGGCTTGAGCCGCCGATACGGCAGTACGGCGAAATTTCTCGGCCGCTTTTTTTGCGGCGTCCTCATAACGATTCAGCAAGATTCTTTACCTCCTGTGGAATATTTTCCGGGCAGCGATCTCCCGCGTCGGCAAACACGGCACAGATCAGGCAATGCTCGCCGGGGGATAACTGCGCGCGCAGGGTGGGCAGCACCGTTCGGGGATAGACCAGATTGGTATTGGGTTCCGTATGGATGATTTCGCCTTGGCCATACCCCTGAAGGGCGAATATGGCGCTGGTACCGTATGCCCCGTGGGCGGCGGCAAAACAGCCGTTTGCGGCGCAGGCGGAGGAAATACGGTCGCAGGGCCGGGCGCCCGCCCAGTCCTTCCGGACGGCAAAGGCGCCCTCCGCCGCTTCGATATCGCAGGCTGTGCGGATGATATGCTTTCGCACATGCCACATCCCCCAAGGCGCAATCACCGTATCAATGGATACGCCTTCCATGGGCGACCAGGCGAAGGCTACCCGGTTTTCCGTCAGGGAAAAGCTGTCGCATCCGCTGCGGACGTGCCACAAATCCTTGCCCGCTCGCTTGACAGCCAGCATGGAATCAAAAGCGCCTTTATTCAGCGTGGTCGCTTCTTTGGTGACGGAGAAAGCAAACTGCGTGGAATAGGTGAATTTTTCGTATTTTTCATCCTCGTGCATATGCTCCCAGGCGTGGTTCCCGGCGGTATAGGCGATCACCTGGCGGTTTTCGGCGTCGCGCGTCAGGAGCAAGCGCACCTGTTCATCCAGGAATGTTTCTGGCGGCGTATAGGGCTTTTCCTCCGCCTGCCAGAAGGGATGATCCTCCGGCAGCGCCAGGGCCAAAAACGTCTTCATGCCCCAGTAGGGAGAGCCGGGCGCGTTGTAGCCTTCCGCGGCGCACAGGTTGGGATAGCCATAACCCACGGTCAGCGCCCCGCCCCTGTCAAAGATGGGCATTTTAAGCCATTCGCGCAGATTGCCCAGCAGCATATGCTTCATGCCGCCCCAGCCGATTTCTTCCGCTTCCGCCCCGGCAAAGGCCATGGCCGCCCAGAAGCTGCCCTGGGCGAAGCGGTAGGTCAGGCTGCGGCCATAGGGCAGGGCACGGCCCTCCCGGTCAAACCAGCAGGCGAACCGGGGCGCGATCAGCTTCGCCCTTTCGATAAACCGCTGGCACCGCTCCGGGTCTTCCTCCCGCATGGCGGCCGCATACAGCAGGCTGTAATAATGAAAGCCCCAGATGGTGTAATAATCCCGCTTGGTGAGATAATCAAAATACCAGCCGTCGCCCACATAATGGCTTTCCATCATATCCAGATCCTCTGCCAGGCGGCCCTGATCCACGGGTCGTCCCACCTTCAGGAAGCCGATATTGACCAGGATGCGGAAAAAGCGCCAGTTGTTTTTGGGCATATCAAAACGGTTGATTTGGTTCAGCCACTGGAAAAGATTATCCTGCTGGGCGGCGGTCAATTCATGATAGAATTTGTCCGGCAAAAAGCACAGCCCCGTGCCGATGACGGCCATTTCCACCATACGCTGGTCATAATCGCCGATGCCGCCCCAGTATTCTTCATGCGCGGGATCGGTGCCGTTGATGATCCCCTCTTTCCACAGCTTCCAGAAGGATTCCGCTTCCGGACATTTGCCGATCATCATGGGCACCAGCGCCCACAGCACCCGGGAAAAGCCCTCCATCCCGGCCACGTCCTCCGAATAATGGGCGGAACCTTCGCCCACGATCATCCGGGCTTTGCCGGGCGTCAGGCAGGAAACCAGCGGCGCGATCATTTGTACCGCGGCGTCCGCCATATCCTGCCGGGTCAGCAGGGGATTATTCTTCACATCATGCATGCATTTTCCCTCCCAACGGTAAATAAGGCTTCGGTATACGCCCCGGGCGCGCCTGTGAGCTTTACCCGCCACAGGCTGCCGGGAAAATTCCGGGCCATACGGCTGTCCGTGACGGGTATCTCCTCAACCTCGCACTGCAAATCAGCCGGAAAAACGATCCGGACGCCACCGGAAAGCAGCGTATTTCCCGCGACGGAGGGCCGGTTTCTCAGCATCCATACCCAGGTCACGGGAGCGGGCTGACGCAAGCTGATCTGATCGCGCAGGATGAATTGGGTTTCCGTCAGCTCCATGCTCCGCCGCAGTGATTCGATGCCCGCCGCCTTGTCATACGCTCCCGCCAGGTTCAGCGACAGGCCATTTTGCAGACAGCGCACATCCCGC
This sequence comes from uncultured Christensenellaceae bacterium, assembly GCA_905234985.1. Lineage (GTDB taxonomy): Bacteria > Bacillota > Clostridia > Christensenellales > Aristaeellaceae > RUG563. Next base: position 4,959 of record CAJOJQ010000034.1, read on the forward strand.
GCCGCGTATTCTTTTCCGGGCTGCTGTTCGTTTCCGTCGATCATGGGCAGGTTATGATAGGCCGCGCGTACATTCCATAGGGTGTACCGCTGATCTGAAAAGGTTTTGGCGGTATAATTCATATTGCCCGCGTCGATGATTTCGGGCTGGCCGTCCACATACAGCATGAAAGAACCCACGTCGTTGTGATTGTGGCTTTCGCCGTTGTGGCCGCCCTTGCAGCACAGGGTCATCCCGCCCCGGCGGACGACGCGAAGCTGCAAATCCGGCAGCCAAACAGCCTGCGGCTGGGGGGCGGCGGCTTCCTGTCCGGCTGGATGGAACAGCAGCTTCAGAAGCCGGCTGAAATGGGGCACGTCATTGATTTGATCGCCTAAGGTTCCCCGCAGACGGAACCCCATGGCAGCCAGCGCGGGGTCGCCTAACTTTTCCCCGGCGAATTGCAGGCGTTCCCCCGAAAGGAAGGGCCGGGCGTCGCAATCGGCAAAATTGACGAACCAGCCGCAGCCAAGCTCCGCCTTGAGAGGAAAGGAAAGGATATTGCGGATCTTCTCTTCCTGCCAAAAGGTCATCCGTCCTTCCGTCGCCTGCTCCAACAATTCAAGACAATCCAGCAGCGCGCCGCCCGCCATGTTCCAATAACCTGCTCCTTCGTCGCAGCCGCCATCGGCAGGCGTCACGTCCAGCCAGCGGTCCAGCATGCGCAAGGCCCGGTCCAGCAGCGCCGCCAGCGCGTCCTTCTCCGTGAGCCAGACACAGGCGCACAGCATCACGTTAGATATGATCCAGGGCGTCCAGTTGCACAGGTCCTTCCGCCGAAAGCCCATCCACCAAAAATCGTCCGACTCCATAAAAGGCGCGAGGATGCGGCGGGTGATCTCTAAACTGATCCGCTGCCCGATCAGCGGCGTAACAGCATCCAGCCGATCTTTCAGCAGACAGTGAACCAACGAAAGGATCATGCCCGTCTGGGCGGAAAACAGGTCGATATAGGGCTTTTCCACATCGGGCAGGGGAGCATCCTGCGCCCTGGGCGCGCCGGGAATGGGATTTACGTTGTGGGCGCTGACGGACCAGGCGCTTTCCTCGCAAATGCACCAGATCCCGTCGATCACATCGTCTATGGCAGCCGTTTGATTCATGCAGCACAGCAGCGCCGAAGCGCACAGCTTCCGCCGCCGGAAGAAATAAGGCCCTTCGTCCGCCGTCCGGCTTCCCGTGCGGACAAACGCCAGAAAATCCGTCGCTTTTCGCATGGGGTATGGCTGGGAAGCGTATTGCAACCCCATCCGCTCGATTTCCTCACGAAAAGCATCCGGAATATTCTCCCATGCGGCGCGATCCTCTGACGACGGAACAAGGCAAAGCTCGTTTTGCGTCAGCAGCGCCCGGATGGGCTGCCTTTCCAAATACTCAGAAAACATAACGCTTCCCCTTACCGATGAAAAGCCTTTCTGCGGGAGAAAGGCTTGTGGAGCAATAAACGATTATCCTTTCAGGCCGCTGGTAGCGATGCCCTCGATGAAGTACTTTTGCAGGCAAAGGAACACGATGGAAACCGGCAGCAGGGAACACAGGGAAGCCGCCATGATCAGATGATAATCGCTGGAATTTTCCTGGATGAAGCGGCGCAGGCCCACCTGTACGGTCTTGTTGACGTCCCTCGTCAGGTAGATCATGGGTCCCATGTAGTCGTTCCAGGTGCCCACGAAGGTGAAGATCACCAGGGTGGCGATGGCGGCTTTGGACAGGGGCAGCATGATCCTGGCCCAGATGCCGTATTCGCTGAGTCCGTCCAGCCGGGCCGCCTCGCACAGCTCCGTGGGAATGCTCCGGTAAAACTGGCGCATGAGGAACACGCCGAAGGCGCTGAACGCCTGCAGCACCACCATGGCCCACAGGGTATCGTACAGGCCCATGGAGCGCATCATGATGAACTGGGGCAGCATGTACGCCTGCCAGGGTACGGCGATGGTGGCGATATAGCAAAGGAACAGCGTGTCCCGGCCCCGGAACTCCAATTTGGCGAAGGCATAGGCCGCGAAAGAGGACGTCACCGTTTGCAGGAGCGTCACCACGACGGCGATAAAGGCGGTGTTTTTGAAGTAGGTCAGCAGCGGCACCCGCTGCCAGATCAGCCGATAGTTTTCCCAGTGAAAGGTCTCCGGGATCCAGCGCATGGGATAGGCGAACACTTCCCGATCCAATTTCAGGCTGGAAGAGATCATCCACAGGAAGGGAATGAGGGTAAAGGCCGCCAGGGCGGTCAAAAGGACGTAGATGACGGCGCGAAAAATCTTCTGCAGTACGGGATTGTCCTTGCGGATGGCTTTTTGCCGAGTGGTGATGTCCATGACCTTTTCCCCCTTCCTCAATCGTTGGAGAAGCTCTTTTCCGAGCGGAACTGCAAAATGGTAATCAGCAGCACGATCACCAGCAGCACCATCGAAATGGCGCTGGCCTGGCCGTAGCGCACCTTCACGAAGGCTTCGTCATAGATGTAGGTGACCAGCATTTTGGTGGAGCGCCCGGGGCCGCCGTCGGTCATGATGGCCACCACGTCGTAGATTTTGAAGCAGGAAATGATCATCATGATGGACACGAAAAAGGTGGTGGGCTTCAATTGCGGCAGGGTCACATGGAGGAACTGCTTCCATTTGCCCGCGCCGTCCACGGTGGCCGCCTCCAGCAGCTCCCGGGGCACGCCCTGGAGCGCCGCCAGATAGATGACCATGTAATACCCCATGTTTCGCCAGACGCTGACCAGGATGATGGACCAGATGGCCATGCCGCTGTCCGCCGTCCAGGATTTATTGAAGGGGATGCCCAGGGCCATGTTCAGCTGGTTGATGGGGCCGTCCTTCATCAGCATGAAAGACCAGCACACGCAGATGGCCACCATGGAGGCCACGTAGGGGAAGAAGAAGATGGTGCGGTAGGCCACGGCGCCCTTGATCTTGTTGAGCAGCATGGCCAGCGCCAGTGCGCAAAGAATGGTAAGCGGCACGGTGATCAGGGTATAGAACGCCGTGTTTTTCAGCGCGATGCCTAAATCCACGCGGTTGAAGAAATATTCCAGGCCCTTTTCCGCGACCTTCTTGGTGCTGAAAATGGTGGCGTAGTTCTCTAAGCCCACGAATTTCAGCTTGGAGATATCGCCGCCGTTCCACTCAAAGAGCGACAGGGCGATGGCGCAGATCACGGGGACCAGGGTAAAGATGGCGAAGCCCAGGAAGTTGGGCGCGAGAAACGAATAGGCGATCAGGGTGTTCTTCCGCCCCAGCCGGCCCATCCTGGCCCGCGCGCGCTTCTGTTCTGCATGCTGCATAACGGTTTCTTTCCTTTCCGGCGATCACATTTCGCCTGTCTCAGTTCGCCTGCTTTCCCCCGGGCGGAAGATATCTCTGCCCGCGGGAAAGCAGGCACGCCGTTACTACTCAGCCTTCGGCTTCGTAGTAACGCGCGGGCGGGGATTTCATCCCCCCGCGTGCCCCCTTAACGGTTTTCCTCTTGCCGCTGCGGATTTTTGTCAAGGAGAGTTCCCCTTGATAATCCCCTCTTGATGCCTTTTCCCGGTGGTTCTTCCAGGGGGGCTGTGTGCGGTACGCTTTCTATGAAAAAGGCAGGGAAGGCAAGCGCCTTCCCTGCCTTGGGCAGCTGGTTGAGGGTTCGATGCGGCTCAAGCCTTACTGGAACAGCTCGGCCACGCGCTCGTTCATTTCCTCGATGCCTTCTTCGGGGGTGATTTCACGGGCCATGATCATGGTGTGTTCTTCATTGACGATGGTCTTGATATCGGCCACCTTTTCGGCCACGGGCCATTCCATGCCCACGAAGGAGGGGATCAAAGCGCCCTTGCTGGTTTCGTCGGTGGGGAAGCCAGCCACGGAGGACATGGCGGCGGCCACGTTCTCGGACACGTAAGCGGGACGGGCGCCCACGGAAGCGGTGGCGGCAGCGCCTTCTTCGCCGCCCAGCCAGGAGATGTACTCCCAGGCCAGATCCTTGTTGGCGGACTTGGCGTTGATCATGGCGCCGGTCAGGTTGCCGAAGGAGGAACCGGCGGCGACACCCTCAGCATGAGGAACGGCGGCGATGCCCCAGTTGAAGTTGCAGGTGCCGTTCTGGTTGTAGCCGATCAGGGTGGACACGTACCAGTAGCCCATGGGCAGCATGGCGATATTGCCGTTGGCGAAGGCGGCGCTGTAATGCAGGCCGGCGGCCTTCAGCTCGGCGTAAGCCATGCAGGCGCCCGCGTCTTCCAGCTTCTGATAGAGCTGATAGAAGTAGAGCAGATCGTCATAATTCCGGTCGGCCAGGGTGTTCACACCGTCGGCCACGGTCCAGTTGGCCACGGCGGAGAGCCAGGTGTGATAATGGGTGCCGTACACGCCGTCCTTGGTCAGGCGGATGGCCAGATCGGCGTACTGATCCCAGGTCATGTCGTTGGTGGGATAGGCTTCACCGGCGGCGTCGAACAGATCCTTGTTGTAGTAGAGTACCCAGAAGTCGGAGCGGAAGGGAACGGCATACAGCTCGTCGCCCACGCAGTAGTTCTTTTCGGTGCCCACGAAGCCGGACAGATCATAGCCGGTCTTCTCCACATAGGCGTTCAGGGGTTCCGCAAAGCCCTGGGCCTGCCACTTGATGATATCGTCAATTTCCTTCACCATGAACACGTCGCTGGCGTCGCCGCCTTCCAGCATGGTGGTGGTCTTGATGCCGTAATCCTGAGAAGCGACGTCCACATACTCGATGGTCACGCCGGGATGGGAGGCTTCAAAGGCTTCCTTCTGGGCGATCAGATAGGGGGTGGTGGTGGCGTCCCAGGTCACGACGGTCAGGGTCTTAGCGTCTTCGGCGGCGGCGATGCCGACAACGGACAGGAGCATCATGGCCGCGAGAACCAGAGCGAGCAGTTTCTTCATGAATCAATTCCTCCTTTTGATTTTATCGAAAACGGGCGTGCCGTTTTGATACGTGATAAGAATTTACAGACGATCCGATGGCTAAATGTGTGATTCACCTTCCACGGACAATTATAGCCCATTTTTTATGATTGTCAAGTGCTTTTGAAAATTATTTTCACATTTTTCTTGTAAATAAGTGAAAACAGACTGAAAATATTTTCAATCATCCCATTGAATTGCAAAATCAAGTATGGTATAATCTGATCCGAAAGGGAGGCCGATCCTATGAACGATAAACATCCTACAATTGTTGACGTCGCGGAAAAAGCCGGCGTATCCATCGCTACCGTTTCCCGTGCGCTGTCCGGCGGCAGCATATCGGCAGTCTCCCGGAAAAAGGTGGAAGAAGCAATCCAGGCGCTGAATTATCATCCCGGAGCCGTCCGAATGGCGCGCCGGTTTGTTTCGGATCGCAATATCGCCTTGGTGATGTCGTCACAGACAAGCCCCTATTACGCATCCATGTGCGAAGGGATCACCGCGGAAGCTGTTCGCAGCGGCTACCGGGTGTTGAATTTATGCTATCCGGAGGGCACCAGCTGTGAAACGGTCACCAATGATCTGCTGGAATTGGAGCCGGCCGGGGCATTGCTTGCGGGGTCGGTGGTCGAAAACAGCGCGACCCAGGATGTGACGCGGGCCTGCCTCCAGCGCATCCAGCAAGCCATGCCCCTGGTAGCGATCGGCCCGCCCATCGAGGGGATCGAGTGCGCGCGCCTCACCGCCGATCCATCCCAGTGCATCCGAAAAAATATGGCCCATCTGTCGATGCTGGGCCATCGAAAAATTGCTTTCGTGGGGGGAGACCGCAGCGCGCGGTTCAGCGTCATCCGGGAAAACGCTTATTATGAAGAAATCCAGCGGCTCGGCTGCGCCGTCAATCCTATGTATGTGATGCTGACCGGCTGCAACGCCCAGGCGGGCGAATTGGGCGCCAGTATACTGCTGGGCAACCACGAAAGCAAGAATTATCCCACGGCCATTGTCGCCATCAACGATTTGGTGGCTTTGGGCGTGATGCGGCACTTGCAGCGCAATGGCATTTCCATTCCCCGTGATATTGCGCTGACGGGGTGCGACAACACCTTTTTTGCGCCGTATTTGACGCCTTCTTTGACGACGGTGGATTTGCATCCCTATGAACACGGACGTTCCGCTATGGCGGAGCTGATCATGTCCATCAACGCCGGGCATCCCATTTCCTTCAATCAGTCGTTTGAGAGCAGCCTCATCGTTCGGGAAAGCTGCGGCGCGGCGCTGGGCGTAAGAACCTTTGAAGCATAAGGAGGGGGGCAGGCTGCATCCGCCCCCATCCAACACGGCGTTTGGCTTTTCCGCTTCAAGGAGGATGCTCCCTGGCGGAATATCGCCGTGCCCGAAAAAGCAATAAAGGAATTCGTTTGCGCTGAACCTGTTCCCCTGAGCAATCATCCCCACACAGCGGAAGCAAGATACACGATGGCTGGAATGGTGACCAGGGAGAACAGGGTGGAAATCACCACGGTTTCCACGGCGTAGGGATAATCCTTGCCGTGAAGCTGGGCATACACCGCCACGTTGGAGCCAACGGGACAGGCAATCGCCAGCAGCAGCGCCATCTTCATATCCCGCAGGGTATTTGGCAAAAGCGCCAGCAAAAGCATCCCCGCCAGGGGGATCAGCAGCAGCCGCACGGAGGCCAGCAGGTACAGTCTTTTCTTTTTCATCATTCCCGCCACGTTCGTCTGGGCCAGATAAACGCCCACGGTGAACATGGCCAGGGGCGTGTTCAGCCCCGCCACGGTGGACAGGCACCCACTGATCACCGTGGGCAGCGGAATTTGGGTGAAAAACAGGAACAGGCCAATCAATATGGCGATAATGAACGGGGCCTTGATCAGTTTTTTCGGTTCAAAGCCCTGCCGGATGGGCTGGCCGTTCAGGATGGATACGCCGTAGGTCCATTGGCCGATGTTGAGGAACGCCACGAAGCAGGCCACGTAAAACACCGCCCCCTGGCCCACGGAAGCCACGATCAGGGGAATGCCGAAAAAGCCGGGATTGGAAAAGGCCCCGGCAAAGGCGGCGATGGGGTCGCGCCGGAAAATCAGGCGGGAAATGATAATGGAAAGCAGCAGCAGCGCCGCCGCCCCCAACCCGCTGAGCAGCATGCCCAGCATGTGTTCCGCCGTGCGTTCCACCAAAAAGCCGTTGACGATCACGGCGGGCAGGGCCAAATAAATCAGGATATTGCCCAAGGCCCGGCTGTCCTCTTTGGTGATCTTACCGCATTTGAACAGGGCGTAGCCCAGCCCCGCCAGCAGGAACATCTGGAAAATCTGCCGCGCTAAGATCAGCATCATTTCCATGCCGCCTTCCCCCTTTTTTCTTTCGTTCGTTTTTTTGTTCGCTGCGTTCCCCCAAAAATCCTGCTGCGGGAAACAAACCGCTAATTGGAAGGAAATCCCCGGCTGCTGCGCGAATACAACATCGGACGGCAAAAACAGCCTCTTCCATGCATATCACCGAAGGAGGAAAACCATGCGGCAATACGAAACCTTTGAGCTGACCTTTTCCGGCAGCGCGCCGCGGGATCAATGGGCCGCCATTGACCTGGAAGCAACCTTCACCTGCGGCCAGAAAACCACAGCCGTGAAGGGCTTCTATGACGGCGGCGGCCAGTACAAGGTGCGCTTTCTGCCCGAGGAGCCGGGGGAATATTTCTGGCAGGTAAGCGGCGCGGTCAGCGCGGAAGGACGGGAAACCTGCGTTCCCGCCCAGGGGAGCCATGGACCGGTGCGCGCAAGCGGCGCCCATTTCCAATACGCCGACGGCACGCCCTTTCTTCCCTTCGGCACCACGGTGTACGCCCTGGCCTCCCAGGACGACGCTCTTGTGGATAAGACCATCGCCGCCCTGAAAAACGCGCCCTTCAACAAAATACGCATGTGCGTATTCCCCAAGCATTATGATTATAACCACAACGATCCGCCCTGCTACCCTTTTGAAAAGCGCCTGGACGGCTCCTGGAACACAGGAAAGCCCAACACCGCTTTCTGGCAGCGCTTGGAAGCCATTCTGGACCGGATCGGGGCACTTGATATCCAGATCGACCTGATCCTGTTTCATCCCTATGACCGGTGGGGCTTTGCTTCCCTGCCCCAGAAGGACAACCTGCAATACCTGGATTACCTGCTGCGCCGCCTGAGCGCCAAGCCGTATATCTGGTGGTCCCTGGCCAACGAATACGACCTGTGCGGGAGCAAAACCCTCAGCGACTGGGAAGAAATAGAAGAATTCGTGGCGGTCAACGACCCCTGTCGGCATCTGCTGTCCAGCCATAACTGTTTCTGCTTCTGGGATTTTTCCCGAAAGCATGTGAGCCATTGCAGCATCCAGACCAAGGCGCTGACGGAAATTCCCCGATGGCTGCTGCGATATCAAAAGCCCGTGATTATCGACGAATGCTGCTATGAAGGCGATTTGCCCCACGCCTGGGGCAGCATTTCCGGTCGGGAAATGGCGTACCGGTTCTGGCGGTGCGTGTGTTCCGGCGGGTACTGCACCCACGGGGAAACCTTTCTTTCCGATGACGACGTACTCTGGTGGGCCAGGGGCGGCAGCCTGAAAGGCGAAAGCCCCCGGAGGATCGCCTTCCTGCGGAAGATATTGGAAAGTCTGCCCGGTCCCCTGGAACCTTGGATCACCGGCTGGAGCGGCCTGGGGCTTTTGACGCCGGAGCAAATCAAAGAAAAGCTGGAAGGCGGCTATACTCCCGGCGATTTCACCTGCCTGGCCCTTGTCAGCATCCAGCGGATGCAGCCGGACGACCGGGCGGTGCACCTGGCTTCCGAACACATGTGGCGCGCCCGCTGCGGGGAGGAAGCCTTTCTCCAGTTCTTCGGCATACAGACCAGCGCCGAATGCGTCTTTGATCTGCCGAAGGACAAACGTTACCGAGTGGAGCTGATCGACGTATGGGAAATGACCCGAACCGTTCAGCTCGAACATGCCAGCGGTTCCGTCCAAGTGTGCCTGCCCGGCAGGGAGGGCATGGCGGTACTGATCACGCGCGAAAAGTAAGGAGGCGTTCACCGTGGAAATCAAAAAAGCCCAATGGATCACCCTTGCCCGGGATATGGGCGATATTTGCCCCGTATTTCGCCGAATATTTGCCGCGAAAAAGTCCGTCGAAAAGGCTGAACTGGAAATCACGGCCTTGGGCGTGTACGAAGCGGAACTGAACGGAAAGCGGGTGGGCGATTTCGTGCTGGCACCCGGCTGGACCAGCTATGAACACCGATTGCAGGTGCAAACCTATGATATTTCGGAACTGCTTTCTCAAAGCAACGAGCTGCGCGTCACCGTGGGCCGGGGCTGGTTCCGTTCCCCCATGCCGGGCTGGGACAACGACGGAATGAAAAAACAGCGCATGGATCAGCCCTGCGGCCTGATCGCTCTGCTGCGCATCGGATATACAGACGGAACAGAAGAAACGATCCTGACGGACGCGGCCTGGGAGGCGAGCGAAAGCCCCACCCTGTTCAGCGAAATTTACGACGGGGAAACCTGCGACGCCCGCGTCGTGCCCGGTTCCTGGCAAAAAGTCAAAGCGCTGGACTGGAGCAAGGATATCCTGATCCCCCAAGAGGGCGAGGAGATCCGGGAAATGGAGAGGGGCGCCGTCCGGGAAATCATTCGCACCCCCGCCGGGGAAACGGTGTTGGACTTCGGGCAGGAGGTTACCGGCTGGGTGGAATTTACCGTGAACGCCCATGCAGGTGCGCTTGTGCATTTCAACCACGGCGAAGTGCTGGATAACCACGGTAATTTCTATAACGAAAACTACCGCGGCGCCAAAGCGGAGGTCCGCTATACCTGCAAGGAAGGGAAGCAGACCTGGCGTCCCCGGTTCACCTTCTTCGGCTTCCGCTATATTCATCTGATTTCCTGGCCCGGAGAGCCTAAGCCGGAGGATTTTACCGCCGTGGCGGTGTATTCCGATATGAAGCGCACCGGCTGGCTGAAATCCGGCGATCCGCTGCTGAATCGGTTCTTTTCCAATGTGACCTGGGGCCAGCGGGGCAATTTCCTGGATGTTCCCACCGACTGCCCCCAGCGGGACGAGCGCTTGGGCTGGACGGGGGACGCGGAGGTGTTCGTCAAAACTGCTACCTATTTTTATGATGTAGAGAGATTCTTCAAAAAATGGCTGCGCGACTTGGCCGCGGATCAGTTCCCGGACGGCGGCGTCGGCAGCGTGGCGCCCAACGTGCTGAAAAAGGACAAGCCCAGCGCCGCCTGGGGTGACGCGGCCACCATCTGCCCCTGGCAGATTTACCAGACCTACGGGGACAAGGCCGTGCTGGCCGATCAGTTCGACAGCATGAAAAAATGGGTGGATTCCATCGGTTCCGCCACCGCGACTCCCGATCTGTGGACCGGCGGCACCCATTTCGGCGACTGGCTGAGCTTGGACGCGGCGGAGGGCGGGGATCGCAAAGGCGGCAGCCGGCCTGATTTCATTGCCAGCGCCTATTACGCCCATTCCACGGCGCTGGTGGTCAAGGCAGGAAAGCTGCTGGGAAAAGATATGAGCGAATATGAAGCGCTCCATGAACGCATCGTCGCGGCTTTCCGGCAGGCTTTCCCCACCTATCTGACCCAGACCGAGCATGTATTGGCCGTCCATTTCCGTTTAGCGGAGAATCCGCAGAAAACGGCGGACGCCCTGGCCGAAATGGTGGTCAAGGCCGGAATACAGCTGCGCACCGGCTTTGTGGGCACCCCGTATCTTCTGCACGTACTCACCGATTACGGCCACGCCGATTTGGCCTGGTCGCTGCTGCTGCGGCGGGAATACCCCGGCTGGCTGTACCCGGTCACCAAAGGGGCAACCACCGTTTGGGAACGCTGGAACGGCATCAAAGAGGACGGCTCCTTTGAAACCGCCAGCATGAATTCCTTCAATCATTACGCCTACGGCGCGGTGGCCGATTGGGTGTTCGAGCAGGCGGCGGGCCTCCGCCACGGGGAGGAGCAGGCAGGCTTTGCGGAGCTGATTTACGCGCCTCATCCCGACGAACGGGTGGGCTGGCTCCAGGCAAAGCTGAACACCCGCCGCGGCCCCGTCAGCGCTTATTGGCAATGGGAGCGGGACGGCGTGCGCTATGAACTGGATACGCCGATGCCCGCCCTGATCCGCCTGCCCGGCGGAGAGCGAAAAGTGGAGCCGGGCGCATATACTTTCTGGGAAAAGCATCCAGAGGCTTAACCATTCTATTCTATACGAAAGCACCGCCTGCGCTTGGCGGTGCTTTGCTTATACGGTGAAAACGATCACCGTGCCGGGGGCGCAATGCTCTCCGATGAATTGCTCCATGGGCATCACGCAGTCCTCCAAGCCGTCGTCCATATTAAAGAAACGGAAGCTATTTTCTTCCTGCCGGATATAGGATACGAAGTGCGGCTCCAGCCCCTCCCGATAGCGGAAAATGCCCGCCCGGCTTTCTTTTGCCGTCTTCAGCGCCGCTTCCCGGCCCACCGTTTCCCGAATTTCGGGCACATATTTGCGCAGGTATTTGCGCATCACGCACATGAGCGTCGGCCCCGGCGCCCGCAGGAAATGCATTTCGTCCATTTCCCGCCGCACTTCGTCGTATTCGATCTTTTGGCCTGAGAATTTCAGCAGATTGTAGGCGGCGATCCATCCGCAGCCGTTGTAATTGGCGGGAATGGTGCGGTATTTATAGGTGGAAAAGCAATCCTGATCGGTGATATACCCATCCGGAGAAAAACCCATTTCCAACGGTTTGACGCTGCCCAACTGATCCCGCCCCCTTCCGCTTTTGCGCACGGCCCATAGATTATCAAAAAACTGTCGAATTGTCAAATTTTCCGCCAAGCCAAACGCGGGATCAAAAATAATTTTTTCGGAAGTATTGACAATTTTCCTGAAACGTGCTATCTTATACCCGTGGTTAGCACTCGACAGCATAGAGTGCTAACAACGAACAAAGAGAAGGGAGGCTGTGCGATGGAACTGCACCCGATCGACGCCCGGAAAGAACGCATCCTGCGCGCCATCATCGACGATTACATCCTTACCGCTATGCCGGTAGGCAGCCGCACGATCTCCCGCAAGTATGAAACCAGCCTCTCCAGCGCCACCATCCGCAATGAGATGAGCGACCTGGAGGAATTGGGCTATCTGGCCCAGCCCCACGTATCGGCGGGCCGGGTGCCCAGCGTGAAAGCCTATCGCCTGTACGTGAACGAGCTGCTGGAGGAAAACCGGGTGCCTGAAAATCCTCGGGCGCGGGAATACTTCACCCAGCGGGTGCGCCAGGTGGAGGACGTGATCACCAGCGCGGCCCAGGCCATTTCCGATTTTACCCGGTATACCGCCGTGGTGATGATGCCAAAGCAACTGGAGCTGCGGGTTTCCACCCTGCAATTGATCCCCATGCCCCGGGGCGCTGCCCTGCTGGTGATCATCACCGACACCGGCGCCATCCGCGACACGGTGATCCGCGTGAGCGAAAACCTGGACGGCGACGCGCTGTACGCCATCTCCCGCATGCTGACGGAACGCTTAGCGGGCCGGACGCTGCAGGAAGTGCAGGAAATGTTAGGGGCCTATTCCCGGCAGACGGGCGGCGACGACCGGGTGATCCAGGGCATTGCCGAACTGGCCGCGCAGATGGCCCGGCAATCGGCTACCGATTCCGTCACCGTGGGCGGTCGAAGCAACATCCTGAACTATCCCGAGTATTCCGACGTGGAAAAAGCCCGGGCCTTCCTCTCCGTCTTAGAGGAAAGGGAAAAGCTCATGTCCCTGCTGCCGGTGGGCGAAAGCGCCTTTTCCGTGCGCATCGGCCCGGAAACGGGCATGCCGGAAATGGCGGACTGTTCGGTGGTCACGGCCAGTTATCAGGTGGGTCAGGGCCACCGGGGCTTCGTGGGCGTGATCGGTCCCACGCGCATGCCCTACGGCAACGTGCTTTCCGCCCTGTCCGCCATCGGCGGGGCATTAAGCGAGATGCTGGGCGAATAAGAAGGCGATCAACCATGCGAAAAAAGAGAAAATCGAGGTTTGGCAAGATGTCATTCGATCAGAATAATCAGCCCGAAGAAATCCTGGAGGAAACCACGGCGGAAGCGCCCGTGGACGACGGCGCGCTGGACGCGGAGGCTCCCGCCGAGGAACAGCCCGAACAGGAAAACGACGCCCTGAAAGAAGCCCAGGCCAAAGCGGATGAATACCTGAACATGGCCCAGCGGGTGCAGGCGGACTTTGAAAACTTCCGCCGCCGCACCAAGGCCACCCGCGCCGAAGCCTTTGAGGACGGGGCACGGGAATTCATCAAGCAGCTTTTGCCCGTGGTGGATAACTTAGAACGGGCCACCGCCCAGGAAACGTGCGACGAAAGCCTGATGACCGGCGTGAAGCTGGTTTACAAGCAATTGATGGACGCCCTGGAAAAACGCGGCGTCACCGTCATCGACCGGCCCAATGAAAAATTCGATCCCAACCTGGAAAACGCCGTCATGCAGGGAACCGCCGACGAGGGCGAACCTGGCACCGTCTGCGCGGTACTCCAGAAGGGGTATAAGATGGGGGACTTCGTGCTGAGGCACGCTATGGTCAAGGTTGTGGCGGAATAAAGGCAGGAGGTTGGAGGTAGGAAGTAGGAGGTTTATAGTGTCAGCGATAAATCGTAAACCTCTGCTTCTCGAATCAAAGCATACAAAATTCACCTCCTACCTCCTACTTCCTACTTCCCACCTCCCACCTGATAAACGCGCCATCAATATGGCCCCAAGGCCATTTGATATAAACACAGCAAACAACCAATCAAGCAGATAGATTTAAGGAGGAAGCAACAATGAGTAAGATTATCGGTATCGACTTGGGTACTACCAACAGCTGCGTGGCCGTCATGGAGGGCGGCGAACCCGTCGTGATCGCCAACGCCGAAGGCAGCCGCACCACCCCTTCCGTGGTCGCCTGTCTGGTGGGCCAGATCGCCAAGCGTCAGGCCATCACCAACCCCGACCGCACCATCTCTTCCATCAAGCGCCAGATGGGTACCAGCTACAAAGTGTCCATCGACGGCAAGAACTACAATCCCCAGGAAATCAGCGCCATGATCCTGCAGAAGCTCAAGGCTGACGCCGAAGCGTACTTAGGCGAAACCGTCACCCAGGCGGTCATCACCGTGCCCGCCTACTTCTCCGACAGCCAGCGCCAGGCCACCAAGGACGCCGGGCGCATCGCCGGTCTGGAAGTGCTGCGCATCATCAACGAACCCACCGCCGCGTCCCTGGCCTACGGCCTGGACAAGGAAGAAGCCCACAAGATCCTGGTGTACGACTTGGGCGGCGGCACCTTCGACGTTTCCATCCTGGAAATCGGCGACGGCGTGTTTGAAGTGCTGGCCACCAACGGCGATACGCACTTGGGCGGCGACGACTTCGACAACCGCGTGATCGACTACATCGCCGACACTTTCCAGCGGGAAAACGGCATTGACCTGAAAAAGGACCGCATGGCCTACCAGCGCTTGAAGGAAGCCGCCGAAAAGGCCAAGATCGAGCTGTCCGGCGCCATGACCACCAATATCAACCTGCCCTTCATCACCGCCGACGCCACCGGCCCCAAGCACCTGGACATGACCCTGACCCGGGCCAAGTTCAACGAACTCACCGCCGATCTGGTGGAAAAGACCATCGGCCCCATGAACAACGCTTTGAAGGACGCGGGCCTCACCTCCGCCCAGATCGACAAGGTCATCCTGGTCGGCGGCTCCACCCGTATCCCCGCCGTGCAGGACGCCGTGAAGAAGGTCACCGGCAAGGAACCCTTCAAGGGCATCAACCCCGATGAGTGCGTCGCCATCGGCGCGGCCATCCAGGCCGGCGTGTTAGGCGGCGAAGTGAAAGACGTGCTGCTGCTGGACGTGACCCCCCTGTCTCTGGGTCTGGAAACCGAAGGCCACATCTTCACCAAGCTGATCGAGCGCAACACCACCATCCCCACCCAGAAATCCCAGGTGTTCTCCACCGCCGCCGACGGCCAGACCACCGTGGAAATCGGCGAGCGCCCCATGGCTTACGACAACAAGACCCTGGGCCGCTTCCAGCTCACCGGCATCCCCTCCGCGCCCCGCGGCGTGCCCCAGATCGAAGTGACCTTCAACATCGACCGCAACGGCATCGTGAACGTCTCCGCCAAAGACCTGGGCACCGGCAACGAGCAGAAAGTGACCATCACCGCTTCCACCAACATGACCGAGGAAGAAATTCAGGCCCGCGTCAAGGAAGCCGAGCAGTTCGCCGAAGCCGACAAGCAGAAGAAGGAAGAAATCGAAACCCTGAACCGCGCCGATTCCCTCATCTACGAGATGGAAAAGCAGCTCAAGGATAACGGCGATAAGCTCTCCCCCGAGGATAAGGCCACCGTGGAAAACGAAATCGCCTCCTTCAAGAAAGTCCGCGAAGGCAACAATGCCGCCGAAATCAAGACCGCGATGGAAGCCCTCACCCAGAAGGTGTACGCCATCTTCGGCAAGCTCTATCAGCAGCAGGGCGGCCAGCCCGGCGGCCCCGATATGGGCGGCTACCAGCAGCAGGCGGGTCCCCAGGCCGGCACCCAGAATGACGACGGCTCCTTCAACGCCGACGGCAGCGTGCAGTAAATTGTAAGATTTCTGGGAGAAAACCGCTCTTTGAAGCTCAAAGAGCGGTTTTCCCCCAGGCCCCCTTTCCGAGAAAAGCGATAGGAGGTGGCATATGAAAAAGCTGTGTTCTTCAATCGCTCTTGTATTGATACTGACCTTGTTCCTGTGTTCCATCGCATCCGCCGATACGATTACCGCCATGGCAACGGAAATCAACCCGGAGCACCTGGAAAAGGTGGCCTCCTACGCCCGCATCCTGGGTTACAATGAAGAAACGGGCGCCTTGACCGTAGCGTTGATCGTGCCCGAAATCTTTTCCTGGGAAGATGTGGAATCCCTGAAAGTGGGCGACAGCATTTACAGCGATGGGCAGGAAGTCGTCATTGAATCTATTTTGGGCTCAGACTGGGAAGGGGTTTTCCGAATCAATGACGGGGATGTATTTCTGACGAAGCCCTTCGACGGAAACGGCAATTACGCGACGGTGACTGATTACGGCGACTATATCTGGAATGTCCTGGCCGTGATCGAATGCCCGGTGACGGAAAACCTGCTGTTTCTGGACTATATCAATGAAGACGACGGCGGCATGCAAACGCTTCCCTTCGTTCGCACGCTGGAGGAATTTCTGGATCGGCTGGAAAACGGCCCCATAGCCTTCGATGAAAACAATGTAATCGTCATCTTTGATAGAGAAGGCAATCTGGACTCTATCCAGCGGTTTTACGTCCCCTGGCAGTAAAAGAGAAGCAACAAACTAACTGTGAGTTGATGATATATGGCAACAAAAAGAGACTACTACGAAGTGCTGGGCGTAGATAAAAAGGCCAGCGCCGAGGACATCAAAAAGGCGTACCGGAAGCTCGCCAAGGAATGCCACCCCGACCTGCACCCCAACGACAAGCAGGCCGAGGAACGCTTCAAGGAGCTGAACGAAGCCAACGAGGTTCTGTCCGACCCGGAAAAGCGCGCGCGCTATGACCAGTTCGGTCACGACGGCCCCAACATGGGCGGCTTCGGCGGCGGCGCGGGCGGCTTTGATTTCAGCGGCTTCGGCGGCATGGGCGATATTTTCGACCAGCTCTTCGGCGGCGGCATGGGCGCCACTGCGGCCCAGCGGCGCAACGCCCCCATGCAGGGCAACGATTTGCGCTACGACCTGCGCATTTCCTTTGAGGAAGCCGCTTTCGGCTGCGAAAAATCCTTTGAGTTCACCCGCAGCGAAAACTGCGACACTTGCCACGGCACCGGCGCGAAACCCGGCACCCAGCCCAAGACCTGCCCCACCTGCAGAGGCACGGGCCAGGTTCGCGTGTCCGGCGGCATCATGGTCACCGTACGCACCTGCCAAACCTGCGGCGGCACCGGCAAGGTGATCACCGATAAATGCTCCGCCTGCGCCGGTACAGGCCGTCTGCGCCGTCGGCGCACCGCCAGCATCAAGGTGCCCGCGGGCATCGACAACGGCCAGACCCTTGTGCTGGGCGGCGATGGCGAACCGGGCCGCAACGGCGGACCCAACGGCGACCTGTACGTTCAGATCACCGTGCGTCCCCACAAGCTCTTCAAACGGGACGGCACCAACCTGCACCTGGATCTGCCCATTTCCTTCACCCAGGCGGCCCTTGGCGCGGAAATCGACGTGCCCACCTTGGGCGGCGGCAAAACCACCGTGCATATCCCCGAGGGCACCCAAAACGACGCGGAAATCCGCCTGAAAGGCCAGGGCATTCAGCAACTGCGCAGCGCCTATCGGGGCGACCTGATCCTGCACATCCGGGTGGAAATCCCCCGCCGTCTTTCCGAAAAGCAGAAAGATCTGCTCCGCCAGTTCGAGGACGCCTCCTCCGGCAAGGAATACGAAACCCGCAAGAGCTTCCTGGATAAGGTGAAAGACCTGTTTAACGGCTGATAAATTTGTTTGCTTTAATGAAAACGCCCGGTTCGGCATCCATCCGAAACGAGCGTTTTTCTATCAAATTGGTTAAAGGTCAAGATTCAGTTTTTCCGCCATACGTTGGGAGAGAACAGCAGCAGGATGGGATAAATCTCCAAGCGGCCCGCCAGCATATAGAAGGACAGCAGCAGCTTGGCGGCGGGGGAGAAGTGGGCGAAGTTTTCCGTAGGCCCCACGCCGTTGAGGCCCGGCCCCACGTTGGAAAGACACGTGAGCGCCGCCGTCATGGCGGTGACGAAGTCCGTTTCCCGAATGCACAAAAGCAGCGTGCCCACCACGGCTAAGAACAGCCAAATGGCTAAATATACCCCCACCTGGGCCAGGGTGTTTTCCTGTACGGGCTTGCCCTCGAAGCGCACCACCGCCACCTTCCGGGGCTGCAGGGTATGCTCCAAATCCCGGTAGGAGGATTTGAACAGCAGCAGGATGCGGCTCAGCTTAAACCCGCCCGCCGTGGACCCGGCGCACGCGCCCATGCACATGAGCAGAATCACCAGCGCCCGGGCCAGCAGCGGCCACAGGTTAAAGTCCGCCGTGGCGAAGCCCGTGGTGGAGGCGATGGACGTGACCTGGAAAAACGCCGTGCGCAGGGCGGTAAAGAAGGCGGGATACTGGGGCAGGATGGTGAGCGTGACGATCAGGGTGGCACTTCCGATCACGATCAGATAGAACCACAGCTCCTCGCTTTGCCGAATCGCTTCCTTTTCCTTGCGGAGCATATGGAAATAGACGGCGAAATTCACGCCGAACAGCATCATAAACACGCCGATGATCCACTCGATCAGGGGATTCTGGAACGCGCCTACGCTGGCGTTATAATTGGAAAAGCCGCCGGTGCCCGCCGTGCCGAAGGTATGGATCAGGGCGTCGTACACGTTCATGCCCGCCAGCAGCAGGCACACCGCTTCCAGCAGCGACAGGGCGAAATACAGGGCATAGAGCAGCTTGGCCGTATCACCCATTTTGGGCAGGAGCTTGGAGAAGGTGGGGCCGGGGCTTTCCGCCCGGGCCAGGTGGGACGTGCGTCCCGACAGCCGGGGCAGCACCGCCAGGGTGAACACCAGCACGCCCATGCCGCCGATCCAGTGGGTAAAGGACCGCCAGAACAGTACGCCCTTGGGCAGATGCTCGATTTCCGTCAGGATGGTGGAGCCGGTGGTGGTAAAGCCGCTGACCGTTTCAAAATACGCGTCCACCAGGTTGGGGATGGCCCCGGAAAACACCATGGGCAGCGCCCCGAAAAAGGAAAGGATCAGCCAGCTTAAGCCCGCCACGGCCATGCCGTCCCGAGCGGTCAGATCCTCCCGCTGGGGCTTGAGCAGGCTGCTCATGAGCGCGCCGCACAGGGCTGTCAGGCCAATGGTGAATACGAAAGCCGCCGCGTCGCCGCCGCCGTAAATCAGCGCCGCCGTTAGGGCGGGAATCATCAGCACCGCTTCCATCAGCAGCAGCCGCCCCAGCAGCCGGAATACAAGTTTATAGTTCAAAACTAATACCCTCTTTTTACGTCCTGAATACCTGCCGCAAAGCGCTCAGCCCCGGCTGACGGCTGACCACCACCACGTAGTCCCCCACCTCGATGGTGTCGCCGCCGAAAGGCACCCTCACCTGTCCTTCCCGCACGATCACGGCCACCAGAGCGTCCGGGATCACCTGCAGGTCCTTTAAGGGCACGTGGATGAAGCTGTCGCCCGCCTGGGCGATGAATTCCAGGGCTTCCGCCTTGCCGTCCATCAGGCGGTACATGCGCTGCACCGCCGAATCGTTGCGGCTGGAACGGGAGCGTACCACCCGCAGAATATCGTTGGTGGCGACGGATTTGGTGCTGATGATGCTGTCCAGCCCCATATCCTGCATGATGGCGGAATAGGTGTCCCGGCTGGATTTCACGATCACCTTTTTCACGCCCCGCTTGGCGGCGTAGAACCCGGCCATCAGATTTTCCTCGTCCCGGTCGGCCAGGGTCACGAAGGCCTGCACGTCGGCGATGCCCTCGCTTTCCAGCAGCTCCTGATCCGTGCCGTCGCCCTCGATGATGGTGGCCCCAGCCAGCATTTCGGACAGGCGGCGGGCTTTTTCAGACTTGATTTCGATGATGGAGGTTTTGATCTTCATGTTCAGCAGCATATCCGCCAAATAATAGGCGATGCGGCTGCCGCCCATGATCATCACGGAACGGACGGCGCCCACGCCCCTGCCCAGGGATTCAAAAAAGCGGGTAACGGTGCCCGGATCGGACGCCACGTGTACCCGGTCGCCGGGAGCAATGACAAAATCGCCCTTGGGGATAATGATTTTCCCGCTCCGTTCCACCGCACAGAACAGCACCTGGGGCAGCTGCCGGTTCTTTTTGTACATTTCCTTCATGGGCACACCCACCACCGGGTCGCCTTCCGCGGCGCGGAAATCCATCATTTCCACCCGGCCCCGGGCGAAGGTTTCAATGCCGCCCGCGGAAGGAAAGCGCAGCATGCGGCTGATTTCCCGGGCCGTGGCCCGCTCCGGGTTGATGGCGTAGTCGATGGACAGCTCCTTCTGCAAAAAGGACAGGCTGGTCAGGTATTCGGGGTCGCGGATGCGGGCGATGGCGTACTGCGCGCCAAGCCGCTTGGCCGTCAGGCAGGCCAGCATATTGATTTCATCGCCCATGGTGGCGGCGATCACGATATCCGCGTGGGGCGCGTCCGCTTCCCGCAGCGTGTCGGCGCTGACGCCGCTGCCCTTGATGAACATGGCGTCCAGAGTATCCATGTTTTTTTGCAGCACCGATTCGCTGCGCTCGATCATGGTCACATTATGGCCTTCGTCCACCAAATGCTGCGCCAGGGAGATGCCCAATTTTCCCCCGCCAATCACAATGATCTGCATGATACCCTCCAAGCATTCAAAGTGCCGTCCACACGCGTCCGGTTTCCATTTATTATATCAGGAACGGGGCCGTTTGAAAAGAGAAAAATGCCAATTGAATCCAGGATTTGGGAGAAAACGCGCTTTTTCTTTCGCTTTCTTTCATTTTAGCGCAGGAAAACCGCCCTTTCTTCCGTTTTATCAGCGGAGGATTTTACAACGCCTCCATTTCATGATATACTGTTTGGGCAGCCGGCGTGCGAAGCCGGATTCCCCATGAACCCCCCGGGACATAAAAGGAGAACACGCTGTGAAAAGAAGCATCCATCTGCCGGAGCAGGACGGCGCGTATGAGTCGCAGGAAGCCGATCTTTATGCCGATTCGACCGCGCAGGACGTTCCGCCGGACGCCGAAGCCTTCGATCCGCCCGCGGACGAGGACGGCGCAATGTATGATGAGGTCGGTCAGGAAGGCTGGGCCGAACCCCAGGACAGCGCCCAGTACGCCTATACGGGAAGCTGGCTGGGCGAGGAACAGCCCCCGCCTGTGGAAAAACCCTTAAAACGCACCATTTTTAAGCCCCGTTCCCGCAAGCTTTCTTTTGTGCTGGCGGTGATCGTCAATTCCATCCGGCTGCTGATCCTGCTGGTGCTGATCCTGAGCCTGGCTGGGGCAGGCGCGCTGGTGGGCGTGGCGAAGGCCTACATGGAAACGGCCCCCTCCCTGGATTTGGCCGCCATCGACGATCAGGCCCAGACGTCCTTCATCTACGACGCCGCAGGAAACCTGATCACCGATTACAAGGGAACGGAAAACCGCATCATGGTTTCCATCGACACCATGCCGCTGAACCTCCAGCACGCTTTCGTGGCAGTGGAGGACGCCCGGTTCTACACCCACAACGGCATCGACGTGAAGCGCATCGCGGGCGCGTTCATCGCCAATTTCGTCACCGGCAGCCAGCAGGGCGGCTCCACCATCACCCAGCAGCTGATCAAAAACACCCTGCTGTCCAGCGAGCAGTCCTACAAGCGCAAAATCCAGGAAGCCTATTTAGCCATGCAGCTGGAAACCCGGTACACCAAAAACGAAATTCTGGAAGCCTATCTGAACACCATTTATTTGGGCGAGGATTATTACGGCGTGAAGGTGGCCGCCTATAACTACTTCGGCAAGGATAATCTGAACGACCTGACCCTGCGGGAATGCGCCATGCTGGCGGGCATGACCAACAACCCCTATTACTACAACCCCCGCCGGAATTTTTACACCCGCCAGAGCGAAACCACCGATTACCGGAAGATCACCAACGACCGCACGGACTACGTGCTGCGCTGCATGTACGAAAACCAGTTCATTTCCTATGAAGAGTACATCGATGCCATGGCCCCCGCCACCGCTTCCGTGCTGGAAAAATCCCCTTCCTCCACCGCCCTGTACCCCTATGCCCATTACGTGGAGTACGCCATCCGGGACGTGGTGAAAACCCTGCTGTCCATCAACGGCCTGGAGGACACCTCCGCCAACCGGACGAAAATGGAAAACGAGCTGCGCACCGGCGGCTACCACGTGTATTTGGCCCTTGACACGTCCATTCAGACCACGGTGGAGCAGACCCTGGAAAGCTGGAACGACTATCCCGCCCTCCGCGACCCCTCCGACAAAATCTACCGGGCGCGGAATTCGGACGGGACCTATGACGAAATCATCCAGCCTCAGGCCGCCGCCGTGGTGCTGGATTACCGCACGGGCGAACTGAAAGCCATTGTAGGCAGCCGCACCGCCCCCACCAAGCGAAAAACCCTGAACCGGGCTTCGGACATGAACATGCCCGTGGGTTCCGCCATCAAGCCCATCGCGGTCTACGCCCCCGCCATCGAATTGGGCGCGGGAGCGGGCACCATTCTGTACAACATGCCCCTGCCCATCAAGGGCTGGACGGGCAGCGACGGCAAGGACACCTGGCCCCAGAACTACGGCGGCTCCTCCTATCGGGGTCCGGAAACCATCCGCACCGCCATCACCCGCAGCGACAATACCGCCGCCGCCTACGCCCTGATGAACTTCGTGGGCGTGGATCGGGCCGCTGATTTCCTGCTGCGCCTCGGCGTATCGGAAACGCACATCAACCGCACGCCCTTCGGCCTGGCCTTAGGCTCCAGCGGCATCACGCCGGTGGAAATGGCCGTGGCCTTCGGCGTGTTAGGCAACGGCGGCGTGTACCAAAGCCCCATCAGCTTCCTGGGCATCGCCGACAGCAACAAAAACGTGATTTACGACGCCCACGCCAATCAGACGCGGCGGCAGGTGTTCCAGCCTTCCACCGCCTGGCTGACGGTCAACATGATGAAGGACGTGGTTACCTCCGGCACCGGCACGGCTGCCAAGCTGTCCGGCCAGACGGTGGCGGGGAAAACGGGTACCAATTCGGATCAGAAGGGCGTATTCTTCGCCGGTCTCACCGGCTGGTACTGCGGCACGGTATGGATCGGCCACGACAATTACAAGGCCCTTTCCTCCAAAACCACCGGCGGCAACAGCGCCGCCAAGCTGTGGAAGGCCTTCATGCAGCCCATTCACAAAAACCTTTCCAACCGCGATATCATGGAGGGCAGCGCCGCCGACTACGGCCTGGTGCGCGTGACCACCTGCAACGTATCCGGCCAATTGGCTACCGACGCCTGCCGCCACGACGTCATGGGCTACGGCACCACCACCGATTACTGGCCCGCGGGCAGCGCGCCCACCGTTTCCTGTCAGATGCACTATACCCTGGACGTGTGCGATCAGACCGGCATGCTGGCCACCGCATATTGCCCCAGCCACAGCTCAAAGGGCGTGGTGATGCTGCCCATCGGCCATCCCCTGTATGAGTTTGCGGATTCCGCTTACGCGGGGGTGCTGGCGGATTATTTGGGCGAATACGCCGCCATGCGCCTGACGGCGGACGGCAATATCAATGCCGCGCTGCTCCAGTCCCGCACCTGCTCCGTGCATCAATCCTATTCCTACAACAATTACGAGCAGACCATTATTGATAACACGCTGATGCCCGACGCCCAGCGGCTGCTTGCCCAGGCCCAGAACCAGCTGGCCGCCACGCCGGAGGATCAGGCCGGTTACGCCGGCTTGTATCAGGCCATCATGCAGCTGAACGAAACCATCAACAGCAATCCTTCCAGCGCCGCCCTGGCCGCCGCCATGGCAAATTTGACCCAGGCCATGGCGAACGCACAGGGAAGCTGGTAATAAACGCCCAATGAAAAAGCCCGCCGAAGCGGGCCTTTTTCATTGAATCATTTATTGAATTACAGCTGGGGACCGGCGGAAACCAGGGCCTTGCCCGCTTCGTTGCCTTCGTACTTGACGAAGTTCTTGATGAAGCGGCCAGCCAGATCCTTGGCCTTTTCTTCCCAGACGGCCTTATCGGCGTAAGTGTCCCGAGGATCGAGGATGGCGGGATCAACGCCGGGCAGGGCGGTGGGCACTTCAAAGTTGAAGTAAGGGATCTTCTTGGTGGGCGCGTTCAGGATATCGCCGTTGAGGATGGCGTCGATGATGCCGCGGGTATCCTTGATGGAGATGCGCTTGCCGGTTCCGTTCCAGCCGGTGTTGACCAGGTAAGCCTTGGCGCCGCTCTTTTCCATCTTCTTGACCAGTTCTTCGGCGTACTTGGTGGGATGCAGTTCCAGGAAGGCCTGGCCGAAGCAGGCGGAGAAGGTGGGGGTGGGTTCGGTGATGCCGCGCTCGGTGCCCGCCAGCTTGGCGGTGAAGCCGGACAGGAAGTAATACTTAGTCTGTTCGGGAGTCAGCACGGAGACGGGGGGCAGCACGCCGAAAGCGTCGGCGGACAGGAAGATCACGTTCTTGGCGTCGGGGCCGGCGCTGGTGGGCCGCACGTTCTTGACGATCTTCTCGATATGCTCGATGGGATAGGAAACGCGGGTGTTTTCGGTGACGGACTTATCGGCGAAGTCGATCTTGCCGTTTTCGTCCAGGGTCACGTTTTCCAGCAGGGCGTCGCGCTTGATGGCGTTGTAGATGTCGGGTTCGCTGTCCTTATCCAGGTTGATGACCTTGGCGTAGCAGCCGCCCTCGAAGTTGAACACGCCGTTGTCGTCCCAGCCGTGTTCGTCATCGCCGATGAGCAGGCGCTTGGGGTCGGTGGACAGGGTGGTCTTGCCGGTGCCGGACAGGCCGAAGAAGATGGCGGTGTTTTCGCCCTTCATGTCGGTGTTGGCGGAGCAGTGCATGGAGGCCATGCCCTTGAGGGGCAGGTAGTAGTTCATCATGGAGAACATGCCCTTCTTCATTTCGCCGCCGTACCAGGTGTTCAGGATCACCTGCTCACGGCTGGAAACGTTGAAGGCCACCACGGTTTCGCTGTTCAGGCCCAGTTCCTTATACTGTTCGCACTTGGCCTTGGAGGCGGTGTACACGATGAAGTCCGGCTCGAAGGTGGCTTCTTCCTCGGCGGTGGGTTTGATGAACATGTTGCGCACGAAATGAGCCTGCCAGGCCACTTCCATCATGAAGCGCACGGCCATGCGGCTGTCCTTGTTGGCGCCGCAGAAAGCGTCCACCACGTACAGCTTCTTGCCGGAGAGCTGCTTCTTGGCCAGATCCTTCACGACTTCCCAGGTCTTTTCATCCATGGGATGGTTGTCGTTCTTGTATTCAGCGGAGGTCCACCACACGGTGTTCTTGCTGTTTTCGTCCATGACGATGTATTTGTCCTTGGGGGAACGGCCGGTATAGATGCCGGTCATCACGTTGACCGCGCCCAGCTCGCTTTCCCTGCCCACGTCATAGCCGGTCAGGGACGGGTCCATTTCGTCCTTGTAGAGCAGCTCGTAGGAGGGATTGTAAACGATTTCCTTGGTGCCGGTGATGCCATACTTGGTCAGATCAATGTTCGCCATGTTTGTAAACCCCTTTTCTTATCAATTCGGATGAAACAGAATTGCACCGGAGGCCGGAAATCCCCAACCTCCACCTTATACAGTATATCACAATGCTTTCGGGCGGTCAATGCTGAAAATGTGTCAAAACAATTGCCTGATCCAACAGATCAGGCATCGGATTCGTAATGCTTCTGTTTTTCCGTATACATGGCTTTATCGGCGTTGCCCAAATACATTTCGGCCTCGCTCTGAATGGAGGAGGCGCCCTCCTTGGGGGGTACGCTTCTGTAGCAGCCGATGCTGATCGTGATTTGATAATTCTTCCCGGCCCGCCGCCGTCTTTGGCTGATCTGCTCCCGCAGGAGGCGCATAAACGTTTCCTCCATGGCGCGGTCATAATTCTTCGCCAGCACCACGAATTCGTCCCCGCCGGTGCGGATGCAGATTTCCTCATGCCGGGCGCTGCCGCGCATGGCGTCGGCAATGGTACACAGGCAGAAGTCCCCCTCGGCGTGGCCGTAGCGGTCGTTGATCTTTTTCATATTGTTCATATCAATCAGGAATACCGCCAGCTCTGTACCAGCCGCGCGGCACTCTTCAAAATACGTTTCAAAGAAGCGGTAATAGCCCCGGCGGTTGTAGAGGCCGGTGAGCATATCCGTCTGGTAAAGGTATTCCAGCTCCTTCACCGTATCTTTGAGCTGATGCCGCAAAAACCAGTTGACCAGGATGGCGCTGATGCTCACCAGCCAGGATTTGATGTGCAGCTGGCCCAGCTCCTTCAGTTCGGGGTTCACGATAAAGTACCCCAGGAAGTATTGCAGATGGTGAACGGGGAAAATGTAGTATGGCTGATCGTCGTCCATCATTTCCGCCGGGAGCAGCTGGCCCTTGGGCAGGCTTTGCCGCTTGACGGGCTGCCCATGCCACACGCCGCAGACCACGTCGAAGCGCTCGTTCCACAGGGATTCCCGATCCTTGATCATCTTTTGCTGTTCCCAGCCGTGCATCAGGCACAGCACGGCGTCCTTGAAGCCCGTTTCCCGCAGGCAGCCTTCTTCGATCTCGTGAAAGATATCCTCCACGGTTTCGTCCACAGCGCCGCCGAGAACCAGATTGGTATTGGAAAACGCTAAGCTCTCCAGGTTGGTGACGGTGCGGATGTATTTTTCCCGAATCAGATCCCGCCGGTAGACCCCTAACGGCTCGCAGCCGCAGGACTGGCGGCAGCAGAGCGTACCGGGAACGGCGGTGATCCGCTTCGCCTTTTCTCCGCGCAAAAGCCGTTTCATGGTTTCCATGCCGGTTTGGCCCACGCGGAAGAAGGGCTGGGCGGAGGTGGTCAGGGAGGGTTCGTTGAACTGGGCGCGCAGAATGTCGTCGTACCCCGTTACGATCACGTCCCCGGGCACCTGGAAGCCCCGGTTTTCCAGCGCCTGAATCACGCCGATGGCGGTATAGTCGTTCACGCACACGATGGCGTCCGGCAGGCTTTTGCCGCCTTTTTTCGCGTAATCCGCCATGATAGCGTCCACGATCTCCGTCCCGCATTCCGGACGGAGCGTGCCGTAATAAATCCGGCTGTCGTCATAAGGCAGCCCGCGATTCGTCAAGGTCTGCCGGAAAATGTCGATGCGCTCCCCGCAGAAGGAACGCTCCAGCGGCCCGGCCACATGCACCATATCCCGGCAGCCGTGGACGTCGATCAGGTGCCCGATCAGCTCGGCAAAGGACAGCGCCTGGTCGTTGACGATGCTGTAGGTTCCCTCTTTCACCGTGCCCAGGGTGACCACCTGGCAGGGCGCGGCCCGCTTCAACTGGTCGATGGGTTCGATGAAGGACCCCGTCATATACGTGTCGAAGGTGATCAGCGCGTCGTAATCCCTCAGGTCCGGCAGCAGATACACCACGAATTCACCGATATCGTAGTCCTGATACCGATCGTAGTTCCGGCTGGTATGGTTATCCGCGAAGCTGGTGAAGAACAGGATTTTCAAGTTCTCCCCGTACGCGGCTTTCAGCAGGCCCTCCACGGTCTCCCGCACCATGTCCTCATACAGCGCTGAAATAAATACGGCGATTTTCTTTCGTTCCATACGGCAATGCCCCGATTCTGTTTATGTGGAAGATTTTTCTTCTTCCGCTTCGTAAATCAGTTCCTCCAGGGTCTGGTACAGGTGATCCGGTTCCACGGGCTTGGAAAGATGGGCGTTCATGCCCGCCTGAAGGGAACGCTGCACGTCCTCGTCGAAGGCGTTGGCGGTGAGGGCAATGATGGGAATGCGCTTGGCGTCGGGCCGATCCAGGGCGCGGATGGCGGCGGCGGCCTCCAGGCCGTCCATTTCCGGCATGCGCACATCCATGAGAATGGCGGCGTAGGCGTCCACGGCGCTGTTTTTGAACATGTCCACCACGATCCTGCCGTTTTCGGCGTGGTCGGTCTCGGCGTCCTTCATGGCTAAGATGTCCATGATGATTTCGGCGTTGATTTCCATGTCCTCCGCCAGCAGGATGCGGCGGCCCGCAAGATCGGCCCGCTTCTTTTCCTCAAACAGGCTCATGTTGTGCCGCCGGGCCACGCGCTCAAATTCCGCGATCACGCTGGAGGCGAACAGGGGTTTGGACAGGAAGCTGTCTATCCCGGCCTGGAGCGCCTCGTCCATAATATCGTCCCAATTGTAGGCCGTCAGAATGATCACGGTGTTTTCGCTGCTGTAATGCTCCCGGATCCTGCGCGCCGCTTCCAGGCCGTCCATGCCGGGCATATCCCGGTCCAGCAGCACCAGATTGTAGGGCGCCTGCTTCACCTGCTGCACCTCCAGCATCTGGAGGGCCGCTTCGCCGCTCCCGCATACGTTCACGCGGATGCCCGCCTCGTCCAGCACCATGCGGGCATGTTCGGCGGCGATTTCCTCATCGTCCACCACCAGCACATGCAGCCTGCCCGGCTCCAGGGCGTTTTCCGCGTCGCTTCCCTGGCGTTCGCAGTTTTTCAGCGTCACCGCCACGGTGAACTCGGTGCCCACGCCCTTTTCCGATTCCACGCTGATGGTTCCGTTCATCATTTCCACGATGCTCTTGGTGATGGCCATACCCAGGCCCGTGCTGCCGAATTTATTCTTGGTGCCGCTGTCCTCCTGAGAGAAGGCCTCGAAAATCTTGGGAATGAATTCCTTGTCCATGCCGATGCCGGTATCCTTGATGCGGAATTTCAGCGTGGACTGATCCTCAAACTCCACCGCCCGTTCGATGGACAGGGTCACGCTGCCGGGGGCGTTGGTAAACTTGATGGCGTTGCTCAGGATGTTGATAAGCACTTCCTTGAGCTTCATATCGTCGCCGATATAGTAATCGTCCACCCGGCTGAGTACGCGGCATTCGTACTTGAGGCCCTTGTCGGCGCACTGGGACATGACCATGGTGTTGATTTGCTCTAACATGGCGCTGAAGGAAAATTCCTCCCGGCGCAGCACCAGCCTGCCGGACTCGATGCGGCTCATATCCAGGATATCGTTGATGAGGCTCAGCAAATGCCGGGCGCTGCCGCCGATCTTTTCCAGATAGTCCCGGGTCTGGGGCGTGAGGGTTTCATCGTGCAGGGCTAAATTGTCCAGGCCGATGATGGCGTTCATGGGCGTGCGGATCTCGTGGCTCATGTTGGAAAGGAAGGCTGTTTTGGCCTTGCTGGCTTCCTCGGCCATGGCCAGGGCTTCGGCCAGGGCTTCGTTTTTCGCCATGCTTTCCCGCATTTCCGCGTCGATTTCCGTAAAGCCAAGGCCCACGGCGTGTACCATATGGTCGTCGCGCTCCGTGGCCCGGCGCACGCCCGCCATGCGGATCATTTCATAATACTCCCGGCCCTGCCGCTTGGCTAAGTAGCGATAAGCGATGATGGGCTGGGTGGCCAGGCTTTCCCGAATATTATCCGGAGAAATGAACTGCAAAAAGCCTTCCCGGTATTTTTCGTTCACGCAATGCTCGGCGTACCAGGTGAAGCGCTCCAGGTAAGGAAAATGAATGCCCTCCTGGGTCTGCTCCTGATCGTTGGGGTCGCCCCGGAAGCATACGCCGTCGTCCTCGTCTAAGTTCACGTGATACACGCTGCGGTAGTCGGAGGCCATGGCGGTGATCATGCTGTGGGCTTGTGTGCTGGCATTGCTGATATATTGCCGCAGGCTGTCCCGCAGGCTGGAAATCCGGTTGCTCAGCTCCTGTACGCCGCCCCGGTCGTTCTCTTCCTCGGGCAGCATCGCCTTTCCTTTGCTGCGGGTAAATTCCCGCATCACGGCGTTCATATCCTCCGCAAGGCCGGTCAGGTTGGTCTTTACGGTGACCATCTGCTTCTCGTAATGGCTGGTCAGATACAGAGTAAGGCCGATGACGATGCACAAAAACACAAGACAGCCCACGATGATCGTCACCGTGTTTTGGTTGATCTGCCCTTCATACCATACCGCGTCAAAATCGGCGGCGACGATGCCCACCACCTTGCCAGCGGAATCGAATACCGGGCTGTACGCGCTGTAAAACCGCCCCCAGCGATCTACGGTGGGCTGATCGTCCACCGCCGGACTGCCCAGGCTGGCGGTGTACAGCGCGTCGGTGTATTCAATCGGGGAACCAAACTCCGCCGGTTCCTCCTCATCCGGGTCCAGGGTAAAAACGAACTGCCCGTTCCCCATGTCACGGACGCAGTAGATGTAGGCCAAATTGATGTTTTTCTGGAAACTCAGGAGCGTGCCCATCATGGCCTGATACTCCGGCGTATCCCGATCCTCCGCTTCCAGCTTTTCCAGGATATCCCCGTCCAGGATCGCGGCTGCCGTATTGACGATATCCAGCATCCTGCCGTCGATCAGCGTCTTCATGGCGTCGTGCGCCTGGGTCGCCAGCAAAGCCCCCAGTCCCAAATTCGTGGTGAGCAGAAGAACGGCTACCAGCAGCACGGCCCGAACGCGCAGACTCATCTTTTTCCCGATCATAAAACGATTCCCCTTATCCGCGTGGCATTCTGTACATCTATCGCTTCCCCGTGGATGCAAAACAGGTGGTCATATTATCACATTCTCCATTATAAAGGAAAAAAGCGCCGGATGCAACAGAAAAAACGCTCCCGGCAGGACAAACGCATGCCCAAAAGCCCAGTTTTTTACAATAGAAACCATAAGGGAAAGAACATGCCTCCTTGTCGCTTGACAAAACAATTTCCGGCAGGTAGTATTCTCCTTGAAGGGCAGATTTCAATTTTATAAAATCAGAAAACAGCCAGAAAGGATATCGAATATGACATATTACGCAAAATCGGTCTTATCCGCCGGAAATCATCCAACCGTTCAGGAACATTTGGCAAAAGTATCCGCGCTGGCGTCTTGCTTCGGAAGCGAACTGTCCATGCAAGACGAAGCAAAAATTGCCGGCCTGTTTCATGATTTTGGAAAATACAGTGATTTGTTTCAAAAAGTATTGACGAACGATGTTCATCATATCGATCACGCGCTTCCCGGCGCGGTGTTTTTAGATTTTTGCTATCGAAAGAACCCCCGAATAAAATTTGCCGTGGAAGCAATTAACGGGCACCACGATGGCCTGAAAAACTATGAGCTTATCTCACAGAAGTTTTCAGCAGATAGAAAAAACCCCTCGATTGAAAAAGACGAAGATTATGCAAAAGCCCGACAAGCGTTTCAGCAGGATTTTCCCGATTTCCGGCTTCCCCAAATCCCTGATCAGCATATCAAAATCAACGAAAAAGTGGAATCCATGCTGTATACGCGCATGCTTTTTTCCTGTCTGGTGGACGCGGATTACAGCGTATCAGCCAGCGACACAAATGAAGCGTATCTGGAAGAAACGACAAACGAGCGCTTTGATCCAAAGAGGCTGTTGGAACGGATGACCGTTTACCGGGATGGAATCAGAAGCCGATCCACCGCCAATCCCGCATTAAACTCCATCCGTGACAAATTCTATACGCAGTGCGGAAACGCCGGAGAGGAAAACCCGGAAGGCTTATTCACACTGACCGGTCCTACGGGCGTGGGGAAAACCCTGGCGCTTCTGCATTTTGCTTTGCGGCACTGTATCAAATGGCAAAAGAAACGAATCATCGTCGTGCTGCCGTTCCTGTCGCTGACGGAACAGACGGTCAAGGAATACGAGCATATCATGGATTCCATTTTGGAGGACACCAGCCAGGCGGAATGGACGGATGAAGCAAGGGAATACACCGCCCGGTGGAGTACGCCCGTCATCATCACCACCTCCGTGAAATTCTTTGAATCGCTCTTTTGTGACCGGCCCGCGGACTGCCGGAAGCTGCATCATATCGCCAACAGCGTCATTTTATTCGACGAAGCCCAAAGCCTGCCCAAAGAAGTGATGGGCTGCACCTTGCTGACGGTGCAAGAGCTTTGCAGGCGCTATCGTGCCACCGTGGTTTTTTCCACCGCCACCCAGCCGGATTTCCAAACGATTCTTCCTTCCTGGCAGCCGAAAGAAATCTATCCTGACAATGCTGGATTGTTTCAACTGCTCAAGCGCGTAAATACGGAATGGAGAATCAAAGAAGAAACGCCTCTTTCTTATATTGCTCAGGAAATGGGACAAATGAAAAGCGTCTGCGCCATCGTCAATTTACGCAGACACGCCAGAGAGTTGTTTGATGCCCTGACTGCTACCTGTTCCGAAGAAGAATGCTTTTTCCTGACCACCGATTTATGCCCAACCCACCGAAGCGATCAGATTGAAAACATCAAGAAACGATTGAAGGAAGGGAAGCCCTGCCGGGTAGTCGCCACCCAATGCATCGAGGCAGGCGTAGATTTGGACTTCGACGTGATGTTCCGTGCGTTGGCTCCTCTGGAAGCCATCATTCAGGCGGCGGGGCGGTGCAATCGGAACGGAAGAATCCAGGAGGGCGGCAGAGTAATCGTTTTTGTGCCGTCCTGCGCAGGAAGGCTTTATCCGGGGAACTGGTACAATCAAGGCGCGGTCACGGTGGCGCAGATGTACGCCGAACAGGGATCGCTGGATTTGAGTGATCCCGCGCTCGTTCAAAGGTATTATCAACTTCTATTTCAGCATCAAAGCGATAAAGCGGAGCTGACCTTCGCTATAAAGGAACGGGATTACGCCAAAACCCGGAAAGAATACCGCCTTATTGAGAATAAGGGGGTCCAGATCATCGTCCCCTATGGAAGAATGAGCGGGAAATATGCGCAAATCAAACAGGATTTGGTGAAAAATGGATTGAAGCCAGCCCAAATGAAAGAATACGCGCCTTATACTGTCACCTGCCTGCTCCCCGAAGAAAAAATCAAAGAGTTTGCGGAAGCCATCCCTCTTCCATTCCAGAAAAGGAATACACGGGACGACGGCAAGATCAACAGCGGCTATTATATGCTGCACCCCCAATGCTTAGAAGCCTACACGGCAAAAATGGGATTGCAGATCAAGGATGAAAATCGTGGATTATTGCAATATTAGGCTTGACAAATCGTAATTTTACCCTTATATTTAAATTGACATTTTATTTCATGTCATCGGCTTTGGGAGGCTTCCGAAATGAATACGTCATCTCCTGCTCCGCCTCAAGGCGGACAGTCAGGAGAGAATTGAAACAATTTGACTATGAGGGTCATTCCTGTCGTTTTCGGCAGGGAACGCAAGGAGGTGAAAGAGCTTGAAAGAAATTTTGGTGGAGGTTTGGGGAGACTTTGCGTGTTTTACTCCCCCCTATGGAAAGGTCGAGAGAATGACATATCCCTTTCCCACGCCCTCCGCTGCCCGTGGCATTCTGAGCGCGATCTACAATAAGCCTGTGGAATTCTACTATCAGATCAACCGCATTGAAGTACTTGCCCCATTGTCCTACATCGGTTTCAAATGCAACGAGGTCAAAAGCCGCGTGAGTTCCAATCCCATTGACGTGGAGGAGGACCGCACCCAGCGCATGACCGTGGCCCTGCGGGACGTGCGGTATCGTATTGCCGCGTCCATCGTTCCGCGTCCTTCCTTCGCTGGCAAAGAGGCGCAGCTGTACGACCAGACCCTGCGCCGCATCCGGGCGGGGAAAAACTACTATCAGCCTTCCATGGGCCTGCGGCAGTTCCCTGCTTACTATGAAGAAAGCGACGAAAAGGTCCCGCCCATTGACGTGAGCATGGACGCGGGGCTGATGGTCTACGACGTTTTCGACCTGCACGACGCTTCCGTTTCCAAAAAGGCCAAGTCCAAGCTGTCCCTGTTCCACGCGGTGATGGAGCACGGGGTGGTTCGGGTGCCGCCTTATGACAGCCCGGAAGTGCTGAAGGGGGCGGAAATATGCTGAAATCCTTGTATGATTACGCGGTCAGAAACAGGCTGACCTTTCCGCCTGGCTATGTGAGCAAGAAAGTCAAGGCATATATTGTGCTTCTTTCAGAGGCTGAAGATTTTGCCGATGTAATCATAGATGACGGGAAAGAGATTCCCGCGCCTGACATCGGCAGCCTTGCCAACGGCACGGACAAAAGCAATGTGCTGCTGGAAAAGCGCTCCATCGTTTTTCCGGACGGACCCAGCGCAAAAAGCGCCTTTTTCCTTGCCGCCATGAAGGACGCGGCCCAATGGGAACCGCTGCTTCTGCCCTGCATCCGGGCCATCGAAAATCCTGCTCTTTCCGCAAAAATCCGCGCCCTGCTGGATCGGGAAAAAATCAAGCCGGGGGACCGCGTCAGCTTTCAGGTGGACAATAAGTGCATTCTGAAAAGCGAGGCGATCATCCGCTGGTGGGCGGATTATCGAAAGCAATTCCTGGCGTCCGGTGATAGCAAGCCGGTTCGCTGCCTGATCACCGGCGATTTGAGCGTGCCGCTTCGCACGGCTGGCAAGGTGACGGGGCTTCGTACCGTCGGCGGACACTCCAGCGGCGACGCGGTGGTCTGCTTTGATAAGGCGGCCTTTGAATCCTATGATCTCAAGCAGGCGGCCAACGCGCCGGTATCCGAGGAAGCCATGAACGCCGTCAACGTCGCCCTGACAGCGTTGCTGAAAAAAGCGCCGACGCTAACGGGCATGAAAATCGTTCATTGGTACGACTGCGACGTGGCCCCAAAGGAGGACCCCATCCCGCTGATGATCGGCGGTCTTGCTTTTCAGGAAGACGGGGACGAGGAAGAGGAAGAAGAACCGGAAGAAGCGGCGGACATGGCGGCGGAAAAAGCCCAGGCCGCCGAACAGCGATTCCGCGTCTTGGTGGAAGCGGTACAGTCCGGGCGAAGCGTGACGCCGCTGAACGCCCAGTATCATATTCTCATGCTGTCCGGCGCGGGCGGCCGGGTGATGATCCGCCGCTATGAGCGCGGCACATACGGGGAATTGGTGGAGGCTCTGAATCAATGGGAAGAAGAACTGCGGCTCACCAACTCCAATGAAACCGACGGGCTGCCGCCCCGCAAGCTGACGGCCCGTTTCAGCCGTTTACTGAAATATCAGAAAAACGACCGGAATGTTTTCCAGCGGATCGACAAAGAATTGTCCGCTTTGGGTCCGGCGGTTTTGCAGGCGATCATCAACAAAGATGCGCCTCTGCCGGACAGTGTGGCCGTCCGGGCCCTGAATCACATTCGTTCTAAAATGATGGCATCTGATAAGGATGACCAGCGCCGGGACAGCTTGGACCCCATCGCCGAACAATGGCTGAAAGTGTGGCTTCTCAGGAATCGAAACAAGGGAGGAATGATCTTGGATAAGTACAACGCGGAATATTACGAACTGCCCTATTGCTGCGGCGCGATGCTGGCTGTATACGGAGCCATTCAAACCGCCGCCATGGGGGAGGTAAACGCCTCCGTGGTCGACCGGTATTATGGCTCCGCCATACAAACCCCCGCTTTGGTGATGGGCACCCTGAGCCATCGGGCCAAGAATCATTTGAGCAACCTGAGCGGAGAGGCAAGAAGGTATTACGAAAAGCTCTTGGGCGAACTGACGGCAAAAATCGCCGGTCAGCATCTCCCTATCACCCTCAATTTGGAGCAGCAATCGGAATTTTCCCTGGGCTACTATCAAATGATTGCCCGCCTGAACAAAGAGAGAATAGAAGCGCGGGATGCGAAAAAACAAGCGGCTGAACAAATGAAGGAGGAAGCATAAGATGGCTATTCAGAATCGGTATGAATTCATGTACTATGTCGCCTGCACCAACGCCAACCCCAACGGCGACCCGGACATGGGCAACACGCCCCGCATCGACCCCCAGACCATGAAGGGCTATATCACCGACGTAGCCACCAAGCGCCGCATCCGCAATTACATTGAAATGGCTTATGCGGGCGTGGACGGTATGAACATCATCATCCAGCAGGGCACCAACATCAACCGCCATATTGCCCAGGCCAAGCGGGAGGCGGGCTTTGAGGACTGCGCCAAGGGCAAGGACGCGGTGTATGCCGGACGTCGGAAAGCATGCGAAACGTTCTTCGACGTTCGCGCTTTCGGCGCGGTCATGTCCACCGGACCCAACGCCGGTCAGGTGCGCGGGCCGGTTCAGCTCACCTTCGGCAAAAGCGTGGACCCCATCCTGCCGCTGGATATTTCCATCACCCGCATGGCCGTGGCGGATAAAGTGGGGAACAATACGGTAGAGGAATACGAAGCATACGAAAAGAACAAACCCGAAGACGAACTGCGCACCATGGGCCGCAAGCAGTTGATCCCCTTCGGCCTGTACGAGGTGCGGGGCTTTATCAGCGCCAACTTAGCCGCGGAAACCGGCTTTGACGATCGGGATTTGAACGCCCTGTTCGAAGCGATTCTGAACATGTACGAGCATGACCGCTCCGCCAGCAAGGGCGAAATGGATGTGGTTTCTCCCCTGATCGTTTTCCAGCACGTGGGCACGGATACCGACGCCGCCCAGCGCGTCCGTCAGGCGAAATTGGGCTGCGCGCCCGCCCATAAGCTGTTCGACCTGGTGCATGTGACCCGGAAACCTGAAATCGACGCGCCCCGCCATTACAGGGATTATCAGGCCACCGTTGCCCTTGACCGGGTGCCTGCGGGCGTGCGCGTGGGCTTCAAGACGGACGCTTTCGGCGAAATCGTCTGGGATCGCCTGCCCGAAAATGAGGATTGGTTCCGTGCGGAATAAGGACGATTATATCCTCCTTTCCCAGCTTACGCAGGCCGCATACTGTCCGCGCCGGGCCGCGCTGATAATGAATGAACAGCTTTGGCAGGATAGCGCCGACACGGTGAAAGGACATTTCGAGCATGAGCGCGTTCATGAACAACATACGGAACGAAGGGCGAACAAAATCACACTGTATGAACAGGACGTGTATTCCGACGCCCTGAAAATCATCGGGAAATGTGATTTGGTGGAAGCGGTCAAGGATGAAAACGGAACGGTTTTACCCTTTGCGTCTTTCCCGGTCATTCTCTATCCGGTTGAATTCAAACACGGCAGCGTACGCGAGGAAGAAGAATACAAAATCCAGCTCTGTGCCCAGGCTCTGTGTTTGGAAGAGATGTGCCAAACGAGCATCCCGGAAGGTGCATTATTCTTCACTTCCTCGCATAGAAGACTGCCGGTTCAATTGGATGAATCCCTGCGCGCCAAGACGAAAAACGTGATTGCTCTCGTAATGCGGATCAAAGAAGGTTTTCTGCTTCCGCCGCCGGAATACGGACCCAAGTGTCAAAGGTGTTCCATGAAGGACGTATGCGCGCCTAAAACAAAGCGGTCGGCGGCGGGTTACTGTGAAAAACTGCGGGAGGAAGCAAAGGAGGCGCTCAGCGATGAAGAAACTGCTTGAAACCCTGTACGTCCTCACGCCGGACAGCTATGTATACCATCGGAATGAAAACATCTGCGTTTCCATCGGCGGCGCTGAAAAAGCCTGCATTCCCATTTCCCAGGTGCATTCCATTGTGTTCTTTGGCAAGAATACGGTTTCCACCTCCTTATTCGGGTTCTGCGGCGACCATGACGTCACCGTTTCATTTCTCGACCAGTTCGGCCACTTTGAGGGACGGCTTTGCGGAAAAGTCAGCGGGAACGTGCTGCTGCGGAAAAGACAGTACGACAGCCTGAACCAGCAGGATGCCATGGGGCGGACGGTTCAGAATATCCTATACGCCAAACTGCTGAACGGGAAAACTTTGCTGATGCGCTATGCCCGAAACAGCAGAATGGAGGAGGATAAAGCCGCGCTATCCCAGGCTGCGGCGGCTTTGTCCTCCTACGCCTCGGATTTGGAGCGATGTACAAGCATTGATGGGATGCGGGGCGTTGAAGGTGCGGCGGCAAGCACATACTTTTCCCAGTTTGACCGAATGTTAGGCAGCGACGTCGAGTTTACCTTCAAGGAAAGGAGTCGCCGTCCGCCAAAAAACGAAGTGAACGCCGTGCTATCCTTCCTCTATACTCAGTTGACTCATGATGTTGTTGCAGCGCTGGAAACTGTTGGGTTAGACCCTGCCGTTGGCTATTTGCACACATTGCGACCGGGACGGCCCTCCTTTGCCCTGGATCTGATGGAAGAATTCCGCGCCCCGCTCTGCGACCGGCTGACGATCACCCTTTTTAACAGAAAACAGTTGGCCTCGAAGCATTTTGAAGCGCATGGTGAGGGCATTTATCTCAACGAAAAAGGAAGACGAGAGGTATTGTCCGCCTGGCGGGCCAGAAAACTGGAGGAAATCAATCATCCTTTTCTCAATGAGAAAATTCCTATCGGTCTAATTCCATATACGCAAGCCATGCTATTTGCTCGAATGCTCAGGGGTGATTTGGATCAGTATCCACCTTTTGTTTGGAGGTGAAGCCCTGTGATGCTTGTCATTACCTACGACGTCAACACAACAAACCCCGATGGAGCCAGACGGTTGAGAACCGTGGCAAAGTTATGTGAGCGCTATGGTATGCGGGTGCAAAATTCCGTATTTGAAGTGTTGGTGGACGGGGCCCAGCTTGCTGCATTGAAAGAATCCTTGTTACAATCGATCGACGCCAGGCAGGATTCTGTGAGGTTTTATCGTTTGGGGAATAATTACCAAAACAAAATTGATAAAATAGGCTGTTGTCCAGTAGTGGAAACTGGGAAAGAACTCATTCTGTGACGCGCCAACCCCTCCCAACCATTTTTCTCTGGGAGGTCAGCGCAGTATTTTCCAGATTGACTTGTTTGATATTCCGAAAAGCAGTATAGAAACCTTTGTAAGCTTTTCAGAAATCATGCAATATGCAAAATATCTCATCCCATGCATTGTGATATTTTGCAGATCGCCCCCGCGCGGGGGCGTGAATTGAAACGGGATATTCGCAACAAGGCTGCTCTGTACATGGGATCGCCCCCGCGCGGGGGCGTGAATTGAAACTTCCTTCGGCGCAATGACGGCTTGATTGACAAAATCGATCGCCCCCGCGCGGGGGCGTGAATTGAAACGATCATAGTTGTGGATGGGATTGTATTCCGCATTGAGATCGCCCCCGCGCGGGGGCGTGAATTGAAACCGATGATCCTTTGAATTTGACGGATGATTTCATGATCGCCCCCGCGCGGGGGCGTGAATTGAAACACCACTTCGCCCACCATGCTTACGTGGGTATGCAGGATCGCCCCCGCGCGGGGGCGTGAATTGAAACAGGGTATCAAGCCCGCTGAAGACCGGGCTGCTTCGATCGCCCCCGCGCGGGGGCGTGAATTGAAACTCCAGGCTTTTCAGCTTCGCTTCCAGGCGCTTCGATCGCCCCCGCGCGGGGGCGTGAATTGAAACTGCGAATCGGGCACGCGGTTGATGATCTCCTGCATGATCGCCCCCGCGCGGGGGCGTGAATTGAAACGGAGATGCGGGGGCCGCGATCTTTCCGGAAAGGGATCGCCCCCGCGCGGGGGCGTGAATTGAAACTTGGTCGGCACCATCTGCGCCTGCCCGGTGGCCGATCGCCCCCGCGCGGGGGCGTGAATTGAAACAATTGTGACGTTTCAAGCTATGATCGAGTATCAAGATCGCCCCCGCGCGGGGGCGTGAATTGAAACTATCGAGTGTGCATGCCAGTTGGCGAACCGTGGGGATCGCCCCCGCGCGGGGGCGTGAATTGAAACTATCGAGTGTGCATGCCAGTTGGCGAACCGTGGGGATCGCCCCCGCGCGGGGGCGTGAATTGAAACATGTCATCGTCGCAAAATTTGCCGCCAGTTGTAGATCGCCCCCGCGCGGGGGCGTGAATTGAAACACCCCCTGGGTGATTGGTATAAGATACAGCGGGATCGCCCCCGCGCGGGGGCGTGAATTGAAACTTCAAAAATCTGAATGATACGTTTTTCTCCTGCGGGATCGCCCCCGCGCGGGGGCGTGAATTGAAACGTAACCGCTCGTGTCGGTGGAAGCGGAGGCCCCGGATCGCCCCCGCGCGGGGGCGTGAATTGAAACATTCCCGGCTATGTGGATGCTACCGGCGCGGCTAGATCGCCCCCGCGCGGGGGCGTGAATTGAAACACCTCGGTGCCCGCATTAGCGGTAAAGGCATTGCTGGTTCGCCCTCACGCTGGGGCGTGTATTGAAACATGTGGGACGAAGAAAACAATATCCGTATAGACCGTCGCCCCAGGGTGAAGCGTGAATTGTTACTACCTGGAATACGCCCGTTGGTTGGCAGCTAATGGATCACCCCTGCGGGGGCATGAATTGAAGCAGATGCTTTGGGACGACAAACATAGCATTCTGACAGTCTCCTCCCCATCTTGCAGGGCATGGATCGCAGTCAAAAGAAAACTCCCCGTGAAGGGGAGCTTTTCTCATTGCGCCTGTGGGCAGAGTACAGCGCAGCCGGTTTTATTCGCTGTCCTTTTGCACGAAGTCCTTCATCACATAGCCGATCAGGTCGTCCAGGCGCACCTTGAGCCACTGTTCCCCTTCTTCCTCCAGCACAATGAGCTGCTGGCCGTAATACAGCTGCCGCAGCACGTCTGCCTGGGTGTTGGGCGCGGCGCGCATGTTCAGGTAGGAATTGACCCCAATATTGGTCACGTTCACTCGGTACTGGCCGGGGGCGGGCGTTACGGTCAAGGGCTGCGGTGTGGGCCGGGGCGTGGGGGTTGCGGCGGGACCGGGGGTGGTGAGGAAGGTGCGGTCCAGGGCCGTGGGGGTGGCATAGGTGTACTTCACCGCCGATAACTGCATGCCGGGATAGTAAAAGCGCAGAATCTGGTCGTACTTCCAATGGTACACGTCCGCCATGCGCTGAGCGCCTCGCTGGCTCATGCCCACGCCGTGGCCGTAGCGCCGGGATTCCAGCACGAAGGCCGTGTCCGTTTCCCGGACGGTAATCAGCTCGTTCCGGCTGCCGTTGATGGACAGATCCAGGGCGCTTTCTACCACCGGAAAAATATCCAGCGTGACCAGAACGGGCTGGGGCAGCGTTTGCATGGCCGACCACTGTTCCCCGGAGCCGTCGGTCTTTTCCGGGGCCGCCGTGGGCACGGGCGTTTCGCCGGTGATCACGGTAAACATGGAAATTTCCTCTTCACCATCGTCCTCCAGCAGCCGCCGGGCCTGCACGGTGAGGGAAAGGCGCAGCAGCGTCATGACTTTGGACGGCGAATCCGTATACATGGGCAGGGCGGTTTCCGCCCCGACGACGCCGGTGACGCGAATATGCTCCATATCGCCGTCATAGCCTCGGCTTTCCAGGATTTCTGAAAGCGCCCCTAACACGGGCGCTTTCAGCGCGCCCAAGGCGTTGTTGCTGGAAAGTTTTTTGGGAAGGCTTGCCTGCTTTACCACGCTTTCCGGGTTTTCCAGATCGTAGGGATCGTCCACCATCACCAAATAGCTGTAATCCCCGCCGCCCCACACGTGGGACGCCAATTCCGTCTGGCCGCCGTTGCTGGCGGAATAGTAGCACTCGGCCAGCGCGCCCTTGTAAAAGCCGCACATGCCTTCCGTTTCCTTCACCGCCTGGGCGGCGTTGGTGTTCTGGGCTTTTACGCCGTAGTAGGCCTGGTCGTTGGTGTTGTCCACCACGTCGTAATCCTGGCTGGACCCCACCTTGCGCAGGGCGTAGGTGCGGGCCGCCACCGCCTGGGCTTTCAGGGCCTCCACGGGGAAGCTGTCGCTCATTTCATAGGGCACCACGCCCAGCAGGTATTCTTCTATGGGCGCGTGAAGCACCGCCCGCAGCTGGCCGTCCCGAAT
Source organism: uncultured Christensenellaceae bacterium (assembly GCA_905234985.1). GTDB lineage: Bacteria > Bacillota > Clostridia > Christensenellales > Aristaeellaceae > RUG563. The sequence goes on from CAJOJQ010000034.1 coordinate 46,481, forward strand.
GGAAACTACCAGGTCGCCGGGATGCAGCTCATATGCCCCGTTCACCCGCAGGCCGTTTTCCTGGCCCTTTTCCGCCGCGTGGCGCACCAGGGTCAGTTGCTTGCCCGCGTCCAGGGCCATCCCCTCGTAGTATACCATCAGCTTGCCGCCGGAGACGGCAATGGTCAGCTTGCTGCCCCGCTGGAAGGAAAGCTCGTTCAGGGTGTAGCTGCCATCCAGAGAAATTTCCATGCGGTTGGTCAGGTTCAGCCGCGTCAAAAGCACCCGCACCACCCCGGTGTTCTTTTCCGCCTGGGCGGGCAGAACCGGCGGCAGCAGCATCATCAGCAATAGGGCCATCGCCACGAAACGGGAACGAATTTTCACGCGCAGCGCCTCCATCCAGTTGTTTTTCTTCCCTTGGTTTTTCTATTGATATGACGGATGCGGGGGCAAATATCTTCACTTCAGCGGAAAAATCCGATGCAGCAGATTGAAATCCCGCACCGTGGACAGGCTGACCCAGAACAGGGCGTAAGCCTGCTGGAAGCCGCACACGTCCCCCCGTTCGTTCAGCAGGGGAAACACGATCTCGCTGCCGGGCACGCAGTCCCGCACCGCGTTCAGCACCCGGGCGTCGGCGCTTTCGCTGTACGAATCGGCGGCCAGCACCTGCTTTTCCCCGTCCACCATGCGCGCCCCCACCAGGGCCACGATATGGCCGGGCCGCAGGTTGCACAGCGCCGCGTCGCCCGCCGTCAAACGGTCAAACAGGGCGTCCACGTCGTTGCGCAGGCCGTCAAATGCATAAGAAAAGCCGCATTTTTTTGCCAGCCCCCTCTTTTCCATGGCAGAGAGCAGGCCGGGCCGATCCGTGCCGTCGTCCCCCCGCCCCCCGTTCTGGCAGGAAAAATCCGACAGATCTTCGGGGTTCACTTTTTCCCCGCCTAAGTAGCAGGCGGCCATGGCCGTGGCAAAAATGCCGCAGCCGGAATCGGTCAGGGTGCCGCTGTCCTGCCAGGCGTAGGGGTGCGTCCACTCCCGGCAGCGCTGGTTGTACAGGGTATAGTTGATTCCGTGATAGGAAACCGCGATGGTTTTTCCGGTGACATTCATAAAGAAACGCTCCTTTTTTGACGCTTTTTCGATTTCTTATTTATGGCAACCTCCAATAACCTCCGATATTAGGTTGCGTCGGCCAATTTTCCGTGCGTAAGCGCGGCCAAGGTGCTCAAAGCGGCGAAAAGTTGAGAAT
>CAJOJQ010000035.1 GCA_905234985.1 uncultured Christensenellaceae bacterium
GCGCGGTTGACTTGTTGACAACCTTTTCTCTTCCCTTGCGGATCAACTGATTGATCGTTGGCATGGAAGCACCTCCTGATAATTTATCGGAGCCGGTTCAACGGTCTCCTCCTATAACATCCCCGCAACCCTCGGGAATATATAGTCATTGTTGGTTCCTGTATACGGCGGCGGCGGCCGAGGGCACGTCCACCCGACACAGGGCGGCCAGTTCCTCCATGGTGGCTACCATCTGGAGAGGCACGTTTGCCTCCTTGGCGGCCTGCTCCACCGCGCCGCGGATCTGCGGCACGGCGTCCATGGCCAGGAAGACCGCTTCCGCCCGATCCTGCTTGATGGCCCGCAGCACCTGCCGCGCGCCGACCACGCGCAGAGCGCGTTTTTTCAGCCTCTCGGGCATTCCCGATCCCTCCGTCCTGCCGCACAGGAACAATGTTACCCGCATACGGCAGGCAACTGTACCATAATAGCATTGTCAACGCCTGTTGTCAACAGGTTTTTCAAGAAAAAAACGCCCGCCGCGAAAGAATTTCGCAAATTTGCGGACGTGTGGCGTCTCAAAGCCGCTTCCTGTATCCATCCAGGGCCGAGGGAAGCAGCAGCGCGGCGATCAAAGCCCTGGCAGCAGCGCGATGGCGCGCCCGGTGGACAGCCCGTTCAATCCATAAACGCATAGGACGGCGTCTCCTTCACTGGTTTTCACCGCTTCCACGATATCCCGCGTGAAGTATCGGGCGTCCACGGCCACGATACGCCGGTAATGCCGGCTCAGGGCAGGCAGAAGGGCGTTGGCGTAAGAATCCTTGATCACGAACAGGGTTTGATCCGGGGCCTGTTCGTTGTAAAGCTCCATCATTGGATGATTGCCGTAAAGCAGGGCGGCGTATTTGTCCCGTCCCGCCACCGCTTCCCCATCCAGGATGCCGTTCTTTTCTTCCCCGGCTGCAGCGAGCTTCAAACCATCCTCCAAAGGCGAGCGAAACACGTCTCCTTTCAGCCACGGCAGCGGGAAACGGGCGTAATAGCTGCCGAAAAAGCCGGGATAATCCTGATACGCTTCCTCCTTAAGCGGCTCCAGCCCCAGGGCATCGCACACCGCTAAATACCCGACCCGCGCGCCCGCCGCCGTCCAATGGTGATCCGTGCGGTAATAGAGCGGCTCGGACGCGCTTTCCTTTGCGGCGGTCAGCGCTGAAAGCAAAGGGATCACCGCCGTTTTCTCCCCTGCCGCTGCCAGCAGCGCTTCCTCGTCCGCCACGGGAACCCAGGCGGGCAGCGCTTCGGGGTATACGGCCGCCGCGGAGGGCACCGCCAGCAGGTACACGGGCAGGCCGGTCTTTTCCGCCAGTTCCTTCAAAGTCCCGGCATTCCGCTCCACGTTCCTTTCCTGCCAGCCGTCCGTCCGGTCAAACAACCTGCCGTCTTTGCCTAAGATCACGCCCTCCGTCGTCCGCTTGCCCAGCACCGCCTGGGAAGCCATATATACGGAGACAAAAGCGTCCCGCAGGGGCAATTGGTCGGCGGCATAGGTCTCCAGATCGTCCGTCCAGCGGCCATCCTGAAAGCCCGCCCAGGAAAAGGCGGGGAAAGAGGAGAGTACCCGGTTCTCCAATTCGCTTTTATCCCGGTCGGGAAGCAGCGCCCCGCCGATGGCGATCGCAAGCAAAAGCGCCATCACAGCGCAGAAAACCGGCGCCTTTCGCATAGGCTCTCCCTCCCATTAAAATCGGAAATACAGAAACGGATTGAAGGTGGACGCGGCAAGCGACGCGACAGAAAGCAGGAGCAGGGCAACCACGGCGGCAAACCGGAAAATCGGATATTTCCTGGCGAGCGTTTTCAAGCCCTCCACCGCCTTGGGAACGCAGAAAAGGATGGACAGCAGCAGCAAAACCGCGTATTCGCGCAGCCAGAACAGGGCCTGGGGCGCGGCGCGGAAGCAGAACAGATCCTGGCAGTAGCGCCAGAATTCCCCCAGCCCGTCGGACACGAACAAGGCCCAGCCCAGCGCCGCGCAAAGCAGCGTGAGCAGCCTGCCCAAAAGCGCGGGCCTGATCCGCCGCTTTTTCAGCAAGAATTTTTCCACCGCCAGCCACACGAAGTACCAAAGGCCCCAGAGCAGGAACGTCCAGTCCGCCCCGTGCCAAAGGCCCGTCAGCAGCCACACCGTCAGCAGGTTCAGCGCTTCCCGGGCTTTTCCCCGCCTGCTGCCGCCCAAAGGAATATACACATAATCCCGGAACCATCCGCTGAGCGTTTTGTGCCACCGCCGCCAGAAATCCGTCACCGATACGGCGGCGTAGGGATGATCGAAATTCCGGGGGAAAGAAAAGCCTAACATCCTGCCCATGCCCACCGCCATGACGGAATAGCCCATGAAATCAAAATAGATCTGCAGGCTGTAAGCAATCAGGGAAAGCCAGGCGCAGGCCATATCGCCCGGAAACCCCCTGAGTTCCTTGAACATGGCCCCCAGTGGATTGGCCAGAAGTGTTTTGGCCCCCAAGCCCAAGGCAAAAAGCGCCATGCCGCCGTCCAGGGCGCGGGCGTCCGGCTTCCTTTTTATATGCAGCTGGCCGGACAGATCCTGATATCGCACGATAGGCCCGGCGATCAATTGGGGAAAGAGGAACAGGAACGTGCCGAAGGCCACGGGGTCCTTTTCCGGTTTTACCGCGCCCCTGTACACGTCGATCAGGTAGCCCGCCGCCTGGAAGGTGAAAAAACTGATGCCCAGGGGCAGCGTCAGGTCCATCGCTCCGCTCCACCGTACCCCCACCGCGCCCAGGAAAAAGGCGGTGTATTTATAAAAAATCAGCGCGCCGAAGCTGCATGCCAGCCCCAGCGTCAGCCACAGGGCGCGCGTTCCCTTCTTTTCGCTTTTGCCCATCAGCAGCCCCAAGCCCCAGTCCGCAATGAGCAGCCCCAAAAACAGGGGCACCCGGCGAATATCGCCCCAGGCGTAAAACAGCAGGCTGGCAAGGAGCAAAAACGGGTTCTGCGCCCGCCGGGGCAGGAAATAATGAAGCAGGATCACAGCCGGAAAAAAATACAGCAGGAAAGTAAAGCTGGAAAAAACCACGGCTCCTTTTCCCTCCTTCCGGCTTTTTTGGCGCGCAAATCTATTGTAATCTGTCGGCGCGGCACTGTCAAGCCGGGAAACAAGCCTTGCATTGCCAGAAAAGATGGCGTATAATGGGAGCGGTGGAAGGGGAACACTCCTTCCGCCGTCAATGTTTTTTTCGGAGGCATACAATGAGCCGACTCTCCTATGTTTTCAAGCGTGTGGGCAAAATGGATTTCGCCCGCATGCGGGACACCGCGCGCATGCTGCATAAAAAGACGGGCAAGCCCACCGCCTGGCTGCTGGCCGATATGGGCAAGTGCGCCCTCAAATACAACGCGGGCTACATGGATTACAAAATCGCCGAAATGTACCGGCTGAACGACGCCCAGCGCCGCAGCGTGATCACCCGGGGCATCTCCAACGAGATCGTGCGCCGGATGAACGATAAGGCCTACTGGCACTATTTCGACGACAAGACCCAGTTCAACACCACGTTTGCCAAGTGGGTGCAGCGGGACTGGATCAAGTGCGACGAAAGCATGACCCAGGAAGCCCTGAACAAATTCCTTTCCGATAAGGATCAGGTGATTTATAAGCCCCTGGAGGGGTCCAGCGGCCAGGGCATCGTGAAATACCAGCAGAAGGACTGGGAGGCAAACCCCGGCCTGTTCCGGGATCAGCTGCTGGAAAACGGCGACGGCATTTTGGAGGAAGTGGTGATCCAGCACCGGGAAATGTCCCGCATGTGCCCCACCTCCGTGAACACCGTGCGCATCGCCACCCTGTTAGGCGATAAAAAGGAAGGCATCGTGTATGCTTTCCTGCGCATCGGCAACGGCCGGGTGATGGACAACGTGGACTGCGGCGGCATGGCCGCGAGGGTGGATCTGGACACCGGCAAGCTGCTCACCGTGGGCGCGGACAAGTTAGGCAACACCTACGAAAAGCACCCCATCACCGGCACGCCCATCATCGGTTTCCAAATCCCCTTCTTCGAGGAAGCCAAGGCCATGTGCATCGCCGCCATGCGGGTGGTACCCCAGGTGCGGTTCGTGGCCTGGGACGTGGCCATCACCGAGGACGGCCCCCGCTTTATCGAGGGCAATTCCTTCCCCAGCCACGCCGTGCCTCAGTTCGCCGCCCATTACCCGGACGGCATCGGCATTCTGCCGGAATTCAAAAAATTCCTGGATCTGTGATTTTTTCCCGATTTTTTTACTGTTTCAGGAAGAAAACAGCCCCCGCATTCGTCTGTATAAGTGAAACGACGCCGCCGGTAATTCCTCCGGCGGTTTGCGTATAAGCGGAAGCATGACGGCCAAAGGAGTGATACCATGGATTTAATGAAAACCCTGCTCGTCTACATGATGCTGGTGGTAGGCGCGGCCACCGAAGCCAGCCCCGCCGCCACGCCGCCCCCGGCGTATCCCACGGCGACGCCGTTCGCCTATGTGACCGCCACGCCGTATTCCTTTATCACCCCCGCGCCCACGGCGGTTCCCACAGCCGTGCCCACCCTGACGCCTACCCCCGTCCCCACCGTGTACACCTCCCTGTACGTGGGCGACCGGGGCGAGGACGTGCGCAAGCTGCAGCGCAGGCTGGCCGAATTGGGCTACCTCACCGGCAAAATCGACGGCATTTACGGCCAGAACACCAAGCGGGCCGTGGAACGCTTTCAATATTATAACGACCTGACGGCGGACGGCATCGCGGGCAAGGCCACACAGCGGGTGCTGTACGAAAGCCTTTCCGTGGTCACCGCCCCGCCGGACATCACGCCCGGCCCCACCCCCATGCCCACAACCCTGACGGGCGTGACCGTGCCCGTGTACTATGTGGATCAGAACGGGCTGCTGATCAGCCGGGTGGATATGGTGTGCTACGACAGCGCCGTCATCTATGCCAACGACAGCAACGTGGGCGCGAACTATACCCTCGTTTCGCCCGCCACGGTGGCGGTCACGGTGCGCAACGGCGTCGCCTCCCCCGCCTCCGTCACCTTCCGCTATCAGAAGGCCCCCACACCCACCCAGGCGCCCACCACAGTATCCGTGCCCGTTTATTACATGACCGACACCGGCGTGATCCTGAACCAGACCACCGCCTCCCTTCCCCGGAACGCGGTTTCCTATGTGCCGGTCAACATGAGCCTGGTGCCGCTGCGCTACCAGCTGACCAGTTCCGCCAGCGTTGCCGTATCGGTGAGCTACGCGGGCACAGCCTCCCCCTCCAGTGTGATTTTCACCTTCCGCAACGTCACCCCCACCCCCGCGCCGGAAACCAGACAGGCCCAAATCCCCGTGCGGTACATGGATGAAAAGGGCCTCCTACTCAATGAAACCATCGTCACCATCGCTTACGGCACAACCATTCCCGTTTACGCTTCCTCCGTTCTGGTGGACGGCAATTACCGGCTGGTGAGTCAGAATCCCGTGAGCGTGACGGTGAACGCCAAGGGCAAGGCCACCCCCTCCGTGGTGATCTTTACGTATTCCTATCAGGCCCCCACCGCCGTTCCCACGGCGAAGCCCACGCCTGTGCCCTCCCCGATTCCCACCATGATCCCCACGCCTACGCCCACCGCCGCGCCCACTGCCGGCCCGACGGCTGAACCCACGGCAGAGCCTACGGCTGAACCTACCGTCGAACCTACGGCGGAGCCCACAGCAGAGCCTACCGCTGAACCCACCGCGGAGCCTACCGCTGAACCCACACCTGAACCCACGCCTGAACCTACCATCGAACCCACCGCAGAGCCTACCGCTGAACCCACGCCTGAGCCTACCGCCGAACCCACCGCAGAGCCTACCGCTGAACCCACGCCTGAGCCTACCGCCGAACCCACAGCAGAGCCTACACCTGAACCTACAGTGGAACCCACAGCAGAACCCACCGCTGAACCTACCCAGCGGCCTGGGCCGACCCGGGGCGGCGGCACGGTGAACTATGGCGGCGCTCCCTATTCCGTGGATTGGTACCGGGATCAGAGCGGCAACTTCACAATCAGCCTGCACGACCTGGCAAGCGCGTTGGGCTGGACTTACGCCGGACCCGGCACATGGACCATCCTGAAGCATCAGGTGGAGATTTACTATGCCGACGGCGAAGTCTACACCCTGACCGTGGACGGCGTATCCCGCGCCAATAACGCCCTGGTCTGGCAGAACGATCTGTTCGTGGGCGAAGACTTCCTGAACGCCCTGAATCTTACGGTCCGCGTCCAGGACGATACGGCGATCCTGGAATCCAACTGAAATAAGGAACGTTGAGGGCGCTGCCCTCAAACTCCCGCCGGGATGGACGTTCCACCCCATCCCCCGCCACTTGTAAACATAATTTCATTTGAAAACACACATCTTTCCGCTGTCACATGAATGATACCCATGTATCAGTGGGAAGATGTGTGTTTTTACGTCAGGTCATGTCCACAGGTGCGGGTCCAGGGGCGTCATGCCCCTGGTGGGGTTTGGGGCAAAGCCCCAACGTCTCCCTCTTACACCGTCCGCATGGCGCGCATGGCGTTCAGGATGGCGATAAAGCACACGCCCACGTCGGCGAACACCGCCGCCCAGAGGGGGGCCACATGCAGCACGCCCAGGGCCATGACCAGCACCTTCACGGCAAGTGAAAAGATCACGTTCTGGCGCACGATGCTTAAGGTGCGGCGGGCGATGCGGATGGCGGCGGGGAGCTTCAAGGGATCGTCGTCCATGAGCACCACGTCCGCCGCTTCGATGGCGGCGTCGGAACCCAGCGCGCCCATGGCCACGCCGATGTCGGCGCGGGCCAGAACAGGCGCGTCGTTGATGCCGTCGCCCACGAAGATCAGCGCGCCCTGCTCGCCTTTTTCCCGCAACAGGTCTTCCACCTTTTCCATTTTGCCGTCGGGCAGCAGCCCGGCGTAAATTTCATCCATGCCGATGGCGCGGCCCACGGTTTCGGCGGCGTGCTCCCGGTCGCCGGTGAGCATCACCGCTTTTTTCACGCCTAAATCCCGCAGGGCGGAAACGGCGTCCTTCGCGCCGGGCTTGATTTCGTCGGCGATGACGATGTATCCGGCATACTGACCGTCCACGGCCACGTGGGCCACGGTACCCGCCGCCTGGACGGGGCCGCAGGCAGCGCCTTCCAGGGCCATGAGCTTTTCATTGCCCACGGCCACGCGCTGGCCACCCACCAAAGCGCGCACGCCGTGGCCGGAAATTTCCTCCGCGCTTTCCGCTTTCAGCGCGGCGTTTCCCTTGCCGCAGGCTTCCAGCAGGGATTGGGCGATGGGATGGGTGCTGAACGCTTCCGCCGCCGCCGCCAGGGAAAGCAGGCCCTTCGCGTCGCCGTCTTCGGCGTGCACGTCCGTCACGGAAAAGCTGCCCCGGGTGACGGTGCCGGTCTTGTCAAACACGGCGATTTCGGTCTGGGCAAGGGTTTCCAGATAACCCGCGCCTTTAATGAGGATGCCCCGCCGGGACGCGCCGCCAATACCGCTGAAAAAGGTGAGGGGCACGGAAATGACCAGGGCGCAGGGGCAGGAAATGACCAGGAAGGTGAGGGCGGAAGTGATCCACTGGTTCCAGTCGCCGCCGAAAAACAGGGGCGGCACCAGGGCGGCCAGCACGGCCAGGCCCACCACCACGGGGGTATAAACGCGGGCGAAGCGAGTGATGAACCGGTCGGCCTTGGACTTGGTTTCCCCGGCGTGCTCCACCAGCTCTAAGATGCGGGCCACGGTGGAATCCTCGTAAGCGTGGGTCACGCGCACCCGCAGCACGCCCTGAATGTTCACGCAGCCGCTTAAAACCGCGTCCCCTTCTTTCACAGGCCGGGGTGCGCTTTCCCCGGTGAGGGCTACCGTGTTCAGGGAGGAAGCCCCTTGCAGCACCGTGCCGTCCAGGGGCACTTTTTCGCCGGGGCGGATCACGATGGTTTCCCCCACCTGCACGAAGCCCGGCAGGATCGTCTCGATCCGGCCTTCCCGTTCCACGTTGGCGGAATCGGGGCGAATGTCCATGAGCCCGGCGATGGATTCCCGGCTCTGGTCCACGGCGTAATCCTGGAAGAACTCGCCGATCTGATACAGCAGCATCACCGCCACCGCCTCGGCGTATTCCCCAATGCAGAACGCGCCCACCGAAGCCACGGTCATCAGGAACATTTCGTCCAGCGCCTGACCGTGCAGGATGCTTTTCAGCGCTTCCAGGGCCACCGAGTAACCCACCACCAGCCAGGATGCCACATACAGGGCGATTTTCACGCCCTCCGGTACGGGCAGCAGCAGACCCGCCAGCAGAAGCACCGCGCTGACCCCAATGCGGATCAGCATGGTTTTCCGCTCGCCCTCTTCCCCGTGGCCGTGTTCATGGCCGTGATCGTGACCGTGGCTGTGGCCGTGTTCATGCTCATGTTCATGATGCTCGTGTTCATGATGCTCATGTTCATGATGCTCATGTTCATGCGCATGATGTTCATGTTCTTCCTCGTGGTCATGATGGCAATGCTCACAATGCTTGCTCATATGCTTGATCCTCCATATCCTATCAGAGTTGAGAGCGGAGAGTTGAGAGTTGAGATCATATTGCGTGAATGACAGAGAAGCACATATGACTATATAAATCTCAACTCTCCGCTCTCAACTCTCCACTCTTTTTCTGACCCATGCCGTTCATTAGATAACAGATCGTCAGGTACTCCATCACTCGCAAAGATGCTCCATGCCCATGCCGATGATGGTGCGCACGTGGTCGTCCGCCAGGGAATAATAAATGGTTTTGCCCTCCCGCCGGAATTTCACCAGCTTGCTTTGCTTCAATACCCGCAGTTGGTGGGAAATGGCCGACTGAGTCATGCGCAGCAGCTCCGCAATATCGCACACGCACATTTCCGCCTCGAACAGCACATACAGAATTTTGATCCGGGTGCTGTCCCCGAAGATGCGAAACAGCTCCGCCAGATCGTAGAGCATTTCCTCGTCCGGCATATCCTGGTTTACGCTGGAAATCAAATCGGGATGCAGGGTTTCCCCCGTCCCCTGCTCCATCCGTTCCTGTCCGTCCATCAGAATCATCCTTTCATTTGAACATCTGTTCATATGTTATGATATGACAAACGGGAACGTTTGTCAAGAGGTAAAAGAAAATAATTCTGCCGATTGTTATTTCACGTCAAAAAAGGCTGCCGTGATGCCATTTTATGAAGCATCATCGGCAGCCTTTTTTCAATTGGATTATTCAGTTATTCTATCGATGACCACCTGCTCACAACCCGTGAAAGCGTCATCGGCAATGGACGTGACGCTGGCAGGAATTCGGACATACAGCAAATTCTTGCAATTCGCAAAGGCTCGGCTGCCGATGGATGTACAGCCATCGGGGATGATCACCGCCTCGCATGTCAGGTTTGCAAACGCTTCTGTTTCAATCTGCTTTAATGCAGCGGGTAGCTTCAGCGTTTTCAGTTGATTTAAAGCGTAAATAACGGTTATTTTTTCCTGAACTTCAAAATCAGGATTTTTGAAGTCCTCGGATGTGTAGATCACGGATCCTTGGGCCGTATCCGTGGGCGCAATGATTTCTGCTGTAGCAGAAACCTGCTCAGTTTCAACATGGTTAGCGTTTCTATTGCAAACATGCCGCGCGGTAACAGTCAAGTTATCCAGCGTCCATGTATAGCTTGTTTCTCCCCAGTCATGCCCCAAGGCGGCAACGGTCTGCTGTGCCACAAGCACAGTGTTGCACCGTGAGCAATGCTTGCCCTCCGTCAGGCCAGTTTCCGTACAGGTGGGTGCTACGGCTTCGTCGGTTACTTCCTCATGGCCCAGGGCGGGAACGGTTTCCTGCGCCACAAGCACAGTGTTGCACCGGGAGCAATGCTTGCCCTCCGTCAGGCCAGTTTCCGTACAGGTGGGGGCTACGGCTTCGTCGGTTACTTCTTCATGACCCAGGGCAGGGATTGGTTCTGTGCCCAGCACTTCGCCGCAGTCGACGCAAATCAATTCCTTTTCGCCTGCGGTGGTACAGGTCGCGGCTTCCGTTTCGTTCCATGCGGTGTTTTCATGGAGGCAGGAATCTTCGACGGTCACGTCCAGGGCGAAGGTCTCGCTGAATCCCCTTCCGCAGTCATAGGTATAGGTGAGGACACCGGAAGCGGGTACGGTCAGTACAGTGCCCGTAACCGTGCCTCCATTCCAATTGCTGGCTTTCGTCACGTCAAAACCCGGCAGGGTACTCAGATCGAAACGCCCGTTTTCAGCGGTAAGGCCAGTTAATACATTGTCGAAGCAGCTCAGTTCCGTCAGATCGAGTACGGTGTTGTGGCTCACATCCAGCGATGTCAGTTGGTTGCCACAGCAGTCCAGTTCTTCCAGCGCGGTATTGCCGCTCACATCCAGCGATGTCAGTTGGTTGCCAGAGCAGTACAAAAATCGCAGCGCAGTATTGCTGCTCACATCCAGCGCCGTAAGTTGGCTGTCAGAGCAGTTCAGATGCGTCAGAGTGGCATTGTGGCTCACATCCAGCGCCGTCAGCTTGTTGCTGTAGCAGTACAGATTTTCCAGCGCGGTATTGCGGCTCACGTCCAGCATCGTAAGTCGATTTCTTCCGCAATCCAAAAATCTCAGCGCGGTATTGCTGCTCACATCCAGCGCCGTCAGTTGGTTGCCAGAGCAGTCCAATTCCGTCAGCGCGGTATTCTTGCTTACATCCAGCGCCGTCAGTTGGTTATACCAACAGTTCAATTGCGTCAGCGCAGGATTGTGACTCACATCCAGCGTCGTCAGTTGGTTGACAGAGCAGTTCAATTGCGTCAGCGCGGTATTGCTGCTCACATCCAGCGCCGTCAGTTGGTTGTTAAAGCAGTTCAGACTCGTTAGCTCAGAAAAGTATTCAATGCCGGTCAGGCTGTAAATTTTTCGTCCTGAAAAATACAATGAGGTTATCTGGGAGATTTCCTGTTCGGACAGATCGCCGCTACCGTCCGTATCAACATTCTCCGCTACATACGACCGAAAATAACTGTCCGGGAAATGTTCCGCATCAACATTTAGTGTTGTTGACCTTATGCCCAAAGCAAATGTACAGTTGAACCCATTTCCGCAGTCATAGGTATAGGTCACTTCGCCTGCAGCAGATACATTTAAGTTGGTGCCGGAAACTGTTCCATCGCTCCAATTGCTGGCTTTCGTCACGTCAAAACCCGGCAGGGTGCTCAGATCGAATCGTCCGCTTACACCGCTCAGGCCACCCCGCGTATTATCCCAGCAATACAATTCGTACAAAGAAGCACAGCTGCTGACGTCCAGCGCTGTCAGTTGGTTGTAAGAGCAGCCCAAGGTCATCAACGCAGTATTGTTGCTCACATCCAGTGACGTCAGTAGGTTTGAAGAGCAGTCTACCAAGGTTAGCGCAGTATTGCTGCTCACATCCAGTGACGTCAGTTGGTTGCTCTCGCACCATATTGCCTTTAGTAAGGTATTTTTGCTCACATTCAGTGATGTCAATTGGTTATAGGCGCAGTTCAAATCGTCCAGCGCGGTATTGCGGCTCACATCCAGCGCCGTCAGTTGGTTGCTGCCGCAGAACAAATCGCTCAGCGCGGTATTGCGGCTCACATCCAGCGCTGTCAGTTGGTTTTCGCTGCAGAACAAATCCGTCAATGCCGTATTGTTGCTCACGTCCAGCGTCGTAAGTCGATTTCTTTCGCAATCCAAAAATCTCAGCGTGGTATTGCTGCTCACATCCAGCGCCGTCAGTTGGTTGTCAGCGCAGGACAATACCGTCAGCGCGGTATCGCCGCTCACATCCAGCGCCGTCAGTTGGTTGCTGTAGCAGTCCAATTCCGTCAGCGCGGTATTGCCGCTCACATCCAGCGTCGTCAGTCGGTTGCTGTAGCAGTACAGTTCCGTCAGCGCGGTGTTGTGGCTCACATCCAGCGCCGTCAGTTGGTTGCCAGAGCAGTTCAATTCCGTCAGCGCGGTATTCTTGCTTACATCCAGCACCGTCAGTTGGTTGGAACCGCAGTTCAGGCTCGTCAGCGCAGTAAAGTATTCAATGCCGGTCAGGTTGGAAATATTTCGGTTTGAAACATTTAAAGATGAGATCAGTGCGATTTCCAGCCCAGATAAATTGCCGTTACCATCTCTATCGTAACCCGCTACAATAGCCCTAAATTGTGCGTCCGGGAAGTGATTTGAATCAATCGGAATTTCTTCCGCCAGGGGTGAGAATACAGCAATATTCAGGGCGAAGGTTATGCTGTTACCCTTGCCGCAATCATACGCATAAGTAACTCTGCCAGAAGCGGGTACAGTCAGGATCGTGTCGGAAACCGTGCCACCGCTCCAATTACTGGCTTTCGTCACGTCAAACCCCGCCAAGGTGGTAACATCAAATTGACCGTTTTCAGTGGCCACATCCAATTGATTATCACTGCAATACAGATTGCTCAAAAAAGCACATCCGCTGACATCCAGCGCCGTCAGTTGATTGCTGCCGCAGAACAAATCCGTCAATGCCGTATTGTTGCTCACGTCCAGCGTCGTAAGTCGATTTCTTTCGCATTCCAAAAATCTCAGCGCGGTATTGCTGCTCACATCCAGCGCCGTCAGTTGGTTGCCAGAGCAGTACAATTCCGTCAGCACAGTATTCTTGCTTACATCCAGCGCCGTCAGTTGGTTGCCAGAGCAGTCCAATTCCGTCAGTGCGGTATTGGCGCTCACATCCAGCGCCGTCAGTTGGTTGCCAGAGCAGTACAATACCGTCAGCACAGTATTGTTGCTTACATCCAGCGCCGTCAGTTGGTTATACCAACAGTTCAATTGCGCCAGCGCAGGATTGTGGCTCACATCCAGCGCCGTCAGTTGGTTGAAACCGCAGTTCAATTCCGTCAGCGTGGCATTGTGGCTCACATCCAGTGACGTCAGTTGGTTGAAACCGCAGTTCAGACTCGTCAGCGCGGTAAAGTATTCAATGCCGGTCAGGCTGGAGAATCCTTGGTTTGAAATATCTAAAGATGCCACCTGTGCAATTTCCTGATCGGACAGAGCAGTGCTGCCGTCCGTATCATAATTTCTCGCCACATACGTCCGGAATTTTTTGTCCGGGAAATGATAGGGATCAATCGGAATACCTTCCGCCTGGGAAGAAGTTACAGTAATATCCAGGGCAAAGGTTTCGCTTTCACCCAGCCCGCAGTCATAGGTGTATGTCACTTCGCCGGAGGCGGGTACAGTCAGGATGGTGCCGGAAACCGTGCCTCCATTCCAATTGCTGGCTTTCGTCACGTCGAATCCAGGCAGGGTGGACAGATCGAACTGCCCATTTTCAGCGGTCAGGCCAGTTAATGCATTGTTGGAGCAGTACAGTTCCGTCAGCGCGGTGTTGTGGCTCACATCCAGCGATGTCAGTTGGTTGCCATAACAGTTCAGGTCTACCAGCGCGGTATTGCCGCTCACATCCAGCGCCGTCAGTTGGTTGTAAGAGCAGTCCAATTCCCTCAGTGCGGTATTGGCGCTCACATCCAGCGCCGTCAGTCGGTTGGAACCGCAGTACAGTTTTTCCAGCGCGGTATTGCCGCTCATATCCAGCGATGTCAGTTGGTTGCCAGAGCAGTTCAATACCGTCAGCACAGTATTCTTGCTTACATCCAGCGCCGTCAGTTGGTTGCCACCGAAGGACAATACCGTCAGCACAATATTCTTGCTCACATCCAGCGCCGTCAGTTGGTTGCCAGAGCAGTACAATTCCGTCAGCACAGTATTCTTGCTTATATCCAGCGCCGTCAGTTGGTTGGTACCGCAGTTCAATTCCGTCAGCGCAGGATTGTTGCTCACATCCAGCGCCGTCAGTTGGTTATACCAACAGTTCAATTCCGTCAGCGCAGGATTGTTGCTCACATCCAGTGACGTCAGTTGGTTGAAACCGCAGTTCAGACTCGTCAGCGCAGGATTGCCGCTCACATCCAACGCCGTCAGTTGGTTATCAGAGCAGTACAATTGCGTCAGCGCAGGATTGCTGCTCACATCCAGTGACGTCAGTTGGTTGAAATCACAGTTCAATTCCGTCAGCGCGGCATTGTGGCTCACATCCAGTGACGTCAGTTGGTTGGCGTAGCAGTTCAGTTTTTCCAGCGCGGTATTGCCGCTCACATCCAGCGCCGTCAGTCGATTGTTAGAGCAGTACAGTTCCGTCAGCGCGGTAAAGTATTCAATGCCGGTCAGGCTGGAGAATCCTTGGTCTGGAGCATTTAAAGATGCCACCTGTGCAATTTCCTGATCGGACAGAGCGTTGCTGCCGTCCGTATCATAATTTCTCGCCACATATGACCGGAATTTTTCGTCCGGGAAATGGGCAGCGTCAACAGGAACACCCTCCGCCAGGGCGCTGGAAGCAGTGCAAACCAGCAGTGCAGCCAGCAGCAGGAACAGGAACGTCTTTTTCATCTACAATATCCTCCTTCGATAATTGCGGTTCAAGAACGGTTTCACATTCTGCGGAACGCGGAGTTTTTTCCAAATTTATCCGTAATATTATCCCTCAAATACTTCCGGTTCTGACCATGATTTAACGCCTGAATATTCGTTCCGCTTTTTGCCAATTTCATTATAAATTAACAAAAAATATTTGTCAATACAATTTTTAATACTCATATTACAACAGGGGATTGTTAAACTAAACGCTGGGAGGTGATCAAATGCTGCCCAATATCAAGGCGCTGCGAAAAAAAGCGGGCATCAGCCAGCAAGTGTTGGCGGACTTCTTAGGCGTGAGCCAGCAGTCGATCAATCAATATGAAAACCGCGATGTGGAACCCGATCTTTATCTGCTGTCCGCCATGGCCGATTATTTTCACACGTCCATCGATTTTATCGTAGGCAGGGAAGCGGTCGACGACGATCAAAGCCATATCATTTCCACCCACTTAAGCCAGCGGGAACACCTCCTGTTGGAAAAATACCGCGCTTTAAAGCCGTCTGAACAGCGCTGCGTGGACACAGTGGTGAACACCCTGCTGCAAAAACTGTGAATTATTTACATCTGTTTTCCCGCGCCATCGGCGCTTTTTTTCTGTCGTTTTTTGCTGTCGGTTCGTCTGAAAAAGGCGGAAATATCGGTTAAATTGTTCTGGCAATTCCGCCATTTTTATGGTAACATAATAACGGATGATGAAATTTTGGAAGAAAAAAACGATTAACTGACAAAGGCGGATGAAAATGGACTATCAGGCTTTCGTCAATCTTGTAAAAATGCCGTGCTGCGTGCTGTCTGTGGAAAAGAACGCCGACGGCTCCTGCGGGGAAATCCGGATCCTGTGCGGAAACCGGCAATATAAAAAGACGATGGGGCCGAATTTTTACGATAATATGCCCTATTACGAGCTTGTTCCGCAGGACAATAAATTTGAGGAATTCTGTTTCCGCGCCGCGATCCTGAAAGAAAGGATGCACGCCTACGTGGAAACCAAGGCCCTGGATTGCTGGACGGATCAGACCATGATCCCCCTGGATTCGGACGACGAACGCGTGGGCTATTGCCAGTTCATTTTCGAGTTCACCAAGGCGGCGGAAGTGGAACGGATGGCGGATGTATCCGTCAATACGGCAGAGACGGTTATAAAGGCCACCCTGAAGCTGATGAACAAGGAGCACTTTACAAGCAGCGTGGAAAGCGTGCTGGAAGACATCATGACCGCCTCGGAAGCCACGGCCTGCCGGATCATGCTGGTGGATCATGGGCGGCAGGAAGCTTCCCTGCTGTGCGAAAAGCTGATTCCGGAAGCGTGGCCGAACCGCGTTCAGGGCGAAGACGTGATCACTTACGACCTGGCTAAAACCTGGGAGGCGCTGATTGGCGTCAGCAACGCCATCATCATCAAGGACGAGCACGACATGGCCGCCATCGAACAGCAAAACCCCGTTTGGGCAGGCACCATGCGCGCCCACGGCGTCACCAGTCTGGTGCTTATCCCCCTGCGGGGCACGGATGAGGTGATTGGCTATCTGTACGTGGTCAATTTCAACGTGAGCCGCGTCGTGGAGGTCAAGGAGCTTTTGGAGCTGCTGGCCTTCCTGCTGGGCAGCGAGCTGTACACCCATCTGCTGGTGCGGAAGCTGGAAATCATCAGCAGCATCGACGAGCTGACCGGCCTGAACAACCGCCGCGCCATGGTGGAGCGCATCCGGGAAATCGACCGCGGGAAAAAGCGCCGCCCCTTTGGCGTCATCAACATCGACCTGAACGGCCTGAAAACCGTCAACGACGGCGAGGGCCACGAGGCGGGCGACCGGCTGCTGGTCCAGGCCGCCGAATTATTGCGCAAGGTGTTTTATCATGACGAGCTGTACCGCACGGGCGGCGATGAATTTATCGTCATTCCGGTGGGCATTGAACGGGACGTATTTGAGAAGAAGGTGCGGCGCCTGCGCTGCGACGTGGCGAAAAATTCATCGGTCAGCTTCGCCATCGGCGCGTACTGGTCCGACGGCAGCGTGGACGTCACCCATGCCATGATGCAGGCCGACGAATTCATGTACGAGGATAAACGGGCGTTTTACGAAGCGAATCCCGAAAAAAGAAGGAAATAGCAAGCAAAAACCGCAAAAATTTTTTGAAATTTCTCCCTCCGGGGGTGGCGCAACGGCGGGAAGTATGTTAAAATGCAATGTGGTGCTGACCAAGCGCTTTTTTGGAGGTTGTAACTTATGAGCAGAGTAAGCAAGATGTTCGCCATCGCGGGCATCGGCGCGGGCGAGGGCGTATTGATCCATAAGCCCTCCAACATCTTTTATTTGAGCGGCTATACCGGCGAAGGGCTCCTGGCCCTGGGCGAAGGCTTTCAAGCCATCGTGACCGACTTCCGCTACACCGAGCAGGCGGAGCGTCAGGCACCCGGCTGGCAGGTGCTGATGGTGGAAAAGGGCGTCAGCCACGCCATGCTGGCGGCCAAGCTGTTCTCGGAGCATGAAATCAAGGCCATCCGCTACGAGGACGACGAGGTGACTGTCCGTTCCTTTGAAAAGCTGAAAAAGGACATTCCCGGCGTGGAATTTATGCCCCTGGACGGCGCGCCCGAAAAGGCCCGGCGGATCAAGGACGAAAAGGAACTCAAGTGCATCGAGGAAGCCTGCGACATTTCCTGCCGCGCCTTTGAATCCTTCCTGCCGAAAATCAAGCCCGGCATGACGGAAAAGCAATTGCAGCTGATCCTGGACTACACCATGTTGGAGTTGGGCGGCGAGGCCCTGGCCTTCAACACCATCGTGGCCTCCGGCGTCAACGGCAGCCTGCCTCACGCCATCCCCAGCGACAAGAAAGTCGAAAAAGGCGAAATGATTACCTTCGACTTCGGTGCGAAAAAGGGCGGCTACTGCGCGGACATGACCCGCACCGTATCCCTGGGCCAGCCCAGCCCGGAAATGAAGAAGATTTACGATACCGTGCTTCACGCCCAGGAGACCTGCGAGCAGGCCCTTTTCCCCGGCAAGGTCTGCAAGGATATCGACACCATCGCCCATGAGATCATCGACGCGGCGGGCTACAAGGGCCGCTTCGGCCACGGCTTAGGCCACAGCGTGGGCATTGATATCCACGAGGAACCCCGCCTGTCCCAGCTGTGCGAAGACAAGCTGGAAGTGGGCGTGACCATCACCGTGGAGCCGGGCATCTATGTGCCGGGCCTGGGCGGCGTCCGCATTGAGGACACTTGCGTCATCACCGAAAACGGCTGGCACTCTTTCGTTTATGCACAAAAGGCGCTGCTGATCCTGTGATCGGCCCCTTATGTCAATACACCAACAAGAAAATGGAGGAAGAACAATGATTACTGCTGGCGATTTCAAAAAGGGCATCACCATCGAATGGGACGGCGGCGTGTGGAACATCGTGGATTTCCAGCACGTAAAGCCCGGCAAGGGCGCCGCTTTCGTGCGCACCAAGATCAAGAACGTCATGACCGGCGCCGTGGTGGAACGCACCTTCAACCCCACCCATCGAAACCAAGGAAATGCAGTACCTGTACAACGACGGCGATCTCTACTACTTCATGGACCCCGAAACCTTCGAGCAAATGCCCCTGGGCAAGGACGCCGTGGAAGACGCCATCCAGTACGTGAAGGAAAACATGAACGTCACCATCCGCTACTTCAAGGGCCAGGCCTTCTCCGTGGAAGCGCCCAACTTTGTTGAGCTGGAAATCGCCAAGACCGAACCGGGCTTCAAGGGCGATACCGCTACCAACAACTTCAAGCCCGCCACCACCGAAACCGGCCTGGAGATTCAGGTGCCCCTGTTCATCAACATCGGCGACGTCATCAAGATCGACACTCGCACCGGCGAATACCTGTCCCGCGCTTAAGGCAAACGGAGACGAAGTTTACTGGGGGAAACCATTCTTTTGAGTCAAAAGAATGGTTTCCCCCAGACCCCTTTCCAAGAAAACCGCGAGGGAATCGGTATTCTTTGCAGCAACGTTCAAACATCATTAGGAGGAAGTATGAATAACCTTTCTGATCGTGTATCCTACCTCAAGGGCCTGGCTGAGGGCCTGAAGCTGGACACCGAAAAAAATGAAGGCAAGCTGATTGAAAAAATCCTGGAAGTGCTTGCCGACATCACCGCCGAAATCGCCTCCATCCGGACGGATCACGACGATCTCAGCTCCTACGTGGAAGCCATCGACAACGATCTGAGCGATCTGGAAGACACCCTGCTGGGAGACGACGATTTTGAAAGCGAAGACGATGAAGAAGACGAACAGGAAGACGACAGCGTGGTGGAATATACCTGCCCCCACTGCGGCGAGGAAATGACCTTTGAGGTGGATTCCTTCGACTTTGACGAAGACTATCTCTGCCCCAACTGCCATCAGCCCCTCTTCCCCGAAACCCCGGACGACGACGAGGAAGAATAATCTTTCCTGCGAAAAGCGCCTTTGGGCCGATAATCGGCTTTCAAAGGCGCTTTTTTTCAGTTAGGAGAGTGGGGAGTTGAGAGCTGAGAGTTATGTAGTCGATCATATCTCAACTCTCCACTCCCAACTCTCAACTCTATTCTATTTTTCATCTCCAGTTTTCCCACAGCCGCACGATCCCTTCCAGCATCCCCGGCAGGCGCACGTCCTGGGCCGCCACGGCGGGCAGCTGGGCGATTCGTTTGCCGGACAGCAGCACCCAGACCGTGCCCAGCGGATCCCCGGCGCGCACAGGGGCGGTGACGGATTCCGGCAACTCCGCCTCGAAGCTCAGCTGATCCTTCATGCCGGACCGCAGCAGCAGCGACAGTCCGCCGCCCAGCGCCGCGTCCACCTGATCTCTGGAACCTAACTTCACCGGCACCTGCATGCCGATCCAGTCCCCCTCCCGCGCCACGGGCGTTAAGGAATAGGCTGAAAAGCCGTAATCCAGCATGGCCCGGGCTTCGTCGAACCGGGTCTGGCTGTTGGGCACGCCCAGAACCACCGCGATCAGCCGCATGCCGCTGCGCTGGGCCGTGGCGCTGAGGCAATACTTGGCCTCGTTGGTGGAGCCAGTCTTTAAGCCGTCGCAGTCCTTGTAAAACCGCACCAGCCGGTTGGTGTTGGTCAGGTCCGTCACCCGGCCCGAAGGGTGGGTGAGATTATCCAGCCACACGGAGGAATAGGTGAAATAGGTGGGATGCTTCGTGATCTCCCGGGATAAAACCGCCACGTCCCGCGCGCAGGTGTACTGCCCCTCGGCGGGCAAGCCGGTGCAGTTCACATAATGGCTGTTTTGCAGGCCCAGCGCCGCCGCCTTTTCGTTCATGAGGGCGGCGAAGGCTTCCTCCGTGCCCGCCGTGTACTCCGCCAAAGCCGCCGCCGCGTCGTTGGCGCTGGCGATGATGGTGGCTTTCAGCAAATCTTTCAGGGGATAAACGGCGTGAGCGTCCAAAAACGCCTGGGACCCCGGCTGTGCCGCCGCCGCGGGGGATACGGTGATTTTGTCCTCCAAGGTGAACGCTCCCTGATCCAGCTTTTCCAGCACGATCAGCAGGGTCATCAGTTTGGTCACCGAGGCGGCGGGCCGCCGCTCGTCCGCGTTCTTTTCAAAGATCACCGCCCCGGTCTCCGCCTCCATCAAAATAGCGCTGGGGGCCGTCAGCGTCATGGGCGTGCCCTGCTCCAAAGACTCCGCCAGGGCCGCCGGAGACAGCGCCGCCGCGCCCACGCACAGGGTCAGGCACACCAGACAAACCAACATACGAAAAAAACGGGCCATGCTTTCTTCCTCCTTGAACAGGAAAGATTTCGGTGATAGCATGGCCCGCCGCAAGGCGTTTCATTCGGAAAGTTCTTATGCTGTTCTCAAAACCTCACAGGCCCCGCGCGTTTGCGCAATATGCGGTCACGCGTGGAACGACCGGGACTTTTGCACCGCCGCGTCCACGGCGTCCATGACGGCGGCGCGGAAGCCGCCTTTTTCCAGGGCGGCCACGCCCTCGATGGTGGTGCCCGCCGGGGAAGTGACCATATCCTTTAATTGGCCCGGATGCAGGCCCGTTTCCTGGGCCAGCTTTCCGCTGCCCACCAGGGTTTGGGCGGCCAGCCGGGTGGCCAGCGCCCGGGGCAGACCCGCCCGCACCCCGGCGTCTGAAAGGGCCTCCAGGAACATAAACACGAAGGCGGGGGACGAACCGCTTAAGCCCGTCACCGCGTCCATCCATTTTTCTTCCACTTCTTCCGCCAGGCCCATGCAGGAAAGCAGCTTCATGCCCCGCTGCCATTCTTCGTCCGTCACGTACTGCCCCCGGCAGGCGGCCAAAGCGCCTTCTCCCACCATGGCGGGGGTGTTGGGCATGACGCGGATGATGTGGGCCTGATCGTTTTTCAGCAGCGCGTGCAGCATGTTCATGTCGTACCCCGCCATGATGGACAGCACCAGCGCGTCCTGCTTGAGCGCCTCTTCGATTTCCTTCCCCACCGCCGGGGCGTACTGGGGCTTCACCGCCAGCAGCAGGCAGGGTGCCAGGGCCGCCGCCTGCCGGTTGTCCGATGTGACGGTCACGCCCAATTCCTTTTGCAGTTTTTCCCGCAGCGTCGGGTTTTTGTCCGCCGCGATCACTTCTTCGGGCTGAAACATGCCCGCCTTCAACCATTGCCGCAGGATCGCCCCGCCCATATTGCCGCATCCGATGATACCAAGCCGGATCATCATGCTCAACCCCCTTTTCTCTACCAATGACCCTGTTCATTATAACCTGTCCCGGCAGCCACGCACAACGCTTTTTTTTGTTTTTTTTGTGGACGCGGAAAAAATCTGACCATTTTCATAATAAAGCGTCCTAATGTTCGGTTTTTCTCCATTGACTTTTGCCGGGGCTTCGGTTATAATGCATCGAACTGACGGAAAGGAGCGTGAACCGGCATGCGAACCCTGCTCACTGGCGGCGTCGTATACCAGCGGGGTAAGTTTTCGGCGGCTGATATTGCCGTTCGCAAGGGCACGGTGGACGCTGTGGCGGAAAAACTTCCTCCCCAGCCCGGCGACCGTATTTGGGACGTTTCTCATTGTATTTTGCTCCCCGGTCTCGTAGATGTACACGTACACCTTCGGGAACCGGGCTTTGTTTATAAAGAAACCATCGAAACGGGCACCCTGGCGGCGGCCCGGGGCGGGTATACCACCGTCTGCGCCATGCCCAACGTGAAGCCCGCGCCGGACACGCCCATGAATTTGAAGGTGGAATTGAAAGCCATCAAGCATAAGGCCAAGGTGGAGGTGCTGCCTTACGGGTGCATCACCATGGGCCAGCAGGGCCGGGGCGAATTAGCCGATTTCGGCGGCATGGCCCCTTCCGTGTGCGGTTTTTCCGACGATGGCCGGGGCGTGCAGGACGAGGAACTCATGGAGCTTGCCATGCTGGCCGTGCGCAAGACAGGCAAACTCATCGCCGCCCACTGCGAGGATGAAAGCCTGCTTCGGGGCGGCTACATCCACGACGGCCCTTACGCCCGGATGAACGGTCACGCGGGCATCTGCTCCGAAAGCGAAACGGCCCAGGTGAGGCGGGATTTACGCCTGGCGGCGAAAACCGGCTGCCCCTACCACGTGTGCCATGTTTCCGCCAAGGAAACGGTGCAGGCGATTCGGGAAGCCAAGCGGGCGGGGGTGGACGTGACCTGCGAAACCGCGCCCCATTACCTGCTGCTCACCGATATGGATTTGCAGGAGGACGGGCGCTTCAAAATGAACCCGCCCATCCGGGAACAAGCGGATCGGGACGCCCTGATCGAAGGCATCCTGGACGGCACCGTGGATATGATCGTCACCGACCACGCCCCCCATTCCGACCCGGAAAAGGAAAAGGGCCTGGAGGGCAGCCTTATGGGTGTGGTGGGCCTGGAATGCGCCTTCCGGGTGCTGTACAGCAAGCTGGTGCGGGAGCAAAAAATCCTCACCCTGGAAAAGTTAGTGGAACTCATGAGCCTGAACCCCCGGAAACGCTTTCAGATTCAGGGCGGTATCGAGCCGGGCCAGCGGGCGGACATCATCGTGATCGACCCGGACAAAACCGGCGTCATCGACCCGGACGCATTTTACTCCATGGGCCGGGCCACACCCTTCGAGGGCTGGGAAACCACGGGCGACGTGGTCATGACCCTGGCGGGCGGAGACGTGGTGTGGAAGGCGAAGAAATAACACAAAAAGGTAGGAGGTAGGAAGTAGGAGGTAGGAGGTTTTTAATGATTCAGGCGTTTTTTGCTCAGCAATCATTGTCGTGCTTCATTGTGCGACTATATAAATCTTCTACCTCCTACCTCCTACTTCCTACCTTGATAACAGCTTTCATTTTCCTATGGCGTGGAAAAAAAGAGGAGGAAGACTATGGCGAAGCGAACCGACATCAAAAAAGTTCTCATCATCGGCTCCGGTCCCATCGTGATCGGCCAGGCGGCGGAATTTGACTACGCGGGCACCCAGGCCTGCCTGGCCCTGAAGGAAGAGGGCTACGAAGTGATCCTGTGCAATTCCAATCCCGCCACCATCATGACCGATACCGCCATTGCGGATAAGGTGTACATGGAGCCGCTGACCCTGGAATACGTGGCCAAGATCCTGCGCTACGAGCGGCCGGACGCCATCGTGCCCGGCATCGGCGGCCAGACGGGGCTGAACTTAGCCATGCAGCTGGAAAAGAAGGGCGTGCTGCGGGAGTGCGGCGTGGAGCTGCTGGGCACCTCCAGCGAAAGCATCGAGCGGGCGGAGGATCGGGAGCTGTTCAAGGAAATGTGCCTGAAAATCGGCGAACCCGTCATTCCCTCCGAAATCACCTATAATATCGAAGAAGCCAAGGCCGCGGCTCTGCGCATCGGTTATCCCGTGGTGCTGCGTCCCGCCTTCACCTTGGGCGGCACCGGCGGCGGCTTCGCCAACAATGAAGACGAGCTGGTAGAAATCGGCCTGAACGGCTTCGCCCTGTCGCCCGTGCATCAGGTGCTGGTGGAAAAGAGCGTGAAGGGTTACAAGGAAATCGAATTTGAGGTCATGCGCGACAGCAACGACCGCGCCATCACCATCTGCGGCATGGAGAACATCGACCCGGTGGGCGTGCATACCGGCGACAGCATCGTGGTGGCCCCCATCCTGAGCCTGAACGACCACGATCTCAAGATGCTGAACGACAGCGCCATCAAGATCATCCGGGAGCTGAAAATCGAGGGCGGCTGCAACGTACAGTTCGCCCTGAATCCCACAAGCAGCGAATATTTCCTGATCGAGGTGAACCCCCGTGTGTCCCGTTCCTCCGCTCTGGCCAGCAAGGCCAGCGGCTATCCCATCGCCCGGGTCACAGCGAAAATCGCCTTAGGCATGGCGCTGGAGGACATCGCCGTGGCGGGCGGCACCGCCGCCATCGAACCGAGCCTGGATTACATCGTGGCGAAATTCCCCCGCTTCCCCTTTGATAAATTCGCTTCCGCGCCCAACACCTTAGGCACCCAGATGAAGGCCACCGGCGAGGTCATGGGCATCGGCAGCACCCTGGAGGAATGCCTGCTCAAATCCGTGCGGAGCTTAGAAACGGGCGTGTGCCATTTTTACCTGCCCAAGTTCGACGGGAAAACCGACGAAGAACTGCTGGACTATATCGGCACGTTCCGGGACGACAACGTGTACGCCATCTTCGAGCTGCTGCGCCGGGGCGTATCCATTGAAGCCCTGCATGAAAAAACCATGATCACGGAGCTGTTCTTAGAGAGCTTCCGCCGCATCGTGGATATGGAAAAGGAATTGAAGGAAAGCATCAATTCCGAAGCGGCCCTGCGAAAAGCCAAGGTCATGGGCTTTTCCGACGCCTATATCGCCCGGCTCTGGCATTTGGACGAAACAGAGATTTACTTCCGCCGCAAGCGGGCGGGTATTGTGCCCGTATTCCGCATGGTGGACACTCTGCACACGGGAAAATATATCGCTTACCTCTATTCCTCCTATTCCAATCGGAACGACAGCCGCCTGTCGGACAAAAAGAAGATCGTGGTGTTAGGCGCCGGCCCCATCCGCATCGGCCAGGGGGTGGAATTCGACTATTCCACCGTTCACGCGGTGCAGACCATCCGGCGGGCGGGCTATGAAGCCATCATCATCAACAACAACCCGGAAACCGTGTCCACCGACTATACCACGGCGGACAAGCTGTACTTCGAGCCTCTGACGCCCGAGGACGTGATGGCGATCATTGATTTTGAAAAACCCCAGGGCGTGATCGCTTCCCTGGGCGGACAGACCGCCATCAACCTTGCCCAGCCGCTTATGGATCGGGGCGTGACCATCATCGGCACGGACTGCGCCGCCATCGAACGGGCGGAAAACCGGGACAGCTTTGAAAAGCTGCTGTTAGCCCTGGGCATTCCCCAGCCCAAGGGCCGGGCCGTTACCAGCATCGAAGCCGGAGTGGCCGCCGCCGAGGAAATCGGCTATCCCGTGCTGGTGCGGCCCAGCTTCGTGCTGGGCGGGCGGGCCATGCAGATCGTCGCAAACGAACAGCAGCTTCGCAAGTACCTGAAATCCGCTGTGGAAATCGACGCCGACAAGCCGGTGCTGGTGGACAAGTACATCGAGGGCAAGGAGGTGGAGGTGGACGCCATCTGCGACGGGCTGGACGTGTTCGTGCCCGGCATCATGGAACTGGTGGAACGCACTGGCATCCATTCCGGCGATTCCATCAGCGTATATCCCGCCTTCTCCATTTCCGACAAAGTCAAGGGCGTCATCCTGCAATACGCCAAAAAGTTAGGCCTTGGCATCGGCATCAAGGGCCTTTACAACATCCAATTCATCGTGGACAGGCAGGAAAACGTATTCATCATCGAGGTGAACCCCCGTTCCTCCCGCACGGTGCCCTTCCTGTCCAAGGCTACGGGGTACAGCTTGGCGGATATCGCCACCGAAGTGATTTTGGGCAAAACCCTCAAGGAGCAGGGCATTTTCTGCCTGTATCCGGAGGAAAAAAAGCGCTTCTATGTGAAGGTTCCCGTGTTCAGCTTCAACAAGATCAAGGGCCTGGACGTGTACCTGAGCCCCGAAATGAAGTCCACCGGCGAGGCCATCGGCTACGACGCCAAGCTGAACCGCGCCCTGTACAAGGCGCTCCAGGCCAGCGGCATGCATTTGCAGAATTACGGCACGGTGTTCGCCACCATCGCCGACCACGACAAGGAAGAGGCCCTGCCCCTGATTCGCCGGTTCTATAACTTAGGCTTCAACATCCAGGCCACTTTGGGCACCGCCCGCTTCCTCAAGGAACACGGCATCCGCACCCACGTGCTGGGCAAAATCAGCGAGGGAAGCCAGGAAATCCCCGACGCTCTGCGCCAGGGCCATATCGCCTACGTGATCAACACCCGCCGCCTGGACTCCCCCGCCGAGGCCAGCGACGGCATCGCCATCCGCCGCCTGGCGACGGACAACAACGTGTCCATCTTCACCTCCCTGGACACCGTGCGCGTGCTGCTGGACGTGCTGGAGGAAACCACCTTAGGCATTTCCACCATTGACGCGGAATAAGGAGCTTTATGGAAAAGGCAACGAGGGAAAGGCTGGCGATGGTCGCAAGAGAAAAGGCGCTGGCCCCTTTTCATGGATATATCAAGGATCAGACGTCCAATCTTGAACCGATCATTCAGTTTTTCCCCACATGGAGCCTGAAAGAAGCGGATGGATTATGGTGCGCGGCGTTCGTGTATTATTGCTGTGTGGAAGCGGGATTTGATTTTCCTTACCGCCCCAAAGAATGCGTTACCTGTCATCTGGCGGGCTGCGTCGCCTGGGAGGAATTTGCCATCGGCGACCGGCGGATAGAATACCACAAAGCAACGGAAGCCTTTGTCCCGGAAGCGGGGGATATCGTTCTTTACGACAGGGTTTTCAATCATCAGCCGCATGACCATATGGGGATCGTTCTGCAAAAGCTTCCGCATGCGATGCTTGCGGCGGAGGGGAACATCAACAATGTGTCGGGACTGATCGAACGCCCCTTGGACGAACATATCAGGGCATACATTCGGCTCCCGGACGGTTATCGATATGGGGGAGGTCATCATGCGAATCGATGAAGTATGTTTGCTGACAAACGATGTAAAACGGCTTGCCGGTTTTTACAAGCGGTTCTTGGAAACGGAAAACGGCAGCGAGGATGAAACCCATCAATTCATTCTGGCCGAAGAAACCTCCCTGACCGTTTACAACGACGGCACCCTTAAGAATAATCAGAATCAAAATATTTGCTTGGCGTTTACCGTGGAGGACATGGAAAAAGCCTACGAAAAGGTGTTGGCTTTGGGTGCGAAAATCATTGAGCCGCCCACGAAAAGACCCTGGGGCGCGATCAACATGAGCTTTTACGACCCGGACAACAACATCATTTCCTTCCGATGCTTTCCGAACAACGGCTGAATTTCTTCATTTGACAGGAGAATCGCATGCAGTATCAGATCATTGAAAACACCCCCATCGCCCCCGGCGTGTTTCTGCTGGATTTGGCGGGGGACACCTCCATGGTGAAGGCCCCCGGCCAGTTTTGCCAAATCCAAATCCCCGGGTTCTATCTGCGCCGCCCCATTTCCCTCTGCGATTGGGATGAAAACGGCATGACCCTGATTTATAAGGTCATCGGCCAGGGCACCGACGCCCTTTCCCGCATGGAAACCGGCGATACCCTGGACATCCTGAACGGCTTAGGCAACGGCTACGACGTGAACGCCTCCGGGCAGCATCCTTTAGTGATCGGCGGCGGGGTGGGCATCCCGCCCCTGTACGGACTCACCAAAGCCCTGCTGGCAGTCGGGAAGCAGCCCGCCGTGATCTTGGGCTTCAATAAAGAGGAAGAAATCTTCCT
Source organism: uncultured Christensenellaceae bacterium (assembly GCA_905234985.1). Lineage (GTDB taxonomy): Bacteria > Bacillota > Clostridia > Christensenellales > Aristaeellaceae > RUG563. The sequence goes on from CAJOJQ010000035.1 coordinate 27,403, forward strand.
CATGGATTCCTTTGAGGACCTGGACGTGCCGGTGCTGCTCAACACCGTGGACGGAAGCGCCGGACAAAAGGGCTTCGTCACCGACACTCTGCCAGATAACTACGATTCCTTCTTCGCCTGCGGCCCCCTGCCCATGCTGAAAGCGGTGTACAAAGCCTGCGGCACAACCGGCCAACTGTCCTTAGAGGAACGCATGGGCTGCGGCTTCGGGGCCTGCATGGGCTGCACCATCCAGACCAAGGACGGCCCCAAGCGTGTCTGCAAGGAAGGCCCTGTGTTCCGGAAGGAGGAATTGCCATGGTGAACCTGTCCGTCGATTTATGCGGCCTGACGTTGGATAACCCGGTGATCCCCGCCAGCGGGTGCTTCGGCTTCGGCAAGGAATTTTCGGAATACTACGATATCAACATGTTAGGCTCCTTCTCCTTCAAGGGCACCACCCTGGAACCGCGCTTCGGCAACCCCACCCCCCGCATCGCGGAAACGTCCTGCGGCATGCTCAACGCCGTGGGCCTGCAAAATCCCGGCGTGGAGCATGTCATAGCACACGAGCTGCCGGAGATGAAAGCGCACTTCCATAAGCCCGTCATTGCCAACGTCAGCGGCTTTTCCATTCCGGAATACGAAAAAACCTGCGCCCTGCTGGATTCGCAGGAGCAGGTGGGCATCATCGAAGTGAACATTTCCTGTCCCAACGTCCACGGCGGGGGCATGGCCTTCGGCACAAGCCCGGAGAGCGCGGCGGCGGTGACCCAAGCGGTGAAGCGGGTGACGAAAAAGCCGGTGTTCATCAAGCTGTCCCCTAACGTCAATGATATTGCTTCTATTGCAAAAGCCTGCCAGGACGCGGGGGCGGACGGGCTTTCCCTCATCAATACCCTGCTGGGCATGCGCATCGACCTGAAAACGCGGAAGCCCATTTTAGCCAACACCATGGGCGGGCTTAGCGGCCCCGCCGTGTTCCCGGTGGCCCTGCGGATGGTGTATCAGGTGTACAAGGCCGTTTCCATCCCCATCATGGGCATGGGCGGGGTGTCCAGCGCCCGGGACGTGATCGAAATGATGCTGGCCGGGGCCACGGCGGTGCAGATCGGCGCGGCGAACCTGGTAAACCCCTTCATCTGCAAAGAAATCATCGAGCAATTGCCCGAAGAAATGGAAAAGTTAGGCATCCAATCCCTGCAAGAAATCATCGGAGGTGCGCACACATGAACCATGACGTCATCATTGCCCTGGATTTCCCGTCCGCCCAGGACGTATATGCTTTCCTGGACAAATTTTCTGATGAAAAGCCCTTCGTGAAAATCGGCATGGAGCTGTTTTACGCCGAGGGGCCGGACATCGTGCGGAAGATCAAGCAAAGAGGCCACAAGATTTTCCTGGATTTAAAGCTCCATGACATTCCCAACACGGTGAAATCCGCCATGCGGGTGCTCAGCCGCCTGGACGTGGACATGGTGAACCTTCACGCCGCCGGCACCATCGACATGATGCGCGCCGCCCTGGAGGGCCTCACCCGGGAGGACGGCGCCCGTCCCCTGCTGCTGGCTGTGACCCAGCTGACCTCCACCAGCGAGGAACGCATGCAGAAGGAGCTGCTGATTTCCGCCTCCATGCCGGACACCGTGGCCCATTACGCCCGGAACGCCAAGGAAGCGGGCTTGGACGGCGTGGTTTGCTCCCCCCTGGAAGCCGCCCTGGTCAAGACTGCCTGCGGCCCGGATTTTGCCACCGTAACCCCCGGCATCCGCTTTGCCGACAGCGCCGCCGACGACCAGAGCCGCGTCATGACCCCCGAAAAAGCCCGCCTTGGGGGCAGCGATTACATCGTGGTGGGCCGCCCCATCACCCGCGCCGCCGACCCCGTGGAAGCGTACCGGCGGTGCGTAAGGGAGTTTTTGGGATAATCCACCATATAAAAAGAAACGCCAGCCACAGACTGCGTCACAGCAGCTCTGTGACTGGCGTTTTGTCATTGTTTACAGCATCGTCCATTTATGCCACGATTTGGATATTGACTTTTCCCGATAGTATGGTAGAATATTCCTGAAAGCAGCGTTTATCGAATACGGAACACGTTTCACAAATCCATACAAGGCCAAGCGATGAGAAGGAGGAAGAAATCATGGAACACAGCGCGATTTCCGATATGATCCTGAAAAACGCCATGGTGCTGCAGGGGCAGCCCAAATGGACGTTCGGAAAAAACACCTGCAATACCTATGAAGTGTTCGTATCCCACTTCCGCAATTCGGAAGGCAACCTGCTGCCCTCCTGGCCCATTCTGCAAATCGTGGAAAAGGACGACGCGCTGACCCAGCTCTTCTCCATCACGCTGCTGTGGGAAGCCGTGCGCCAGACGGTCAAAATCAGCAATGAAGCCGACAGCAACATGACCCTGTCCCTGAACCTGCTGCCCAAATTCGCCGAATCCGAGCATTTTGTGGAGCAGGTGCGCAGCTGCCTGGAAGAAACCGGCCTGCAAAGCAAGCATCTCCAATTTGAGCTCAGCGAATTGCAGGATCTGAATCCCCAGGGCTGCGCCAACCTGAATTACATTCATGACGAATTGGGCGTTCTGCTGGCCATGGGCAACTTCGGCACCAGGAACACCAACATGCCCCTGCTGCATCAGGTGCATTTCGATCTGCTGGAGCTGGACAAGAGCTACGCCGCCAGCATCCTGCAGAGCGATCAGGTATATAAAATGGTGGTCGCCATCCAGCATTTGGCCGAGGCCCTGGATATGCACGTCTGCGCCAAGGGGATCGACTCCCAGGAGCAGTTTGAGCTGTTTGAGGAAATCGCCATCTTCAAAGGCCAGGGTTCCCTCATCGGCCCCGTCATGTCCCTGGAAGAATTGAAAGAATATGTGAAGCGCTACGGCAAGAAAAAAACCCACGCCTGATCCGGCTTCAAGAGCCATGATCGAAGCTGACACAAAACCCCCCGGCACAGACCCCCGGCGCGCCGCCACACGCCGGGATTGGGGTAAAGCAAATTGATCCGTACAGAAAAAACGAACCCCTTTAAGGAGCCACGATAAAAACAACGGACGGAGAAGCCCATCCCGCTTCCCCGTCCGTTCGTTTATATCCGTGCGGAAATCGCTTTCCAATCCTCGGCAGAAATCTTCAATACATCTTTCACCTGTTGATCCGTTAAACCCAAACTGATTTTTATATTCTTGATATCTTCGATCTTAGATAGAATCCGCCCCCTTTCCAGGGCTTCATTGCGCATATCTTCCATCGCCTTGCACATTTCGCTGACCCCCTTTGGATTCTCCTTGAAATAGCGTGCCCGCTGGGCAAGAATATCATAATGCATATCGGCGGGATCGTTGCACAGAAAATCGTGCATGAGCCTGCCCAAATCGTCGTTAGCCTGATACTGGGCGTTGACGTAAAGAATGTGTTCCCGATCATTAAAGCGTTCGCCTGTGACCAGATTCATGCGTTCGATGGGGTACAGGCCCGCGCCTTTTCCGAAGAAATCATGCTCGGTCACAAAGATGACGTAGGTTTCGGGAAGCTCCTCAAACTCCTGCCCGGCGTTTAAGCTTTCCACATCCAGCGCAGCGGCATGATACCGCGCCCGGTCAGGCCGCGCGCCGCTGTCGGCCCGCTACACCTCCAGGTCATACTGGCGGTTCTGGCTGTCCACCCCATGCACGTCCAGGCACAGAGAACGGGCGCCCAGCAGCCGCTTCATGTCCTTCTGCGTTTCCTCGCGGGTAAGAACCAAATCGTCCTTGCCGGTAATGATCCGAAGCACGAACTGCGCCAGGGGCAAATTATCCCGGAACAGGCAGCGCATGAACGTATCGTCAATGGGACGAAAACCCCGCAGGCGCTGCAAGTCCTGCTCGTGATACATTTCCTGAAGATGATCGTATGGATCGCCCATCGCGCACCGCCCCCTTTCGCCTTTATTTTATCATGCCGCTTCACACATTTCAACTGCTTTATAGACTTTTCAGCTTGTGCACATACAGGGTAATGCTTTCGCAGCTTTGGGACTGCACCAGATTGGAGTATTCTTTCCCCTTGCTGTCCTTCATAAATGTCAGCCGGATGGCCGTATTCGGGGCTACGTCCTGCCGTGTGACCACGTACTGTTTGAGCTGTTCAAAATTGCTCGGGTCAATATATGCCCCGTCATCGGCGATGAGATTCAGCCTGATATAACCTTCCCCGTAGGCGTCCATTCGCTTCCCGCCTAAAGAAGTATAGCCGATGGCGGCCACGTTTCTGCCCACATAGTTGCGCATATACCAGGTATACTTGTCCGGCGATACTTTGATGGCGACGATTTCCGCCTTCACTTTTTCGCCGCTCGTTTTTCCGTCCAGCCGCCGCACCAGCAGATCAATGGTTTCGATGTTCTGATAGTCCACCAGGTTATCGTATTCCTTGCCCTTGCTGTCCTTTTGGAAGGTCAGCTTCATTTCCGTATTGGGTTTCAGGCTTTGCTCCGCCACCACATACTGTTTCAGCATATTTTCATTTTCGTAATCCAGGTAGGTGCCGTCCTCGGTGACGAAAATGAATTTCAGCACCCCCGCGCCGTACCGTTCCAGCCGGTCGCCGCCCAGGGAGGTATAACCGATGCTGGCGGCGTTTCGGCCCACGTAGTCCTGAATATACCAGGTATATTTATTGGGGGAACTCTTGATGGTGACGGGGGTATGCTGCACCCCGCCTGATTCCGCCGGGGTTTCTCCCTTTCGTTTCGCCTGCTCGGTTTTTGCCGCTTCCGCAAGCTGCTGCAATTCCAGAATCCTTTCTTCTATCCGGTCGATCAACTGCTGGAGCTGTGTATCTGACAGCCCGGTCACGTTCACTTCATCCGCCCCCGCGGGAATCGCAGCCAGCAGAATCGCCAGCATAACCATCAGGCACAACGCTTTTTTCATACTGCTTCCTCCGTTTCTTTCCGTCCGCATGGTAAACAACGTTCCAAAGGAAGCATAGCACGCTTTTTTCTTCTTCCTGTCTGTCTTCGCAGACAGCTTTTCCCCTTTCGCTAAATTCGCAAAAAATACACGCCCTCTGATGGAGGCGCAATGCCTACGATTTGCGAAAGGAGAAAAACCATGATTCCATACAACTGCGAAATCACCGGGCGCATCATCCGCGATCTGCGCATCCGGCAAGCCCTGTCCCAGGAGGTGCTGTCCGGCCTGGCCGGGGTAGCACGCAGCCACCTTGCCATGATCGAGGCGGGCACGAAAAACGCCAACGTGGACACCCTCTGGCGCATCGCCGACGCCTTGGGGATGCGGCTGAGCGAATTGATACGGATGGTGGAGGAAGAAACCGGGCTGTAAAACAAACGTCTCCCTGCTGCTTCTTGTGAGGCAGCAGGGAGAGCGCTGATCATCCAACGTTATTATTCTTCCGCAAGAATCATTTCTCCTTCGATTGCATTGGAACCCGTTGGATTGCTTAGTATGGTATTCTTCAATGAATCCTTTAATTTGTCACAGCAGGGTTTGAAAGAAAGGTATGTAATCGAACCGCCCACCACAGCGCCGACTACGGGGATTGCCTTTTTGAAAAACCCGGCAAAAACCTGCTTTGTCATTTTTACGCCAAACCATTTCGATATGCTTTTCACGATCGGGTAAATCGTCCCCTTCGTGAGCGCTTTTTTTAAAAGCTGCTTTTCCACGCCCTTTGCCAAAGCATTTGCCATAGCAATCAGCGCCTTGCTTGCATTGGCTACGCCATACATTACACCGAGGCAAAGCGTCATCATATTCAATGTTTCGGAATCAAAATGCTGGCCCTTCTCTGAAACATCAATTTCCGGGAAACCATAGAGGTATAACAGCTTTTGCGCAGCGCGAAGCATAAACCCATAATACTGTACAATATCTGCCGGGATGGTGGCTGCCATAGCAAACCCACCAGGCATACCGAGCGCCGCAGAAATGCCGGTTACACAGTTTCTTTCATATTCGATTACTTGGTCGGCGTGTTTGTTAATCATATCAACAGAGATTCCGGCGAGCGCAGGCGTCCGTTCTATTGCATCCTCTATCACGTCATCTGAAAAATCCTTCTTCAATTCTGCTCTGAGAAAATCCGCGCGATTTATGCCAACGCCCGGCGTTCGCAAGCCCAGAATAATAAAATCCTCAATATCAATTTCTCCGCTTCCATTAGCATCTATCGCCTGAATAACGGAATCTTTTCCCTTGTTGACGATATTGGTTGCTTTGCCAGCCACATCCTGAAGCGCGGTGCCGACCTTGTCTGCCGCATCGTTCACAGCATCACCGACATTTTTGAATATTCCGCCGACTGTTCCAAAGAAGTCCTGTTTGCTTCCTCCATGATTTTCAGGCATTTTTCTTCCTCCCGCGCACTTAGATAATGTTTCCTTTTGTTACATCGTTCTGGCAGCCGCATGCCGTACATTTCCATTTTCCATTTTTTGCGGTAAAATCCTGCTGTATGTTTAAATATCCTTTCCATCGTCTTCAATAGTACCACTAAACCGGCAACTTGACAATAAAAAAAGCGCGAATCGCTTCGATTTCGAGGCGGTTCGCGTTTTTTGTGTTCAATTATCCTCCCCCATCTCCGCTTCCACTTTTTCCAAAGTGGGCACGGCGGCGCGGAGCAGTTCTTCCACGGTCAGTTTCGTATCCCGAAGCAAAATCGCCGGTTCCTTGGAGGCGGAAAGCAGCAGGCGTTTGTCCGTCTTTTCCAGGGCGGCGTACAGGCGGGCGGGGTCTAAGGGGGCGTTGGGATCCAGGCGGCAGACCAGGGTGTTGGCGGTGTAGTTCACCCGGTTCACGCCCAGACGTCCGCAGATGCCCCGCAGGTGGGCGATGTCGATCAGGTTCATGACGCAGTCGGGAATATCGCCGAAGCGGTCGATCATTTCCTCGATCACGTCCTCCCGAATCTCGCGGGTCTTGATCATGGCGATGCGCTTGAAGATTTCCATGCGCTGGGTGTCGCCCCGCACATATTCGGCGGGCAGGTAGGCGTCCACCCGCACATCCACCCGGGTTTCCGTCTGGTAGGGCACCTTTTCGCCCTGGGCCCCCCGGGCTTCCCGCACGGCTTCCTCAATGAGGCGGCAGTACATATCGTAGCCCACCTGGGCCACCTGACCGGACTGTTCGGGGCCGAAGATGTTGCCCGCGCCGCGAATCTCCAGATCGCGCATGGCGATGCGGAAACCGGAACCGAATTCCGTGAACTCCCGGATGGCGGACAGGCGCTTCTGGGCGGTTTCGGACAGCATTTTGTCCGGCCGCACGGTAAAGTAAGCGTAGGCCATGCGGTTGGAACGGCCCACCCGGCCCCGGAGCTGATAGAGCTGGCTCAAACCGAAGCGATCCGCGTCGAAGACGATGATGGTGTTGGCCGTGGGCACGTCCAGACCGTTTTCGATGATGGTGGAGCACAGCAGCACGTCGAACCGGCCCTCGTAAAAGTCCAGCATCACATCCTCCAGCAGGCTTTCCTTCATCTGCCCATGGGCCACGGCGATGCGGGCCTCCGGAACCAGGGCGCGGAGGCGGGCGGCGAACTGGTCGATGTGCCGCACCTGATTGTACAGGAAATACACCTGCCCTTGCCGGTTCAGCTCCCGCATGATGGCGTCCCGGATCACGGCGTCGTTGTAATCCAGCACGTAGGTCTGCACGGGATACCGTTCCTCCGGCGGCGTCTGCAAAAGGCTCATATCCCGCACGCCCACCATGGACATGTGCAGGGTGCGGGGAATGGGCGTGGCGGACAGGGTGAGCACGTCCACCTGGTTTTTCATGTTTTTGATGGATTCCTTGTGGGCCACGCCGAAGCGCTGTTCCTCGTCCACGATGAGCAGACCCAGGTCCTTAAAATGCACGTCCTTGGACAAAAGCCGATGGGTACCCACCAGAATGTCGATCTTGCCCTCCGCCGCCTTGCGGAGGGTTTCTTTTTGCAGCTTGGGGCTGCGGAAACGGGACAGCACGTCGATCTCCACCGGGAAGCTGGTGAAGCGTTTGAGCATGGTGTAATAGTGCTGCTGGGCCAAAATGGTGGTGGGGGCCAGCAGGGCCACCTGTTTTCCGTCCATGACGGCCTTCATGGCGGCGCGGAGGGCCACCTCGGTCTTTCCGTAGCCCACGTCGCCGCACACTAAGCGGTCCATGTTGCTGGGGGCTTCCATATCCCGGCGGATATCCTCCACGGCCTTGTCCTGGTCGGGGGTCAGTTCGTAGGGGAAAGCGTCCTCAAATTCCCGCTGCCAGGGGGTGTCCGGGCAGAAAGCGTGGCCGGGGGTGGACTGGCGGTCGGCGTACAGCTTCACCAGGTCGAAGGCTAACTTTTTCAGGCCCGCCTTCACCTTGTTCTTTTTCTTTTCCCAGTCGTTGCCGCTTAAAGAATTGAGGGGCGGCGGGTTGTCCTGCCCGCCGATGTATTTCTGCACCCGGTCGAACTGATCCGTGGGCACGTACAGCTTATCGCTGCCCTGGTACTGGATCAGCAGATAATCCCGGTAGGTTCCCTCGCTCTGCAGGCGCACGGTGCCCTTGAAGATGCCCACGCCGTGGACCTCGTGCACCACGTAGTCCCCTTCCTTCAGGTCGGTAAAGGCTTCGATGCGCTCCCCGGCGGTCTGACGCTTCCGGGTTTTGCGGTAGCCCGCGCCAAAGAGGTCGCTGTCGGCGATGACAGCCAGTTTGCAGTCCGGCAGGGTGAAGCCGTGGCTGAAGGTCTGGGGCCAGATCACCGCATCCCCCGCGCCGATGTTCATGCCCTCCTCCCAGGCGGGGACGGGCACTTCCATTTCGGTCAGCGCCGTTTGCAGGCGGTGGGCCCGGGCTTCGCCGCCCGCCATGAGCAGGGTGAGATACCCTTCCTTTTCCCAGGCTTTCAGGTCGCCGCCCAAATCCTTGAACCGGGACACGTATTTCGGCGCGTTCACCCCGGCGAAGCGGGCGATGCGAGTGGGCTTCATCTCCCCCATGCCCCGCAGAAATTCCATGAGCAGGTGGATGGGCCGGCCCTCCATGGCCTGGGCCGCATCTTCCCAGGTGCGCAGCAGATTGCCCTGCTCCGGCACGGCTTCCTGGCGTTCCAAAGTCAGCTTGAAATCCTCCCCGAAGCCCGCCAGCCGGTCCTCGCACCGGGCTTTGACCCGTTCCGGTTCTTCAATCACCAAAATGGGATCGTTCAAGTATTCCCACAGCCAGGCGCAGGGCGCGTCCAGCGCCCCGGCCCACAGGGAAAGAGTGGGCGGCTGCAAACCCGCGTCCAGGTGGTCGGCGTCCTGGAGCAGCCTGCCCACGCCGGTATCGTATACCCGGCGCACGGGCACAGGCACAGCAGACTTTTCTTCCTTGCTTTCGTCCTCGTCCTCCGGCAGGGGCGGCAAGTCGGCGTTCAAAAGATGATCCGGCAGGCGCTTCATCTGTTCCCGCACCAGGGCGCGGATGGACGCGGCGGCAGAACCCGGCAGCAGCCATTCCACCGCCGGATAGAAATTCACTTCTTCCACATTATCCAGGCTTCGCTGGCTGATGGGATCGAAGGCGCGGAGGGAATCTACCTCATCGTCCCAAAATTCCACGCGGGTTGCGCCGTTTTCGGCGGGGGAAAAGGCGTCCACGATGTCGCCGCGCAAGGCGCACTGGCCTCGGCCCTCCACCATGTCCACCCGCTCGTAGCCCATCTTTACCAGGCGGGCAATCAATTCGCCGGGTTCCATTTTGCTGCCGGAGCGCAGGCAAATGGCGTGTTCTTCGTAAACAGCGGGGGGCATCATGCGGGTGAGCAGCGCTTCGGCGGAAACGCACAGCACCTTGATCTCCCCCCGCCGCGCCCGCTGCAAAACGGACAGGCGCTGGAACGCGGTTTCCCGGCTGGCGGTGCCTCGGGTGAAGCTCATGTCCGGCACGGGCAGAACCGCCGTGCCCCCGCCTAACCACGCGGCGCAATCGTCCGCCGCGCGCATGGCCGCGGCGTCGGAAGGCGCGACGTACAGAACGGGCCTGCCGCTTTCCGCGGAAAGCAGCGCGGCATAGAAGGGCCGCTGGCCCTCCGCCATGTCGTACAGGGCGGCGATGCCGTTTTCGCGCGCGTCAAAAGCCTCCCGAAAGGCTGGGGAGGCGTGTAAAAAATCCCGAACATTATTCAGCATGGCGATTGTTGAAGCGGTTCATGGCCGTATCAATGCCGTTCTCCGCCCAGCAGATGGCCGCGTCGGCGGCCAGCATATAGGCGTCAAAGGCGATTTTCCGCTCCTCCTCCGTCGAGAATTTGCTGAGCACCCAATCGGCCAGATCCCATTGGGGCGGCGGCGCGCCCATGCCCACCCGCACCCGGGGAAAATCCCCCGTGGCGGTGCATTGCACGATGTGGCGCAGGCCGTTGTGGGTGCCGGGGCCGCCCTTGGGGCGTATGCGCACCTGCCCGAAAGGCAGGTCGATATCGTCCACGATGAGCAGCATGTCCTTCGGCTCCATTTTGTACCAGCTTAAGGCGTCCGATACGGTGTAGCCGCTCAGATTCATAAAGGTCTGGGGCTTGATGAGTACCAGCTTTTCGCCGCCCAGCAGGGTTTCGCCGATCAGGCCCTGAAATTTCATCTTTTTGATGGGCGTGTTCAGCTTGGCGGCGATGATGCTGATCACGTCAAACCCCACGTTGTGCCGGGTGTGTTCGTACTTTTCGCCCGGATTGCCCAGGCCCACGATGGCTCGCATAGACGTTTCCTTCCCGCCTGTTCAAAATACCCGGATTTTTCCGGGCACTTCATTATAATGGATTTGGAGAACCGCGTCAAGAAAAGCGGTCATTCTTTATCCTTCACATTTTCCACAATGTTCCATTTTTTCATACCCCGCATGGTCATGCAATGGCTGAAGGTGATGTAGGCCAGCACCAGCCCGGCGGTGAGCGCGTAGACCCACGGTTCGTGAACGAAGGGGTAGGTTCTTGAAGACATGGACATCCGAACCAGCGCCGTTTTGGCCACGGCGACGCCCCCAGGCAGGCCCAGCGCCAGAGAAAACAGGAAATACAGCAGAGACTGCACGTACCAGCTTCGGGAGATCTGGCTCTGCTGGAAGCCCAAGGCGCGCAGTACGCTCAATTGCCGCTTTTGCTCCAGCAGATTGGTGTTGCCGGTATTCACCACGATCACCAGGCCGATCATCACGGCGAAGCCCGCCACCAGCCAGGCGGGCACGTCAAAGGTGACAAAGACGTCGTAATAGGCGGCGTAGGCCTTGTGGGTAAAGACCGAATAGATATAATCGTCCCGCCCGATCAGGAATTCCATCAGCCGCCCTTCGTCCGCTTCCCGCACCCGGCAAATCACGGAACGCAGGAAGGGTTCGCCCAGGGCTTCCGCCTGGACGGAGGAAACGCTCTGCACGCGGCTGACGCACTGATCGGAAAGGGCGGTGATTTTCAGCGGCACGCCGTCCACACGCACCGTATCCCCCGCCTTGGCCCCCAGCGTGTCGGCCAGTTTCTTATCCAGCACCGCGCCTTCCCGAGGAACAGGCACCGCGCCGCCCTTTTCGTCCAGAAGGGTGATCATCTCCGTGCCCTCCCGCACAGCGGTCAGCAGAGACGTTTCCGTGCGTCCGTTCAGGGAAAATTCGCTGGTGTAGTAATCCAGTATCTCCACGTCGGAAACCCAGGGCAGCGCTTCCAGCGCGCGCGCAAACGCGCCTTTCTCCTCCTCCTGATAGAAAATCTGGCAGTCGTAATGAATGCGCTTGTCAAACAGCTGGGTGATGATGGCGTTCTTGGAGGCGATGAAGGAAAAGGCGGTAAAAATCAGCATCACGGACGCCGACAGGCACACCACTGAGAACAGAAACCGCAAAGGATTGCGCAGGAGAGAAATCACGCTGTATTTCACCATGGGCGAAGCGCCGCGGACGGCCCATTGAGCCGCGCGGGGGATTTTCACCTTGACGGTGGTCTGGCGGGACATGGCTTCCGTGGGCTGCACGCCGCTGGCGCGCGCCGTACTGATCAGCGTGGCCGCCTGCCCCACGGCAACCGTAACCAGCCCGGCCATCCCGGCCATCCGCCAGTCAAAAATATAAGTAAAGAAAGCCAGCGGGAAGAAATTGGATTCAAAGTATCCGATATAGCGCAGCAGCGCCACGCCGATGCCCACGCCCAAGCCCACCGCGCCCAGGGACACCAGAAAATTGACGGCGCAGAAGAAGGCGGCGATGCCGCCCCGGGAAAAGCCCAGTGCCCGCAAAATGCCGATTTCCCGGCGGCTTTGCCGAATGATCAGCGCCATGAACAGGTAAACCACCACCAGCGCCACCGTGAAGAAAACCACCGGCACAAACACCATCATGGTTTCCAGGGGGTCCACATTATCGCGGATCCTTCTCCGAACGGAGGAATCCTCATGCAGCACGGCGCTTTTCACTTCCGTATCTCCCAAAGCGGCCCGCGCCGCTTCCAGGGTTTCCGCCCGGGGCGCGTCCGGAGAAAAGCGCAGCAGGAATTGATTGCACAGGGCCTCGTAGCCCTCTTCCCCGGCCAGGTCCTCATAGGCGCGCTGCAATTCGTTTTTCATATCGGCGAAGTCCGCCAGCGCCTGCACCCAGCCGCTTTCCGCCTCCGCCCGCTTATCGGCCAGCTGCGCTTCGCCGTCGGCCAGCTGCTGCCGGGCTTCGGCCACGGCTTCGTCGATCTGCTTTTTGCCGTCTTCGATTTCCTCCAGGGCGCTGGCGATTTCAGCCTGCCCGGTCTTCAGCTGTTCAAGGCCCTCGTCCAGCTGCGCCTGATAATCCGCAAGCTGGGCGTAGCCCTCATGCAGCGCCTGCCGCCCTTCGTCGATTTGGGCCTGATAGCGGTCGATTTCCGCGCGGCCTTCCGCGATCTGCGCATTGGCCTGATCCAGCTGCCAGAACCCGTCCGTGATCTGCCGCAGCGCGCCGTTCAGTTGTTCCCTACCCGCCTGCGTCTGCATCAGCCCGCTGTCGATTTCCAGCTTCTTTTCATCCGCCAGCTGAAGACCCTCGCGAATCAGCCGCAGGCCCTCGTTGATGCGGCTCATGCCGCTGTTGGCCTGGCTGTACAGGGAGTTCACCTGGCTGAGGGCCGCGTCCAGGGTGGCCTGGGTGATGGCGCCCGAGGGCGCGTAGCTGCCCAGCAGGGATCTCACCTGCGCCTGCAGCTTTTCCCGTCCGGCCTTCGTGGAAAGCTGAGCGGCCAGTTCATCCTTCCTGGCTCTGGCCTCCGCCAGGGATGATCTGACCTGCCGCACCGCGCTGTCGATGCTGTCCGCCGAATAGCCCATGGCGGCCACCTGATCCGCCACTTTTTGCCAGCGCGCGCGCAGCTTCGCCGTGTCGATCCCCTCGATCTCCGCCGAAGCGATTTCCGCCGCGATGGAACGCAGGCTCGCCTGGGCGTCCTCCAACCGGCTCAGCGTTTTCTCCAAGTTGGAAACCACTTTCTCCGCTTCCTTCAGCGCGTTCTTGATGCTCTGATCCGACAGCGTAACCGATCCCGAAAGCAGCGACTTGGCGCTTTGCAGCAAACTGCGCTGCTCTTTCAGCAGGTCGATTTTTTGCGACAGCTCGCTTCGGGCGTAATACAGATCGGACCGCTGATCCAGCGCTTCCGCCCGGGCCTGTTCCAGTTCCTCTCTCCCGGAAAGCAGCGCGTCCCTGGTATCCATGAGCGCGATCCCCTGCCCCAGCGCCTGTTTTTGCATTCTTAAAAGCGCGTTCCGCTGCTCCTTTAGCGCCTGCTCGGCGTCGTTCAGCTCCGCCTGCTTTTGGTCCAGTTCCATTTGGCCCCGGTTCAGCTCCGCTTCCTTTTCCCGCGCCTCGGCTTTATTGCTTTCCAGCTCCATTTGGCTGTTTTCCGCTTCGGTTTTCTTTTCTTCCAGCTCCGCCCGCTGCTCCAGCAATTCTTCTTTCAGCTGCTCCAGCTCAGTCCGCTGGGCCGTCAGCTCCTCCTGGGTTTGGGCAAATTCCTCTGTTTTAGCGTTCAGCTCCGCTTCGGCGCTGTCCAGCTCGGTCAGCACCTGCTGGTATTCCTCATGAGCGGTCTGCTCCGCCTGGTTCAACTCGCCGCTTTTTTCATCCAGTTGCTGCATGGCGTCGCCGCGCTCGGCCTCGGATTCCTTTTCCAGCAGAAAACGCGGCGCGTAAACGTAGCCGAAATCCTGATTTTGATCCTCCATTTCCTCCATGGGCTGCGCGGAAAGGGTTTCCGGCCGGGAAATGATCCCGGCCACGGTATAGGGCCGAAAATCGCCGTTCACCATGACCTGCACGGTATCGCCGGGATGAATATCATTATCGGCGGCAAAATTGTATTCCAATAAGACGGTATCGCCGGTGACGGCGTCCGCCCGTTCCCAATAAATGAATCGCTGAAACTCGTCCTCCGTATAGGAAAAGGCCCGGATGGACAGATAGCGCCCCTGAGGGCTGATAAGCGTGGCGTTGGCGGTCAGCCGGGCGTTCACTTCCGCAATGCCCGGCACGGCCAGCAAATCCCGCGCCTGCTCCCGGTTGGTAACGGCTGTGGTGATCACCGCGTCGGGGCAGTTGTAATCCACCATATAGTCGTTCAGTGTGGTTTTCATCGAAAGATGGCCGCTGGAAAGCCCCGCCATGGAGGCGTACCCCAGGGCGGACACAAGCAGGATGGACAGCAGCAGCTTCCAATACCGTTTGAAAACCGCGCGAAACAGGTATCCCTTCATGCGATTACCATTCGATGCTTTCTGCCGGAACCGGCGCTTCATTCTCCGTTTCGGCAATGATCCTGCCGTCCCGCATCCGGACGACGCGATCGGCCATTTTCCCGATTTCCTGGGTATGGGTGACGATCACCACGGTTTTGCCCTGTTCACGCGCCAGGGCCTCCAGCTGAATCAAAATCTGCTTGCCGGTATCGTAATCCAGCGCGCCGGTGGGTTCGTCGCACAGCAGCAGATCGGCGCGCCCCGCCAGCGCCCGCGCGATGGCCGTGCGCTGCTGCTGTCCGCCGGAAAGCTGGCTGGGATAGCTGTTTTTCTTATCGCCCAAGCCCAGCATATCCAGCGTATGATCCACGATCCGGGCGTTCCGGGACGTATCGGCGGTGAGCGCCACGTTTTCCCGCACCGTCAGCTCCGCGATCAGATTAAAGGATTGAAAAATAAAGCCGATGTTCCTGCGCCGGTAATCCGTCATCCCCCGGTCGTTCAGGCGGCTGATATCCTTGCCGCGAAAGCGGATGCTGCCGCTGTCCGGTCGGTCCATGCCGCCTAACATGTTCAGCAGCGTGGATTTGCCGCTGCCGCTGCTGCCTAAAATCACCAGCAGCTCGCCCTGCTTGATTTCCAGATCCACGCCGTCCAGCGCTTTCACCGCGTTCTGGCCCGCGCCGTAGAATTTGTGCAGCGCCTCCGCCTGCAGCAGGGGTGCCCGCCCCGCGCCGCCGTTTACCGCCGTTCTCATGCCGTCCTCTTTCCTCGCCCTTCGTCCCGCAAAAAATCCGTCCCAGGAACCCGCGCCGGTTATCCCCGCGGCGCGGCTTCCGCGTTTTTTCCATTCTCCAAAGGAATTATAACAAATCCGCGTGAAAACCGCAAGAACGCCGCATACCCGCGCCGCGAAAACCCACCTCGAAAATCGGGATTTTTTATTTCTGTATACAAAATTTTTTTGATTTTCCCTCTTTACAAACCCGCAACCCTGTGCTATAATTCTTTTCGTTCGCGGGGCATTAGCGCAGTTGGTAGCGCACAACACTGGCAGTGTTGGGGTCAGGAGTTCGAGTCTCCTATGCTCCACCAAACACGAGAAATCCGAACTTTCATCCGGTAGGCGGAGGGTTCGGATTTCTTATGTTCATGAGCGATATAGGTATTTTCTAACCGAATAAAAAAATGACCGAAGCATTTCCTGCCAGGGAGGCGCTTCGGCTTACTCAATTTGGGTCGTTTTGACGCAAATTATAAAACATTATTGAATTTGACATATCTTTAGGTGCCTGATTTGCAATCAGGTGGATTAAAATCTTAAGCAGTTTGATCTGCGCTTATTATATCGTCACACTCAGCGATAAGGCACCTCTTTCGCTTCTGGATCGACAAGGACTAAATCTGTAAGATCGACTCCATCTTTCGCGTAAAGCTGAGGAATATTATCACCACTTATGCCCTCTAGTAATAACTCAGCAATAGCCTGACGGAATGCTTTTTCAACGGAAAAGCCAAATCCAATTGACGAATAAAGCTGTGCGGCAAAAACGCAAGCTGTGTCATCAGGAATAGAGTCATTCATACCAATAGCAGCGTCAACGAATGCAACGACGCTCTTTGCTTGTTCCTCGGAGAAGCAAGCATTGAATGTGACGAGTCGAACCGTATCAGAAGCAGTAGAAATCGCTGCAGCAATTGCCTCTTTAGATACAAGTCTTGCGCTTCCATCTGGATTCTGGAGTACGATTTCTCCCGTATCTGCTCCGTGGCCACTAAAGTGAATAATTGTCGGATTGGTTTCGTTTATTGCCTGGAGTATGTCTGATGACCTCATTGCCCATCGGCTTTCAAAAATGATAGAGTCCCGGTATTCCGATGATCTAATCTTTTCCTGAATACTCCTTACTTCTTCATCAAGACGTAGTCTTGTAGTATCCAGAGGATTGGATGCCATAAAGAGAATGGTTATTTTCTCAGGAATTGCCTTTAATCGCTCAATGTCTTCCTGCATCTGTAATTGAGCAATACTATGCTCACGGAGGGTACGCTCCACAGACGCCATTTGCTGTGCGCTTTCATGGGCGCGGCGTTTTTCTTCTTCCTCTTTTTTCTTTCTCTCGCGATCCTCTTCCTGGCGAACTTTCTTTTCCAGATCGGAAAGCTCCTTATCCTTTTGGGCGATTTTCTTTTGTAAATCCACGCATCTCTTGTTAGTATCAGCGATAGATTTCTGTGCTTGTTCGATTTCTCTCAGTTTTGACTTAATGACGGAATCGCTTTTTGTTCTCTTAATAGAATCATTTGCGGCGTTAATTTTCTTTTGTAAAGGTGGGATTTTTGCTTGTTCTTTAGATAGATCGCTAGTTAATCTAGCGATCTCTTCACGTTTCCGAATGACAGAACTCCGGTATGTATCTAACTGAGACATCTTTTCTCCCCTCTACTTTCACTGATCATAACGAGCTTATTATACTAAAACAAGCTTCTTTTTTTGTTCTTCTGATTTCATGTGCATTTATTCCTCAGCACTTTGTACTTTCTTAAATTATTATAACACAAAAATAATAAATGTTCAATATTTGACAATGATTAGCATCGGTTAATTAACTACCTATAAAATATTGTATAGCATTTTTAGGAACTGAAAAGTAAGAGCCGGAACATTCCCCAATCGAGAAATGTTCCGGCCTATTATTCATTTATGGATCATGCGCTCAGTTTTTCTTCAGGCTTAGCCTGAGCCGCCAATTCTTTTTTTCCCTCGGTGCTTTCGTAGTATTTCTGCATCATGGGCAGCAGGCAGCGGGCCATTCGTTCAATCGCATAATCCGGGATATCCATGCCGCTGCTTTCCAGCGGGCTTTTGTTTTCCTGGTTGGGCATTGGGCTCCTTTCTCTGAGATACATGTATTATCCAGTGGATCGTCGTTGGATTTGATGGTTTCATCATGAACTCTCCATTTCCGGCACGATGTGCCAATGTTTCGTTGATAGAAGCAAGCGCTGGTATCAACCTGTCATGTTTTTTCCCCACGTTTTGTTGCCACCAATTCTATAAATTTGAGGCAGGATGACCATTAGATCGTCCTGCCTCGATGGGGTGCCCGTGAAGTGTTGATTTTCCTGGACTTTCTTCGTTCTAAAGCCTGCAAATAAAAAGTCAAGCCCCTTTGGAGAAAAATTTGGTAAAGGAAAAGTGTTTTGCTCAAAAAATAGCGGGGACGACCAATAGATCG
>CAJOJQ010000036.1 GCA_905234985.1 uncultured Christensenellaceae bacterium
TTGTTTGGGGACGTGCCTTTTGCTGGCTGTCCACTGAACGGGGACGTGTAGGTCTGCCTTACCAAAGTGTGTGTCCATCCTATGGGGTACAGTTTAGAACGCACGAAGAAAAGCAAAGAAGGAAAAAGCCCGATCAATTTTGACGTATACGAAGAAGACAAAAACGCATTGAAACAGATAGCAAAAGAAAACGGCGAAAGCATAGCGGAATATATAACCGCCGCCGTGAATCAAAGAGCAGGCAAACAGGTTTTAACGCCGCCAGCGAAACGCGGCACATACACCAGAAAAAGAAAGGATCAGAAAAATGGTGACATTATATAAAATTATTGGATATATTGGAATTATTGGAGGCGTTTTCATCGCAATATTAAGCCCGATTTTTAGCATCAACAAGCCCGATACCTATATCATCGCCGGAGGAATCGCCGCGATCATATACGGAATAATTGCACTTGTTAAAGCATCATTTTTTGAACGGCTGGAAACAGACGTTAAACAAACAAGGACGAACACAGTATTATTATATAAGTATCTCAAAGGTGAATACACCGAGCAAGGCCCCAACGATCCCGCGCCAGTACAATCTGAACAACCCGCCCAGGATCAAAATTTTTCAAGCTGGAAACGAAAGGAATAGAACAGGATCCATGTCACCGGAATAGCCGGATTATCAAAATAATTAGACAGAAGACAAGAACACAGTGGGATCGAACCAGCCCTGTGCATATTTCAAGAGGAAGAAAGGCGAAAGCATGAGCGAAAAGAGAAAAAACATAATTGCAATAAAAGCAAATGACGAAGAAAAAGAAGAATTTGAAAAGACATGGAAAGAAAATGGATATACAAAAGGTGCACAATATATTATTGATGCAATCAATCAAAAAGCAGGAAAAATAATTTTTAGCACAAGAAAACATGCAGACTATGACCACAAAGCACCAGCCCGCCGCGCCCGTGAAGAAGCAGAAAAACAAGGGATCATATATAGAAAAGAGGATCAAAAAGCATGACTATTTTTATAGGTGTATCGCCGGTTTAATTATTTGTTGTGCGCTGTTTGGCATGATAAGCGGCGCGAATATAATAGTAACAGCTCGAAGCAAAGTGATCAATAACTCAAGGGGATTATATGGGCAAGACTTAGAAAACGCCATTAAAGCACAGGAGCAACAAGGATATATCTATATAGGAGCTTCAGCTGGTTTAATTGTAATTGCCTTGAGAATGTTTATCACAGCAAAGAAAACAGATTTACTTGAAAGAATTTCTTTTTCTCTTGCGGCCATCGAAAGAAACACACCCGCGTCGGTAAAAACAGGGGAACCTGCCCAAGAATAAGCCAGTATCAAAACTGTCTCCTGTGTATTTTTTTGTTTTAAGAGGAAGGTAAAAGCATGAGCGAAACAGGCAAGAAAACAAGAATGCACGTCACAGAAGACAATAAAAAGGAATGGGACAAAGTTTAATATGATAGAATTGGAATAGTGACGAAAAAAGTAGGCAAGACCCGCGAAAGAGTAAATGAAGCTGCAGCTAAAAAGGAAATATCAGCGCAGCAATACATGATCAGCGCTATTGAAAAGCAACTAACTGCAGACGGCTATCCCGCGCCAACTCCGGAGGATTACAAGAGATGAAATACTATACACCAAGTCAAGCAATATACGACAAACAACATATAGAAAAGATCATTGACAGCTTATTGGCATATAAAGGGCAGCTTCAGCAAATGAGAGGTCCGGCAACCCCGACAACAACAAAAGCAGAGATAGACAACGGATTAAAAATCATGCAAATAGAATTAAATGTAATAGAATCAATAAATCAATTATTGACTGTTTCAAATGCCCTTGCACAGTATATCGATACTGAACAGCAACAGATCACAAAAGATATAACGAGCGCAGAAAGACAATTAACCTTGTTTATTCAGCATGCGCAAGAAGCGGAACAACAACAGACAGAAAGAAAGTACCGAAGCGAAAAGCGAAGAAAATGGATCAACGGAAAATATATTGATGAATAAAGGAAGCACAGAACACAGGGGTCTCGAACGGTTCGAGACCCCTGAAAAGCTGTCATAAAATCAAGTGCTTCCGCTTTTGGATGTTTTTCACAATTTTTCAATTATTTCTTGCATTTGTCGCTATTTGGGACTACAATACGTGTTTGCGCGAGAGTGCAAACCAGGATGAGCGCACGGGCGGAGCCGTGGCGCGTCCTGCCGCTTCCGAATGGTAAAGCGGCAGGCATCTAAGAGGGAGGTAAGAATCATGCAGGTATTCGTATTTGTTTTGAACCGAACCGAGCATTTGGAAAGCCTGTTGCAGTCCTTTGCCGATCACGGCCTGCGGGGCGCCACCGTGCTGGACAGCAAGGGCATGGCCCGCATCCTGCACACCGAGGATGAAATGCCCATCTTCTACGGCCTGCGCGCCATTCTGGAGCCGGAACGCCGCAGCAGCAAAACCATTTTCATGGTGCTGAAGGATGAGCAGGTGGATATCGCGCGGCAGGTGGTCAATGACGTGACCGGCGGGCTGGATGTGCCCGACAGCGGCATCATGTTTGCCCTGCCGCTGACCATGGTGGAAGGACTGGAAAAGAAGAAATGAACATTCTGCTGCTGATCGGTATTGCCATGGCGGCGGGCCTGCTGGTGAGCCGCGGCGCCCGGGCCGTGAAATTGCCCAACGTAACGGCTTTCCTGGTGGCCGGTCTGATCATCGGGCCCTGCGTGGCGGGCATTATTTCCAAGGAACAGGCGGAGTCCATGGGCGTGATTTCCGAAGCGGCCCTGGGCTTTATCGCCTACGCCATCGGCGGCGAATTTAAGCTGGCGTACCTGAAAAAAATCGGCAAAGCGCCTTTGACCATCACCGTTTTCCAGGGCCTTGCCACGGCGATCTGCGTGGACGTGGGCCTGATCGCTTTTGGGGTGGACGTGCCACTGGCCCTGCTGCTGGGCGCCATCGCCTTAGCCACAGCCCCCGCCGCCACCCTGATGGTGGTGCGGCAGTACAAGGCTCACGGCCCCGTGACCCAGATGCTGCTGCCCGTGGTGGCCATGGACGACGCTTTGGGCCTGATGGTGTTCAGCATTTCCGCCTCCGTGGCCCAGGGGATGCTGGGCGGCGAAATCACCGTGCAGAGCATGGTGCTCACCCCCATCATCGAAATCGTGGGCAGCATCGCCCTGGGCGGGGCCTTGGGCTGGCTGCTGGCCTTCGGGGCGCGCTTCTTTGCCAGCCGGGGCAACAAGCTGGCCCTGTCCATCGCCCTGGTGCTGGCGGGCGTGGGTCTGTGCGATATGTGGAACCTGTCCTCCCTGCTGGTGTGCATGATGATCGGCGCGGTGATGGTGAATCTGAGCCAGGTGCATGAGGTGCTCATGGAGCAGTGCGACCGGTTCACGCCGCCCCTGTTCCTGCTGTTCTTCGTGCTGTCCGGCGCGGATCTGGATCTGTCCGTGCTGCCCAGCGTGGGTGTCATCGGCGTGGGCTACCTGCTGCTGCGCTCCATGGGTAAATGGGGCGGCACTATGTTAGGCGCTCTGTGCGTGAAAGCGGACGACAACATCAAAAAGTATCTGGGCCTCACCCTGCTGCCCCAGGCCGGCGTCGCCATCGGTATGGCAAGCCTGGTGGCGGCCCGCTTCCCCACCTTGGGCGCGCAGGTGAATACCATCGTGCTGGCGGGCGTGCTGGTGTTCGAGTTGATCGGCCCCGTCATTACCAAGCTCGCCCTGACCAAGGCGGGAGAAATCACCCCGGGAAAATAATTGTTCTTACACTTTTCGGCTTTGGAGGCATTGCTTTCAAAGCTCTTTTTATTTTTTCAAGTACATTAAGTCTATACGTGATACGAGGCAGGGGGCTTGCTTTCTTTCCGCGTCAGCTAATATCCGCAGATGAGGGTCCAGGGAGATCATCTCCCTGGTCGGGGTCTGGGGCGGATAGCCCCAGGGGATCTTTCTTGCCAACTGCATATGCTCATTTAATCGAAAGAATGTATTTGGCTTTCTTGGCGATTTGTGGTATGATAGAAACGGTGGAAGATCGGACTTTGACCGTCGCCGCCGCGATCGGGTTTTTTCAATCAGGAAAAGAAAGAATGGAAATTCCATGAAGAAAGAACTGCGTTCCGCCGGGCTGCTGTTTCTCACGGCGGCCATCTGGGGCTTTGCTATGGCGGCCCAGCGGGAGGGCAGCCGCTATTTGCAGCCCTTTACCTTCAACGCCAGCCGTTTTACCCTGGGGGCCGTGGCCGTGCTGCCCCTGATGCTGCGGGAAAACAGGCGGCAGGCCGTGCCATTTACCGGGCGGCAGGCTCTGTCCGGGGCCGCCTTGGGCGTGATCCTGTTTATCGCCTCCCTGCTTCAGCAATCGGGCGTGGGGGAGGCCGGGGCGGGGAAAGCGGGGTTCCTCACCGCCCTGTATGTGGTGCTGGTGCCGGTGCTGGGCGTGTTCCTTGGCAAAAAGACCAAAATCACCACCTGGCTGGCCCTGCTGCTGGCCCTGCCCGCCCTGTACCTTTTGTGCGTTCCCAAGGACGAAGCCTTTATCCTGGCCCCGTGGGACGGGCTGCTGCTGGCGGGGGCGTTTTTCTGGGCGGCCCATATCTTAGCCACGGATCATTTCGTCCGCTTTGTGCCGCCCCTGCGGCTGTGTGAGGCGCAGTTCGTGTTCGGCGCGGCGCTGAACTGGGTGTGCGCCCTGCTGTTTGAAACAGTGTCCGGGGAAAACCTGCTCCACGCCCTGGTGCCGGTGGCGTACTGCGGCATCATGTCCACGGGGGTGGGGTATCTGTGCCAGACCTTGGGGCAGCGGGGCATCCGGCCCGCGTTCGCGGCGCTGATCCTGTCCCTGGAATCGGTGTTCTGCGTCATCGCCGGGGCGCTGCTGCTGGGAGAGCGGATGGACGGCCGGGGCTATGTCGGCTGCGCGCTCATGTTAGCGGCGGTGCTGCTGGCACAATTGGGATCGCTGCTCATCCCCGAAAAGGAGGATAAAAATGCTTGAATGGGATCAGGAGGCACGTATCTACGGCGTAACCGCCGTGGAAAACCGCTTTCTCCTGGATTATCTGCCCGACGCCAAGGGCGATTATGTGAAGGTGTATCTGTGGGGCCTGTTTGCCTGCGCCTGGAAGGGGCCGGAGTACACCCTGGAGGAAATGGCGGCGGATCTGGATATGCCCAAGGCGGAAATTGAGGCGGCCCTGCGGTACTGGGAGCGCCGGGCGCTGGTGTCCCATATCAGCAGCGATCCCCCCGTCTATCGCTTTTATTCCCCCACCCAGCGCCAGACGGCGAATTTGGCCGATCTGCCGGTGGAAAAAGATTACGTGTCCTTTGCGGAAAACGTTTATCCTGTTTTCGGCGACAGGCGGGAAGTGAAGCCCTCGGAAATCGCCCTGGCCTGGGAATGGGTGCGGGACGTGGGCCTAAGCCAGGAAGCGGTGCTGATGCTGCTGCATCACTGCATTGAAAAGCGGGGCGTTCATTTTTCCTTCAAGGCGGCGGAAAAGCTGGCCGTTGCCATGAAGGAGGCGAACGTCGCCGGGTCGGAGGACGCGGAGCGTTTTCTGCAGCACAGCCAGAACATCCAGGACGGGGCCAGAAAGGTGCTTTCCCGCATGGGCAAGCGCCGGGCCGCGACGGAGGACGAATTGGCGCTGTACGAAAAATGGACCGGGGAATGGGGCTTTGAACCCCAGGCCGTGCTGGACGCCTGCCGGGAAACCACCGGCGGCGACCCGTCTTTCAAATATTTGGACGGGATTCTGAACCGCCTGCGCACCCAAACGGACGCCCGCACGGGGGAGGGCATGGCCCAAAAGCTGGACGAGGAAAAGGAAGAGAGAGAAAAGGCCCAGGAGGTATTTTCCCGGCTGGGGGCAAAGATTTCCGGACCCGCCGCCGCCACGGTCTACCGCTCCATGCTTTCGGAGCAGCCCCACGGGGTGCTGCTGCTGGCGGCGGACGAATGTCTGCGCACCCACAAAAAGTTGGACGATATGAAGGCCTTGCTGGCCTCCTGGAAAAACCGGGGATTGACCACGGAGGAAGCCGTGCGCCAGTACCTGGAAAAGTACCGGGAAGCCAACCTGGCCCTGCGGGAGCTGTTCGAGGCCTGCGGCCACAGCGGCAGACCCACGGAGGCCGACCGGAAGCTGTATGAAAAATGGCAGGGCTGGGGCTACGGCCCGGAGCTGCTTCGCTGCGCGGCGGAGCAGGCCAGAAACGCGGAGGGCGGCAAAATCGCCTATCTGGATAAGGTGCTGGAAACCTGGCACAGCGCGGGCATCACCAGCGTGGAGCAGGCTCAGGGCAGGCACAGGCCACCGTCAGCACCGAAAATGAAAACCGTCAGCGCCCAGCAGTACGGCCAGCGGCAGTATACTGAAGCGGAGTTGCTGGCGGTATCCGACGATCTGATCGAGGAAGCGAGGAAGCAGCGTGGATAATCAAGTCTTGGCCCGGGTGGCGGAGGCCTACGAACAGCGGCAGGTGGAAAACCGGCGGGAGGAAGACCGGCGGCTGCGGGAGATCGCCCAGAACCATCCCGACCTGGATCGGCTGCTCAGCGAGCGCCACCAAATGATCCTGCGCGCGGCGCGCGGCGCATTTGCGGGCAGTGTTCCCAACCACCCGGAGCGGGCCATGGAGGAATACAACCGGAAAATCGCGCGGCTGCTTTCGGAAAAGGGCTATCCTTCGGATTACCTGGCCCCGGTGTGTACCTGCCCCCTGTGCGGCGATACGGGATACGTGTACGAGGGATCGGTCATGCGCCGGTGTGCCTGCTTTCAGGCGGCGTATGAAAAGGCCCTGGCGGAAGCGGGGCAGGGACGGGAGGAAAAGGCGTCCTTCGCCCGGTTCGACGAAGCCCGCTTCCCCGATATCGCCCTGCCGGGCACCGACGTGACCCAGCGGGAATACATGCGGGTGGTGCGGGATCGGTGCGAAAAGTACGCTGCCGGGGTGCCGGAGGGACCGGTGAAAACTCTGCTGCTTCACGGCGGCAGCGGCCTGGGCAAAACCTTCCTGCTGGAGTGCGTGGAAACCGCCGCCCGGGAAAAGGGCGTGGATACGCTGTATACCACGGCCTACGATCTGCTGAACGCGCTGAAAAACGCCTATTTTTCCCGGGCCGGGGAAAGCACCCGGGAATACTTTGACGCGTCCCTGCTTTTGATCGACGATTTGGGCATGGAACCCCTGATGGAAAACATCACGGTGGAGCAGATTTACAATTTGCTCAACGCCCGTCTGAACCGGGGGCTGTATACCGCCGTGAGTACAAATCTGAGCCGGGAGGAGCTGCGCGCCCGGTATACGGAACGGGTATCCTCCCGCCTGCTGGACACGCGCACCGGCATGGCCATCTTCTTTCAGGGCAAGGATATCCGCCTGACGCGGGCGTGAACCCTTTTGATTGTAAATATATTACATTTCATTTCACTTTTTATCATGCTTTTGTGTGTTTTATGGGCCTTTCGCCGCTGTTTTTCTTGTTTCGGCGGGCGTTTTATGCTATAATATACTCGGAGTTCCAATATAAAAACCAGTGACAAGCGGAAAGCAGAGGAAACGGCATGGAGCTGTACCGGCCAACGGAAGAAGAAGTGCTGCGGGAGATGCGGCGCGTAAAAAGAAAGAGCAAGCGCAGGCGGCTGGCCTGGGGCCTGCTGATTTGGTTTACCTTGGCCGCCGCCGCGGGCTGGTACGTGTTCAACCAGTTTTATACCCTGGCCGTGGTGAAGGGCGCGGGCATGAACGGCGCCCTGCTCAGCGGCAGCGTGGTGCTTTGCCGCCGCACCAACGGGGCGCGGCCCCGGGTGGGCGAAGTGGTTCTGTTCGAGCATGGCAGCGGCTGGCAGTTCAAGCGCGTGGCCGCCGTGGGGGGCGACAGCGTGGCCCTGAGCCAGAACGGCAGGCTGTGGATCAACGGCAAGGCAGTGTCCGATTTCAAAAGCGATTTTTCGGGCTACGACGCGGATCTGGCGACGCGGCCCATCACGGTGCCGGAGGATTCCTTTTTCGTCCTGGGCGACGAATACCGCCTGTCCGTGGACAGCCGAAGCCCCGATTACGGCTACGTGAAGGCCGAGGAAATCCTGGCCGTGGCGGAATACACGGTGTGGCCGCTGCACCGGGCGGGCAAGCTGATCCGGTAACGCGAACCTGAACTTGGAAGGAACAGAAGGATGAAGAGCTTCTTGATTCACCTGGCGTGTCTGCTGGCCGTTGTGGCCGTGCTGTTTTGCGTTCTGTTTCCCTATTTCAGCGACCAGAGAGAGCAGGCCCAGCGGATATCGCTGATCGAAGGCTTTGAAAAGCAGGTAAAGGCCATGAGCGCCGAACAGGCCGCCGAATTCCGGGCCGCCTGGGACGCCTACAATCAGGCGCTGGCCTCCGGTGCCGCCGGGAAGGAGCTTCCGGAAGCCGAAACGGTGAACGGGCTGATCGCCGTGCTGGAAATCCCCGATATCGGGGTGCGCCTGCCGGTGTATCCCACAGGAAACAGCCTGGCCCGGGATACCGGCGCGATCCACGCTTCCACCAGCGCCCTGCCCACGGGCGAAAAGGGAACGCGCACGCTGCTGGCCGGAAACAACGGGCGGCTGCTCCAGCTGAATAATCCCTGGATTGATCCCTGGCTGGAAAAATTTCAGATGTTCAGCGCCCAGCTTTTGCACCGCCTGGATCAGGTGAAGCAGGGAACGGTCATGTATCTTTTCACGCCCTGCGGCGCGCAGGCCTACGAAGTGGTGGAAACCCAGAAAACCCAGGCCGGGAAGGTGCGTATGCCGGAGGGCGAAAACGCCTGGCTGGCCGTGATGACCAACTTAGGCGGGCAGGAAAGGCAGCTGGTTTACGGCAAGCTGCTCAGTCTTCCCGAAAATGCCGTCGTGATGGAACACAGCGACGGCGCGTTCATCCCGTCGGACGCGGTGAACGTGCTGCTGATCGGCTCGCCTGTGCTGGCGGCAGGATTGGTGTTCATGCTGCTGGTGGAAATCATCAGGCGGCGGCATTACAGGCTGCCGTCTGACAGCAAAAAGCGCAACATTGCTGAGGGGTGAGGAGAATGCGGAAAAAGCTCCTGGTTTGGTTCCTGATCGTCGTGCAGGCGGTCGCGCTCGTCTTTCCCGTGCAGGCGGCGGAGCGGCTTGGATCGCTGACCATGGATCTGCCGTCCAACGTGGCGGAAAAGTACAAGGATCAAACGGTGAAAATGAGCCTGTACAAAATCGCCGAATGCCATGTGGACGCCGGCGGCCTCGTTTCCTGGGGCATTGTGGAGAGGTACGCCGGCCTGTCGGAGAAGATCAAGCGGATCATGGAGGACTTAAGCAACGGCAACGATAACTCCCAGATGATCGACGAGGTCATTACCGCCATTTCCAAGATCATCGAAAACCAGAGCGTCGCGCCGTACCAGGGCCTGGTGGCCACCATGACGGAGAAGGGCAGGATCCAGTTCACCGGCCTTTCCTCCGGGCTTTACTATGTGGAAATGAGCGAGGGTCCGGACACCCTCTTCATTCAGTCCCCCCTGGTGCCCATCCCGTTTTATCTGACCATCGAAGGGCAGACCAGCATCCTGTACGACGTATCGGTCAAGCCCAAATTTGAGGACGAGGAACCGACGCCCACGCCGTCCCCAACGCCGAAGCCCACGCCTACCCCGACGCCCAGGCCCACGCGCACGCCGACGCCCAGGCCTACCCAATCGCCCACGCCCTCGCCCAAGCCTACGCCCACCCAATCGCCTACCCCCACGCCGGTGATCACCGCGCCGCCGCCCACAACGCCCGGCACGTCTACCACTCCCCCGGCGACGGATTATCCTCCGCGGCCCACGCCCATACCTACGCCGAAGCCTACTCCTGTGCCCGCGATTACGCCGACGCCCTCGCCCAGGCCCACGCCTACCCCGACGCCCGACCTGTTCGCCACGCCCACGCCGGTACCTACGGCGACCCCCTATATCCCCATCGAAAAGCGGACCCCCGCTCCCACGCCTACGCCGAAGCCCGGCGAAACGCCGAAGCCCACGCCGCCCGGCCGGGGCGATCCCTTCATTGACATTGATGATTACGATACGCCTTTGGGATTAGGCGCGATCATCAATCATGTGGGCGACTGTTTCGATTGATTATTTGAAAGGATAGGGTGACGGCCCATGAAACGGATCAATCAAGGCATGAAAAAAGCGCTGTGCCTTATGCTGGCGCTGTCGCTTCTGCTTGCGGCCCTTCCCCTTTCCGCCCTGGCCGAGGATGGCTGGGACGAGTGGGACGACTGGGACCTGTGGGACCCCACAGTAATGAGTCAAGCGGAGGAACCGGAAGAAGAGGAAGAAGAAATCGAATTCCCGGATGAACTGCTGGTGGGCCATCCCACTGTCACCAAGGGCGATTTCTTCACAGAAATGTTCGGCAACGACACGGCGGATATCGACGTGCGCGCCCTGATCCACGGCTACAATCTGGTCAACTGGGATCAGGAGCAGGGCACCTATGTGA
Organism: uncultured Christensenellaceae bacterium; assembly: GCA_905234985.1. Classification (GTDB taxonomy): domain Bacteria; phylum Bacillota; class Clostridia; order Christensenellales; family Aristaeellaceae; genus RUG563. Next base: position 10,540 of record CAJOJQ010000036.1, read on the forward strand.
TCGACACCTCCGTGGTGGCCCGCGTGATCGTGAACGACGATGCGGAAGGAAACCGCACCTATTTCATGGCGCTGCACGACGATCTGTACTATTCCGACGGCACGCCCATCACGGCCTGGGATTACGCTTTTTCCCTGCTGTTGATGATGAGTCCGGAGATCGAGGAGATCGGCGGCAAAATCTACCGCGCCGAGCATATTTTGGGCTACGATGAATACATCACCGGAAAGACCTTCGCCTTGGGCGGCGTGGAGGTGCTGGACACCTATCAGCTGGCCATTACCCTGGATCATGAATTCCTGCCGTATTTCTTTGAAATCGGATTGCTTTTGTGCTGCCCGTATCCCATCCATGTGATCGCTCCGGGCTGCAAGGTGTACGACGACGGCTATGGCGTGTACATCGGCAACGAGGATCTTTCCAACCCCGAACCCGTCTACACCGCGGAACTGCTGCGCAAGACCATCTTAGACCCGGAAACGGGCTACAACAGCCATCCCACTGTGGTATGCGGCCCCTATGTGATGACCTCTTACGACGGCGTGACCGCCCATTTTGAAAAGAATCCCTATTTCAAGGGCACCATGGAGGGCGTGATCCCCACCATCGAACGGATCAGCTTCACCGTGGCGGACAACGATACCCTGATCCAGCAGCTGGCTGACGGCGAACTGCACCTGGTCAATAAGGTGGTATACGGCCCCACCATTACGGACGGCATGCAGAACGGCCCCGGCAAGGGCATCCGCTTCACTCCCTATCCGCGCATCGGCCTTGCTTTCCTGACCTTTACCTTCGACTGGCCCACGGTGCATGAAAAAGAGGTGCGTCAGGCCATCGCCTGGTGCATGGATCGGGACGCCCTGACCAAAGCCTACTGCACGGATTTCGGCCTGCGGGTGGACGGCTATTACGGCATTGAACAGTGGGAATACCTTTTGATCAACGGCCAGCTGGATTATCCCATCGACAACGACCCCGAAAATCCCCTGCCCGACAAGGAAGTGGAAAAGCTCATTGAACAGTGGGAAGCCCTGAACCTGGACAACCTGACCCAGTACACGGTGAATATTGACCAGGCCAACCAACTGCTGGACGAAGCGGGCTGGACGCTGAACCGCGCGGGGGAGACCTACCGCCCCGGCGTGGACGACGCGCGCTGCAAGGTGATCGACGGAGAGCTGATCGTGCTGGATCTGTCCATGATGTATCCGGCGGGCAACCACATCGCCGAATACATGCAGGAATACATGATCGACAATCTGAATCAATGCGGCATCCTGCTCACCCTGGTGCCCACGGAGATGGAAGAGCTGCTGCTCACCTATTACCGGGAAAAGCCCCGCACCACGGATATGATCTATCTGGCCACCAACTACCACGTGGTGGTCGATCCGGCCATCACCTACAGCTGCGACCCCACGCCCGACCACAGGATCTGGAACAACACCTACAGCGACGACGAGGAGCTGTACCAGCGGGCCGTGGACATGCGCAAGACCCCTCCGGGCGCCCTCTATGACTATGTGGTCAAGTGGATCTCCTTCCAGGAGCGGTATAACGAGGTGCTGCCCTGCATCCCCATTTATTCCAACATTTACTTTGATTTCTATACGGAGTATCTCCAGAATTACTATATCACCTCCCACGTCACCTGGTCGCAGGCCATCCTGGAAGCCTACTTCGGCCTGGCCGAGGAACCGGATAATTTGTACGGGGAAATGGAGCTGGAGGACGGCGAAGAATTCTTTGAGGAATGATTGAACGGCGTCTCCCTGACGGAAAGACGGAGGATGGGAACTGTGGCGAAAACGAAGCTGAAGCGCATGGATCGCTTCGAGTTGCTGGAATTGATCTACAATATGCGGAAGACCAATTTAGAGCTGACGGAGCGCCTGGAAGCGGCGGAAAAGAAAATTGAGGAGCTGAAAACGGAAGCGGACCAGCGAGTGGAAGCCGTGCGGGCCGAGTATGTGCAGCGCATCGACGAGCTTCGCATGCAGGGCGCGGCCAAGGAAATGCAGAAGCGCCTGCGCGAGATCGAAGCGCAGATGATGGCGTTCCAGCGGATCATGGGCAAGGACGAAGACGCGCCGGAGGAAAACCCGGAACCGACGCCCGACGCCCCGCGGCCTGCCGAAATACCGGCTCCGGAAGAACCCGCCGCGGAAAACGCGGAAGAAGCGGCCCCGCCCCAGGAGGACGGCGCTGAAACCGGCGCGCCCACCGATGGCGCCGGGGAAGGCGGGGAGTAAGCCATGGCAAAATGGACGAAAGAAACGCCCTTTCCCGATCTGGACGATATTCAGAATGAAATGCGCCGGTCCAAAAACCAGAGCAAGTATCATCAGGCGCTGAAAAGCACCGCGGGCACCATCGTGGTGGTGGCGGCTATCGCGGTGCTGGTGGCCTCTATCTTCCTTCCCGTGCTGCGCGTGACCGGCACCTCCATGCAGCCCAATTTCGCCCCCGGCAACGTGCTGGTGGCCCTGAAAACCAAGGATTATGTGCCCGGCGACGTGTGTTCCTTCTATTACAACAACAAGCTCATCATCAAGCGCGTGATCGCCACCGGCGGCGACGTGCTGGAAATCGACGAGGACGGCCGGGTGTCCGTCAACGGCCTGGTGCTGGATGAATCCTATGTGCGCACCTATGATTTGGGGCTGTGCGATATTGATTTTCCTTATACCGTGCCCGCCGAGCAGCTGTTCGTCATGGGTGATAACCGCGCCTCCTCGGTGGATAGCCGGGTGCAGGCCTTCGGCTGCATCAGCAAGGAAGAACTGATGGGCAAAGTGGTGCTGCGGGTGTGGCCGCTGCAAAACTTCGCGTATTACGGTTTATAGAGAGTAATCTTATGGGGGCTTCTTCAGCCCCTTTTCCACAGGCGCAAGCCCGCTTCATGCGGACATTGCTTGTTTCGGATGATCTCACCGCCGATGAGATTCCCGCCACATGCGGTCATCGGCGGTTCGTCCCCTGAACCAGGATCCGTCTGGGTCCTGAACCCATCTTCAGGGCACTAGATATCGCTCCTGGGCGGGCGGCAAAGCCGCCCATCGGTGCGCAAAGCGCATCTGAAAAACGAGGATATTACCAGGAAAAAGCTCGCTTTTTCCATGGCATGTACCTCGTTTTTCTTTGCCCAGGAGCTTGCTATATTATTTTCCAAGCAGGCGCATATTGTTTGTTTTTTCAGGATTGCCAATCGCCGAGTGGGGTGCAGGGGATTATCCCCTGCCGCGGGGTTTCAGGGGCTGCGGAGGCCCCTGAGGGACTTTAAAGGCTCCCCCAATCGTTTTCTTCGGACAGAACGGTGATATGATGCTGTGAAAGCAGCTTTGCGGTGATCCCCTGGCCGGGAATGAGCGTGCCGGAAAAGGCGCCGTCGTACACCTGTTCCGCGCCGCAGGAAGGGCTGCGGGCTTTGAGCAGGGCGCAGCCGCAGTGCAGGAGATCATAGAGGCGCAGGGCTTCCGCCGCGCCTTTTTCATATTGCGCGGTCACATCCTGGCCCACATTGTTGATGACCCGGCCGTCCTGAATTTCCGCCGGAGGCCGGGGCGTGGGCAGGCCGCCTAACTGTTCCGGGCACACGGGAATCAGCTGGTGCTTTTCCGCAAGGGCCAGCACCCGGTCGTTGCGCTTGCTTTGCCCGTCGTACCGGCAGCACAGGCCCAGCAGACAGGCGCTGACCAAAATCCTCACGCGATTTCCAGCGCGATTTCCATCATTTGCGTGAAGGTTTCGCGCACCTCCTGGGCGGTCAGGCTTTCGCCGGAGAACACATTATCGGAAATGGACAGCAGCGCCAGGGCGTTCTTGCCTGCCCAGGCAGCGTTCAGGTACAGGGCGTAGGCTTCCATTTCAATGCACAGCACGCCCAAATCCCTGAGAATGGCGGCAGGCTTGGGGTCGCTCAGGTCATAGAAGGTATCGGTGGAGTACACGGGGCCTACCGGCATTTCCACGCCCATTTTCCGGGCCACGGCCACGGCCTTCTCCAGCAGCGTGAAGGAGCAGCAGGGAGCCAAATTGCCCTTGAAGCCAAACTGCGCCCCGTAATTGGAATTGGAATAGGCGCTCATGCCCGCCACCACGCCGCGCAGATGCAGATGGGGGGAGAGCATGCCGCCGGAACCCACGCGGATGATGTTCTGCACGTCGAAATAATTGAACAGCTCGTAGGAATAAATGCCGATGGAGGGCATGCCCATGCCGCTGGCCATGACGGATACGCGCTTGCCCTTGTATTCGCCGGTGTAGCCCTGGATGCCGCGCACGTTGTTCACCAGCACGGCGTTGGTGAGGTAATTGTCCACGATGAATTTGGCCCGCAGGGGATCGCCGGGCATGAGCACGGTGGGGGCGAAATCGCCTTTCTGTGCGCTGTTGTGCAGGGTGGGCATGAAAAATCCTCCTTCTGATATTTCATCATGATTGATACACTCATTATAAACCGGAACCGACTTTTCCGCAACCAGTATCAGATACTGCTCAGAAATAATTGCGGGTTATCTCTCTCCCGTGGAGCCAATGCCGCCCCGATCCGGCGCGGACAGGATTTCCACCGTTTCAAGGCCCACGTCCGGCATTTTTTTCATCAAGCGGAATTGGCAGATGCGGTCGCCCTGCTCAATGTGAGTGTCCCGGAGGGCCACGGCGGAAAAGTACCATAAATCGCCGTCTCCGCAGTAGCTTTCGTCGATGACGCCCACGCTATTAGTCATGAGAATACCCCACTTTTTGAAGGTGGAGCTGCGGGGGGCCACGTGGGCTTCATACCCGGCGGGCAGCTTCATGGATACGCCTAAGGAAATGAGCCGGTATTCCCCGGCTTTCATGTCCACGGTTTCCGCCGCGCGCAGGTCGATCCAATCCCCCTGGGGCAGCTTTTCCAGGGGGGGAATATCCGCGTGATAGCGCACCTGAATGGTTAAGGAAGACGCTCGTTCCATTATATTTCCTTTCAGCACAATCCAAAAACGGTCATTCTTGCTACAGCGGAAAACCGCTGCTTTTTTATCCGATTGAATAAATCCGCAGGCGGTTTTCGGAGGGGGTCTGGGGGAACCGCTTTTGGCACAAAAGCGGTTCCCCCAGAAAAACTCCCATCACTCCTCCGAAATCTCGTCCAGGGTCATGGCGAAGCCGGGGACGCACTGGCTCATGAAATCCTGGACCTCGGGCAGATCGACCTGATCCAGGAATTTTTTCACGGACTTGCGGGCGGATTCAAATTCTAAATTGCCGCTTTTGCGTTCCTCCAAGCACTTGATATAGGCGCAGATGCGGTCGGCGGCCTTGACGAGGCGCCATTCGTCGGTGGTTTCGTCGTGGGCGATGAGGGGGGTGTAATACTCCCGAAGATCGGGAGGCAGCATGGAGATGAGCTTCTGGGCGGCGATGTCCTCTAACTTGTTGTATTCCGTTTTGATGGCGGGGTTATGGTGTTTGATGGGGGTGGGCAGGTCGCCGGTGATGACCTCGCTGGCGTCGTGGTACATGGCGAGGGCCATGACGTATTCGGCGTTATAATGCTTTTGATGGCGCACGTTGCCCATGACGGCGATGGCGTGGGCGATCATGGCGGTCTGCAGGGCATGCTCCATGTCGTTTTCCGGCAGGGTGTTGCGCATAAGGCCCCAGCGCTGAATGAATTTCATGCGGTTGATATAGGCGAAAAAATGGTGTTCCATGGCGATATCTCCTTGACATATGTTGGGTTCGTGTTATAATAAACGGGTATATCCGCTGGGGGCGCCGCGAAAGGCGGCTGAGAAGGAACCCTTGGAACCTGTGTAGGTCATCCTACCGTAGGGAAGCGGCGAGCGGGTCAAAAGGCACCGCGAATCGTTCGTTTCCCACATGCGCAGGCGTGTGGGTTTTTCATTTACTTGCGGAAGAATGAAGGAGGCTGTTTTTATGTCGGAATGGATCAATGACGCGTTTTCCAAATTCGGCAAGGTTTCGGGCGTCACCTGGATCGCTTTGGGCGTGGTGGTGGCCCTGGGCCTGGTGGTGCTGGCGGTGAGTGCGAGCAAAAAGAAGTGGACGACCAAAATGATTGCTTTCGGCGCGCTGGCTATCGCCCTGTCCTTTGTACTCAGCTGCGTGCGGCTGTACCGCATGCCCACGGGCGGCAGCGTCACGCCGGGCAGCATGCTGCCGCTGATGCTGTTTTCCGTCAGCTTCGGCATGGGGCCTGGACTGGTGGCGGGTCTCGGTTACGGCCTGCTCCAGTATTTGCAGGGCGGCTATTGGCTGAACGTGTGGCAATTCCTGCTGGATTATCTGCTGGCCTTCGCGGCGCTGGGCCTGGCGGGCATCGCTTATAAAAAGAAGGATCGGTGGATTTACATTTCGATCCCCGTGGCGGCTGTGGGCAGGGCGCTGTGCGCCATCTTAGCGGGGCTTATGTGGGTGGCCGATACGCCATTGGAGGAATTGACCATCGGCGCCGTCCAGTTCAGCTCCCCGCTGCTGTACTCCATCGTGTATAACGGCGCTTATCTGATCCCCGACACGCTGATTTGCCTGCTGCTGGCGTTCCTGATCGCCAAGCCGCTGGTGAAGATCATGAAAACCAAATAAATCGGGAAAATCGGCCTTGAAAGCGCAACGCTTTCAAGGCTTTTTCTGTGCGGCCATAACACGGAGCGGACGAAAGTCAGCCCCTCTCCGCGGCGATTTCGGGGCTTTCCTCCAGCACCCGGTACATTTCGGCGGCGTTTTCTTTGCGCACCACTTCCTTCACGTCGGTGATCTCATAGCGGCCCACCCGGTTGCCGAAGCGAATTTCCATCACGTCGCCTTCCTTGATCTCGGCCCCGGCCTTGGCGACTTTGCCGTTGATGGTGACGCGGCCGCCGTCGCAGGCTTCCTTGGCGACGGTGCGGCGCTTGATGATGCGGGAAACCTTCAAATATTTATCCAGTCGCAAAAATGCTTCCTCCTATAAGAAAAGATAAGAAAAGCCGCGCCAGAAGGCACGGCTCAATAGCGGTTTGAATCAGTTCAGGCTGTCCTTCAGGGCCTTGCCAACCTTGAAAGCGGCGGTCTTTGTTTCGTCGATCTTGATTTCTTCGCCGGTGCGGGGATTGCGGGCGGTGCGGGCGGGGCGGACTTTGCTTTCAAAGGTGCCAAAGCCAACCAGCTGAACCTTGTCGCCAGCCTTCAGGGTTTCGGTAACGACTTCCACAAAAGCGCCCAACGCCTTTTCGGCATCCTTCTTGGACAGTTCGGCCTTCTGAGCCAGGGCAACGATCAGTTCGGACTTGTTCATGAATAAACCCTCCATTGCATTCTTTGTGTTCGCCCGGAGACTATGCCTGCGGGCGGCGCTTGCTACGATTCCAGTATACATCCATTTCTGATATTGTCAAGTCCTGAAAGCGTTTTCCTGCCTGGAAAATCGCGGATTCCATGACGGAAAAACGATTTATGAACTTTTTTGTGGCTTTTTCCAGCGCTTCCCCGGCGTCGACGCCTGCCAAACGGGCGGCGTTCACGCAGGCGAAGAACAAATCGCCCATTTCTTCCTCCAATTCGCCGGTGGGATTGTCCAGCTCCGCGCGCACTTCGTCCGCTTCCTCGTACACCTTTTCCATGGCGCTTTTGGCGTCGGGGTGGGAGAAGCCCACGTCCTGGGCCTTCTTCTGCACCTTGGCGGCGCGCATGAGGGGCGGCAGGCCGGGGGACACGCCCTCCAGCACCTCGGTCTGGGTTTTGAAGCCCCGTTCCTCTTTCTTGATCTTCTCCCAGTTTTTCAGCACGTCTTCGGCGGTTTCGCAATGATCGGCGCCGAAAATGTGGCGGTGCCGGGCGATCATTTTGCGGCAGATGTGGGTGGTCACGTCGGACAGCTCGAAGGTACCGTACTGGCGGCCGATGTTGGCCTGGAAAACCACTTGCAGCAGCACGTCGCCCAGTTCATCGGCCACGTGATCCCAATCGCCTTCCGCAACGGCGGCGGCGGTTTCGTAGGCTTCCTCGATCAGGTACTTGCGCAGGGATTCGTGGGTCTGTTCCTTATCCCAGGGGCAGCCGTTTTCGCCCCGCAGGATGGCCATGACCCGCACCAGATCGTAAAAATCGAAGCGCTCCCGGGCGGTCAATCCCACGGGCGGCAGCAGGGCGGCGCAGGTGTGGTCGTACTTCTTCTGCCGGTCCAGGTCGGACAGCGGAATTTCCACATACTTGCGGATGGGGTTGTCGGAGGGCGGGAAGAACAGCACCGGCTGATCCGGGCCGTACCAGTCCAGCAATTGCAGCTTGCAGTCGCCCATGAGGATTTTGGAATCACATTCCAAAATCAGCAGCGGATTCTGAATGGCGGTGACATTCAGGCTGCTGGCCGTCTGAATTTCGATCTTTTCCTGGGCGGGGGCGGCGGCCAGGAAGGGCGCGGACAGCGGCACGCCGGGCAGCACGGTCACGTCTGCTTGGGCGCGAAGCGCGGCCACGGTTTCGTCGGCGGACGCGTCGAACACCGCGTAGCAAACATTCTGCGTTTCCGCCGCTTCCAGCAGATACGCCATGGCGCGCTCCTTCAATTCCTCAAAATCCTCGCACGCCTCATGCAGAAAATCCAGCGTTTCAAATTGTACCCCAATTTCCCGCAGATAATCCGCCGCGTCGCAACGCAAACATGTGCGCAAAATCACTTTTTCCGCGCTTTTGATGGCATGGATCGTGCCCAGCGTTAAATAATCCCGGCTGCCGGGGCCAAGGGAAACAACTGTAATTCGATTCATGACAATCACCTGCTTGCTAAGAATAAATAAGAACCCTGGGGCTGTCCGCCCCAGACCCCGACCAGGGAGATGATCTCCCTGGACCCTGCTCCTGCGGAAATAGCTTGGCGCAGCGAACTAACATTTTCCCGCTGTTGCTTGGGGAAAATAGCCGCGCTTGACGACTTTGTGCTTCTGGCCCGGCCGCTGAAAGCGGCCAGCCCGGATGCAAAGCATCCGGGGAAAGCCAGGAAAATCCCAGGGGGAAAGCTCGCTTTCCCCCTGGGGATTATTCCTCGGCTTTCTATGGGCCAGAAGCCCTCTGCCTTTTGTATTTTCCAGCGGCAGGCGGAAGCTGTCGATTCTTCCCAAATAAAGCAAATCCGCCTATTGAGGTCCAGGGGCCGAAGGCCCTTGGTTCAGGGGTCAGGGGGCTGAAGAAGCCCCCTGCTTCGCATTACTTGATGAACCTTCTGACCTTCGCGGGAAAATCCTCTTTGCTGATGGCCCCGGTTTTGAGGGCAGCGAATACATAAATGATCGCGCCGAGGCCCACGCACAGCAGGATGCCCGCGGTGAGTTTAAAGCCGTTGAGCTGGCCCGGATCACCGAAGCCGAAGTGCCAGATGGCCCAGACCACTCCGCCCATGAGGGCGGCGCAGGCGAAGGGCTTAATCACCACGTCCGGGAAGTTGAAGCGGTAGCCGGTATACTTGCTCACGAAGTAGAGGTTGGGGATCATGCTGGCGGTGTAGCAGAGCAGGCTTGCCCAGGGCGCGCCGTGGATGTCCACGCCCGGAACGCGCACCAGGGTATAGTTCAGGGCGATTTTCAGCACTACGCCGACCACCAGGGTATACATGGGGATGCGCTGTTTGCCTGCGCCCTGCAAAATGCCGCTGGTGGCCTGCACCATGGTGAAAAGCACGATGGTGAGGGAGGAAATCTGCAAAAGCTCCGCCGCCACGTCCAGCTGGGGGCCGGTATAGCTGCCCCGGTAGCAGAGGTACAGGATGGGTTGGGCCAGCAGGCTCATGCCCACGGAGCAGGGGAAGCCGATGACCGCCGCCATGCGCAGGCCGATGCCCGTTTCCTTGACCACATATTCCCGGTCGCCCTGGGCCAGCCCGCTGGCAATGTCCGGCACCAAATTGGTGCTCATGGCCATGGCAAGGGCCGTGGGCACGTTGATCAGGGTCAGCACCGGCCCGGCATACGCGCCGTAGCGGATCAGGGCGTCCGCCGGTTCCATGCCGGCGGCTTCCATGAGCTGGGTGAGCATGATGCTGTCGATGAATCCCGCCAGGGGCACGATGCACGCGCCCAAGGTGATGGGCACGGCCACCAAAATCAGCCGCCGGGCAATGAACCGGTCAGTGAGGATTTCCCCGTCGGGCCGCTGGGGCACGGCGTTCAGGGCCTTGTCTGCCTGCCGATGCCGCAGCAGCATATACAGCAGGGCCGCGCCCTCCGCGATGGTGCCGCCCAGCAGCGCGCCCGCCGCGCCTAAGGCCACGCCGCCCTGCCGCATGCCTAAGTATGCGAAGGGCAGGGCGATGGCGACACGCCCCACCTGCTCGATGAGCTGGGAAACGGCGGTGGGCAGCATGTTCCTTTGCCCCTGCAAAAAGCCCCGGAACGCGCTCATGGTGCATACGAAGAACAGGCTGGGCGCAATGGCCATATAGCCCGCCTTCGTCTGCTCCGTGCCCTGCCACGCCGCCAACTGCCCGGAAAACGCCAGCATCAGCACCGTGGTCAGCAGGCCCAGGACGAACAGCATGCGCATGGCTAACTTAAAAATGCGCCGGGCGTTGTTCGGGTCTTCCACGGTGACGTAATGGGCCACCATGCGGGAAATGGCGACGGGCAATCCGGCGGAGGAAACGGTCAAAAGCAGGTTGTAGGCCGGGAATACCTTGTGGTACACGCCCATGCCCTCCGGCCCGATCAGGTGCGCTAAGGGGATGCGGTACAGCACCCCCACCACCTTGCAGATGATCCCGGCCACGCCTAAGATGGACACGCCGCCTACCAGGGTTTTTTGTTTCTGGGTCATAAAGGCTCCTTTAGGATAATGTTTTTTGCAGGGGGAACCATTCTTTGGAGCCAAAGAATGGTTCCCCCTGCACCCCTTCCAAGAAAGCTATTAGGGGAGGGGCTTTAATGAAGAAAATCAGTTGTTCAGCCAGTCCAGGCTGTCGGGATAAGTATAAATCAGGCCGTTTTCCTTGCAGTACTGGAGCGCGTAGCTGTCCCGGCCAACCGTGAGCGTCAGGCTGGAACACCTGTAAAACGCCTCATCCCCAATGGTCGTGACGCTGTCGGGAATGGAGACGGAAGTCAGGCTGGAACAGCGGGAAAACGCATAATTCCCAATGGCCGTGACGCTGTCGGGAATGGAGACGGAAGTCAGGCTGGAACAAGAGGAAAACGCACCATCCCCAATGGCCGTGACGCTGTCGGGGATGGAGACGGAAGTCAGGCTGGAACACCTGGAAAACGCCCGATCCCCAATGGTCGTGACGCTGTCGGGAATGGAGACGGAAGTCAGGCTGGAACAGCCGGAAAACGCATCATCCCCAATGGCCGTGACGCTGTCGGGAATGGAGACGGAAGTCAGGCTGGAACAATTGTAAAACGCATCATCCCCAATGGCCGTGACGCTGTCGGGGATGGAGACGGAAGTCAGGCTGGAACACCCGACAAACGCCCTATTCCCAATGGCCGTGACGCTGTCGGGGATGGAAACGGAAGTCAGGCTGGAACAACTGGAAAACGCAGCATACCCAATGGCCGTGACGCTGTCGGGGATGGAAACGGAAGTCAGGCTGGAACACTCGTAAAACGCAGCATCCCCAATGGCCGTGACGCTGTCGGGAATGGAGACGGAAGTCAGGCTGGAACACCCGAAAAACGCATAATCCCCAATGATTTGAATACCGGATGGAATCTGATAGGCTGTTCCCTGCTTTCCCGCTGGATAACAAACCAGCCGTTTATCCTGCTTGGAAAAGAGAACGCCGTCGATGACCGCCAGGGAGGGATGATCGGGAGAAACGACGATTTTTGTGAGATTTTCGCAATATGCGAAAGGATTGACGCCAATCTCTGTGACGCTGTTGGGAATGGAAACGGAAGTCAGTCTGGAACAAGAGTAAAACGCATAATTTCCAATGGCTGTGACGCTGTCGGGAAGGGAGACGGAAGTCAGGCTGGAACAAAAGGAAAACGCATCATCCCCAATGGCCGTGACGCTGTCGGGAATGGAAACGGAAGTCAGGCTGGAACACTCGTAAAACGCAGCATCCCCAATGGCCGTGACGCTGTCGGGAATGGAGACGGATGTCAGGCTGGAACACCCGTAAAACGCACCTTCCCCAATGGCCGTGACGCTGTCGGGAATGGAGACGGAAGTCAGGCTGGAACACCAGGAAAACGCATTTTTTCCAATGACCGTGACGCTGTCGGGAATGGAGACGGAAGTCAGGCTGGAACACCAGGAAAACGCATTTTTTCCAATGACCGTGACGCTGTCGGGAATGGAAACGGAAGTCAGGCTGGAACACCCTTGAAACGCAGAATTTCTAATGGCCGTGACAGGATGCCCGTCCAGTTGATCGGGGATGGTGAGGCTTTCAGCCTTTCCGCTGTACTTCGTGATTTCTGCCGCGCCGTTTTCCAGCAGGATATATTCATAATCTCCACTGGTAAAGGTTTCCGGTTCCGTTTCCTCGGCGCAGACAGTCAGGCACAGGGCCAGAAGCAGCAGGGCGAGGGCAATGATGGTAAGCGTCCGTTTCATGGGGGAATCCTCCTTTTTGCTGATAATCCAAAATCCGCCTTCCCCATTTGGGGAAGGCAGGATGCGTCAAATTTCGGTATCGGTGCTTTGTTCGGTTTCAGGGGCGGGAGCGGCTTCGGGCAGGGCGTCGGGGTTGGATTCCGCCGTTTCTTCCTCCGCGGCTTCTTCTTCCTTTTCCGCCCGGGCCACGGCCACGATGCGGCTGCCCTCGGCCACGCGCATGAGGCGCACGCCCTGGGTGGCGCGGCCGCAGACGCGGATATCTTCTACCGGGGTGCGGATCACGGTGCCGTCGTCGGTGATGAGCAGAATGTCCTCGTCCTCGTGCACCATGAGCTGGGCCACCAGATCGCCGGTCTTTTCGGTCAGGTTCATGGCGATGATGCCCTTGCCGCCGCGGTTGGTTTCCCGGTAGGCCTCGGGATCGGTGCGCTTGCCGTAGCCGTTTTCGGTGATGGACATAACGAGACAATCGTCCTCGATCACGCACAGGTCGGTCACCCGGTCGTCTTGCGCCAGGTTCATGCTCTTCACGCCGTGGCTTACGCGGCCCATGGCGCGCACGTGGCGCTCCGCAAAGCGGATGGCCTTGCCCTTTTGGGTGCCCAACAGCAATTCTTCCCCATCGTGGCACATTTCAACCCCGATCAATTCATCCCCTTCGTTCAAAACGATGGCAATGAGGCCCGCCTTGCGCAGGTTCTGGAATTCGGAAAGGGCGGTCTTTTTGATTAAGCCTTCCCGTGTCGCCATGATGAGATACCGGCCCTCCGCCATTTCGGGCATGGGGATCATGGTGGTCACCTTTTCGCCCCCCGCCAATTGCAGCAGGTTCACGATGGCGGTGCCCCGGGCGGTGCGGCCCGCTTCGGGGATCTGATAGCAGGTCAGCGTGTACACCCGGCCCTTGTTGGTAAAGAACAAAATGGGCTCATGGGAATTGACGATGCGGATGTTTTCGGCGTAGTCGTCCTCCCGGGTGGTCATGGCGCTGACGCCTTTGCCGCCGCGCCCCTGGGCCCGATAGGTGGACTTGGGCAGGCGCTTCACGTACCCGAAGTGGGTGAGGGTGACCACCATATCGTCCACAGCGATCAGGTCGGCGATGTCGATTTCGCCCTCGATGGCGGAAATTTCCGTGCGCCGGGGATCGGCGAACTTGTTTTTGATCTCGGTCAGCTCGTCCTTGATGACGCCCAGCAGCTTCTGCTTGTCATCCAAAAGGGACTGGAGATAGGCGATGGTCTTTTCCAGCTCCTGGTATTCCTCCAGCAGCTTTTCCCGTTCCAGGCCGGTCAGGCGGGCCAGACGCATATCCAGGATGGCCTGGGCCTGCTTGTCGGAGAACTCGAAACGCTCCATTAAGGTCTGCTTGGCGGTGGGCGTGTCCGGGCTGTGGCGGATGATGTGTACGATTTCGTCGATGTTGTCCAGGGCTTTCAGCAGGCCCTCCAAAATGTGGGCGCGGGCCAGGGACTTGTCCAGGTCGTACTTGGTGCGGCGGGTGACCACGTCCTCCTGGTGGAGGATATAGTAATACAGCGCGTCCCGCAGGGACAGCACCTTCGGCTCCCCGTTCACCAGGGCCAGCATGATGACCCCGAAGGTATCCTGCATCTGGGTGTGCTTGTACAGGTAATTCAGCACCACCTGGGCCTGCACGTCCCGCTTGAGTTCGATCACGATGCGCATACCGTTGCGGTCGCTTTCGTCACGGATATCGCTGATGCCCTCCAGCCGCTTTTCGTGTACCAGCTCGGCGATTTTTTCCACCAGCCGGGCCTTGTTGACGGCGTAGGGGATTTCGGTCACGATGATGCGGTCGCGGCCCGAGGCCATGGATTCGATTTCCGTCTTGGCCCGGGTCACGATGCGGCCCCGGCCCGTGTGGTAGGCTTCCCGGATGCCGCTGCGGCCCAAGATGATGCCGCCGGTGGGGAAGTCGGGGCCTTTGATGTGTTCCATCAGGTCGTCGAGCGTGGCGTCCGGGTTGTCGATCAGGCAGATGCAGCCGTCGATGACCTCGCCCAAATTGTGGGGCGGGATGTTGGTGGCCATGCCCACGGCGATGCCGCTGGTGCCGTTCACCAGGAGGTTCGGGAACCGGGCGGGCAGCACGGCGGGCTGCATGAGGGTCTCGTCAAAGTTGGGGTAAAAATCCACCGTGTCCTTGTCGATGTCCTGGAGCATGTAGGTGCAGATTTTGCTCATGCGCGCTTCGGTATAACGCATGGCGGCGGCGCCGTCGCCGTCCACGGAACCGAAATTGCCCTGGCCGTCCACCAGCATGTAGCGCAGGTTGAAATCCTGGGCTAAACGCACCATGGCGTCGTACACGCTGCTGTCCCCGTGGGGATGGAATTTGCCCAGCACGTCGCCCACCAGACGGGCGCTCTTGCGGTAGGGCTTATCCGGGGTCATGCCCAGCTCGTTCATATCGTACAAAATGCGCCGGTGTACGGGCTTTAAGCCGTCCCGCACGTCCGGCAGGGCGCGGTCCACGATCACGCTCATGGCATAGCTGATAAAGCTCTGCCGCATTTCGTGCTCTAAATCGGTGGGGATCAGTCTGTCCTGAATATCGCTCATGGAGGGTACTTCCTTTCAGGCGTGGTTCATTTAAGCATGGGCGCGGCCAGCTCGTCCGCCGAACGGGAATAGATCACCTGGGCGTTCACGCTGACAAAGCCGTCCCCTGCGGGATAATAGGTGATCAGCAGGGCGTACAGGCCGCCGTAATACGTCACGGCGTAATAAGGGCCGTCCAGCGCTTCTTCACGGAGATAAAAGCCCGTCACCTGGATGGCGTCGGAAATGCCGCTGAACATTTTATCCTCTTCGTTGAAATTCAGAACCTTGGGCGCGCAGTGGTAGAGATCGCGTTCAGGGTCTTCTTCAACGAACCAGATTTTCTTCTTTTCCGGCTGGGGAGCGCTGGCGCTGCCCTCGCCATTGTCCAAGTCCCAATCGTCCCAGTCCAAGGTCAGATCCCAATCGCCGTCCGTTCCGGCGCTCTCCACGCCGTCCAGACCGTCGTCCCAATCCAAATCCCAATAGTCCGCGTCGCCGCCGGTCTCGGCGCTGTCGCTGGGGTTCAGACTGGAATCGTCTTCAAATTCCGAATCGTCGCTGAATTCCAGGTCGGCGTCGTCGTCGGTATCCGGCGTGAGCTTGCCCGCCTGGAGATCGGCCAGTGTCTGCGCCGCCTGGATGGCGTTGGCTTCCGCCTTAAAGGCTTCTTCCGCCGCTTTGGAGGCTTTGTCCGCCGCGGCGACCGCCGCCTCGATTCTTGCGGCGGCTTCCTCCGCCGCCAATTCCGCCGGGGTCTTTTCCTTTTTCTCGGCGTTCTCGGCGTTTTCAGCGGCGTTCCCCGTTTCCGCCGTTTCCTCGGCTTCTTCCGCGGCGGCTTTGGCAGCTTCCTCCGCCGCTTTTTTGGCGTCCTTTACCGCTTTACTGGTTTTTTCCGCCGCTTTGGCGGCTTCCTTGGCCGCCAGGAAGGCTTCGCCCTTTTCCAGCTCTCGGACCGCTTGGGCGGCTGCTTCCGCCGCTTTGAAAGCGTCCTCCGCCGCCTGGGCGATTTCCTTCGCGGGCTGAACGGCTTCCCCCTCGGCTGCCTGGGCGGCTGCTTCCGCCGCCTTAAAGGCTTCCTCCGCCGCTTTCACGGCTTCCTCCGTCGTTTTTAAAACGGCCTCTTCCGCGTTGGCTAATTTGACGATGGCCAGCTCGTTGACCAGCTCCGCCGAACGAAGCGCCGCCCGAATGGCTTTGGCTTCTTCCTCCGCCTTGAGCGCCGCCTGCCAAGCCTCGATCATTTTATCGGGCAGCAGCTGATCGGCGCGCACGAAGGTCACGGCCGTGGGCTGGGTGTAATCCTGCAAGCGCAGGGGAGCTAAGGCATCCAGCATTTCCTGCTCCGGCACGTTGGCGGCGGACAGCAGGAAGGAATGCCAGGTGCAGTCCAGGCCCCACTGGAAGCGCTCCGCCACGGTCAGGCTGTTTTCATACAGCCAGGCGTAATCGGCGTCACTTTCCCCGATGACGCGGGGCGTCTCCTCCGCGAAGGCGCAGGGGACAAGCAGGCACAGACAAACGATTATACAAAGAACTCTTTTCATTCTCTTAGGCACCCCCTATATGGCTTTCTTGGAAGGGGCCTGGGGAAACCATTCTTTGGTCGCCAAAGAATGGTTTCTTTGCCCCTTAAAAATCAAGCACGGCCAATTCGCTGTTCTGCTCAATGAATTCCCGCCGGGGCTCCACCTTGTCGCCCATGAGCAGGGAAATGATCTCGTCGGCGGCCATGGCGTCCTCCATGGTCACCTTCATCATGGTGCGGGTCTCGGGGTTCATGGTGGTGGTCCACAGCTGTTCGCTGCTCATTTCACCCAGGCCCTTGTAGCGCTGAATTTCGGCCTTGTTGTCCCGGCCCAGCTGATCCAGAAGCTGCTGCAGCTCCTTGTCGTCGTATACGTAATGCTCCTGCTTGTTCTTCGTCACCTTGTACAGCGGCGGCATGGCGATGTACACGAAGCCGTTTTCGATGAGGGGCCGCATGTAGCGGTAGAAGAAGGTGAGCATCAGGATGCGGATGTGCGCCCCGTCCACGTCGGCGTCGGTCATGCACACGATGCGGTGATACCGCAGCTTTTCCATGTTGAACTCGTTGCCCACGCCGCAGCCGAAGGCGGTGATCATGTTCTTGATTTCGGCATTGATGAGGATTTTGTCCAGCCGCGCCTTTTCCACGTTCAGGATTTTGCCGCGAAGGGGCAGGATGGCCTGATAGTGTCGGTCGCGCCCCGTTTTGGCGCTGCCCCCGGCGCTGTCGCCCTCCACGATGAAGATTTCGCACTTGGCAGGGTCCCGCTCCGTGCAGTCCGCCAGCTTGCCGGGGAGGGAGGCGCTTTCCAATACCGTCTTGCGCCGGGTCAAATCCCTTGCTTTGCGGGCCGCTTCCCGCGCCCGGGCCGCGCCTAAGCAGCGCTCTAAGATGATTTTGGCCTCGCCCGGATGCTCTTCCAGGAAGGTGTTCAGCCCTTCGGACACCAGGGAGTCCACGATGGGCCGCACCTCACTGTTGCCTAATTTGGATTTGGTCTGGCCCTCGAACTGAGGCTCGTGCATCTTCACGGAAATGACGGCGGCCAGAGATTCCCGCGTGTCCTCGCCCTTCAAGTTGGCGTCGGCGTCCTTTAAGATTTTGTAGCGCCGCCCGTAATCGTTGATGGCGCGGGTCAGGGCGCTCTGGAAGCCCATCAGGTGGGTGCCGCCCTCGGGGGTGTGGATGTTGTTGGCGAAGGCGTAAATGTTTTCATTGTAGCTGTCGTTGTACTGCATGGCGACCTCGACGGATACGCCGTTTTTCAGCCCTTCCACGTAAATGGGTTCGGGGAACAGCACTTCCTTGTTCTTGTTCAGGTATTTTACGAATTCCCGGATGCCGCCCTCGTAGTGGAAGGTGCGTTCCAGAGGTTCTTCGGGCCGCTCGTCCCGCAGGACGATTTTCACACCCTTGTTCAGGAACGCCATTTCCCGGATGCGGGCTTTTAATACG
Source organism: uncultured Christensenellaceae bacterium (assembly GCA_905234985.1). Classification (GTDB taxonomy): domain Bacteria; phylum Bacillota; class Clostridia; order Christensenellales; family Aristaeellaceae; genus RUG563. The sequence goes on from CAJOJQ010000036.1 coordinate 28,637, forward strand.
TCAAAGGAAAAATCAATGCCGGGGTCAAACACGCCCTCCGGGTTCTCGGCGGAGCGAATATCCGGCCAGAAGCGCACGGTGGTGCCCGTTTCCTGGGTTTCGCCGATCACGCGCAGGTCGTATTCGATCTTGCCCACGTTGTATTCCTGCTCGTAGATTTTGCCGTCCTGGCGCACCTCCACCCGCAGGTGGCGGGAAAGGGCGTTGACCACGCTCGCGCCCACGCCGTGCAGGCCGCCGGACACCTTGTAGCCCTCGCCCCCGAACTTGCCGCCCGCGTGCAGGACTGTTAAGCACACTTCCACGGCGGGACGGCCCATCTTGGGATGGATGCCCACGGGGAAGCCGCGCCCGTTGTCCTTGACGGACACGGAGCTGTCCTTATGGATGGTCACGATGATTTCCGTGCAAAAGCCCGCCAGCGATTCGTCGATGGCGTTGTCCACGATTTCATATACGCAGTGATGCAGACCCCTCGCGTCGGTGGAGCCAATATACATGCCGGGGCGCTTGCGCACCGCCTCCAGCCCCTCCAGCACCTGGATCTGCGTTTCGTCATAATGGGTAGAACCCTGCAATTCCTGGGAATTCATAACTGTTTCGTCTGCCATAATATCCTCCCAACACTTTCGTGGGTATGCCTGTCGCGCTTTATTTCCCGCGCGCTTCCGCCGGAAGCTGTGCGGGATGGGAAACAATGTTTCCCACCACTTATTATACCACAAAATCAGGGAAAAAGAAAGGGTTTCTACAATATAATTGTTAGGAAAAAACATGTATCATTTGGCATAGGAAAAGGCCGGACGAAAATGTCCGGCCAAGAGGATGCGAGAATGATTCTTTTCAGCCCGTCAGCGTCTTGCGCAGGGCGGCCATATCGCTGAACCGCCAGGGAGTATCGTAATCGGGATAGTAGCCCTCGGGGTCAAACAGCGCGCAGGCGATGCCCGCGTTTTTCCCCGCGTCCAGGTCGATATCCCGGTCGCCAAGCATCACGCACTGGGCGCGATCCAGGCCGTGCTTTTGGATCAGGTAGTTCAGGGCGTCCGGCGCGGGCTTGGGGGGAAAGCCGTCCCTGCTGTTTACACCGTCGATGAACAGGCCCTCCAGCCCGTCGTATTGCAGCCATTTGGCCGCGCTTGCCCCCCGGTGGGTGTACAGGTAATTATACCCGCCGCCGTCGATGACGGCCTGCAGGGTTTCCCTGACGCCGGGATAGGGGCGGATGGATTCGGGGCCTTCCGTTTCGTTGTGCGTGTGGTAAGCGTCCACAAACACGTCCTTCTCAACGCCCAAGGGCGCGGCGAAGGTGCGGTAGCAAGTGTCCAAAGAACGCTTCACCACGGGGTACACCGCGTCGTAAGACGCCGTGACGCCTACGTCCCACAGGGCGGCAACACAGGCGCGGGTGATGCGGCCATAGGTATTGTACAGCGTTCCGTCAAAATCCCAGAAGAAATGACGGTAGATCATGGCTTGTACTCAGGCAGCACGCTGGTGCAGTGGGGGCAGCGGGTGGCCTTGATGCTCACCGTGGAGCAGCAGAAGGGGCATTCCCGGGTGGTGGGGGCGGCGGGCGCTTCGGGCTTCTTGGTGATCTTCTTGGCGGCGTTCACGGCCTTGATGATGGCGAACAGTACCAGGGCGGTGAGAATGAATTCCACCAGTACGCCCAAGAAACTTAACAGACTTCCCGCAAAGCCCGTGCCGCCAGTTTCCAGCTTGGGCAGGGCATCCAGCAGGGGCTGGAGGAAGATATCAATCACAGCGGTGACCACCTTGCCGAACGCCGCGCCGATGATGACGCCGACGGCCAGGTCGATCACATTGCCCTTGAGGGCAAATTCCTTGAATTCCTTGATCAGCTTCTTGAACATGTGTATATCCTTCCTTTCGCAGGTTTTTTCTTGGATAAATTATACCACGAATTTGGAAAAGGAGCAAGAAAAACGCGCGGTTTTTTGCTGTTTTTTCGGCTTAAGCACGGGCCAGCTCCACGGCGATTCTGGAAGCGAGCCGCACGTTGTTCAGCACCAGTTGAATATTGGAGGCCAGGGAGTCGCCTCCGGTCAGCTCGCACACCCTTGCCAGCAGGAAGGGGGTGATGGCCTTGCCCTTTACGTGCTGTTCGTCCGCTTCTTTCAGCGCCTGATCGATGGCGGCGTTGATAATGTCGGCGGGCATGGCGTATTCATCCGGAATGGGGTTGGTGATCAGCATGCCGCCGGGATAGTCCATTTCCCGCTGGGCGCGGATGAAGGAAGCGATTTCGGCGGGGGAATCGGCCCGGTAATCCACGGAAAAACCGCTGTGGGGGGTGTAGAAGGCGGGCAGTTCTTTGGTCTGATAGCCCAGCACCGGCACGCCCTTGGTTTCCAGGTATTCCAGGGTGAGGCCCAAATCGAGAATGGACTTGGCCCCGGCGCATATGACCGCCACGGGGGTGTGGGCCAGTTCTTCCAGGTCGGCGGAAATATCCATGGTGGTTTCCGCGCCCCGGTGTACGCCGCCAATGCCGCCGGTGGCGAAGATTTTGATGCCCGCTAAGGCGGCGATGATCATGGTAGCCGCCACGGTGGTGGCCCCGTCGGCCTTCTTCGCCACCAGGATGGGCAGGTCGCGTCGGCTGGCCTTGGTCACCTTCGTGCCTTCCCGGCCTAAGTAGTCGATTTCTTCTTCCGTCAGTCCGGCGCACAGCTTGCCGCCGATGACGGCGATGGTGGCGGGTTCCGCCCCGCATTCCCGGGCGGCGGCTTCGCAGCGCAGGGCCGTTTCCACGTTCTGGGGATAGGGCATACCGTGGGAAATGATGGTGCTTTCCAGGGCGATCACGGGACGGCCTTCCCTGAGGGCCGCTTCCACCTTGGGGGAGAGCTTGATGTGCTGATTCAGGGTCATTCTTTGTCAATCCTTTCCTTAATCGGTTTAGCGGTAATATCTCATTGTTCAAGCAGAACATACCGGTCCGGCGTTCCGCTTTCCTGCTCGGTTTCCACGATGGCGAGACGCTCAAAAATCAGCATGGCGGCCATGCCGTTGCCCAGGGCTTTTTCCAATGCCGCCGGAGCGGGCACGCGCTTGCCGTCCAAGCTTTCATTGTACGCGCAGAGATAGCAGGTTTCTTTGGGAGCATATTGTTCCGCCCATACGCGTATTTGCCCAATGCTCAGCGGCCCACAGGCGATGATTTTTTCTTTCATCAGCAGGTCTTCCGCGCCGTGGCAGAAGCGTCCGATGCCCTCCCGCCGTTTTTTTCCGGCCAGCTCAAACAGCAGCCGTTCCCTCTTTTCCCGGCGGATAAAGCATTGCACAAAGCGCCTTTCTGTTTCTTTTTCCATTTTCCAAATCTCGCGGTGTCAATCCACCAGCGTCTTTTCCAGCCGTTCATTCAGGATGCACCACAGTTCAAACAGCGTCGTTTTGTTGGAATCCCATTTGAGGCGTCGCTGGGCATCCAGGTATGTGAGCCACACGCATTCCCGGTGCTCGTGGGAGAGCGTGATTTCCTGTTCGCATTCATAGGCAAAGTGGTATTCCGGCACCACGTAGGTGTCCTTGGGCCAATGGGCGCGGGCGTCCTCCCGGAACACGTTGGCTGGAACGGACGACACGGAGGAAAGGCGCGTCAGGTGTTCCGCACGGAAGCCCGTTTCTTCCCAAATCTCCCGCAGGGCGGCCTGCTCCGGGGTTTCGTCATCTTCTCCGCCGCCGGAAGCAAACTGCCATTCGTCCGGCTCGGTTCGGTGAAATACGCAAAATTCCCATGCTTCCCCTTTTTTGCGATAAGGGAGGGCTAAGATTTGAAACGGCGCGCGCATGAAATCCTCCTGTTGAGTGATTCTTTCTTTTGTGTTACAATCTGAATCGCTGTAATATAGCAGGGCAAACGCCCGGAAGCCGCCCGTTGGAATACAAAAGACGGGGGTGATGCGCATGACAAACGTGGAACTATTCGCGTTGCTGCTTGCCGTTGCCAGTCTCGCATTAACGATCTACTTCGGAATGAAACATTAATCAATGACGAAGCTCCTGGGTAGTGCCAGCTACTCAGGAGCTTTCTTTGGTGGGTTTTACCGACCAACGGGGCAACTTCTGTCGCAACTCTATTTTACAGCAGGGGAGGCTGTGTGTCAAGCATCGCCTCCTTTTTCTTTTCACAAATGGCACAGTTCCGGGTCGATAGCCCCCAAGCGGTTGATGTGCAGCACGGCATATTTGCCGTCGTTCACCGCGCCGGGATTCAGGATCAGGATGCCGTTTCGCCATTCCATTTTCTGATAGTGGGTGTGGCCGTAGAGGGCGGCGTGGCATTTATTGTCCATGGCCAGTTCCAGCAGATCGTCGGCGCCCTCCCGCACGTGCTGATAATGGCCGTGGGTCAGCAGGATTTTGGCGCCGGACAGGGTGGCGAAGCCCAAGGTATCGCTGCGAAAGTGGTCGCAGTTGCCCGCCACCTGGTACACCGGAGGCAGCTCGGTTTTCAAATCCCGCAAATCCCAGTACCCGTCGCCCAAATGGATGATGGCGTCGATGGGGCCGCCCTGCTCCGCCACGGTCAGGATGGTACTCAGGCGGCCTACTGCTCCGTGGGAATCGCTCAAAACAACGACGCGCATCAGAGAGCCTCCAAATAGGGCAGCATCAGCCGCATGGCGTTGGCCCGGTGGCTGATCCGGTTCTTTTCCTCCTGGGCCATTTCCGCGAATGTTTCGCCGCTCAAATACTCAAAATAGGGGTCATAGCCGAAGCCGCCGGTACCCCGGGGGGTGAAGGTGATCACGCCGGGACAGGCCCCGCGCACGGTGGTCACTTCACCGTTGGGCAGGGAGAGCGCCATAGCGCACACGAATTCCGCCGTGCGGTCCTCGGCGGGGATGTCCGCCATGTTGGCGATCAGCAAATCGTTGTTGGCTTTGTCGTCCCCGTGGTGGCCGCAGTAGCGGGCGGAATGGACGCCGGGCGCGCCGTCTAAGGCGTCCACGGACAGGCCGCTGTCATCGCCCAGGGCGCAGTAGCCGGTGGCCTTGGCGACGGCCCGTGCTTTGATGGCGGCGTTTTCTTCAAAGGTTTCGCCGTTTTCGTCGATTTCCTCCGTAAAGCCCGCCTGGGCCATGGAGATCACGTTGAGCCGGTCTTCCAGCATATGGGATATTTCCTGAATCTTGTGGGCGTTGTTGCTGGCGATCACCACCGTGCGCTTGGGCGCGATGTGGCGGCTTAAATCGCCCAAGGCTTCCCGCTGCTTTTCGTGCAGCTCGTCGATGCCCTTTTCGCCCAGGGCCAGGATTCCGTTCAGCTCGCCCCGGGAAAAGGCCCGGCCCTCCCCGGTACCCTGCAATTCCACAAAAGCCCCGGTTTCGTCCATGACGAAGTTCATGTCCGTCTGGGCGGCGCTGTCCTCTAAGTAGCACAGATCCAGGCAGGGCACGTCGTCCACGATGCCCGCGCTGACGGCGGCGATTTGATGCACGATGGGGCTTTCCTTGATCTTGCCCTGCTTCAGCAGCTTATCCACCGCGCACACCAGCGCCACGAAGCCCCCAGTGATGGAGGCGGTGCGGGTGCCGCCGTCGGCCTCCAGCACATCGCAGTCGATGGTGATGGTACGCTCGCCTAAGAAACGGCGATCCACCGCCTGACGCAGGGCACGGCCAATAAGGCGGCTGATTTCCACACCCCGGCCATCCTTCTTCACCCCGTCCCGGGCCTTGCGGCGGCCCGTGGAGGCGGGCAGCATGCTGTATTCCGCCGTGAGCCAGCCCACGTTTTTGCCTCTCAGGAAGGGGGGCACGCTTTCCTCGATGGACGCGGTGCAGATCACCCGCGTGCCGCCGCAGCGGATGAGGCAGCTTCCGTCGGCGGTGCCCACAAAGCCCACGGTGATTTCACAGGGGCGCAGTTCGTTGGGTTTCCGGTTGTCGGGGCGGGACATGGTGCATTCCTCCTTGGTAAATGGCATTATAATTGTGCTTGTTCAGCAAAGGACGCTTTAAGTCATTGAGGTAGGAGGTAGGAAGTAGGAGGTAAGAGGTTTATTTTGTGTTTACAAAAACGCAAACAAGGTGCCGGTTCGTTTTGTAGACTATATAAAACTTCCTGCCTCCTACCTCCTACTTCCTACCTGATTTAATAATGTGTTCTTTACCCCAGCAGGACGCCTTCGTCCTCCCCTTCGGGCCAGAAAAATTCGCTGTAATCATCTGAATCCAGAATTTGCAGGATTTCGCGCATATTCCACATGACGGGCAGGCGGGCAAACTCTTCCCGCGAGGTCCAGAACACCCTGCCTTCCTCCGAGGAACGCAGTTCCCCGCTGAACCGGTCGGTTTTGTACAGCAGCACCAGATAGCGGGAGCCGTCGTCGTTGATCCAGTCCTTGAAGCCGCAGGGAATGGGGTTTTCGATGGTCAGGCCCGTTTCCTCCTTCATTTCCCGAATCACGGAGGCGCACAGGGATTCGCCCTTTTCCACGTGGCCGCCGGGGAAAACGACGCCCGTTTGACCCCGCCAGGTCTTTTCCTCCACCAGGATTTTTTCGCCCTGATAGATCAGGCACAGATTGGTCAGCTCCACCACGCACGTTCTGCTCATAAGCGCTCCTTAATCGTTCATTTTGCTGTTGTAGAGGGGTCCCAGGGCGGCGTAGCGCCGGGTGATCCATTTGCAGATGCCGTCCAGGCCGGGATAGATCATGCGCTCGGAAATGTTGATGTAGTCCAGCTTGTCCCGAATTTCCAGCTTCACCTTGGCGGGGATCACGATGCGGCGGAAGCAGGCAGCCGCGCCGGGCAGGGTATCCAGGGTAACGGTGGGGTCGCTGCACAGGGAAAACAGGGCGTACTGATTGGCGATGCGGTTCACGGCGCTGGCCGGTTCAAAAAACAGGCCGAAGGGATTGGAGGAAACCGCCTGCAGCGCGTCGAATCCATCACCGACCCGGTCCATCATTTCCATGCTGAAAATGTTGCACCGCTCCGCCTGCTGCATCTCTTTGAGCCGATCCGGCAGCAGCAGGTTCATCTGATCCACGTTCACGCACCAGATCACACCGTCCCGGTCATAGGCGTTCTGATCCTCCGTGGCGAAATGGGCCGCCACCAGAGGCGAATACGTCCAGTCCAGCAGGCGGGTGGGCAGGCCGAATTGCTGGGCCATGGCGAGCAGCTGCCAGAAGGAGAAAACGGTGCGCAGGTCGGCGTAGCCGTACTTTTTAAAGGAGCGGAGCATGGGCTTTTCCAGCGTCAGGTCGTGGCCGCAGGCCCGATTCAGGCTGGGCAGCAGGCCCCAGCGCAGGTCGGACATGCCCCGGTATACGCAGTTGTTGCGGTAGCGCAGGATGGTGGGGTCCCATACGTCCTGAAAAATGGCGGACTGTAAACCTTCCCAGTCCCGGATCACGGTTTCTTGCAAAGAAGCAACCCCCTTTCGTGTGGAGGCATTATGAAGCGCAATTACCAAATTGAAATGGAAGAAGAAATCGAGCGCCTGGCGGGTCGGCGGCCCACCCTGCTGCTGCACAGCTGCTGCGGACCCTGCTCCAGTGCGGTGCTGGAAAGGCTCGTGGAGCATTTTCAGGTGACAGTGCTGTACTACAATCCCAACATCGAGCCGGAGGAGGAATACCGCCATCGGCTGTCCGAGCAGGAGCGGCTTTTATCCCTGCTGCCGGGGAACGTGGCGCTGCTGCCCTGCGATTACGACCACGCCGCTTTTGCCGCCTTCGCGGAGAGTATGGCGGACTGCCCGGAGGGGGGCGACCGGTGCCTTGCCTGCTTCGCCCTGCGGCTCAAGGAAACCGCCCGGCAGGCCAAGGCCCACGGCTTTGAATACTTCACCACCACCCTGTCCGTCAGCCCCCACAAGAACGCGGACAACGTGAACCGCATCGGGGAGGCCGCCGGACGGGAGGCAGGGGTCAAATACCTGATGGCCGATTTCAAAAAGAAAAACGGCTATCTGCGCTCCCTGCAATTGTCCAAGGAGTATGATCTGTACCGGCAGGATTACTGCGGATGCCGATACAGCAAAACTGAGGTAGAAAGTAGGAGGTAGGAGGTTGGAGGTCATATTGTTCGATTGAAGAAGCGTCAGGTTTTAAAGTGCTCCCTTTGTCAAGGACAATTTTGATTTGGAAAGGGGAAGTACAGGACAAGAATGTGGTATACTCTCCCAGCTGGGACGGAGGATAGGGC
>CAJOJQ010000037.1 GCA_905234985.1 uncultured Christensenellaceae bacterium
TGGTTTTTTGGAGGGCTTTGTGACGGAAACCTATGTGTATACCGGCCAACCCAGGCATGCTCAGTTGAATGCCCTGCCCGCAGTGGAAGCGCAAAAGGATATCCCGCTGAAAAAAGGTACGGGCCTCTTTGACGGAACCGTTCAGACGCTCCCTGCCGGAACGAAGATGCACGTGATCATCGAAAACGGCGACTGGCTGTATGTGGACGTACCGCGGGGAATAATTGGGTTCCTTATGGACATAGACGGCACCTTCGGCTATGTGGGCAAAGCCGACGTGACCTTCCTGTCCATCATCCCGGGACTGGATTGGGCGGAATAAAGCTGCAAACCATTTATCAGGCTGGATTATTTACGATTTCTTTACTTTTCTTTCAGCTTTCCCATGTTATACTGAAAGGGTAACAAGGAGGTGACGACCATGAAAAAGTGCGCCCTGCTCCTGGCGCTTGCGCTGATGACGGGCATGCTTTCCTCCTGCGCCGTATCGGAAACGGGCGGAACGGAAGGCGTGCGGCTGGTATGCCTGAACATCGGCAAGGCGGACTGTATGCTGCTGCTGTACCAGAACGAAGCGTATCTCATTGATACCGGGTACGAGCAGAACTGGCCCGCATTGGAAACCATGCTGCGCCAATACGGCGTGAACCGTTTGAACGGCGTATTTTTGACCCACTGTCACGAGGATCACGAAGGCGGGCTGCTGGCGCTGGCCCGAAGCGATATGGCGGTGGACGCCTGGTACGCGCCCCGGATTTATTACGGCGTCAATGAAAACCTGCATCCCGCCGTGCGGGCGGCGGCTGTGCGTAAAGAAAATGTTTCCTGGCTGGAGGCCGGAAACAGGATTTCCGTGGGCAGCGACGGGGCGTTTTCCGTGCTGGGGCCGCTTTCCGTGGACACGCAAAACGAAAACAACAATTCCCTGGTGATGCGCTTTTCCTGCGGCCAGGGCAGCATCCTGTTCACCGGCGACATGAAGGAGGACGAGGAATACGAGCTGCTGCAATCCGGCGCTTTTTCCTCCTGCGACGTGCTCAAAGTGGGCCACCATGGAGACAACAAGGCCACCGGCAAAAAGATGCTGAAAATCGTGCAGCCCGACGTGGCGGTGATCCTCACCGATTCCCGGGAGGAGCCGGACACCCCCGCGTCCTCCACCCTGAAACGCTTAGATAACGTGGGCTGCGTTTCCTACATTTCCCAGGATTTCAGCGACGCCCTGGAAATCACCCTGAAAAAAGGGCAAAAACCGGCGGTGACCGACGTGAAATGGGACAATGTTCCCCTGCGGGCGGACGGCATTTCCCTGTCCATCGACGTGGAAAACGATACCCTGACTGTATACAATCAGGGGAGCGCCGCGCTGGACCTTTCCGGCTGCATGGTTTATTCCACCAAGGGCAACGAGCTTTTGTCCCTGCCGGACGCCACTGTGGCGGCGGGCGGGAAGCTCGTGATCGGCACCAAATCCACGGACAGCGGCGCGGATATTTATCTGAACGTCAAAAAGCTCTGGAATAAAAAGAACCTGGACCGGGCCATTTTCTACGACGCTTACGGCCGGGTGCTGGCATGCACCGATAACGGATTGGAAGAATAGAATGGAACGAACCCCAATGAAGGGAGGTTCCATTCATGAAAAATCCTCTGCGCCCCTCCCCCTGCGGCTGCCGCCGACCCCCGCCTCCCCGTGAGGAGGAACCCTGGGGCCGCGTGCCGCCGCCTGCCCCGCCCCCTTGGGGCGGCTATCTGATGCAGCGCGTTTTCGCGGCGGGCACCCTGCGCCGCCGGGTCTGCCATTCCCTGTGTTTGGAGGGCCTGCCGGAGCAGGCAGAGGCCCCCTTTACCGTGACCGACGCCTGCCTCTGCGGCCCGCCGCGCTGGGAGGAAGCCCCCTGCCGCGACCCCCGGGGCCTGCTGCTGCGGGTATCCATTCCCGTGCAGTTCCAGGTGCGGGACGCCCGGGGCTGCACCTACTGCCTCACCGACGAAATCGAAGAAAACCTGCCCCTGCGCGTCAACTGTCCCCCGGACAATTGCTGGCGGGGCCAGCCCTTCGTGCAGGCCGCCGTGCGCATGGCGGGCCGGGCCACCCCCTGCGGCTGCCGCTGCGACGTGCCCCTGGACGTGGTGATCGAGGGCTATATCCTGGTCCCCTGCGTCATGGGCCGCCCGGACGCGCCAACCCCCTGTCCCCCCAGCCGGCCCTGGTACCCCCAGCCCCTGTACGATCCCTATAACTGAAAAAACGGCGTGGATGTTCTGCGGGATTAGCAGGCTTCCACGCCATTTATTTGGGGAGAGTTGAGAGCGGAGAGTTGAGAGTTGAGATTTATTTTGGTTTTCGCTTTTGCACTGCAAATCCTGTGAATGGATTGCATCAACCATTTCTATCTCAACTCTCAACTCTAAACTCTCAACTCTATTCTCTTTTTCACACCAAGACAAGCTCCAACAGGAAAACCGCCCCGCAGGCGCACAGGGAAACGAAAATCAGCCCTTTGCCCTTGTAGCTCAGCACCGCCGCGGTCAGGAAGCCCGCCAGGCCCGACCAGGGAGACGACGTGGCGGACAGGATGGCGGGAAAGGTCATCACCGCTAAGGTCACATAGGGCACATAATAAAGGAAAGATTTGATGAAGGTGCTTTTGATCTTTTGTCGGATCAGGGTCAGGGGCAGCATGCGAATGAGGTACGTCACCAGCGCCATCACCAGGATATACACATATACGTTTCCGCTCACGGCGCGTCCTCCTCCTTTACGGGCCGCAGCCACGCCGCCAAAGCGGCAATCGCCACGGTGAGGATGATGACCCGGGTGCCAGAGGAAATATCCCGCAGCACCGGCGCGAAGGTGAACGCCACGCTGGCCCCCATGGCGCACAGGATGATGACGGCCAACACCTTATTTTTCCGGGCGGGAGGAATGATGATGGCGCAGAACATGGCATACAGTGCCACACCTAAGGCGCTCAAAACCCTGGGCGGCAGCACGTTCCCCGCCACGGCCCCAAGCAATGTGCCCAGGGTCCAGCCGGGAATGGCGACGGACATCTGCCCGTAGGTGTAATAGGGCGACAGCGCCCCATGGGTGGACACGGACAGGGCGAAAATCTCATCCGTCACGCCGAACGCCATGAAAAAACGATGAAAAAATGGGGCTGCCCGATCCACCTTCTGGCTCAGGCTGGCGCTCATCAGGCAATAGCGAAGGTTAATGATCAATTGGGACAGGGCCAGTTCAATATAGCTTCCAGAGGCCGCGATCACCGAGAGGGACGCGAACTGTCCCGCGCTGGTCAGGTTCAGCGCCGAAATCAGCACCGACTGGCCCACCGTCAGTCCGGAACGCAGGGCCAAAATGCCAAAAGAAAAGGAGACCGCCAAATAACCCAGGCCGATGGGGATGCCGTTTTTGCACCCCCGCACCCACTCCCTGAAAGGATCGCTCTTCATTCGTCCGCTTCTTTCTCGCGGCGCAAATCTTCCCCGCGCGCCGCAAACGGATTCATTATATGCTCTCCGCCTTTTTCTGTCAATTCCCGCGCGCTCTTGACTTTCCCATTTTGGGGCCGTATAATGGAAGAAAAAAGGAGGTCGATGCCCCCATGCAGCCCTTCATGGATGAGAATTTTCTCCTCGGCACCAAGACCGCGCAGGTCCTTTATCACGAAGCCGCCAAGGATATGCCGATTATCGACTATCACTGCCACCTTTCCCCCCGGGAAATCGCCCAGAACATCAAATTTGACAACATCACCCACCTGATGTTAGGCGGGGATCACTACAAATGGCGCGCCATGCTCAGCTGGGGCGTGGACGAGCGCCTGATCCGGGGCGACGGCGACCCCAAGGAAAAATTCGCCGCCTTTGCCGACGCCGTTTCCCACGCCATCGGCAATCCGCTCTATCATTGGACGCATTTGGAATTGCAGCGGGTGTTCGGCATCACTACGCCCCTCAACAAGGACACCGCCGGGCAGATTTACGATCAGGCCAGCGAAATGCTCCAGTGCGACGATTTCCGCGCCCAGGCCCTGATCGACAAATTCAACGTCGATTACCTCTGCACCACCGACGACCCGGTGGACGACCTTTCCTTCCACCAGACCATCGCCGCCGGAGACGGGCTGAAAGCCAAGGTGTACCCCGCTTTCCGTCCCGACAAAGCCATCAACATCGACCGACCGGGCTTTGCCGATTACATCCGCCAGCTTTCCCGGGTGGCGGGCATGGAAATCAATTCCACCGCCGACGTACTCACCGCCTTAGAGCGCCGGGTAGAATATTTCCACGTCTGCGGTTCCCGCATTTCCGACCACGCCCTGGACACCGTGCCCTGGGGCGAACCCTCCTTCAAGCAGGCGGACAAGGCCTTCCACGCCGCCATGGCCGGGGAGGAAATGAAGCAGAAGCACATCGACAGCTACCGCACGGTGCTGCTGGCGGGCCTCGGCGGCATGTACGCCCAGCGGGGCTGGGTGCAGCAGTACCACATCGGGGCCATGCGCAACAACAACACCGCCATGTTCCGCCGCTACGGGCCGGACGTGGGCTTCGATTCCATCATCGACAATCCCATCGGCCACAACCTCTCCCGGCTCATGGATTTGCAGGATTCCCAGGGCCAGCTGCCCAAAACCATCCTGTACTGCCTGAACCAGGCCGCCAACCACACCGTGGGCACCATGCTTGGCAATTTCCAGCAAAGCGGCGTGAAGGGCAAGATTCAGATGGGTTCCGCCTGGTGGTTCCTGGATCAGAAGGAAGGCATGCAGGAGCAGATGAAGACCCTGGCCGCCCTCGGCGTGCTGGGCGCCTTCGTGGGCATGCTCACCGACAGCCGTTCCTTTATCAGCTATCCCCGCCACGAATATTTCCGCCGCATCCTGTGCAACCTCATCGGCCAGTGGGTGGAAAACGGCGAATACCCCAACGATATCGAATTCCTCAAGGGCATGGTGCGGGACATCAGCTACAACAACGCCAAGGAATACTTTGGCATCTGATCGTTTCCCGTGTAGGGGCGGATATCATCCGCCCGAAAAACGAACAGTTTCGAGAAAAAAAAATTACAGAAAGCGGAGTGGATGAAAAATGGAAAAGTTGAATCAGGCTTTGGTTCCCCAGGTGAAGCGGCCCCGGAACATCCGGGTGATGCAGTTCGGCGAGGGCGGTTTCCTGCGCGCCTTCGTGGATGAAATGCTGGACAACCTGAACACCCAGTGCGGCGGCGATTATGGCGTGGCCATCGTGCAGCCCCTGGAAAAAGGCATGTGCAAAATGCTCCGGGATCAGGACTGCCTGTATACCGTGATGCTCCGGGGCCGGGAAGAAAGCGGCGACGTGAAAAAGGTGAAGGTCGTGGGCACGGTGCTGACCACCGTGGAACCCTACGCCGATTTCCAGGCTTATTTAGATTTAGCCAAGCTCGACACCCTGCGCTTCATCGTCAGCAACACCACCGAGGCGGGCATCGTCTACACCGGCACCGACAATTACGACGACAAGCCCCAGCCCTCCTACCCCGGCAAGCTGACCCGCTTCCTCCACGAGCGCTTCCTGCTGGGCAAGCCCGGCTTCATCATCCTGCCCTGCGAGCTGATCGACGATAACGGCTGCCATTTAAAGGACGCCGTGCTGAAAACCGCCAAGCAGTGGGATTTGGGCGATAAATTCATCGAATGGCTGGAAAAGGACAACATTTTCTGCTCCACGCTGGTTGACCGCATCGTGACCGGCTTCCCCCGCAAGGAAGTGCCCGGCGTGTTCGACGAATTAGGCTATGAAGACCAGCAGCTGGACACCGCCGAACCCTTCGGCCTGTGGGTCATCGAAGGCCCCGAGCAGGTGAAAAAGGAAATCCCCCTGGACAAAGTGAACCCCGTGATCTTCACCGACAACGTGAAGCCCTACAAGCTGCGCAAGGTGCGCATGCTCAACGGCGCGCATACCACCATGGTATTAGGCGCGTATTTGGCGGGCCTGGACACCGTGGGCGAGTGCATGGCGGACAAGGACGTGCGGCCCTTCTTAGAGCATGCCCTCAATGACGAAATCATGCCCAACGTGCCCCTGCCCCAGGACGAGGTGAAGGCTTTCGCCGACGCGGTGATGCTGCGCTTTGAAAATCCCTTCAACCGTCACGAGCTGCTTTCCATCGCCCTGAACAGCGTGAGCAAGTGGACGGCCCGCGTGCTGCCCACCCTGAAGGATTACCAGAAGAAGACCGGCGAAATCCCCGCCTGTCTGGCCTTTGGTCTTTCCTCCCTCATTTGCTTCTATACCGGCATTCAGCAGAACGAGGCGGGCGATTACGAGGGCCTGCGGGACGGTAAGCCCTATCCCGTCAAGGACGACGCCCACGTGCTGGCCTTCTTCTCCGGCCTGGAAGCCCCCGACGCCCACGCCGTGCTTTCCAACGCCGCCCTGTGGGGCGAAGATTTGACCGCCATCCCCGGCCTGGAAGAAAAGGTCGCCGCCCAGCTCGCCGATATTCAGAACGGCTGCATCCGCTGCGCCATGCGGAAGACGTGGGAGAAATAAAAGGTTATATTTTGTGGGGGAAACCATTCTTTGAAGGTCAAAGAATGGTTTCCCCCACTCCCCCTTCCAAGAAAACCGCAAAAAAATTGCTTGCACACTTTCTTCCAGCTACAAGAAAAAAGGAAAAAGAACGGAGAAGAAAATGAGCGATTACATCAAACTCCACGAACTGGACAACGTGGGCGTGCTGATCACCCCCCGTGATGGCATTCCCGCCGGGCACAAGATCGCGCTTCGGGACATCGCCCAGGGTGAAAAGGTGATCAAATACGGCTGCCCCATCGGCACCGCCCAGAGCGACATCAAGGCCGGGGAATGGATTCATTCTCACAACCTGAAAACGGCCCTCAGCGGCGAAAAGCATTACACCTACGATCCTCAGCCCATTCACCGGGCCGCGCCCTTCGCCGGCTCCTTTATGGGCTACCAGCGGGAAGACGGCAAGGTGGGCGTGCGCAACGAGATTTGGATTTTGCCGCTGGTTGGCTGCGTGAACCACACCGCCCAGCGCATCGCGGAGGCGGGCAGCAAGCTCGGCCCCGCCCCGGTCTACACCTTCCCCCACCCCTACGGGTGCAGCCAGCTGGGCGACGACCACGCCCGCACCCGGGAGCTGCTCTGCGCCCTGGTGCGCCATCCCAACGCGGGGGGCGTGCTGGTGCTGTCCTTAGGCTGCGAAAACAACACCCTGGACGCCTTCAAAGAGCATTTAGGCCCCGTCAACGAAAAGCGGGTGAAATTCCTGGTCTGCCAGGAACACGAGGACGAGGAAGCGGAAGCCCTCAAGCTGATTCAGCAATTGCAGGATGAAGTGAAAAACGACAAACGCACCGAACAGCCCGTTTCCAAACTGGTCATCGGCCTCAAATGCGGCGGCAGCGACGGTTTTTCCGGCATCACCGCCAACCCCCTTTTGGGCGCGGTCAGCGACGGCGTCTGCGCGGCGGGCGGCACGGCCCTGCTCACCGAAGTGCCGGAAATGTTCGGCGCGGAAGAGCTGCTCATGGCCCGGTGCAGGAATGAAGAAGTGTTCCAGAAAACCTGCGACCTGGTGAACGGCTTCAAAAAGTATTACCAGGACAATCACATGCCGGTGTACGAGAACCCCTCCCCCGGCAACAAGGCGGGCGGCATCACCACCTTAGAGGAAAAGTCTCTTGGGTGTACGCAAAAGGGCGGCCTTGGGGAAGTGCAGGACGTGCTGCAATACACCCAGCCCGTCACCCATCCCGGCCTCAATCTGGTGTGGGGCCCCGGCAACGATATTTGCGCCGTCACGTCCCTCACCGCCTCCGGCGCGCAGCTGATCCTATTCACTACCGGGCGCGGCACCCCCTTAGGCGGCCCCGCCCCCACCATGAAGGTGGCCACCAACGCGGCCCTGGCCCAGAAGAAGCCGGGCTGGATCGACTTTAACGCCGGGCAGCTCTTGCAGGGCGTTTCCATGGAGGACGCCGCCAGGCAGCTGTTCCAGCTGGTGCTGGAAACCGCCAGCGGCAAGGAAACCAAGGCCGAACGGCACGGCTACCGGGAAATCGCCATTTTCAAAAGCGGCGTGACCCTGTAAATCCGCCGCATAAAAATTTCCCCTGTGCTTCCAATGAGCGATGCACAGGGGAAATTCTTTTTCGCGGGGAATGAAAGCGTTACTGCGGTTCCGCCTTCTTGCCGGGGTGTACGTCGCCGCTCTTGATGCGGGCCAGGGTGACGGCGCTGAAGTTCAGGGTGATCCATTTCTCGATGTCCAGGGGCAGCTTCACCGTGCCTTCGCCCTTCTCTTCTTCCACGACAATATCCGTGCCGTAGCTGTTTGTGAAGATGACCTGATTATTTTCCGTGCGGAAGGTAAAGTATTCCTTGTATTTGCCCATGCTGACGAGGCATTTGTGGGTGGAAACGAACACAAGCTCCGCGTTTACGCCCTGCGCGTAAACGTGAATATAGCCGGACTTGCTTCCGCCCCCGTTGTCGACGGCAAACGCGGCGGGGACGGCGGAAAGAAGCAGCACCAGCGCCAGCAGCGCGCACAGACACCTTTTCACGTTTTTCATAAGCGATTCTCCTTCTTCTTTCAGAATAATGGGCGGTTATCCTCCCGTTTACTATATCATAATCCGCCGAATAATCAAGAGAAGAATCGTATTTCGCCGGGATTTACGCATGAATTTCAAATTGGGATTTGTTGGGGGACACGCTGGGCGCTCCGCGCGCCCAGACCTGCGCCAGGGGCGTGACGCCCCTGGACCCCCGCTTGGCGAAGCAGCTTGTAGGGATATATCGAACAAGCGCCGCCTGCGGCGCTGGGGTTCACGAAAGCTTGATGGCTTCTGGCCCAAGAAAGCCGGGAAAATTCCAAGGGAAAGCTCGCTTTCCCCCTGGGATTCTTCCCTGGCTTTCCCCGGATGCTTCGCATCCGGGTTGGCCGCCAAAGGCGGCCGGGCCAGAAGCACAAGGCCGTAAAATTTTGCTATCCTTGTTCATGCAACAGCGGGAACCAAGTTGTCTCTACGCATCAAGTAATTTCCGCAGGAGAGGGTGCAGGGGATCATCCCCTGCCGCAGGGACGAACCGCCGATGACCGCCTGTGGCGGGAATCTCATCGGCGGTGAGATCAGGCGAAAAGGAGCAATGTCCGCATGAAGCGGACTTGCGACTTTTGAGCCTGCGGAACTGGGGCCGCGGAGGCCCCAGGGATGCCCTTTCTCGACAAATCTCAATTTCTCATTCATGCGTAAGCCGTGCGCCTTTGGCGATGGGATCAGTCCTTCCCCTGGTCGGGCGCGGCGGCCTGTCTGGTGGGGATAACCTTCCCTTCCCTGATGCGGTGCAGGTCAGCGCGGGTAAAGACGATATGAACCGTTTCGCCGTTGGCCAGGGTGAAGTCCGCAATTCCACGTTTGCCGTCTTCTTCCATGTAAATTTCCTCGCCGTCGGCGCTGGTGAAGGTGATCTGGCCGTTCTCCACGCGGAAGGAAAAATATTCCTTGTGTTTGCCCGTATTGATGGCGCACTTGCGGAGGGAAACGAACACGATTTCAGTCGTTCCCTTGCCCTGGGCGTAGACGGACAGATAATCGGTATACACTTCTTCGTTGTTATCAATCTGCTGGGCAAACGCCGCCGGGACGGCGGACAGGATCAGCGCCAGCGCCAGCAGCGCGGTCAGGAACATTTTCAAGCTTTTCTTCATGATGAAAAACTCCTTTCTTCTATGAAACGGGTATTTTTTCCCTTTGCTTTATAATATCAAATTCGGCCCCAAAAATCAAGAATAAACCGCTTTTTCGCGTGCCCGTGAGCGTCCCTCCCCTTTCCCAAAAAGAAACTTCCCCTGCGCGATGATCGCGCAGGGGAAGCATTCTTTGATGCTTGCGCGGCGAAGGCCGACGCGGGCATTGCTCCGTGCTGCCTTCTTTGGAAGGAGCAGGAGGGGATTCAAGTTAGAAGCGCGGCATTTCACCACGAGGGAGCTTCACTCACAACGGGAGCTTGACTCACAGCGGGAGCTTGACTCACAACGGGAACTTCACTCACAACGGGAACTTCACTCACAGCGGGAGCAGGATCACCGTTTGTCTCCGCGGCCATGGCCTGGCCGCTCACGATGCGGTTGAGCAGCGCGGGCTTGAAGGCGATGGTGATGGCGGTGCCGTTGCCCAGGAGGTATTCTAAGTTGCTCGCGTCTTCGCCCTCGCTCAGCTGGATATCCTCGCCGTCAATGGAGGTAAAGACGACCTTGCCGTCTTCCACGCGGTAGTGGCAGTTTTCCTGGTAATCACCGGCCACAATGAGGCACCTGCAGGAGGAAACGAACTTCACCGTCACGCCGTTCCCCTCAACGGTCAGGTAATTCTTCGCGGGCGCGGCTTCGGCCATGCCGAACATCATCGGCACGCAGGACAGGATCAGCGCCATCACCAGCACGGCGGACAGGATCAGCTTCATGTTTTTCATCCTGAAAACACACTCCTTTTTTATTACGGGTTTTTCCCGTTATTCGTATATTACCACAAACGCTCCCCCCCCTGTCAAGATCAATTTTCTATTTTTTGGTTCATAATTCAAATGATTCCAAATGTACCAAAATATACATTTATATAATCAGCGTTGTTCCCCTTTGCGCAAAGCGCCTATTGACAGAGGGACGGGGAACGCGTATAATAGCATTTGTTAAATAACATTTGTTCTTTATTCAACGCAAAGGAGGCGCGCCATCATGGGCAGCGCGGAGGTTTACCTGTTCGGCCAGGTGCTGGGCACCCATTCCTTTTTGCTGAAAGGCGGCTTTTTGCAGCCGGACGAATACGCCGAGATCGGGGCGCAGTATTTCCTGCCCGGCGGGGAAACAGGCACGGCGGCCACGGTGCTGGATTCCTTGGGCGTGTCCGTGCGGGTGGACGGCACCTGGATCGGCGCCGAGGTGGCCTCCATGCTGCAAGCCTTTTACGCCGGAAAGCGGGTGGATTTATCGCCCCTGCATATGTGGCCGGACGATCCCGGCGTGATGGACTACGTGGTGATTGCCGGGCTGGTGCGCTCCCCCATGGGCCGGTTCCAGACCCTTTTTTCCACCGGCGACCGGTGGTGGAGCGTGCCCAAGGAAGCGGATATCGCGGGCTGCAGGGCGGCGGCCATCGACCCCTTTTTCCGGGAAGAATCCCTGCGGGCGGCGGAGCTCTGCTTAAAGCTCAGGATTCCCTACGTGACCATCGACAGCCCCCACGATTCTTTTCTGCACCGGCACGCCGCCGTCAACGTGGTTTCCAAAGAATGCACGTCCCAGCACTACGCCGGTATGCCGCCGGAAGCCGTCATGGAGCAATTGCAGGAAACATCCGACGGCCTCACCATCCTCACCCAAGGCGGCGGCGATATGCTGTACGGCAGGCGGGGCGAAACCCTGCGACGTATGCATCCTTTTAACGTGGAAGTGAAAAGCACTTTGGGCGCTGGGGATACCTTCAAGGCGGGCTGCGTTTACGCCCTGCTTCACGGCATGACCGACGAGGAAACAGTCCGCTTCGCCTCCGCCTGCTCCGCCATCGCCATTTCCCGCTTCCCCCTGCCCCTGTTCCCGCCCACGCTGCCCGAGGTGGAAGCGCTGATAGGCCGTTGAATTTTCCCGGTGCCTGTGCTACAATGAATCGGAAAGGAAAGGGGTGATCCCATGCGCTGCGGCTGTCCGCGCTGCGAGGAAATCGAAAGCTATATGATCCATTCGGAACGGGACAATTGCTGCATTTGCCCCCAATGCCTGTACCGCTGCTACGCCTGCCAGGGCGACGGCCAGGCCCTGAGCCGGGAAGCCATTTTGGCCCTCAAAAACGAAAATCCCGACATGCAGGCGTTTTTTCTGCGTGAACACGCGGCCCAGGACGCCGGAGACGCCGCCGAAACCTCCCAATGGTTCCCGGAGGACTGACGGGATATCCGAAAAACAAAATACTGTAAAAAACAGTATTGTATACAGAAGGGCGGAGAAGAACATGAAACGGAACACGATGCTGCTGGCACTTCTGGTTTTGCTTGCTTTGGCGCTGCCGCTGACAGCCGGGGCGGAAAGCAGCGGAACCTGCGGAGAGAACGTCACCTGGACGCTGAACGACAGCGGCGTTCTGACCATTTCCGGCACGGGGGCGATGTACGATTACGCACAGGATGGAGCCCCGTGGTACGGCAATAAGGAACTCGTCAAAACAGTTCAAATCGAAAACGGCGTCACCAGCATCGGGAATGAGGCGTTCGCCCTCTGCTTCAACTTGACCGGTGTGACCATCCCGGACAGCGTCAAAAGCATCGGGTCTGGAGCGTTTGACGGCTGCTCCAGCGTGACCGGCGTGACCATCCCGGACAGCGTCACCAGCATTGGGAATGGCGCGTTCTCCTTCTGCTCCAGCCTGGAAAACATTCAAGTGGAAAGCGGCAGCGCCACGTATGCTTCTGTAGACGGCGTACTGTTCGACAAAGACCGAACCACTCTCATACTCTGTCCTCAAGGGAAAACAGGGGTTTATGCCATCCCGTCCAGCGTCACAAGCATCGGGGATGATGCGTTCGTCTACTGCTCCAACCTGACCAGCGTGACTATCCCGTCCAGCGTCACAAGCATCGGGAATTCTGCGTTCGCCTACTGCTTCAGTCTGACTGGCGTGACCATCCCGGACAGCGTCACAAGCATCGGAGATGGGGCGTTCGCCAACTGCGACAGCCTTACCAGCGTGACCATCCCGAACAGCGTCACAAGCATCGAGAAAGATACGTTCTGGGGCTGCACCAGCCTGACCGGCGCGACCATCCCGAAGAGTGTCACCAGCATTGGGAATGGGGCGTTCTCCGGCTGCACCAAGCTGACACACGTGTACTACACCGGCAGCAAAAAGCAATGGGCCAAGATTTCCGTCGGAAGTGACAATGGCCCCTTGAATAAAGCCGGGATTCAGTACAATTACGTTGAAAAGAAGCCGAAGACGATTGCCAAAGGCTCCTGCGGGAAAAACGTCACTTGGGTGCTGAACGGCAACGGTCTTCTAACCATTTCCGGCACGGGGGCGATGAACGATTATGATCGGGGTAAAGCCCCGTGGTACAGCAACAGGAAAACCATTAAAACTGTTCAAATCGAGAATGGCGTCACCAGTATCGGGGATGATACGTTTGCCGACTGCTCCAGCCTGACAGGCGTGGCCATCCCGTCCGGCGTGACCAGCCTTGGGGTTGGGGCGTTCTTCAACTGCTCCAGTCTGACCGGTGTGGCCATCCCGGACAGCGTCATCAATATCGGGGTGGTAGCGTTCAGCGGCTGCTCCAGCCTGGAAAGGATTCAAGTAGGAAGCGGCAACACCGCGTATGTTTCTGTAGATGGTATATTGTATGACAAAGATCGAACCACACTCATCGCCTGTCCTGGAGGAAAAACAGAGGTATACGCCATCCCGGAAAGCGTCAAAAGCATCGGGGAGGGGGCGTTCTACGGCTGCACCAGCATGACCGGCGTAACCATTCCCGACAGCGTCACCAGCATCGGCGATATGGCGTTCTGCGGCTGCACCAGCCTGACCTACGTGATCATCCCATCCAGCGTCAAAAGCATCGGGAAAGGGGCGTTCTACGGCTGCTCCAGCCTGATCAACGTGACCATCCCGGAAAGCGTCAAAAGCATTGGGCAAAAGGCGTTTTCTGACTGCTCCAGCCTGACAGACGTGTACTATTCCGGCAGCAGATGGCAATGGGGCTGGATCAGCATCGGAAGCGACAATGCCCCCCTGAAAAACGCCGGGATTCATTACGGTTACGTTGAAACGGGATCGAGCATGAATGCCAGAGGCTTCTGCGGGAAGAACGTCGCCTGGATGCTGGATGACAGCGGCCTTCTGACTATTTCCGGCACGGGGGAGATGGACGATTATAATTGGTCTGATGCCAGATGGAACGGCAACGGCGAAGCCATTAAAACAGTTCAAATCGAAAACGGCGTCACCAGCATCGGGTTGTATGCGTTCTCCGGCTGCCACAGCCTGACCAGCGTGACCATCCCGTCCAGTGTCACCAGCATCAGAGGTCTGGCGTTCTCCGGCTGCTCCAGCCTGACCAGCGTGACCATCCCGTCCAGCGTCACCAGCATCGATGATATGGCGTTTCCATACTGCTCCAGCCTGGAAAGCATTCAAGTGGAAAGCGGCAGCACCGCGTATGCTTCCGTAGACGGCGTACTGTTCGACAAAGACCGAACCACCCTCATACGCTGTCCCCAAAAGAAAGCAGGGGCTTACGCCATCCCGTCCGGCGTCAAAAGCATCGAGCATCGAGCGTTCGACGGCTGCAACAGCCTGACCAGCGTGACTATCCCATCCAGCGTCACCAGCTTCAGCAGTAGTAATCCGTTCGACGACTGCTCCAGCCTGGAAAACATTCAAGTGGAAAGCGGCAGCACCACGTATGCTTCTTTAGATGGTGTACTGTTCAACAAAAGCCGAACCACCCTCATAAGCTGTCCCCAAGGGAAAACAGGAGCTTACGCCATCCCGGACAGCGTGACCAGCATCGGGTATGGTGCATTCTTTTACTGCCGTGGCCTGACCAGCGTGACCATTCCGTCCGGCGTCAAAAGCATCGGGGAGCGGGCGTTCAGCAGCTGCTCCAGCCTGACCGGCGTGATCATCCCGGACAGCGTCACAAGTATCGGGGATGATGCGTTCGTCTACTGCTCCAGCCTGACCAGCGTGTCCATCCCGTCCAGCGTCACAAGTATCGGGGGAGGCACGTTCTCCCACTGCTACAGCCTGACCAGCGTGGTCATCCCGTCCAGCGTCAAAAGCATTGGGGATAACGCGTTCTACGCCTGCGGCAGGCAGACAGACGTGTATTATACCGGCAGCAGCAAGCAATGGGCTAAGATTTCTATTGGGAAGGACAATGAAGCCCTGACAAACACCGAGATTCATTACAATTTCGAGGTGATTACCAGCGGCTCCTGCGGGAAGAAAGTCACCTGGACCCTGGACAACGTCAGCGGCTTTCTGACCATCTCCGGCAAAGGGGCCATGGACGATTATGATTGGGATGAAAGCCTGTGGTACAGCAACAGGGAAGCCATTAAAACCGTTCAAATCGAAAACGGCGTCACCAGCATCGGGAATTATGCGTTCTACGGCTGCTCCAGCCTGACCAGTGTGACCATCCCGTCCAGCGTCACCAGCATTGGGTATGATGTGTTCTACGGCTGCAACAGTCTGGAGAGCATTCAAGTGGAAAGCGGCAGCACCACGTATGCTTCTTTAGATGGTGTACTGTTCAACAAAGACCGAACCACCCTCATCGCCTATCCCGGAGGGAAAACAGGGGAATACGCCATCCCATCAAGCGTGACCAGCATCGGAAATTCTGCGTTTTCCGGCTGCTCCAGCCTGACCGGCGTGACCATCCCGGACAGCGTCACCAGCATCGAGGATTGGGCGTTCAACTGGTGCTCCGGACTGACCGGCGTGACCATCCCGAAAAGCGTCACCAGGATTGGGAGGGCAGCGTTCTCCGACTGCCGCCGCCTGGAAAACATTCAAGTGGAAAGCGGCAGCAAAAAGTATGCTTCTGTAGATGGCGTACTGTTCGACAAAGACCGAACCACTCTCATAACATGTCCCGGAGGGAAAACAGGGACTTATGCCATCCCGGATAACGTCACCAGCATCGGGGATTATGCGTTCTACCGCTGCGAGAGCCTGACCGGCGTGACCATCCCTTCCAGCGTCAAAAGCATCAAAGAGCTGGCGTTCCACGACTGCGAAAGCCTGACAGACGTGTACTACACCGGCAGCAAAAAGCAATGGGCCAAGATTTCCATCGAAGAGGACAATGAAGACCTGACAAAAGCTAAGATTCATTTCGATTAAGGAATTCTCACTAACACGGCAGGCGCTTTCGGAATCTCGTTTTTTCCTCTTGCGTCTTTTGCAGAAATCGGCTATAATGTTACCAGAATATGGAGGGCACGCCCTCCGCGCAAGGAGGAAACAGCATGGAAAAGTACGAGTGCCCCTGCGGTTACATCTATGACCCCGAAGTGGGCGATCCGGAAGGCGGCATCGCCCCCGGCACCAAATGGGAAGACATTCCCGAAGATTGGGTGTGCCCCATCTGCGGCCTGGGCAAGGATTCCTTCTCCCCCGCCTGACCAAACGCCCCACAGCAGCCCCGCTTTCCGGCGGGGTTTTTTCGTGTAAAAAGGCGAAGAAAAAGCAAAAAAAGTGAAAAGTGGAAAGTGAAAAGTGAAAAGTGAAATTATATATAGCCCCTCGTCAGGGTACGCTGACGAAAGCATCCTCTATTCAAATCTCCACTTTTCACTTTCCAATTTCCACTTTTTTGTTTCAGCCCTTGCATCCCCGGCCAAAATACAGTATACTATAAATTGATTCAGAGCGTCCCTCTGGATCAGAACCGGCTTTAAGGAGGTTCGCAATATGGAATGCAAAATCAAAAACGACATGGGCACCATCTATATCGCGGAAGACGTGATGCTCAAGGTCGTTGGTTATGCGGCGCTGGAGTGCTACGGCATCGTAGCCATGTCCTCCAAGCGCGCCAAGGACGGCCTGGTGGAATGGCTTGGCCGCGAAAACCTGAGCAAGGGCGTACAGGTGCGCATGGTGGACGATGAATTAGACGTGGATCTGTTCATCGTGGTGGAATACGGCATTTCCGTGGCCGAGGTGTGCAAAACCATCGTTGAGGTCGTTCGCTACAAGCTCGAAAGCATGACGGGGGTCAAGGTTCGCTCCGTCAACATTTCCGTGGAAGGCATCCGCATCTGATCTTGTCCACATGTGAACGGAGGGAAAACCCTTGATACAGGTACAGTCGATCGACGGGCTGCTGCTGCGGGAAATGGTACTCGCGGGCGCGGCTTTATTGGAAAAAAACCGGGAAGCGGTGGACGCGCTGAACGTGTTTCCTGTGCCGGACGGCGATACGGGCACCAACATGTCCCTGACCATGAGCAGCGCCACCCGGGAACTGAACAGCAAGGAATTCACCACCGCGGGCGAAGCGGCGGAGGCCCTGAGTAAGGGCGCGCTGCGCGGCGCCCGGGGCAACAGCGGCGTGATCACCAGCCAGCTTTACCGCGGCTTTGCCAAGGCCTTGAAGGGCGTGGAAAAAATCACGCCGGTGGAATTTGCCGCCGCCCTGCAAAAGGGCGCGGAGACGGCCTATAAAGCGGTGATGAAGCCCAAGGAGGGCACCATCCTCACCGTGGCCCGCACCATCGCCGAGGACGCGGTGCGCCAGGCCCAGTTGGCCCCCAACGATTTTGACGCGCTGTTTACCGTGATCCTGCAAAGCGGCGACGCCATTTTGAAGCGCACGCCGGAAATGCTGCCCGTGCTGAAACAGGCGGGCGTGGTGGACGCGGGCGGCTACGGATTGCTTTTGATCTACACCGGCTACGCCGCCGTGCTGCGGGGCGAGAGCATCGATTCCATCGCCACCCAGGAAGATAACGCCAAAGCGTCCGAATTCGTGGACGATCACGATGCGCTGGAGGAAATCAAATTCGCCTATCACGTGGCCCTGCACCTGATCCGCGTGCCGGACACCGTGCCGGAAAGCGAAATCGACCATTTCCGCCGCCGCCTGAACCGCATCGGCGATACGGTGCTGCTGGAAAAGGACGAAAACGGCTACAAGGTACACGTCCACACCGCCGATCCCGGCCGCGTGCTGCAATACGGCGCGGAATTGGGCGAACTGGACGGCGTTGAGATCGTGAACCTGCTGCAATTGCGCCGCGCCAAGGAAGAAGCCGAAGCCCCCGCTCACGCCTCCGAGCCCCCCAAGCCCTACGGCATGGTGAGCGTTTCCCTGGGCGAAGGCTTCTCCAGCATCCTGAAAGATTTGCAGGTGGACGTGATCGTGGAGGGCGGGCAGACCATGAACCCCTCCATCGACGATCTGCACAAGGCCATTGAATCCGTAAACGCCGAAACCGTTTTTGTGTTTCCCAACAACGGCAACGTGATTTTGGCGGCCAATCAGGCGGCGGAAATCAGCGATAAAAACGTGATCGTGATCCCCACCAAGAACGTGGCTATGGGCATCGCGGCGGCGGTGGCCTTCCAGCCCGACCTGCCCGCCGAAGAAAACGCCGCCCGCATGGAGGAAGCAGCCCAGCGGGTGCGCACCGGCACCATCACCTACGCCGTGCGGGACAGCGAATTTGAGGACATGCACATCAACGAGGGCGATATCATCGGCCTGCACAACGGCAAGGTGGCTTATAAGGCCGATAACGTCCACGATGTAGCCATCGAGCTGGTGAAAGCCATCGTGACCGAGGACGACGGCCTGATCACCATTTACTACGGCCAGGATACCAAGGAAGAAGAAGCTCAGGCCCTGGCGGAGGAGATCGGCGAAATGTGCCCGGACTGCGACGTGGAAGTACACGCAGGCGGTCAGCCCCTGTACTATTACCTCATCGCTGTGGAATAAAACCGACCGTTTTTCACAGGCAAGAAAAAAACATTCGTTTTTTTGCTTCCCGGTCTTGACAAAAAGCGCAAACGGTTTACAATGTTCTTAATCGCTTTGACGGAGTTAAGCCTTTCCTGCGGCGGATACAGAGAGTTGGCGGTGGGTGCAAGCCAATGACGCGGGGAAAGCGCGGTCTCGCTCCCGAGCTGAACGCCTGAAAAATACAGTAAGGCGCTCCGGATCGCCCCGTTATCAAGGCGCAGGGTTTACACGAACCCCATGAGCAGGCCGATGATAAGCGGCAACAAGGGTGGTACCGCGGTAAAGATTGCTTTATCGTCCCTGAAGCGCGGAAGCGCTTTGGGGACTTTTTTTCAAGTAAAAGGTAGAAAGTAGGAGGTAGGAGGTTTGATTAGCCGGACAATACAACGGATTTCCGGCTGAACGAAAAAATGAATCAATATAAAACCTCCTACTTCCTACCTCAACACTCAATTTCATTGCATGGGAGGAATCATGTTTATGCGCTCCATTTCCTTTTCGGATCAAACGCTTTTGACCCCCGCCGCCCGTTCCGCCGGATTCCGGCAGAAATTAGAGGCCGCCCGGAAGCTGGATCACTTAGGCCTGAACGCCGTGGAAATGCCCCGGCTCACCGATCAGGAAGCGGATATGCTTTTGATGCGCTCCCTGTGCGGCACGGTGAAGCGCGGCGCGCTGGCCTGCCAGACGGGCTTGACCGTGGACAGCGTGGCCCGTGCATGGGACGCGGTGAAAAACGCCGCCCAGCCCCGGCTGATCGTAAATATGCCCCTCACCGCCGCCCAGCTGGAATACATTTGCCATTTGAAACCTCCCAAGGCCCTGGAACGGATCGGGGAACTGGTAGCCGCCGCCAAAAAATTATGTGACGACGTGGAATTTGTCTGCGGCGACATCACCCGGGCCGAGCTGCCCTACGCCCTGGACGCCGTCAAGGCGGCGCTGAACGCGGGCGCGGGCCGGATCACCTTGGAGGACGCCGCCGGGCTGTCTCTGCCGGAAGAAATCGCCGCTTTGGTCAAGGCCGCGAGGGAAGCGGCGGGGCCGGACGTGGTGATTTCCGTGCGCTGCGGCAATGAATTGGGCATGGCGATTTCCTGCGCCGCCGCCGCATTGCAGGCCGGGGCCGACGAAATCAAAACCGCGTATAACGACGAAACCTCCCTGTCCGCCGCCGGAATGGCGAGGCTTTTGCGGGCGCGGGGCGCTGATCTCGGTTTGGAAAGCGCCCTGGACATCACCCGGGTGGATCGCACGGCGGGCGAACTGGAAGCGCTGCTCACCGCCGCGCCGGGCCGGGTGATTCCCGCAGGCGCCGCCCCTAAAGGCAACGGCCTTTCCGCCGAAGCCACCGGAGAAGCGCTGGTCAAGGCCATCCGGGATTTGGGCTACGATTTGGACGAGGACGATATGTCCCACGCCAAGGAAGCCGTGGAACGGGAAAGCCGGGGCCGGGCCCTGAGCCGGGCGGAGCTGGAAGCCATCGTGCTGGCCGCCGTGCGGCAGGTGCCGCCCACCTACCGGCTGAAGAATTATCTGGTGAACAGCGGCAACACCATCACCCCCTCCGCCCACGTGACGCTGGACAAGCGGGGCGAAGCCCTCACCGGCCTGTGCGCCGGAGACGGCCCCATCGACGCCGCTTTCCGCGCCATCGAACAGATCATCGGTCGCCACTTTGAAATGGACGATTTTCAGATCGCCGCCGTCACCCAGAACCGGGAGGCCATGGGCGACGCCTTGGTGAAGCTGCGCCACGGCGGCAAGGTGTACGCGGGCAAGGGCATTTCCTCCGACATCATCGGCGCGGCCATCCGGGCCTACCTGAACGCGCTGAATAAAATCGCTTACGAGGAGAAGAATTGAGCGAAAGGGGGAATCCTTCCCCCTTTCGGGATTCCCCTTCGTTTTTTCCTAAAATTCCTACGGAATTTCCGGGCGGAAAAAACGTAAGGAAAGAAAATTTCTTCCGGTCATCTTCGTTCCCTCCAGAAATTATCAGTCCTCCCGGCGTACATGCCGCCGGTGCGGATTTCAGTCAAGGGGAGTTCCCCTTGACAATCCCCCTCTTATTCGTTTGTTGATTTCTTTTTTGAGGAGGTTCATTTATACCTATGAGATTGAGCTTTTCCACACGCGGCTGGCCGTTTTCCCTGGATGAATGCGTGAACCTTGCCAAGGAAATGCGCTATGACGGGCTGGAACTTTCCGCCGGGAGCCTGGATGTATTCGACCGCACCGGCGCGCCCCTGTCCCCCGCCCGGCTGCATGAAACGGTGCGGGACTTGAATGAACAGTCCTTATCCATCGCCGCCCTCACCGCCGGAGAAACCTGGACGGAGGATGAAGCCAAGGCGCTCATCGCCCTGGCCCACGACCTGCGCGCTCCCCACGTGGTGCTGCCCCTCAAGGCCGCCCCGGAGGACGCGGCGGATATGCTGGCCCCGCTTTTGCCCATCGCCGAACGGGCGGGGGTGCCCCTGCTGATCCCCTCCACCGGCATGTATGCCGATACAGGCGTTTTAAAGAACCTGCTGGACGGCTTCGCTTCCGATTATTTATTGGCCGCCTGGGACGTGCCCTCCGCCGCGACGCGGAAATCCCCGGAGGAAATCGTCACCGATTTGGGCGCGTATATCCGCCACGTGTACCTGTGCGATGGCGTGATCGAAAACGGTCAGGTGCAGAAAAAGCTGTTAGGCGAAGGCGGCCTGCCCTTAAAGGACGTGTTCGCCGCCCTGCGCTCCATCAGCTTTGAGGGCTTTTTCTCCTTCGACTGGCAGCCCGGGGAGGGCGCTTTGGGCGACGCCGACGTGGTGCTGTCCCATTACGCGGCCCTGGCCCGCTCCATCGGCAAGGATCCCCGCCGCCTGCGCCATAAGCTGTACGACAACAACCGCCATACCGGCAAGTACATCTGGAAAAAGGACGTGCTGATCGAAGAAACCTTCCCCAAGGTATTGGATAGAGTAGTAGAAGAATTCCCCGATCAGTACGCTTTCCGCTACACCACCCTGGATTACACCCGCACCTATTCCCAGTTCCGGGACGACGTGGACGAGTGCGCCCGGGCGCTCATGGCCATGGGCGTGCGCCGGGGGGCCAAGGTGGCCGTATGGGCCACCAACGTGCCCCAATGGTATTTGACTTTCTGGGCCGCCACGAAAATCGGCGCGGTGCTGGTGACCGTGAACACCGCCTATAAGATCCATGAAGCGGAATATCTGCTGCGCCAGAGCGACACCCACACCCTGGTGCTGGTAGAGGGCTGGCGGGACAGCGACTACGCGGGCATCATCAAAGAACTGTGCCCCGAGCTGACCGACTCCGTGCCGGGCCAGCCCCTGCACATCAAGCGCCTGCCCTTCCTCCGCAACATCGTCACCGTGGGCTTTTCCATGAAAGGGTGCCTTGTTTGGGAAGAATTTTTGACCTACGCCCGCAAGACCCCCAAGGAAGCGCTGCTCCAGCGCACCGCCCAGGTGCAGCCGGACGACGTGTGCAATATGCAGTACACCTCCGGCACCACCGGCTTCCCCAAGGGCGTCATGCTCACCCACCGGAACATCGTCAACGACGGCAAATGCATCGGCGACCGCATGGATCTTTCCACCGCTGACCGGATGATGATCCAGGTGCCCATGTTCCACTGCTTCGGCATGGTGCTTGCCATGACCGCCAGCATGACCCACGGAACCAGCCTGTTCCCCCTACCGTATTTCTCCCCCAAACCCGCCCTGGCCTGCATCCACCAGGAAAAGATCACGGCCTTCCACGGGGTGCCCACCATGTTCATCGCCCTGCTGGAGCATCCCGATTTCCCGAAAACGGACTTTTCCCACATGCGCACCGGCATCATGGCCGGTTCCCCCTGCCCCATCGCCGTCATGCGGGACGTAGTGGACAAAATGCATATGACGGAAATCACCATCGTGTACGGCCAGACGGAAGCCAGCCCCGGCTGCACCATGAGTTCCACCGACGACCCCCTGGAAGTGCGCGTGACCACCGTGGGCCGGGCCATGCCGGAAATCGAATGTAAAATTGTCGATCCTGAAACCGGGGCCGATCTGCCGGACAACGTGACCGGCGAGTTCGTGGCTCGGGGCTACAACATCATGAAGGGCTATTACAAAATGCCCCGCGCCACCCAGGAGGCCATCGACAAGGACGGCTGGCTGCACACCGGCGACCTGGCCTGCCGCACGCCGGAGGGCAATTACCGCATCACCGGTCGCTTAAAAGACATGATCATCCGGGGCGGTGAAAACATTTACCCCAAAGAGATCGAGGAATTCATCTACACCCACCCCAAGGTCTCCGACGTGCAGGTGATCGGCGTGCCCGACGAGCAGTACGGCGAGGAAATCATGGCCGTGGTCATCCTGAAAGAAGGACAATCCATGACCGAGGACGAATTAAAGCAATTCGTGCGCGACCATATGGCCAGGCATAAGACCCCCCGGTACGTCCAGTTCGTTTCCGCTTTCCCCACCAACGCGGCGGGCAAGATTTTGAAATACAAAATGCGGCAGGACGCCGTAGAACTGTTGAAACTGCAAAAGGCCAACAGCATCGAAACAGCGTAATCACACTTTACATAGAAAGGAAGCATGAACCATGGAAATCAAAATGAACCTCACCACATCCCCCAAGGCCAAGCCCGACTGGAATAACTTAGGCTTTGGCAAAATCTTCACCGATCACATGTTCGTGATGGACTGGAGCAGCGACCAGGGCTGGCATGACGCCCGCATCGAACCCTTCGGGCCTTTGGTTCTGCATCCCGCCGCCACGGTGTTCCATTACGGCGCGGAAATCTTCGAGGGCCTAAAAGCCTACCGCCGCCCCGACGGGGAAGTGCAGCTGTTCCGCCCCTGGGAGAACATGAAGCGCCTGAACGCCTCCGCCGAGCGCCTTTCCCTGCCCCAGGTGGACGAAGCCTTTGCCCTGGAAGCGCTGAAAAAGTTCGTGGCCCTGGAAAAGGACTGGGTGCCCTCCCTGCCCGGCACCAGCCTGTACCTGCGCCCCTTCCTGTTCGGCAATGACGAAACCCTGGGCGTGCACACCATCCACCATGCCAAATACGTGGTCATCGCCTCCCCCGTGGGAGCGTACTATGCCGAGGGCCTGAACCCCGTGAAGATCATGATCGAAACCCAGGACGTGCGCGCGGTGCGCGGCGGCACGGGCTACACCAAGTGCGGCGGCAACTACGCGGCCTCCATGCGCGCGGGCGACCGGGCGGCGGCCGAGGGCTATTCCCAGGTGCTGTGGCTGGACGGCGTGGAACGCAAGTACATCGAAGAAGTGGGCGCCATGAACGTGATGTTCCTCATCAACGGCACCGTGGTCACCCCCCAGCTCACCGGCTCCATCCTGCCCGGCATCACCCGCAAGAGCTGCATCGAGCTGCTGCGCGAAATGGGCTACACCGTGGAAGAACGCCTGCTCTCCGTGGAAGAGCTGTCCCAGGCCCTGCGGGACGGCACATTGGAGGAAGCCTGGGGCTGCGGCACAGCGGCGGTCATCTCCCCCATCGGCGAGCTGCGCATGGGCCAGGCCCATTATCAGGTGGCCGACGGCGGCATCGGCAAGCTCTCCCAAAAGCTGTACGATACCCTCACTTCCATCCAGTGGGGCACCGCGCCGGACACCCATCAGTGGACCTGCCAGGTGTGATGATCCGATTCAGTGATTGCAAGCGAAAGCCCCGGCGCATAGGCCGGGGCTTTCGTATGTTCATAAGAAATGACAGGGAACTGCTTACGTTTCCTCAATGACGCCCATTTCCCGCATATCCCGCAGCACCGCGTCCAGGTCCCTTTTGCAGGTTTCTTCATCCACGTCGTAGGCGTCCAGGATGGAAGAAAGCAATTCCCGCGGGGAAACGTCCTTTTGCAGCAGATTCCAAATAAAGGCGGACAGCTCGTTCATTACGGCCACGCCGTCAAAGGCCTTGATGTTTTCCCCCACGGGGGCCAGCACATATTCCCCCGCCAAATTCCGCAGGATAAAGCCGCCGCGCGCTTTCATGGCGAAGCCTCAGCTGCCGCTGTTGCGGCCGCTGGAGAAGGTACGGGCGTTGCGGTGGTAGGGCACGCCGTCGCAGCCGCCGCCCCTGCCGCGGCCCTGGCCAACGTCGCCGTTGCCCTTATTGAACGCGCTGTCGCCCGTTTGCGTCGTACTGTCCGTTCCATTCAAGCCCGGATTATTCCCACTATTGTCCGTTTCGGTTCCGATTT
The DNA here is from genome assembly GCA_905234985.1 of uncultured Christensenellaceae bacterium. GTDB lineage: Bacteria > Bacillota > Clostridia > Christensenellales > Aristaeellaceae > RUG563. The sequence continues at coordinate 24,804 of CAJOJQ010000037.1, forward strand.
CTTTGCGCTTCTGGATGCCGCCCACGATCTTCTCCACGTCGTCGTCACCCAGGGCGAACTTGGCGATGGCTGGAGCGTCATAGGCTTTTTTTCCTTTGCCAAACATACGATTGATCCTCCTTACTCATTCTCATCATTCCGGGTCGCATTCCGGGGAAGGCAAAACGCCTTTTGAAACCAAATATTTTGTCTGACGGCACAGGGCCAGCGGCTGTTTGCCCGGTTCCGCGTATTTCATGCGGTTCGCCGCGCAGTGATCGCAGACTTCCTCGTAGGCGCAGCCCTGGCACGCCGCCGTCCGGGGCCAGCTGTTGGCGATTTGGTTGATCTCCCGCCATGCCTCGTTGAAGCCCGCTTTCAGGGCGTCGCTGGCAGCGTCCAGCCGGTTGCAGGGCCGAAGCCTGCCCCGCCAGTCGATCACGAACGAGGATCTTCCGCCCCCGCAGGTGAGGCCGCATTCCCGGCATTCGGTATAGGGGCCGCCCGGCTCCGGCAGACTGTCCTCCGGCGGCTCCCGCACGGGGATGCCGGCCAGCTCCCAGTCATACCGCAAAATCCGCGCGCAGAACGCCGCGTCCAGTTCGTCTTCCGCCGTCAGCCGCCAGGGTTCCTCCGGCGGGGCGAACAGGGAGGTGTTGATGAAAACGCGATTCGACAGGCTGTGGGCCAGCTTCAGGGTTTCAAACACATCCTCGCCCAAATGCCGATTGGGCGTAACGGTAACGGACAGGGGCAGCCCCGCCGCGCGAAGGTTCCGAAGATTCTCCGTTACGGTTTGGAACGCCCGGCGGCCCGTGACCCGCTCGTAGGCTTCCTCACTGGGGCCGTACAGCGTCACCTGGATCAGCGCGGGGGGATGCTCCCCGAAAAACCGCAGCCTTTCCTCGTTCAGCAGCACGCCGTTGGTCATCACCGTCGCCTGGATGCCCAAGCTCTGCAGGTACAGGTACAATTCGTCGAATCCCGGATACGTCAGGCACTCGCCGCCGGTGAGCGCCGCCTCGAACATCCCGGCGGAAAAGGCCTGGGCCATCAAATCCTTCCACACCGAAACGGCCAGGGGCTTTAAGCCCGCCATTTCCTTTTCCGTCCGGTGTACGTAGCACATTTTGCAGCTCAGGTTGCACAGGGGCGTCAGTTCAAACTGTCCGTACAGCGGAACATTCATCTTCCGCGCTTTCTTTTCCAGATACCGGGAAAAATCGCCGTAATCCCGGCCCGCTTCGCGGCCCTGCTGCCGCAGCATATCCAGATACCCGCGAAACTCGGACATAGTTTTTCTTATCCTCCCGCGCGCCGTTCCCCGTTCCACACTCTTTCATCAAATATTTTACCGAAAAGGAACGCCGCTGTCCAGCGTTTCTCCGATCAGGGAGGAAAAATTTACATAATCGTAATGTTTTTCCCCTGGCGCTCCTTTCACTTCTTGATACGCGCGATTTCACGGGCTGGCAGCGCAAAGATAAATATTTGAGAACCTCCAAAAACTAAGAAAGAACAGCAGATCAAGTCGAGAAATGGTATAATACCAAAGGGTGATGAAAGATGGAGCAAGCGGGGATATTCGA
>CAJOJQ010000038.1 GCA_905234985.1 uncultured Christensenellaceae bacterium
ATCCGTTCCTGCTTGAATGTCAACCCTCCTTTTTTCTTCCTGCTTTTCGCTGTTGCTATTGGACTTGGAGGAGAATTGCTTATGGGAAAGTTGAGAAAGATATTTTACATTTTGCCTTTCCCTTGCAATCCATGCGGGTCTATGCCATAATAGACAGGAAAAGAAACAACGGGGAGGGCATATGCCGATGGCTGCCGGGATTTGGGTCAGGCTGATGAAAAAGAACCGCATCGAAAGGGACGCGACCGTGGCGTGTAACCGGGCGGACTGGCAGGAGGCGCTGGCCCAGGCCTGCCATGAGCTGGACACAGGCAAACCCCTGGTGCTGCCCCGCCACGAACGGGATTGGGAGCAGTTTTCCCAGGCCCGGTTTTTGAAGGAGCATTTCGTGGAGGACGTGCCCTTCGACCGCATGGAAGTGGAATTCATCGACCCGGATCAGAAGCGCAAGCAGCCGGGCATTCTGTAAATTGGAGAAGGACATGCGCATCAAATTATTATTTTTTCTGGCCCTGCTTTTCTGTCTGATCGCTGTTTCCGCCAGCGCGGATATCGTGTTCAGCGAGGTCATGGCCTCCAACGGCGTATATGCAAACGGGGAAGCCTACGATTGGGTGGAAATCCACAACACGGGCAGCAAGGCCGTGGATTTAAGCGGTTATTATCTCTCCGACAGCAAAAAGAACCCCGCCAAATGGGTCTTTCCGGCCAAGACCACCGTGAAGGCGGGGGCGTACATCCTGGTGTACTGCACGGGGGAGGACATGAACGCCGGGAAAAACGGGGTCTATTACGCCAACTTCAAAATCTCCGCTTCCGGGGACAAGCTGATCCTGACGGAGCCGGACGGCGTGACCCAGGCGGCGTATTTAGACGTCCCCGCCCAGTACGGCAACGTGTCCTGGGGCCTGCCGGAGGGCGGCAATGAATACCTGTATTTTGCCGAGGCCACGCCAGGGAAAAAGAACCCCAAAACAGGCTATGCCGCCCAAACGGAAGCGCCGGTTATCCTGACCGCCGGGGGCTTTTATGAGGGGCCTGTGACGGTAAATGTGCAAGCCGCGCCGGAAGCCGCGGTGCGCTATACCCTGGACGGCTCCACTCCCACGGCCAAATCCAAGCTCTTCCCGGCGGAGGGCCTCACGTTCAGCAAAAACGCCGTGCTGCGGGTGCGGGCTTTTATGAGCGATCAGGTGCCCTCCCCCACGGTTTCCGCCTCCTATTTCATTGGGCTTTCCCAGCCCGTGCCGGTGATTTCCCTGATCACCGACGAAAAATACCTGTTCGACAAGAAAACCGGCGCGCTGGTGAAGGGAAGCAGCGATAGTTATCCCAATTACGAACGGGATTGGGAATACCCCGTGAACATCGAATACTTTGACGCAAACGGAACAAACGAAATCAACCAGATGGGCACCTTCACGGCGGCGGGCCATTCCGCCCGGCAGAACGCCCAGAAATCCATCGCCATTTACGCCCGCAAGGCGTACGGGCCGGAACGGTTTTCCTTCAATCCCTTCCCCCATCGGGACTATGACAGCTATAAATCCCTGCTGCTGCGTTCCGCCAATTCGGACGCCTTCTCCACCCGCCTCAGGGACCCGGTGATTTCCTCCTTGGCGGAGCCGCTGAACATCATTTACCAGGACGCCTTAGCCATCGAGGTCTACATCAACGGCCAGTATTGGGGCCATTACAACCTGCGGGAAAAGATCAACAAATATTTCGTGGCCCAGTGGGAGGGCGTCACCGACGAAAAAGAGATTGACAATATCGACATCCTGGCCCGCACGGGGCGGAACGAATTTTTGCAGAACGGCAGCAACGAGGATTGGCTGGCCCTGTGCGATTTCTGCAAAACAAAAGACCTGAACGCGCCGGAGAATCTGCAATACGTATTAGACCGGCTGGACATCGACAGCCTGTTCACCCACACGGCCTTTGAAGTCATCATCGGCAACAACGATTTTACCAACGTGCGCGTGTACCGGGTGCCGGGAGGCAAATGGAAATACCTGCTGTTTGACGTGGAGGCGGGCTTCCTGTCCCTGGAATCCGGCCCCATGAATTACTACATCAAAAAGGTGGGCGACAAGGTGCAGGGCTTCCGCCACGAACCCCTGGCGGCGCTTTTGAACGTGCCGGAAATGAAAGCGGCGTTCCTGAAACGCTTTGCGGAAGTGCTGGAGCTTTCCTTCCAGTGGCCTTACGTGGAAGCCCATTTTATTCCCTGGGAAGAAACATTGGAAACGCTGCTGCCCCGGCATTTGGAGCGCTGGCCCCATTTTTCCATGAAGGCCTGGCGGCAGAACGTGGACGCGGTAAAATATTACGCCCGCATGCGGCCCGTCAAGATCGTATCCATGCTGCAAAAGCACATGAAGCTCACCGACGCGGAAGTGGAGCAATATTTCGGGGAAACGCAGCGGCTGCTGGAAGGATTCGTCAAAAAGAAATGAGGACGCTGGAGGAATTGAAGGGCGTGGGCAAGGCCCGGCTGGAAACCCTGAAGGCGGCGGGCATTCACACCCTAACCGATCTTTTGTTGACCCTGCCCGTACGCTACCAGGATACGTCCACAGTCACGCCCCTTTCCGAAGCGGCCCCCGGCATGGAAATCTGTGTGTCCGGTTATCCCAAGGCCGCGCCGAGGCTGAGCCGTTTTCACGGCCTCACCTCCGTCACCCTGCGCCTGTGCGACGAAACGGGGGGCCTGCCCATCGTCTGGTTCAACCAGCCCTGGCTGCAAACCCAGATCGGCTCGGAAACGCTTTTGACCCTGTACGGCAGGGTGGACCGGGACAAACAGGGCCGCGTGCGCATGGTCAGCCCCCAGATCGTGAAGGAGCGGGGCATTTTGCCCGTGTACCGGGCGCTTTCCGGCATCCCGCCCAAGGCCATGCGGGATATGACGCGGCAGGCCCTCACCCAATTGGAGGACTGCTGCCCGGAAACCCTGCCGGACATCCTGCGGATCAAATACCGCCTGTGCGAGCGGAATTTTGCTCTGCGGCAGGCCCATTTCCCGGAAACAAAAGAAAACTTAGCCATTGCCCTGCGGCGGGTGTCCTTTGAAGGAATGCTGCTGTATCAGGCCGCCGCCGCGTCTCTGCGGGGAGAGCGGGCCAAAGGCATCGTGATCGACGCGCCGGAAAAAGCCGTGGACGCTTACTGGGCCTCTCTGCCCTTTCCGCCCACGGGCGCGCAAAAACGGGTGCTTTCTGAAATCGCCGCCGATTTGGCCGCCCCCTCCGCCATGGGCCGCATGATCCAGGGGGACGTGGGCTGCGGCAAAACAGCCCTGGCCTTCGGAGCCATGGCGCTGACCGCCCAGGCCGGGTATCAGTGCGCCCTGATGGCCCCCACGGAAATCCTGGCCCGGCAGCATTTGGAAAGCGCAAAGAAGATGCTGGAACCGCTGGGCATTTCCTGCGGCCTGCTGTTAGGCGGCATGAAGGCCAGGGAACGGCGGGAAGCGATAGAGAAGATCGCCTCCGGCCAGTGGCAGGCGGTGATCGGCACCCACGCCCTGATTTCCGAGGGAGTGGAATACAAGAATTTGGGTCTGGTGGTGACGGACGAGCAGCACCGCTTCGGCGTGCGCCAGCGGCGGCTGTTGAGCAAAAAAGCCGTCGAAAGTGAAGCCGCCCCCAACGAGCTGGTCATGTCCGCCACGCCCATTCCCCGCACCCTGGCCCTGGTGCTGTACGGCGATTTGGATTTATCGGTGGTGGACGAACTACCGCCGGGCCGCACGCCGGTGAAAACCCGCCTGGTGCCGGAGGATAAGCGGGAAGGGCTGTACGATTTCATTAAAAAAGAAGCCGCCCAAGGGCGGCAGACCTACATCGTGTGCCCCCTGGTGGAAGAAAGCGAGCAGATCGACGCCCGCAGCGCCCAGGAGACCTACGCGGAATTATGCACCGGCCCCCTGGCCGACCTGCGCTTAGGCCTCACCTTCGGGGAGCAGGACGCCGCCGAAAAGGAAGAAACCATCCGTCGCTTTGCCGCCGGTGAATTAGATGTTCTCGTATCCACCACGGTGATCGAGGTGGGCGTCAACGTGCCCACCGCCACGGTGATGGTGATCGAAAACGCGGACCGCTTCGGCCTTTCCCAGCTGCATCAGCTTCGGGGCCGGGTGGGCCGGGGGGCGGAGGAAAGCTGGTGCTTCCTCATGGCCGCGCCCAACGAACGGCTGAAAACCCTGTGCGAAACCAATGACGGCTTCAAAATCGCCCAAAAAGATTTGGAGCTGCGCGGCCCCGGCGATTTCTTAGGCACCCGTCAGCACGGCGACACGCTGATCCCCGGCATGGCCTTGGGCGCGGATGTGCAGATGTTAGAGGAAACCTCCAATTGTTTAAAATGGCTGCGTTCCCCCGGCTATGAGGAGGAGTGGGGCCAGGTAAAACGCAGCGCCCAAGCTGCGTTCAGCCGGGCGCTGGATGAAATTGCTATGAATTGATCTATGGATCGGCCCGCATTATCGCCTGATGCCGCGGCCCGCGTAAGCGTCGGCTTCAGCTCTTGAGAGCATTAACTCCTCATTGGTCTGCATGTTTTTCAGCGTTGCGTCGGATTCTTTGATCCTGTTTTGCAATTCAAGCTGTTCGTGGAAGGCCTGTTTCATCCATTCAGTTACCTTGCGCACATTACCAATCGCGTCCGTTTGGGACTTGTAGGTGATCGTCACAGTCCGCATCCCATTGGGGATCGGAACGTATACATTTTTCTTTTTTTCCACGGTTCCCGCGTGATTGAAGTAGTTCACCGCCACGTTCATCAAGCCGTTTCCAATCCCTTTGGCGTCATTTCGCTCCGCGCCGGGAATCTGGCGCAGCGGCGCGGTAAGGGAACACCATCTTTTCACTTTCTCCTGAAGATCCTCTACGCTCCAAAAACGCAGGGAAGTCGCCTCCTGCAGCTCTTTTGTTGCGGCGTCGATTTCGGCTTTCAGCTTTTCCGCTTTTTCATGAACGCGCATCCTGTACGCGTCGCACGCGGCTTCCGCCACCACGCCCTGGGAATCGACTTCGCCCGACTCAAGAATCTTCTGAAGCGTGTCGGAAGCAGCGGCGTCCGAAAGAATTTTTTCCACGCTGCGCCTCACCGGTACGCACAGCTCGCGCAGGTGATCGTTCAGCAGCCCTGCCAGGCTGAATTCATCCGAAATGGGTTCCCAGCCGCCCTTGGTCCGGTCCTCATTGATCGCCTGCAGCGTATCGTTTGTGGTGATCTGCCCGATGATGCCGTCCAGCGCGCGGCAAAGGCCTATGATCAGCTCGGGGGAATCCGTGGGCCAAATTTCAAACAGCGGGGCGAGGGCGTTTGCCTGGGCCAGCGCTGTGCCAAGCTCAAGCACAGGGGGAATTGGGGCCGCTTCCCCTTGGGAAACGGTGCGGGCATATGCCAGAAAAGCGTCGGCGGCTTCCGCCGTGGCCCCCGGAAGCCAGGCCAATTCCGCCGAAATGCGGCGGTTCATCTGCATCAGCTGGTTCAGCGCGCCTTCCGTATCGGCGCCGCTCAGCATTGCCGCTTCATCCGCTTTTTCATTCAAAGCCCTCCGGTTATCGCCCGGCATAGCGCCAAGCTGGGCAAAAGCATTATCAAGCAATGTCATAGGGTTTTTCCTCCGCAATCATCATTTTTTCGTCTTCCTGTCCCGCAGGCTATGGAACGGGATCAATCCGTACTCAGCCGCATCAAGAGAATCGTCACATATATATTTTTCACCATTTCCTCGTATTCGTTTTTCAGCGTTTCCGTGTCAAATTCGCCCATCATGTTGGCTTCCGTGTACAGGGAGCTGCTATTCTTGTTTTTGTTGAACCACTCGTCATCCGCGGCCTGTGGGTTATTCCCCTTCGCGTAAAGCACGGAGGAAACGTTTTTGTCCGAAGGCGCGTAAACGGCAATGACGTCCAGCGCGATGAACATCGGATGATATTTGTAAGTGGAATAAGTTCCCAGGCTTTTTGACGTCTTTGTGGTTTTTTCATAGATACTGCCGCTGCAATAATATGTGTTCTGCATGCACAGCAGGGAATCACACTCGCTGAACGAGGCGGGCAGCATATCTTCCGGAAGAAGGAAAAGATATTCCGCCAGCAAGCGCACCTCGTACTGCGCGTCATTTATCTGTATTTCATCTATTCTTTTTTCCAGATCGTCTTGGCTGCGGTTGTTTGTAATCTTACAAATGCTGCCACCGTCGTACGTGGTTTTTTCCCTGATAGACAGCGGAAGGATCTTGCTCATCTGGGGCAGCTGCGTTGATGCGTCGTCTGTCAGCGTCTTTTTCAGCTGAACGATGCTTTCTCCCAGCGAAATGCGCACCGGGACGCCGTTGGGGAAAAGCGCGCCCACGTCATAACCCGCGCCGTGCAAAGCGTACAGAAAACGAAGCGCTGTGTCCGGTTCTATCTGCACACGGTCGAGAAGCTCCCTGCTTTCCGCCGCCCAAACGCTCATATCCTGATGGGTTTGAGCAGCTGTCTCCTCTATGAGCAATTCGATGCAGGCGTTTGACAGTTCGTCAATGGTTTCCTGCGTCAAAGCGGAATAGGGTAACTGCTCCTTTGCCATGAAGCACAGCAGCTGCCATCTGTCTTTCAGCGGAAGCTCCTTGTTTTCGATCCGCGACGTGCAGTAGCCTCTGAAACCATAGCTGTCCAGAATGTTTCTGGCCGTCTTCTCGTAAGTCTCATACAGCTCGCACGCTGCCTGAGCGCCCAAATCAGCGGCGGTTTTTTCCAGCACAGCGCCCGCAAGCGCTTCCATCTGCGAATGGTATCGTCCGGGGACGCCTCCATTGTACAGCGCGGAAATCACCTCCAGCGCGTTGGAATACTCCCCTTTCTCCGTGATGGCGGCTGTGTTTTCCAATAAAGCGTCTATAGCCTGCTGAAGCTCTTGAAGCTCCGCCCTTTTTTCGTCTTCTTTGATCAGACCGGAAAGCACGTCGATGGATTCGGCGTTTTTCCCTTCTTCCGCCAGCGTCCGCGCCTCGGCGATCCGGCTCAGCATCTGCTGATGTTTTTGGTAATTACTTACAGAAATAAATACGACCAATGCGACCACGGCCGCCGCCGCCGCCAGGAAGCAGATCCTTCTTCTCTTTTTCTTTTGCTCCTGTCTGCGCTTTTCTTCTTCTTTTAGTTGCTCGATACGCTGTTTGGCCGCTTCGATCGGTTTGCTCACGTCTTGATAATCGCTGAATTGCTCCAGTTCCTTGATGGCTTGTTCGATAGCGCTTATATCCTGAACAGTTTCCAGTTTTTTCAGCGCGGCCTGATAACGCTTTTCCAGGTTCTCTTTTTGGATTTCCAGCTTATTGGAAACACTGTCCGAAATCTTTGCGCCATCCAATAATTTCAGTATTTCGCAGACTCTGTTGATTTCGCTGGCGGTCATCTCCGGTTTGGAAAGCATTTTCAAGATGGAATCTGCCAGGGGAGCCGCCCAGTTTTCTACGATCGCCATGTGATATCCTCTCTTTCTTTATCGCAGCGGGAAATGCTCAGCGTTCGCCAAAGCCTATCCTTTTTTTCTTGCCGTCCGGCGGAGGCAGCGCGTTCATCGCGGTTTGCAGCTCCTCCGCCCCGATGGCCTGTTTGCCCGCGCGCACGGCCCGCCGCGCGGCGTCCTGAACCATAAAAGATATATCGGATATGGGGCGGCCCAGCAAATCCCTGCTGAACTGTTCCAGGGGAAGCTGATCCTCCGTCGGCTTATCCTTCAGCATGCTTTCCAGCAAAGACAGAATTTCTTCCTTGCCGGGCATGCCCACCTCGATAATGTGGTCTATGCGCCCACGCCGGAGAATGGCCTTATCCATGCTGTCCAGCAGATTGGTCATGCCGAAAAGCAGCACGCGCTTTTTGGGCGCTTCGGGAATCTTCCGAAGAAATTCGGCCACTTCTTCCATATGGATTTCACGGGAACCCATGCTGGAATCCCGGCTGGAAAGAAAAGCCTCCATTTCGTCAATAACGATGATGGACGGGGCGTTTTCCGCGGCCTTATCAAAGATTTCAGCCACCTTGCGGCTGGTTTCATGGATATATTTACTGCCGATATTGCCGGAATCAATCGTAAAGACCGGCCAATTCAGGTACTCGGTCAGGCGTTCCACCGCATAGGTTTTTCCGCAGCCTGTGGGGCCGTGCAGCACGGTTCCCCCCGGGAAACCGACGCCCATTCGCCGATACGCTTCTTCATTGTCCACAATATCAATGATTTCCTCAAGAAAGAAGCGTTCCAGTTCCGGTCGTCCGGGCAGCGTGAAGGGACCCTTCTGCCGCGTTCCGCGCTGTGTGGGCGGCTTGCCGATGGCGGCCTCCGAACCTGCGGCGGACAAAGTGCCGGATGTGCCCTCGTCTTTCGTGATTTGCAGCATATCCAATATCTGGTTCAAATCGCTTTCCGTGAGATACGGAGCGTATTGCAGCACCAGCGGCACATTGCTCAGCGGAACGTCAACGCCCCCGGTCAGAAACCTGCCCGCCGCCCGCGCCACGCTCATCGGGGCCGATTCATTGAATGACGTGGCAAGAATCAGGGAAAAGCTGGCGATATAGATGGCGTCGTTCAGCTGAATGGCGCCCATCCGTTCCAGCGAGCGGCGAAGGGAACGAATAAAATCCATCGCCTGCTGACGGTTGTGCGGATAGGGGCCAAAGTTCAGGCTGGAGAGCATGGTGCCCGCCCTGGAGCTGAACACATGCACGCTTTCATCCGTCGGCGACGCGTCCTCAAACAGCCCCGGTTCGATCCATTCCGCGTTCAGCCAGCGGTCGTAAAGCTCCGCTTTCACGGCAAGCGCAAATCCATCCTCCGCGGTGGTGTAAAGCTGCCAGGCCGCGCTGCGCACATACAGACTGCGAATATGATTGCCATCCGTCAGAATATAATCCAGCGGTAGCCAGCGTTCCTCAGCCATCGGAATAAAGCCTCACTTTCTCAGCACGTTCACTTTCTCCATCATTTGCTCCGCGCCGTTGACGCTGTCGCTCTTTTCGATCGACATCAGCTCGGACAGGATCCGCCGCAGCTCGTCGAAATGTTTGTTTTTGTCGGCGACGATGGCTGCGGCGCGCAGCTGGTCAAACTTTACGTGGTCGGTAAAGTTATTGGGATGCTGGAGCCGGTTGAACACATTCATGCGAATCACGTCGTTATTCCGCCACAAAAGCGCGTTGGCGCGGGTTTCCAGTTCCGACATGTTGGCCTCAAACGCGGCCGAATCCCGATCCACAGCCCGCAGCGCCGCCTCCCGGCAGACGCTGAAGGCGGCCTTTTCCGCCTCGGAGGCAGAGGCTTTGAAGCACTCAAATTTTGCCGTTACCTGATCCAGATCCAGCAGGCGGATATCCCGGCGGTGTACCTGACGGATATTGGAGAGGGCGCGCAGGCATTCGAGCATATCATTGTTGGCTTTCAGCAGGCTTTCCGGGTCGCTGGAATGCTCCGCGATATCCCGGATATCGGCGACTTTCTGGGACAGAGCGACCAATTCCTCCTGGTTTGGCATTCTGCCGCGAATCAGCGCGATGCGCTGTTCCATGGCCGCCACCTGCGCCAGCAGCCTGGGCTGGTCATCCAGCGCCGTCTGGCCCTCCTGGCGGGAGTAATAGTTCGCCTCATGCAGTTTGACCCCGATCGACGGGATATTCACGCCCAAGCGCAGCGCCCCGGCGTCGGACATTTCATATTCGCAGATGATTTCTGAACCCGCGGCGACGGTGCCCTCCGGCAAAGATTTGCCGCTGATTCGATAGATGCCGATATAGCGGTTGTCCTCGATAGGATCCTTGATCCCGCCCTCCCATAAAGTAAACACCAGGGCTTCCTCGCTGCCGGCGTGCAGCGTCTGGCCGGCAATCAGGGTGATCTGTCCCTTCTTGGGAAGCGGATCGTTTTCATTGACCAGATACAAGGGCACCGCCTTGCCGCCCACCCGATCCAGCACCTTGATGGAAATGGGGCTGGAGGCGGGGATCGTTCCAATCACCGCCATGGTTCTGGTGATCGTAATGGCGGATTGCTGCATTTCTACCTGACGGCCCATGGCGTCCCATACCTGAATGTGGAAATTGTTTTCCCCCGGCATTGCCAGGGGCAGCGTGAGAACGATGCTCTTTTTCATGGATACACGGCCGCTGCTCCAGCCCGTCTGATCGCACGTGATTTCCAAAGTGACGTCCACGGGTTCTTTCGTCACAAAGGCGATTTTCGCCGAATCGGACGCAATGCGCTTTTCATAGCGGATCACAATATCGCGCAGGGAATGCAGTTCCTCGCGGGACTGCTTGCGGTGATGCTGCACATCGCTCCAATCCACGGATTCCGCGTAGATGCTGGCCCCTTCGGCCACGGCGGTCATTTGATCCACCATAGCGCCTGCGGGGATTCCGAGTTCGGCAAGCACCATTTGGCGAAGCGGCGCGTATTTGGTGGGGCCGCCGATGAAAATCACCTGATGAATGTCCTTTTCCGCCAGGCCGATCTTTTTGAGCGTCTGCCGGGTAACCTCCACCGTGTCCTGAACGGTTTCTTTCAGCAGGCCGTTGACGTCATCCTGCGTCAGCGGAACGTCCAAATAGATTTCATTGTCCTCCGCGTCCCGCATGTTGATGCGGGTTTCGTCCATGCGGATCTCCGTAGCGGGCTGGGATGAAAGCTCGATTTTTGCCTGTTCGCTTGCGTACATGGTCAGGCGGAACAGCATGCGCCAGGCAGGATCCTGGGCCCAGCCGTCCGGCAGGGAGAAGTGGGATTCCAGCCAGGGCGCGGCGATGCGCTTGAAGATCAGGCGATCCAGATCGCGCCCGCCGCACATTTCACGGCCGCCCTGAGCAAGCAGATTGACCCGGCTGCCGATGCTTTCCGCCACCGCCACATCAAATGTGCCGCCGCCCAAATCGTAAATCAAAAACGTCTTGTCCCCGGGGGCGGCCTTCATCACGCTCATCACGGCGGCGACAGGCTCCTGAATCAGCGTGACCCGGCTGATTCCGGCCAGCTGGGCCGCCTCCAGCGTCGCGTCCTTTTTCATCTGATTGAACGCGGCGGGAACGGTGATCACAGTGGCGGTTTCAGGATCGGCGGAGATTTCCGGCGGCAAATACCCAAACAGCACCTTGAGGATTTCCGCGCTGCATTCCTCCGGGGTAAACTCCTGGCCCTGAAGCGTAAATTTCATATTGGTTCCCAGGTAGCGCTTGAACAGGGAAGCGGCGTTCTTTTCGTTCAGCGGCGCCATATCATACGCCCGGCGGCCATAGAAACGGTTTCCGCGCCGGTCCACATAAATAACGGAGGGCGTGACGTCGTTCATTTCCGGGCTTTTCCACACGGTCGTTTTCTTGCCGTCGAATGTGCAGATAACGCTGTTCGTTGTGCCAAGATCAATCCCTACATAATTTCTCATGGGTTTATTCCTTTCAATTTCAAATGATTTATGCGCGTCCAAGCATAACCACGCCTGTTTTGATCACGCGACGGTCGATCATGATTACCGGTTCAATGGTCTGGGTGATGATCAACGCTTCGTCTTCATCAAATTCCTCCAGATTCATTGCCTGGATCGGAAGCCCCGGATTGTAGCCCTGGCCGGTCAGATCAAGCACCGTCAGCCCGGCGGAGGCTACCGCCCGGTTCACCTTGGAAGCGAAATAGCCGTATTGCCGCGAAAAACGCTCGGCCTCAATTACGTCCATTCGCTTGAGTACCTTGCCCAGCGCCAGTTGATAGCGCCAGGACTCCGCGGCGATTTCCGCGATGGCGAATTGCAGCGTCTCCGGTTCTATTCGTTCCTCTTGTTCCTTTTTTATCTTATTTTTTATCCTGTTTTTCATCATTCCAATCAATCCTTTGTAAAATAATGCTTTAACACAGCGCTTTGAACGCATATAATTCTTTATTGCTTCAGTAATCAAATGCCGGGCTGCAATATATAATCATACATAAAACCAATTATATTTTACCATATCCGGAAAAAAATTGCAATAGGAACGAAAAAAACAGCTTGCGCAAGGTCTCGCTTGCCAGGAATCGCTTTGTGTGTTATTCTATAAAAAATGTTCACGCCTGACTCCTTAGCGGCAAAAATGTCCGTTTCAGGCTGGAACAGATCATGAACAGCCGGGGAGAACGCTATGCGCACTGTTTTAGGCGGCAATCAGAAAACCCTGCGGCGAGAACTGCCGCGCACGGCGGCCCCCGGCTGCCAAGAAGCATGGACGCGGGGAAAGCGCAGCGCCCATGCCGCGTCCAGCCGGGCGCCGGACGGAATCGCTATGAATTGACCAAAGATAGAGGGGTATCTGACGATGAAGAAAAAATTTGATTGGGGCATTCTGCTTCTGTTCGCGGTGTATCTTGCGTTTGGCGCGGCGATACTCGTGGCGTTCAGCCCCATGCAGAAGCAGCAGGATTATCCCACCGAGGAAAAAGCCCGCGCTTCCTTTGAACAGCACTTTGAGGCGTTTGATCAGGTGTCCCGCATCCTGTGGAACCATCCGGATTATTTCGACGACCTGTATGAAAAAACGGAAGTGCGCGGGCTTTTGTTCAATACGAAGAACGCGCTGGAAGCGTACGGCGGCGAAGGATACTTGACCGAAGCGGAATGGGATCGGCTCAAAGCCCTCTGCGACCTCGTCCAGCCCTATGAAATCGTCATGCGCAGTCATGGCGGCGCAAATGCCGTGGAATGGGTATTCATCGTTCAGGAATCAGACGGAAAGCCTTACTGCCTGAATCTGTTCTATATTCGCGCCAAGGGCGCCCCGACGCCTGAAAAAGAACGGGACGCCGTCGATGAGGCGGTTTCGTATTTAGGCCAGTTCAACGAGCTTTCCCCCATGGAGGGAAAGGATGGCTGGTATGAATCCGTCACATCCCCGGCCAACGACTGGGATAAACCGATGCCGCGCCCGCCCAAAGACGAATAATATGCTTGATTGGACGATTGAAGCGCCAAAAAGCCGAACGAAGGGAGGAAAGCCCATGCTGCAAGTCCTGGGCGGCAATCAGGAAGCCCTGCGGCGGGAGCTGCTGCGCATGGCAGCCCCGGACGGGCGGATGCTGGTGATCGTGCCGGAGCAATACACGCTGCAAACCGAACGGGAGCTGATGGACGGCCTGAACCTGCCCGGCTTTTTCGACTTGGAGGTGCTTTCCCCCTCCCGGCTCACGGAGCGGGTGTTCGCTCTGGCGGGGTCCGGCGGACAGGTGCGCATCGACGCCCGGGGCAAGCAATTGACCCTGGCCCGGGCTTTGCTGAAATGCAAAAACGATTTAAAATATTATGAAAGCGCCGTAGACCGGCAGGGCTTCATCGAGCGCATCGGCAGCCTGATCGCCACCTTCAAGCGGGCCGAGGTGACGCCGGAGGCCCTGCGCGCCCACGCGGAGGCCCTGCCGGAGGGCGCGTCCCGGGACAAGCTCGCGGATCTTGCCCTTTTGTACGCGGAATATGAAAGCCGCCTGTCCGGCCAGTTCGTGGACGGGGAGGACGTGCTGGACGATATGCTGCGCCGCCTGCCGGAAAGCGGCGTGGCGCGGGACGCCCGGGCGGCGGTGTACGGCTTCGACGTCCTCACCGGGCAGATGAACCGGCTGCTGCTTGCCCTGGCCCGGCAGAGCGAGGACGTGCGTGTACTGATCGTGATGGGGCAGGACGAGGTCTTCGTCCCCGTGCGGGACAGCGTGGCCCGCCTGCAAAAGGAGGCCGGGGAAGCGGGCGTTCCCTGCCGCCTGACGCTGCTGCCATTCGATTATGCCGGGCAGATCACTCCCCTTGCCCACCTTTCCCGGGAATACCTGCGCAATCCGCCCAAGCTTTGGGAAGGAGTGCCCTCCGGCCTGCGGCTCTACGCCGCCCCCAATCCCTATTTTGAGGCCCACTTCGCCGCCCAGGAAATGGTGCTGCTCCACGAGCAAGGCGTCGACTTTGGCGACATGGCCGTTGCCATGGGTGATAACGGCTTTTCCGGGGTGCTGGCCGCGGTGCTGCGTTCCTACCGCATTCCGGCCTACGTGGCCCGGAAGCTGCCCATCGTCACCCACGGGGCCGTGCGTTTTCTGCTTTCCTCCCTGCGGGCGGTGGCGGAGGGGTACAGCGCGACGGAAATGCTGAACGTGATCAAATCCGGCTACGCCCCCATTACCCAGGAGGACGCCTGGAACTTGGAAAACTATATCCTTTCCTACGGCATCCGGGGAAAATTGTGGCTTTCCCCTTTCACGCGGGGCGGCGCGGAGGCGTGCGCACTGGTGGAGGACGCCCGGCAGGCATTGATGGAACCCCTGCAGGCCCTGCGCCAGGCGTTTAAAGAAGCGGAAAACGCGGGCCAAGTCCTCACCGCCGTGTACGATTACCTCACCGCCGCCGGGCTGTATGAACGGCTCACCGCCCAGGTGGACAAGCTGATCTCTCACGATATGGCGGCGGAGGCCATGCAGAGCCAGCAGGTGTGGGAAGCCCTGACCCAGCTTTTGTCCCAGGCCCACGCGCTTCTTTCCGACAGCCGGGTATCCCCCCGGCAGCTTTCCTCCTGGCTGGAAGCGGGCCTGGAGGCCTGCGAGCTTTCCGCCCTGCCCCCCACGGCGGGGGCGGTGGTGTGCGGCCAGGTGGGCAATCTGCCCCTGGCCCGGCCCCGCGCCCTGTTCCTGATGAACATGACGGACGGCATGCTGTCCGCCCCCAATCCCGGCCTGCTCTCTCCCCAGGAAAAGGAGGAAGCGGAAAAATCCCTCCACGCTTATTTATCCCTGGACGAGGACGGCCAGGACGCCCTGGCCCGGCTGGACGTGTGGAAAACCCTGTCCAGCCCCACGGAATATCTGTTTCTTTCCCGCGCCCAGGCCACCCAGGACGGCGGGGCTTTGCGTCCCTTCGCCGGGCTTTCCCAGATTCGCTTCATCTTCCCCGGCCTGGTGGAGGAGGGCGGCGTGACCCAGCGGGGCGCGGTGACTTTCCCTCTTGCCCCCCGGCCCGCCCTGGATGCTCTCGGCGCGAAAATGCGGGAAGGCCCCCTGGAGGGCGAATGGAAACAAACCTGGCGCTATCTGTGCCAGGCGGAGGAAACGAAAACGGAAGCCAAGGCCCTGCTTTCCGCCTTCGAGCCGGAAACCAACGCCCCGCCCCTGCCCCCGGAGGTCACCCAAGCCCTGTTCATGGAGCGCACCATGTCGGTGAGCCGATTGGAGAGCTTCGCGGCCTGTCCCTACCGGCATTTCGTGGAGCAGGGCCTTGCCCCCAAGCCCCGGAAAGAATGGACGCTGACGCCCATCGACGCGGGCAACTTTTACCACAGCGCCTTGGAGGGCTTCACCCGCCTGCTGCCCACCGTTCCCCACTGGCCCAAGATCGACAAAAAGACCTGCGACGCGATCGTGGATCAAGCGGCGGAACCGCTGTTTGAACAACTCCTGTCCGGCGTCATGGGCGACAGCGCCCGCATGCGCGCTCAGGGTGAAAAATACCGCCGGGTGCTGAAACGGGTGGCCTGGACGTTTACGCGGGGCGCGAAGCAGAGCGCCTTTTCGCCCCAGAGCGCCGAAGTGAGATTCGGCTACGGGGAGGGCATTCCCCCGGTGGCGCTGACCCTCGAGGATGGTTCCACGGTGTACGTGCGGGGCGTTATCGACCGCATCGACCGCTACGAGGGGGACGCGGGGGTGTACCTGCGGGTGGTGGACTATAAGTCCGGCACGGAAAAGTTGGACGCCGCCCGGATCTTCTGGGGAACGCAATTGCAATTGCTGCTGTACCTTCGGGCCGCCCTGTCTCAGGAGGAAAACGCCCAGCCCGCCGGTGCCTTTTACATGCGGGTGGCCGATCCTCTTTTGCCCGATCAGGAGGATACAGCGCAGGTGGAGGACGCCTTGGCCCGCGCCCTGTGCCTGCGGGGGGTGGCCCTGAAAGACGCGGCCATTCTGCGGGCCATGGACGATGGCACGCCGCCCCTGACTCTGCCCAAGGTACTCACCGCCAGCGGGGACTTCGACCAGCGGGCCATGCTGGCCACCCTGGAGGACCTGAAAGCCCTCATCGGCCACGCCTGCGAAATGGCCGCCCAGTGGGCGGAAAAAATGCGGGCGGGGGAAATCAGCGCGTCTCCCCTGTGCGATCAAAAACTGAAAGGCCCCTGCGAATACTGCGAGTACGCCGCCATCTGCCGAAGGGACGTATCCCGCGCCCCGGAAAACGCGCGGCTCATGCAGGAAATGCGCTTCGACGCCCTGCTGGAGGAAATCAACAAGCCCAAAGCATAATACGGTTTTTCGTCCAAAAAAGACTGCCTCTTGTTGAGACAGCCTTTTTTAATGTTATACCGCGATCCGCGCGTACCGATCGGAACCGATCACGTGCATCATGTTGCGGTAGGGGTCAAGCTCGCCCTCCATCACCTGGGAGAAGATGCGGGCGGAGCAGCCGGACACCAGCGCCACGCCCCGCTCGTTCATCTTCACGGGCTGCTGCTCGTTGCGGGACTGGACGTTCCAGAACACCACCCGGGGCAGCTTGTAGCCGCGGGCCTGATACTGGGCCTTGGCGCAGGCAAAGTTGGTCATGGAGGCGTTGGACGCGCAAGCGTCAAACTCCATGTCGGAAACGATGTACAAAGTGGAGGGCAGCTCCTTCTGCGGCAGACGGTGCTGCACGGCGGTTTGCAGGATCAGGTCGAACACAGCCTGCAGGTTGGTGTTGGCGCACTCGTTGAAAGTGCGGCAGAAGCGAACCTTCTCCACGATGTCGCGGCCCTTGATCTCCACCAGCCGGGGAGACATGGAAAAAGTGATGAAGTGGTTGCGGAACGCGCCGCGGTTGCGCTCCGCGTAGTAGATCGCCAAAGACTGCGCCACGTCAGCAGGCAGCGGCTTGCCGCCCCAATACATGGAGCCGGAGCCGTCCGCCACCACCAGGGCGTTCTCATCCTTGGTAAAGTCCTCCAAAGCGTTCCAGGTCATATCCAGGGCCGCGCGGTCCTGCTCCTTGGCGTTGTAGGCCGCCTCCACGATCTCATAGGGCATCAGCGCGCCGACGTGCAGGGACGCCTTGCCCGCCTTCACCTGCTCCATGTAGGCGGAATAACGCGCCTGGTCGTTCCGCGCAAAGGCCCGGCGGTACTTGAACATGGCCTTGGAGGGCTGCTTGGCATAGTCGAAGGTATAGTCCCGCTCCCGCAGGTTGTTCTCCAGGATGCGGATACGCGCGCGCAGGGCGGACAGGGCCTTGCGGTAGGCCGCGTCGGTCAGGCCGAAGGCCTGGGCCAGATGCTTTGCCAGACGCACAGTGTCCGCGTTGGACGCGTTCACGGAGGGCATCCACTTGCCCAGCAGGGAAACCGGCTCGTCCTTGGAAAGGGCGGTCACATCCGCCTGAAACTGCTCCCGCAGCAGGGCCTCCGCCTCCCGATGGGCCGGAGTGTCCAGCAGCGCCAGCACGTCGTCCCAGCGGCCATACTCCGCGATATAGGGCAGGTTGCGCACCAGAGAAGCCTTCTCGTTCCGCGCCAAATACCGCAGCAGGGTGCGGAACACACGGCGCTCGCCTAAGCCGCCGCGCACGTCACGGGCATAGAAGAGAATCTTCATGGCCAGGTCGGGGTTCTCGGCGTAAGCGCGCAGGAAGCGGGTCTCGATTTCCGCGTCGGTCCGGGCGCGCAGCGCACCGATGGTGGAAAACAGGTTCAGACAGTCCGAACCGGTGGAGCGCAGGGTCACAGCGCCGTTCTCGGTCAGGGTCTTGTTGGCGTGGAGCTTTAACAGGTTCAGCATGGAAATTCTCTCCTTTCCGGAAAAATGGTTGGACGTCAAGGCTCCGCGGGAATCGAACCCGCGTCTTCCGGTTTGGAACCGGTTGTGTTTCCATTCACACCAGGAACCTAAGAAATAAGAAAACAGACTGAGAACTTGATCTGTTCCGTCCGCGTCGGCCGGCGTTGGCGCCGGTGTTCACACTGAGGATTAGTCAGTAGCGGACATCAACACTGATTTTGTAAAAACCAGCAAACTCTTGCTTCAGGACCTCATAGATTTCCTTTGGGCACATTCTTCCTTGCGGGATTCAGAGATTGCGGTCTCTTAGAGTTGCACTTACTCGATACTTTCTCATATGTCGGCTTGCGGCCTTCATACGTGTTCATATTGCAGAACAATAAGTTGATTTTCTTTCCTGAAGCCGTACACGCTTTGGCTGCATTTGCCGGATTTGAACCGACAACTTTCAAGGAGGAGTTGAACGCTCAGCCATTGAGCTAAAATGCTTGTGGACTGCGAGGTGTACATTTACCATCCCTGTCTTTTGGACAAGGCCCAGAATTCGCAGCCCTGTTCGTCTTGCGGACTCCCTTCTGTCCTTCCGTCCCTTCCTTTGCAGATAAATACAGCACTCGTTCTCGCAAAACTCGCACCGTAGATCCATAAAACCTTCTCCCCTGTTTCCAGGTTAGGAACCCGGCGCTGTACCGCCGATCCCGATCCTGCCATACCCTCAGCAGTCGCCCTTGGGCAGAAAGGCAAAATCTGTGTTTATGGGTTTTCCGCTGAACTCGCCTTGCGGCAAGTCGGGACGAACATCCCTTTATCCCCATCACTGGGTTTATCTCAAAGAGCCGAAACCACCCTTTTGAACAAATCCGTCGAAATCAGCGCCACCGCGGGAAGGTTTTGTTCACGGCGCCATGGCAACCTCTGCGGGAATTGGACCCGCGCTTCAGGAATGAGAATCCCGCGTCCTGCCGTTAGACGAAGAGGCTATATGGAAAACGGCCTGAATGGGAATCGAACCCACATTCCCGGATCGACAGTCCGGCGTTCTGCCATTGAACTACCAGGTCATGAACGAGGCACGTTTTTCTGCTGGAAGCGGAGCTTCCGAAATACTTAAGAGGTATCTGCATGCGTTCTTTGCTGTACGTGCCTCTTGGGGTGAATGCACCTGGCAGGGTTCGAACCTGCGGCTCACGGTTTAAGGGACCGTTACTCTGCCAACTGAGTTACAGATGCATGGAATGCGTCTTAAGGGATTTGAACCCTTGGCTCCCTGGTTAAAAGCCAGGTACTCTTCCGCTGAGTTAAAGGCGCATGGTGCGCCGTCATCCGGCGCGATGAGAGGCCCGAATGGGAATCGAACCCATATACCCGGATTAACAGTCCGGAGTTCTCCCTTTGGACTATCAGGCCACGGACAAGGCACGTTTGTTTTGCTGGAAGCAGCCGCGCTTACGCGGGAGTCGAACCCGCTCCAAAATACGTGAAAGGTATTTCGCAGATTCTTTGCTGTGCGTGCCTTTAGAAAGTAACCCCTGCGGGAATCGAACCCGCATCGCAGGATTGAAAATCCTGTGTCTTGACCGTTGGACCAAGGGGCCACGGTTTGGTTTGCCTCGGGGCTGCCTTTCCTCGGCTTTTCGCGCCGCCCGTTTTGTTCCGGTCGCGCTTTCCCTTTCGGCAAGCATACTATAACATACCCGCAAATACACTTCCCGGAAAAAAAGTTGCGAACGAAAAAAAAGGAACGGGTTTTTTTCCGTTCCTCGCGCAGGTTATGTTTTCGCCTCCGGTGGGGTAAGCAGGGCCTGTTTTCCAATGCGTTCCCGCAAAAGCCGGATGAACCCCTCCGGCTCCGTAACGCGGATGGCGGGGCCGAAGGACAGGATGCGGATGAGGATTTCCGTTTCATCCTGCCTGTCGTACCTCAGGGTCACTCGATAGCCGTTTTCGTCCAGGCGCTTGGTTTCCTTTTCCAGGTGCGAAAAATGCAGCAGCACGCGCCGCATGGCGTTTCGCCTGTCCTTCAGCTCAAAGGTCACGCTGGCCAGCTCCCGGGCGTGTACGGGCATATCCACGTCCGTATAGGCCAGGCTGCAATCCGTGATTCTGCGCAGGTTCACGATCCACCGCCGTTTCCGTCCATCCGCCACCAGGCGGAAGCGGTCGTCCTTTTCGGAGTATTCGAGAAAGCGGGGCTTTACCGACAGCATGAAATGAGCGCCCCGCCCGGAGGCGTAGCCGATATACAGGCAATGGTTTTCCCGCAGCGCCTCCAGGATCGTGCGGAAGTGGGCGATATAGGAAGGGTCATGGTAAGGATCGCCGTCGGTATACCGGTCGTAATACACGATTTGATCCGGGGTAAACAGCGGCTCCACGTCCTCCAGGCCGGTTTCATCGGGAGAAAAAAGCTGAACCCGGGGATCGGCCAGGATGGCCTTCATCCAGCGCTTTTCCAGGGCGGTCAGGGGCATGGCGGGCGCGTCCAGCAGGGCACTGGACAAATCCCGGTGCAGCAGACGCCATTTTTCCCCCAGCAGGCCCTCCGGCATGGTGAGCAGGCTTTCCCCAAACGCCTGCTGCCGGATGATCTCGGTAAGGCGCTTGGAGGTCAGCGTGCCCTGAGAAGCCTGACGGAGGATGGCCGCCGTCACCTGATAATACGTTCCGTACATCTCATGAAACAGCATGGTCTTCTCCTTGATACAGGGCCGCCAAGGCGTGAAAGTCCTCCCAGAAGCGCTTCGTCACTTCCGGGTCGGTGCATTGAAGATCGGTGATCCGGCCCATAAAGGTGCGCAGCCAGGGCAGCGTTTCACGGGCGCTGTACACGTCGGCGGAGAAGCGCCAGTGGGTTTCGTCCACGCGCTCCACCGCGCCGCAGCGCTTTTCCCGCTCCAGCCTGTTCAGGATATGCTCCTCCCCGGGGGCAACGAACACGGTCATTTCCAGGCGCTCCGGTTTTCCGTAGTTATGGCCGGTAATGCCCCAGGCGTGGCGGCAGAATCTTTCCATTTTTTCCGGCAGGAAATCCGGCGTCTCAAACACGTCCCCCGCCTTCACCTCGTCCATCAGATCCAGCCGGTGGAAAGAAAAGCGCTGGTGGCGCGGGGACCAAACCAGCAGATACTGCCGTCCCGTCTGGCAGCCCACATAGATTTTCAGCGGCAGCGCGGTGGCCCACTGGCCCCGGATCAGGAACGTGACCAGCCGGTTTTCGCTCATGGCGGCAAACAGCGCCGCTAGGATCTCGCCGTCCAGGGCGTTGAGGATATAATGATGCTTGAAGCGAAAGCAGGAAAGCCGCGTTTCCATCCGATCCAGCACGTAGGAGCCGATCACGCCCAGGGGCGCGGCTTCGGAAAAGAACGCGGCGGCGGCGTCCCAGCTTTTCAGGTCCGTTTCACTGGGAGAAACGGAATAACAGGTTTCCCGGCCCCGCTTTTTGCTTTGCAGCAGGCCCAGGGAAACGTATTCCTTCAGTTTTTTCCGAACGGTGGATTCATCCGGCAGCTCGCCGTCATCGAATTCCGAAAGCCGGTCGGTCAGTTCCTCCATGATGGATGAGATGGGCAGGCCCTCCGAATCGGAAAGCATATCCAGCAAATGAAAGTGCAGCATGATATCCCGATCCGTAAAGGTTTTTGCCCGGAACGCCTGATAGAAGGGATTCTGCGGAACGGCCCGGCTGTCCACGGAAAGGAACACCCGCCGTCCTTCCGTGTCCTGTTCAAAGCGCATGTAGTCTCCCAGCCAGCTTTCCACCCGGCGGCGTTCGTTGTCGTAGCTCCGGGCGCTTTTCAGGTCAAACTCGCCGCGATACCGGAACCCGTAAACATAAAAGGAGCGCAGGTATTCCCGGATGCTGCCGAAACTTTTGATCAGTTCGCTGTATGCCATGGCGCTCCCTCCTCTCCGGGCGTTTTCAGAATCTGGCAAAGGGATATCCCGTCATTCTCTTTTTTTTGAGAACAGGAAAAAGGGCCTCTCCCGGCAATCGTCCCGGATGACGGAAAAATCAGCCCAGGCCACGTTTCCCTCCATACGCACCTTGCCCGCTCGGCCCGGCACGTTGTACCGGCCCGGACGGTAGCAGGAATCCAGCACGGCGGTCTGCGTCCCTTCGGCGGCAATCAGCAGGATATAATGCCCACCGTCGGAAAACACGCCGGTGTAGCCGTCCCGGTCGCCGTAGGTGTTGGCGACCACCATGCCCTTCCCCGCCTGGAGAAAGGTCAGCGCTTCCGCCGCGTCCTCCGTATCGGTAACGTCCAGCGGAAAACGCTCCGCCAGGGACTTGGCGTAGATGTAGAAATCCGTGCCGAAGCCCTCCCGCGCGCCGCAGGCTTTGGCGAAACGGGCGCTTTCCTCTAAAGGGAAGGGCACGCCCAGCAGGTTTTCCACCAGCATGGAGGCGGCGCACACCCCGCAGCCGTTGTCGGCCAAGTTCCCCTTGGGGCTGGCAGGGGAGGGATAGGGGATGTGTTCATAATCTAACTGACAGTAAAAAACAGGTTGTTTCATGGCGCTCACGCCTTTCAAAGAGAGTTGAGAGTTGAAAGTTGAGAGTTGAGATGGATTTTGATTAATAGATAGAGTTGCCTTGGTCGACTATATAAATCTCAACTCTCAACTCTCCGTTCTCAACTCTTTTTCGTTATATTTTGCATCCAAAGAACGGTTTCCCCCAGAAATACTTAAAGCCCCGGTACGCCATGCATATTGTCCAATACGAATTGAACGAACAGTCGCACGCCTGTTTCCATACCGCTTTCCTCCACGTCCCAATCGCAGGTATGGGCGGGCTTATTGAAGCCCTTTTCGTCGTTGCGCAGGCCTAAACCGAAGAGCAGCCCGGGCTTTTTCTGCTCGTAATAGGCGAAATCCTCCCCGCCGGGGGAAGGCTCCAGGGGCAGGCAGTAGCCCGGCCCGCCCACCTTTTCGGCGGATTTCACAAAGGCCTCGTACATACGCGGGTCGTTGTACGCAGGGGGCAGGGGATCGTCGGAAAATTCCAGCTCGTATTCCCCCCGCATGTCCTCGCACACGGTTTTGACCAGGCGATTGATGCGCTCCCGCGCCCAGGCCATGGTGCTTTCCTTGAAGCAGCGCACGCTGCCGGTCATTTCGCACCGGTCGGCGTTGGCGGAGATGGTGTTGCCCGCGTGCATGGTGCAGACGGAGAAAACCACAGTGTCGAAGGGGTCTGTTTCCCGGGAGAGCATCATTTGGATGCCGTCGTAAATCTTCACGGCCATGGCCAGGGCGTCAATGCCCCGATGAGGGGAGGCCACGTGTACCGCCCGGCCCTTGGTGACGATCTTGAAGCGGGCGGTGGAGGCGTTGGTGATGCCTGCCCGGCAGGAGGGGCGCGGGGCGGGGTCGTTGCAGTTGACGTGGCACATGATGATGCAGTCGATGTCGTCCATCACCCCATGCTCGCACAGGGTTTTGGCTCCGCTGGGGCGGGTTTCCTCGCTGGGCTGGAAAATCAGGCGCACCCGGCAGGCCAGCTGATCCCGGATGGCGTAGAGGGCCTTGCAGGCTCCGATGAGCATGGCGGTGTGGGTGTCGTGGCCGCAGGCGTGCATCACGCCGGGGGTCTGGGACCGGTAGGGCTTGTCCTCGTTTTTTTCCTGAATGGGCAGAGCGTCCATGTCCCCCCGGATGCCGATGGTGAAGCCCGTTTTTTCCGGGTTCACGGTGGCGACGATGGAATTGCGCCCGAATTTTTCAAATTCATAAGGAATGCCGATCTGGTCCAGCTCCCGGCGCACCAAGGCGGCAGTGCGATCCAATTCCCAGCCCAATTCGGGGTGCATGTGCAATTCCCGGCGGATACGCACCAGCATCTCCTGATCCACGGGACAGTGCAGCGCGTCGATCATGGTCATTCCTCCTCTTTCAGCGCGTCAGCCAGCTTTTTCCCCAATTCCTCTCCCAGCCGTTCCGCCTCTCCCCGCAGGGTGGGAATACGGCGGTAGAGGAAAAAGGCGTCCCTGGAAGCATAGGAACCCCGGTCGTAATCGTCCATGGTGGGAAGGTAACCCATCATTTCCTCCGCGCAGCCCAAGACCAAAGCATTATCATCGCCCAGGGCCTTGCGAATCAGCATGCCGGTGAGGGTGTAGGTTTCAAAGGGCAGCGCGGCGATCAGCACGCCGCCCAGGGCCAAATACCGCACGTGGAAGGCTTCTTCCGTTTTGTTCGGATCGTAGGTTTCCAGCATTTCCTGTTCCCAGGCCCGGGCCGCCCGCCCGCCGCCCGGCGGGTCGGTTTCCTGTTCGTTGGCCGCGTCGGCCATGCGGCGGATATCCTCGGGCGTTATTTGCTGTAATTTGAGTTTGTCTTCCAGCTGCCCGCCGGAAATGGTGAGGGGCAGGGAAACGCTTTCTCCCTCCATGCCCTGGCAGATCGTATCCGCGAAGCCCCGCAAACGGGCGGGACGTTCCTCCTTGGCGCACCGGATGGGGTCGATATCCCCGCAGGCCCCGTTCAGGTACAGGGCCTGGAAGCCCTTTTCCTCCAAATTCGCACACACCCGGCCCGGATAATCGGCGGAGATGCCCCGGATGCTGCCCTGACACACGGCGTGGCAGGCATAGGAGGCCAGGAGCATGGGCGGGGCGTCCTGCCGGTCGATGCGGAAAAACCGCGTCTGATCGTCCACCGGGTTTTCCGCGCAGGCCCGGTTATAGGCCCACTGCTTCCGGATGGGCTGCCGGAAAAAGCGCAGACCGGTCACTTCTTTCAGGTCGTTCAGGGCGACACGACAGGCCTCCGCGATCTTGCCCGGCACGGTGCGGGTATAGTCCGGGCTTACATTTCCGCAGCCCCCGTGATACTTCATGGCGGGGCCGGTGTGGGTGTGGATGCTCACCAGGGTGATATGGTCGGCGGGCATGCAGAAATCCCGCAGCAGCACGCTTTCCACGCTCTCCACGATTTCCTGACTCAAGCCCAAGCAGTCGCAGGAAACCAAAAGATATCGTTCCCCGTCCTGCTCAAAGGCCGCCGCCCGCGCAAACAGCGGATCCAGCACCCCGTCCGCCGTCCGGCCCAAATAATACCCGTACCCGGCCAGCTCCACCCCCAAGGGCGGAGTGATTTCCGCTTTTCCGAATCCCGCGCGCATGGAATCATCTCCTTATAAAGCCGGTATATGCCCCTTATATTTTTTCAAAAAAGCGGCGTTGATTTCGTCGCCCCCGTCGATATTGCTGGAAGCGAAGTATTCGATATCCTGCCCCCGCTCCCGGGCGATTTCCTCCACCCGGCACACGATGGCCTGGAGCAGCGCCGCGCCCACCGCCGTGGACGTGGGGCCTACCATGCGGCCCCCCGTTCCGGTCACGCAGGCGTCGCCCAGCACGCCCATATTGTCCAGCACCAGATCCGCCGCCTCAAACAGCCGCAGGTTCAGGGCGTTGCGCGGCGCGGCGGCGGAGGAATGGTTCATGTTGGTCAGGGCAATGACGAACGCGCCCCTTTCCCGGCAGGCCACGGCCATTTCCACCGGCACGGCGTTGCGTCCGGAATTGGAGGTGATCAGCACCGTGTCCCCCGCTTTCACGGGATACTTTTGCAGCAGCTCCGCCGCCAGCCCCTCCTTCCGCTCCCATTCCGAGCTTTCGCTGGCGGAAAGATGCAGCATGAGCCGCTCGTCTAACATGGGGCACACCCGCACCAGCCCCCCCGCCCGGTAAAAGATTTCCAGGGCCAGCAGATGGCCGTGACCGGTGCCGAAGGTGTACAGCATGCCGCCGGACAGCACCGTGTCCGCGATCCTTTGGGCGGCTTTTTCGATGGCCGCTTCCTGTTCGGCAAACGCCCAGTGCAGCATGTCCTGTAAAAGAAAATAATAACGATCCTGCGCAGGCATGATTGAAACGACCTCCCTTTTTGATGGTGAAGGACACTTTAAATGAGAACGAGAGTTGAGAGTTGAGATGGACATTTGATGAAAAGCGATGGGGGTCCCTTCCTGGCCGACCATATAAATCTCCACTCTCAACTCTCCACTCTCAACTCTTTTTGTGCCGCCTCCGACAGCGCGTAATAGCTCGTTTTCAGGTTCGCCAGCCGGGTATCGTTCAGCGTTCCCAAACGTTTGAAGCCCCGGATCACCGCGCCGATCTCCGGCGGATATTCCGGTTTTACGATTTGAATGCTCCGCCCCGGCAGGCGCGCCCGCAAAGCGTCGGCAAACAGCTGCCGGGCCAGGGGCTGATGCTGGAAAATGCCGCCGTACAGGCCCACCTTTTCCACCCCCGGCGCGCTTTGCAGCAGGGACGCCGCCTGCCAAGCGACAAGCCGCGTTTCTTCCCGGATGATGTTTTCCGCTTCCCCGTCGCCATCTTCCGCCAGGGCGAACACCTCCCCGGCGAAGCGGGCCACAGTATCCGGCCCGCAGGCAGGGTCATAGATCAGGCCGATCAAATCGCGGGGCTGATTCAGCTTCCAATAGGCCATCGCCCTGTCCGCAAGCGCCGTTTCCGGCCCCGTGCCTTCCCAGGCGCGGATGGCGGCCCGCAGACCGGCCAGGGCGATGCTGTAGCCGCTGCCAGGATCGCCTAACAGATAGCCCCAGCCCCCGGCCACCCTTTGGCTGCTTCCGTCGTCCAGCAGCGCCATGGAGCCGGTGCCGCAAATGACGATCATGCCCCTGTCCCCAACCGTCATGCCCTCCAGGGCCATGCAGGCGTCGGATTCCAGGATCAGCCTTTCGGGGTCAAATACGTCCCCCGCGAAGGCACGCAGGGTTGCTTTGTCCGCCGTGGTATCCAGGGAAGGCAGGCCCACGCTGAGCAGCACGCACGCGCCGCCGCAGGCCCTTTCCAGCCCGTCCATGATTTCCTTTAAATTCCGCCGGGCCTGCTCCGCGCCGATCTGATAGGAATTTGTTCCGCCGCCGCGGTAAACCGCCAGCACACGACCGCTTTCGTCCGCCGCCGCGCCGATGCTCTTGCTTCCGCCGCCGTCCACGCCAATGATGAGCTTCTTTTTTCCCATATGCTTCCGTTCCTGTAGCCTTGATTCATCCGTATTGTATGCTTTTGCGCGGGCAAAGTCAAGGCTAAAAAAGGAGGGCTGCGCGAAGCAGTCCCCCCTCTTTTCCCATGAGCGGCCAAGGCCCGCTTTCAGGGTTGTAAGATTGTTTTCAGAATTTCAGCATGTAGGTACTCACATAGCCCTGCACGCCCTCGATTTCTACCTTGCACCAGTTTTCGCCCTTTTCCAGCACCGTCACCGCGGTACCCACGGGATAGGCCTTGATGATCTTGGTTTTCATGCCGGGATACAGGCGGAAGTTCACCACGCTGCCTCCGTTGATGTTTTTCATCACCGCCTGCACGGGCGTGGACAGGGGCGTGGTGTAGGAAGGCGCTTTGGCGGAAGCCAAGTAGGCGCTGGACATGTAGCCCTCCGTTTCGCCCACCTTCACCTTATGCCAGCCGCTGCCCCGCTGGAGTACGGTGACGGCGGTGCCGATGGGGAAGGAGGTGATGATGGCGGCGCTGGTGCTGGGGCCTTCCCGCAGGTTTAGGCCGATGCCGGTGTTGGTGCGCACGTACAGGATGGAGCCGGACGCGCCGAAGTTCAGGTATTTGGTCATCATGTAGCCCGTTTTTCCGGCCACCTTTACCTTGCTCCAGGTATCGCCCTTGGACGTGACCTCGATCCAGGTGCCCGTGCCGTACTGGCCCAGCACCTTGGCTTGCAGGGAAGCCGTCTGGCGCAGGTTCAGCCCGCCGCCCTTCACGGTGGCGTATTCGCTGGCCAAACCGGCGGCAGGCACGGCGAAGCACAGCGCGCCCGCCAGCACGGCGCTGAGGATTCGATGGGATTTGCGGTTGTTCATGGGGGTTTCCTCCTTTGGTATATCTTTGTTCCGGCCTTGGCCGTACACTACATTGACGGAGAAAATGCCCGCCCTTCATCCGCAAAAAGGTGCCAATATATGGCAAAGAAAGTCCCGTTTGCCAGCAATTTCCTGGTCTTTCCTTCCTCCTTTTCTTCCTTTCGGCTCGGCGTTTGCGGTTTCGTCTTTTATGTTTTTTCTTTCTTTCCATGTATTTCCTTCCCGCGTTTCGACAATCCTTTACAAAATTCGATCCATACCGTATAATCGACAGAAAAAGAAAACCGCCGTTTTGCGGAAAGGATGGATATGGGCATGGTAGATTATGAAAAGATGGGCAAGCGCATGAAGTACAAGCGTCAGCGCAAGAATATGAAGCAAGAGGAAATCGCCAACATGGTGTGCATTGCCCCTTCCTATTACGGCAATATCGAGCGCGGCGCCCGCATCCCCAGTGTGGATACGCTGGTGGCTATCGCCAACGCCTTGCAGGTGGGCACGGACTTTCTGCTGGCCGACAGTTTAGCGATTGCGAACCGCCAGCGCACGGAGCAGGAAACCCGCTTGCTCTCCCGCTTCCTGCGGGAACGGGTGGAGGAATTGGTCTACGACGACGCGCCCATCGAGGACGACGCGCCCATCGAGGACGACGCGCCGCCGGAATTCTGAAAATGACATTCGTTTTCAAAAAAGACAGGCATCCATCGTGCCTGCCTTTTTCATTGAATCAAACGGTTTTTTTTCCTTCCGCGGGGGGCGCGAGAAGCATCGCCCCGAACGCGGCGTTATCCACCGTCGCCTGCGGGAAATTGTTTTCGGTAAAGTGTCTTGCCGTAGAGAAATAGAAGCTGCCCCAAACGGGATCGTAGGTCAGCATGGCGCAGTTGTCTTCGCCGCTGACCATCACCACGGTGACGGGGAACGTCTCGTTATCCGCCGAGCCGGTCAGGAAGATTTTCCCGTTTGCGGCGGCAGTCTGGGCGAAATAATACAGTATATCGGCCTTCGACGCGTTTTCAATTTCGGCAAGTCTTTCCTGGGCGGCCCGGACGATCCGCCCGGCGGTTTCCGTGGCTTTTTCCGCGTCTGCCGTGAAAGCAACGCCCGCGTCTTTCAGAGCGGAGGCGTTAAACCTGTAGGAAGACGGCCCCAGTACGAAGACCTTGCAGCTCGCCGCCGTTCCTCCGCCGTCGGCGGCGGTCGCCGTTACGGTGCAGACGCCGGCCTTGACCGCCGCGACCGTTCCGTTTTTCACGGTCGCCACGTTTTTATCGGAGGTATCCCATTTCGCCTTCCGGTTTTCCGCGTTCTCCGGCAGCGCTTCCGC
Source organism: uncultured Christensenellaceae bacterium (assembly GCA_905234985.1). Taxonomy (GTDB): domain Bacteria; phylum Bacillota; class Clostridia; order Christensenellales; family Aristaeellaceae; genus RUG563. The sequence goes on from CAJOJQ010000038.1 coordinate 28,980, forward strand.
GGAGATTTCGGCGGTGTCCGTGGCGTCCTGGGTGGTATCCTTTTCCCACAGGATCAGCAGCGCGGCGTCCAGCTCGATCTTTTCCACCCCCTGCTTCACCGTGAACTGTACGCTGGAAGTGAGCGCCTTGGTCTGATTGGGCTGGTCCGTTTCGCAGGTGATCTTCACCTTACCGGGCTGGTGCGCCGTCACCACGCCGTTTTCGTCCACCGTGGCAATGCTTTCGTCGCTGCTGGTCCAGCGCAGCTTCATATACGCGGCGTCCTTCGGCGTAATGGTCGTTTCAATCTGAGCGGGCAGGTTGACGAATAAAAAATTTCCCTTGATCGGCGACGCCGCCTTGACGGATTTGACGGAGGTGTATACCGTCACGTCACAGGAGGCCGTGGCGACTACGTTCTTTCCCACCGCCGCCGTGCAGGTGATCGTCGCTTCCCCCGCCGCCACGCCGGAAACGTTGCCTTTGGCGTCCACGGAGGCGATTTTCTTATTGGAGCTTTCCCAGGTATATTTCAGTTTTTCCGTGCTTTCCGTGGCAGCCTCCAGCTTCATCTTGACGCCGGTGCCGATCAGCAGGCTGCTTTCGCTGAGGGTGATGGAAACCTCGCCCTCCGCCAGGGCGGGAAGGAGCATGGCCGCGCAGAGCAGCAGCGCAAGGAGGATCGTCATACATCTTTTCATCGTTTTATGCCTCTCTTTCTATCCCTGCCGCGCAGCCCGTCAGGTCGCGGGTTCTGTCACCGCGAAGAGGCTGATTCCGCCGCCCCGCGGCATATCGAAATACCAGTTGCCGTTTTCGTCCTGTTCCAGGGGCGTTTTTTCCTCTTCGCCGTTGAGCACGCCGGTCACCCTGTACCCGTCCGCCGCCTGAACCTCTACCAGCACCCGCTCGCCTTCGCACGCCACGGGATAGCCGAAGCTTCTCCGGATGTCCTCGCCGTTCGCCTTTTTCAGCGTGAAAGCGGCCCTGTCGGTTTCTTCCGTGCGGATGATGTAACGGATCGCCTTCTCCAGCGCTTCGGCCGCTTTGCTTTCAACCGCGGTGTCCTTTTCACCCTCCGGCAGCGCCACGTGCCCCGAAGCGGTCGGAATAATACGCCAGGCCAGGATGACCTGCGTCTTATCGTTAAAACCGACGCCGCTCCGGCCGGACATGTTCACCGCCAGGATCGGCGCTTCCGTGGCTCTGATGGTGCCCAGCACGATCAGCTTCACCTGCTCGTCGGAATAGAACTTGACGCCGATCCTTCCCGTAAGGTCTTCCTTTACGAGAATATCCGCCACATTGCCCCGATCAACCATGAGCCGCAGGGCGATATCCCCCGCGGTCACCTTCCCAAAAACAAATTCCGAATAATAGCCGCTTCCGTATTGCTGGAATTCCACGCCGATTCCCGTTGTTTCCAGCTCATCGGCCCACAATGTGACGAGCGTTTTCTTCCCGTCGCCTTTGCCGGTACATTGGAGAAATACGCCGTAATCCCCGTCGTTTTTGATCTTTTTGGCGCTGAAGGTCAGCGAGGAACTGCCTTCCAGAAAGCCGATGAGTCCATATTTGCCATTGACCGCGATGGAACCCGCCTGAACTCCCACCGCAGAGGCTCCCTCCTCATTGATATAGAAGCCCTGAGACCCGGTTTCCGTAGTGCAGTCTCCCCCGGTCAATCTGATAAAGCCGCCGCTGTTCGCCTTGATCTGAGCCAGGTTTCCGGGAGTTGTCATGATTTCATCGTAAGAGGCGATAACGGAGCCGCCATCAGCGGTCAGACCGATTGCGTTACTCTTGCTTTCAACGGTAATTCGATCAACGCTGATCATAATGTGGCCGTTTTTAGTGGTCGCCCAGACGCCGCCTTTTTCACTCGTTACATCACCGATTTCAATCATTCGGATCTCACCGGCAGAAGCTTCGTAAGAAACGGATTGGGTGAAGTTTACTTTTTCCGCTGCCGCCGGCAGAGTAATCGTCGCCAAACACAGCGCGAGCATCAGCAACAACACTCGTTTCATTTTTCTAACCTCCCATGTAAAGCTGTATATATATTTTATATAATTTGCCGGGACGCGTCAACGATTTTGGCTTAAGCGGTCTTTTTTTCGGTTCAAACGGTCAAAAAAAGCGGCATACAGCCGCTGAATTCAAAGCAATCGCGTCACCCCACGGTGATGATATGCCGCCGGGCAATGCTTTCTCCCGGTTCCAGGCGCATAAAGCCGGGCTTTTGGTCGATAGCGGCGGGGGCGTCCACGAAATCGGGGCCGTTGCACCAGGGCTCGATGCAGATATAGGGGGCCTTGGGTTTCGTCCAGAGCAGCAGGAAGGGATGATCGGGATAATCCACCCGGATGGTGCGGCTGTGCTTCAAGCTGCGCAGGGTCACGCCCCGGCTTTTCAGGCTGCGGAACACCAGCGCGTCCACGGAGAAGTATTCGTATTTCAGGGGCAGGGTCTTGGCATGCTCGGCCAGGATCACGGTTTCATGGTCGTTCAGGTTGCCGTGAAGGGGCGAATGGGCCAGGGTTTCTTCCTCGTCGAACACGATTTCATAATCCTCAATGCCGCTGGGGGTGGCGTAGGCTTCATGGGAACCGATGCTGAAGCAGAAGGGCCGCTGATCCCGGTTGGCGACGGTGTATTTCACTTCCAGCTGGCTGTCCTTCACCGTATACGTGGCCCGCAGGTCATATTCAAAGGGGAAGCCCTCGTGCTTTTCCTGGAGCAGGAAGGTAGCCTGATTTTCCTTTACGTCCTCCACCTGCCATTCCAGGGGACGGATGAAGCCGTGCTTGGGCATGGGATACCATTTTCCCTGCCATTCGTAGCAGTCGTTTTTCAGGCCTCCCGCCACGGGGAACAGAATGGGCGCGCGGTTGGGCCAAAAAGCGGGATCGCCGTTGAACATCCGCTCCACTCCGTTTTTATCCTGGATGGACTGAATCTCCGCACCCTTGGAGGAAATGGTCACAGACAGCAGACCGCTTTTGATGGTAATCAGTTTCATATCGCACCTTCTTCGTTTCAGTCGTCTTCGCTTTCCCGTTCGATATCGGGATCGTCGTCGCAGAGTTCTTCTTCCTCCCCGGCTTCCCCTTCGGGGAACACGGCCTGGGTGATTTCCTTTGCCCGGTCATATTGGGCGAAGGGCACAAACAGGCTGTACAGCTCCAGGGAAAAGCCGGTGAGCGCCGTCATAGCCGCGCCCAAGCTGCCCTGCTTCAGGTACGGAATCTTTTCCTGATCCAGCAGCTCGCAGGCCATGTCCACCCAAATCTGCCCGCCGGACAGCAGGAAACAGGGGTCCTCCGGCAAAGCGTCTCGATGGCATTTCTTTCCGCACTCGGGGCAAATTTCGCCCTCCGTCAATCGCTTGCACCGTTCACAATACATAGCGTTACCTCCTTTTCAGGCCGGTTGTATCTGTTTTTCGTTACGCGATCCGAAATTCTTCATATAATTTCTGGCGATATTCCGCATCGTTCAGCGCCCGCATAGCGTCATTGCTCCGATTGACCGCGAACAGCAAATTCATCAGCTTGGAGAATCTCTTTTCTCCAGCCTGTATACCTGCCTGTATACCTTCCTGCCTGCCTTCCTGCCTGCCTTCCTGCCTGCCTTCCTGCCTACCGTCTTCATAAAACAGCTCCATCTGTTTCTTTTCGTTGTATTCTGTGGTCAGCATCTCCTTCACCTCCGATTTATGCGCCTCAAGATACCGCTTGATTGCAAAGGTTTCCGGCATATCTTCAATGGCTTGGTCGATGGCGGACTGCAAATCCATCGTTGCCTCCAATTCCTGAACCCTGGCAATAAATTCGGCGTATTCCCGCAATGGCTCGCACGCGCGCATGATCTGAGCGCTGTGGCCCTGATTGACGTTCACCATGCGAACCCTGACCTGAATATCCGCGTCCGCACGCCGTTTTTCATCGAAAGCGTCCGACAGACGCAGCACGCTTTCATCCGGCTGTTCGTCCGAGCCGTTGTAGAATACCACCATTTTGGGAATGGGCAGCTGGATCAGCATCCTGCCGTATTTATTCTTTTTCTGTTCGGTAATCAGTTTTTCATACAGATGCCCAATATATTGGAGCATACGCAGCGGGATGTTGGGATTGAACGAGGATTGCTGCTCGTACAAGTTCATTTCTCCCACAATCATAAAGGATACGTCGTTGTGCATCCCCATATACAGCACCTGCTGGATGGTGGTAATGGTGATCTGCTCCGGATCGGTATACGAGGTTCCGTTTACAGCGTTATACAGCGACAGCGTCCATTCCTTATGTTCGCTGTTTCCAAACAAAAAGTTGAACAGCCGATCCCGGTATTCGTCCCGCGCGGCAGCCATACGCATCGCCTCCTGACTTCAACATCGCCTCACTGTACGCCCTTTTTGATCCATTCCGCCCAAGCCGCTTCATCCGCCCCCAGGGCCACCTGCTCGCCGCAGCGCACGATGGGCGTGCGCAGAAAACGGGGGTATTCCGCCAGGGTGTCCAGGATATACTGGGCGTCGTCGGTGTGGGCGGCGGGGTGGCTGATGGCCTCCGGGTTTTTGCGGTCGATCAGGTTTTCCGCGCCTAAGCGCCGGGCGAACAATTGCAGCTCCCGGGCGCCCAACTTATGCTTTTTCAAATCCAGCAGCTGGTAGGGCACCCGCCGTTCCTTGAAAAAGCGCTCCGCCTTCTGGGTATCGAAATTCTTTTTCAGGCAATAAATCTGAATGCTCATGCTTGGGGCTTCTCCCCGTCCTCTTCCTCCGTGAAGGGCAGCGGCACCCGATTTTCACCGTCCGCCCACAGGCGTTCCAAATGATAGAAGCGCCGATCCTCGGGATGGAAGATATGCACCAGCACCGTACCGTAATCCAGCACGATCCAGCGCCCCTCGCCCTGCCCTTCCCGGGCGCGGAGGGTCACGCCCTCCATGGCCAGGGCGTCGTCCACGTCGTCCGCCAGGGCTTTCACCTGCAAAGCGGACCGACCGCTGGCGATCACCATATAATCGGTGATCACGGTCAAATGGGCTACGTTCAGTACGGTGATATCCTGCGCTTTTTTATCGTACAGGATGCGCGCGATTCTCAGGGCCAAGCTGCTGTTTTCCATTCAGATTCCTCCTTCTTCTTCCTCCAGCGCCAGCAAGCGCTTTTCTTCGGGGGTCATCAATCCTTTCACATAGGCCATTGTTTTTAACGACGACGGGTCAAACGCCCGATTGGTTTCTTTCAAATATTCCTGAGTGAGCTGGAAAGACCGGTACACGGCGGCGGGCAGGGACACATCCGCCAAGCGGCGGAGCTGGGCCAGCCCCCTGTAATCCTCCCGGTTTTCCTCCGTAGCGTCCGCCACGAAAATGCACATCTCCAGCCGGGACATGCCCGCGCGGCCCACGGTATGGCTGCGGATGGCGTTCAATACGTCCTCGTCCCGGACGCCGAATTCTTTTTTCGCCAGGAAAGCGCCCACCGGGGCGTGGAGCAGCGCGCCGGAGGCCAGGGTGGCTTCGTCCTCCGTCAGGTGTTCTTCCCGGGCCAGGCGGGCCATGTCCTTCAGGCTCATGCCCTTGGCGCAGTCGTGCAGCAGTCCCGCCAGCGCCGCTTTCTGGATGGGCAGACCGTGGACGCCCGCCAGACGCACCGCCTCCTTCCGCACGCCTAAGGTATGCTGGAAACGGTGGGGATTCATCATGGTTTTCAGTTTCGGAATAAAATCGGGCTGGTACAGGCCGTGCAGCGCCATGTAGCTCAGCACCTTGGGGTTCAGCCCCGGCGCGTCCTGGTATTGGGCCGTTTGCAAACGGATCATGGAAGCGGACCAGGGTGTGCGGAATTCCGGCAGCAGTTCGATCCGTGCCCCCGCCCGCCGGGCTTTTTCCAGGGCTTCCTCCGCCGCCACGCCGCTGCGGGCAAAGCACAGGAAGCCGCATTGGGCAAACAATTGCTCCGCCTGATACCAGTAGGGCAGGCTGACCAGCTTATCCGCGCCGATCAGAAACACAAACTCCGCCTGGGGAAATTCCCGCCGCAGGGGCGCGACCGTATCCCATGTGTATTTAACGCCGGGGGCCATGCCCGCCTGGGACAGCAAAAGACCCTTTTCGTCCTCGATCGCCAGGCGGCACATGGCAAGCCGATCCGGCGCACCGGCGTCCGCTTCCCGGTGGGCGGGCCGGGCCATGGGCAGCAGGATCACGCCGTCCAGGCCGCCCAAACGCAGCGCTTCCCGGGCCAGAGCGATATGGCCCGCGTGAATAGGGTCAAAAGTACCGCCCAATACGCCCAGTTTCTGCAAAACGATCATCTCCTGTCCATATTATACAGCATTTTGGGCATTCTGAAAAGAGGGAGGGGACACAAGAATGCAGGAATATTTGCATCGTTCGCGCTTAGGAAGCATTTTGGATGGCGTCGGCTTTCATTTGCTCGCGCTGGCTGTCAGCTTTTTATGGTTCCTGCTGCTGTGGGGCCTGCGCCTTTCCAGCGTTTTGGCGGGGCTTGCCCTGTACGAGATGATTTTGCTTCTTAGGCGCAAGGCGCGGGACGACCGGCTGACCCGCCGGGAAAAGCAGATGCGGGCCACCATTGGCGGGGAGCTGGCCTTGGAAAGGCTGCTGCTGACCCAAAAGGAACGGGCGCATTTTGAAACGGCTGTGCTTTTGTCCATGGCTCATCCCCTGGTGCTGCTGCAAACGGGAGAAGAAGGGGTGCTGTGCGATTTGAAGGGGAAAAAGGTGCTGATCGCCTTTTTGCAGCGTCCCGCTTCCGCCGCCGCGGAGGCGGATCAGGTGCTTGCCATGCAGCGGGCCGTGCGCCTGCTGTGCGCGGACAGGGGCCTTTTGTGCGTGCCCTGCGCCATCTCCCCGAAGGCCCGGGAGCAGGCCCAATCCCAGCCCCCCGTGGCCTTTCTGTCCAGAGAGGAAATGATTGCCCTGTTCGGCCGGGCCAACCCCGCCACGGACGCCCAATTGGTGGCCTTAGGCCGGAGGAAAAAAGCTCCCCGCCCCGCCCGCTGGCTGCGTCTGGTGCTGGATCGCCGCAGGGCGCGCCGCTACGCCTGCTACGGCGCGCTGCTGTTGATCATGAACCGGCTCACCGGCTTTTTCTTTTACGCCCCGGCGGGGCTGCTGTGCGCGGGGCTGGCGGCGGCATGCCGGTGTGTCAGGGAGAAGAACACTCTGTTCAGGGATTTGTAAGGGGCAGGCAAAAAGGAGTTGAGAGTTGGGAGTTGAGAGTTGAGATTTATATAGCGAATATGTTCAGAATCCTGATGACAGACTATATATGATCTCAACTCCCAACTCTCCACTCTCCACTCTGAACCTCGCGCTGACCGCTCCCGTCCCTTTCGCATACCCTGGAAGTAAAGGGGGTGCGCGGCCATGCAGCTGTGGGCGGCGGACGGGGAACAGGGGCTGATGCGGGCGAAGGGCGGCGATATACGCAGGTTAGGGCCGCCCTGCGGCGCGCTGTGCTGCGGGTGGGGGCGGGTTTTCTGCGCGGAGCAGCACCGGTGCGTATGCCGGGACCGGGACGGGGGCGGCGTGCTGTTCGATCTGCCCCTGCCCACCGGCGTGTGTACCATGACGGTGTGGGACGGCCAGGTGTGCGCCCTGTCCGCCGACGCGGACAGCGTGACCGCCTTTTCCGCCCTGACGGGAGAACTCAAGTGCTGCGCCCCGGCGGGGATGTATCCAAGGGATTTATGCGTTTCCCGTCAAGGCAGATTCATGGCGGTGGCGGGCGGAGCCAGCGGCAGCGTGCTGCTGCTGGACCGTGACCTGCGCCTGCTCAAGGAATACCGCCTGCCGGGCGCCGTGTGCGGCGTTCATTGCCTCAAACGGAGCCTGCTGGCCCTGTGCGCAGTGGAGCGGGGCGACATTGAAACCAGGCTTTTGCGCGTGAGCCTGCGCGGCGCGGCGGAGGAGGTGTTTTCCTCGCCCCTGACCCCCGCCTGCCTGTGCCCCCTGCCGGGACGCGGCTGCGCCGTGGGCTGCATGGGGCGGGTGCTGTTCCTGTCCGCCGACTATAAAATCGTGGGAGCGCTGCCCTGCCCCTGTCCAGTGCGCATGCGGCCCACCCGTCAAGGACTGCTCATCTGCGACCCCTGCCAGGGTACGGCGGCGCTGGCGGGTGGGGCCGTCCTCTATCGCGGTATTTCACCCCAGGACGCGGTGCTGATTTAAAAACAAAAGTGAAAAGTGGAAAGTGAAAAGTGAAAATAAGTTTGTCTGCGCTTTGCCGGACGGCAGTTATCGCGAACCATATATAATTCCACTTTTCACTTTTCAATTTCCACTTTTCGTCCTCTAACAAAAAAGCGCAGGGCATCATGCTTACTGCGCTGTCAGTAAAGCCTGGGTTTCCGTTCCCGGGCATACATCAATTCCGTTTTGTAGCCGCTGCGGATGATGAACTGGTAGGCGTCGTCCTTCTGGCCGTTGGGCCGCGTCACCTTGTACCGTTTCAGCTTGTAGCACCGGTTTTCCAGCAGCACCGGCAAATCGTCGGTGATCGCCTGGGCCAGGGCCATGGTGCGCCGGGGATTCAGGGGACGGTGGCCCCATTCCGACATGACGAAGGCTCCGATCTCTCCCGGCGGGCACACCGAGAAAAACACGACGCGGGTGCGCTCAATGAGGACGTGGTCGATATCGTGGCTGCGGGCTTCCACGATCAGGGGATAGATTTCGTAGTACAGCATGCTGCCCCGCATGCGCTCCACGTCCATCCGTTCATGCTGACGGCGAACGTGATCCATCCACAGGATCGCCAGCATGCCCACAGCCGCCGCACAAAAAAACAGCGTCCATCCGCTCATCCGCATGAACTCCTTCCTTCATCAATATATTGTGTATTGTATCACCCGCTATGCACAATTGCAAGGCAGATTCAAGATTGTACGTAATTTGTAATATTTTTGACAATTCTGTCAAAACAGCGCGCATCGCCGTCCAGCCGGGCCGCGTATGCGTGCACTGCTGGCATCACGATGAGGCAACCGCATAAAGTGCGGTTCGCCGTCCAGCCGGGCCGCGTATGCGAACACTGCTGGCATCACGATGAGGCAACCGCGTTAAGCGCGGTTCGCCGTCCAGCCGGGCCGCGTATGCGAACACGGCTGGCATCACAAAAAATAGGAAGCCGTGTTTTGTCGCCAAAGCGCGGCTTCCCATTTCTTTTTGTTTCTTACAGCAGATTCCGCTGAATCTTCCCGCTGATGGTCTTGGGCAGATCGTCCCGGAAGACCACGATGCGGGGATACTTATAGGGCGCGGTGCGCTGCTTGACGTAGTTCTGAATCTCTTTCTTGAGTTCCTCGGTGCCCTCCTTGCCCTTGACCAGCACGATGCTGGCCTTGACCACCTGGCCGCGGACGGGATCGGGGGCGGCGGAAACGCCGCACTCCAGCACGTAGGGCAATTCCATGATGACCGATTCGATCTCGAACGGCCCGATGCGGTAGCCGGAGGACTTGATCACGTCGTCCAAACGGCCCACGTACCAGTAGAAGCCGTCCTCGTCCTTCCAGGCGGTGTCGCCGGTGTGGTAGAGGCCGTCGGGATGGTCGTCCTCGAGGCCCACATAGCCAAGGTACAGGCCGCAGGCGGGCTTGCCGTCGCCCAAGCGGATAACGATTTCGCCCGTTTCGCCGGTGGGCACGGGGTTGCCCTGGGCGTCCACGATGTCCACGTCAAACAGCGGCGAGGGCTTGCCCATGGAGCCGACTTTCGGGGTCATGCCCACCAGATTGCCGATGGACAGGGTGGTTTCGGTCTGGCCGAAGCCCTCCATGAGGGACAGGCCGGTGGCTTTCTGGAACTGGTAGAACACTTCGGGGTTCAGGGCTTCGCCCGCCACGGTGGCGTGGTGGATGGAGGACAGGTCGTATTTGCTCAAATCTTCCTTGATGAGCATGCGCAGCATGGTGGGCGGCGCGCAGAAGGTGGTGATATTGTACTGCTTGAACAGAGGCAGAATTTCTTCCGCGTGGAAGCGGTCGAAGTCATAGGCGAACACGGCGGCTTCGCACAGCCATTGGCCGTACAGCTTGCCCCACAGGGCTTTGCCCCAGCCGGTGTCAGAAATGGTCAGGTGCAGCCGTCCCGGCTCCACGCAGTGCCAGTATTTGGCGGTGATGAAGTGGCCCATGGGGTAGGTGTGGGCGTGGGCCACCAGCTTGGGATAGCCGGTAGTGCCGGAGGTGAAGAACATGACCATGGGATCCTTGCCGCAGGGAGTGTCCTTGGTGCGGGGGAAGCGGGAAGAAAAATGCTCGAAATCCCCGTCGAAATCGTGCCAGCCCTCCCGGCTGCCGCCGCAGAGGATCAGGGTCTTCACCGTGGGGCACAGGGGCAGGGCTTCCTCCACGTGTTCCGTGGCCTTGCCGTGGGCGGTACACAGGACGGCGCTGACCTCCGCCTTGTTGAAGCGGTATTCGTAGTCGTGGGCCAGCAATTGGTCGGTAGCGGGGATGGCGATAGCGCCGATCTTGCACAGGGCCATCATGGAAAGCCAGAAGTGATACTGGCGGCGCAGCACCACCAGCACCTTGTCCCCCTTCTTGATGCCTAAGGAACGGAAATAGTTGGCCGCGCGGGCGGACTGCTTCTTCATGTCCAGGAAGGTGAAGCGCCGCTCCTGCCTGTTTTCGTCCAGGTGCAGCATGGCTAAGGCGTCGGGCTTGGTATCGCCCAAAGCGTCCACCACGTCGAAGGCGAAATTGAAGGCGTCCAGGTTGGTGAAGGAAATGGACTGCAAAGCACCCGTTTCATCTTCCACGGGATGGGCGAACTTTTCATAGATGAAGTGTTCGTCCTTGGGCGTCTGGCTGGCCTTGATGGTCTGCATCACCTGGCGCTCTTCGATTTCCTCGCCGGGCAGCACCACCGCCAGGAACACGCAGTCGCCGCCCTCGGCGGCCACCATGCCGTGGGGCGTGGAGGAATCGTAGTAAATGGAATCGCCCTCCCGGAGCAATTCAATGTTGTGGCCCACCTGAATCTTCAGCGCGCCGGACAGGATGTAGTCAAATTCCTGGCCGGAGTGGGTGGTGGTATGGATGGGCTTGTTCTGCAAAGCGGGGTCGTAGGTATAGCGGACGAAATAAGGCTCCGAAATCTTCTTGCGGAACATGGGGGCCAGGTTGCGGATGTCAATGCCCTCTTCCTGGGCGGTCAGCTCCGCTGCTCCCTTGCGGGTAATGGTATAGGAAGAAAGCTGCGCGCTGCGGCCCTCCATCAGGTCGATCATGTCCACCTTAAAGGTCAGGGCGCACTTGTGCAGGAAGGTAAAGGGCAGGTCCGCCCGGGCGTTTTCGTAATCCAGATATTGGGCTTCCGTTACGTCGGTCATCCGGGCCATTTCCGCCACGGTGTAGCCGCTGATTTCGCGCAGCTCGCGGATGCGGGCCGCTACCTCGCGCACCTGATCGGGGATGTGCTGCGCCTGGGATACGTTCATGGTCGTGTTCCTCCGTTTTCTCAATTGTGCGGGACGTTTTTCCACAAAGAAAAACCCGTCCCAAAGTCATTCTTTGAGACGGGCTGAATATCAGCTCGCGGTACCACTCAAATTGCGTCCAAGGACGCCCCTCTGCGGGTTCGTGTTCCAAACCCCCGGCAACTTACGCGGCCTCACGGAAGACGATTACTCCCAGCCGCGTTCAGGAACAGGAATCGCTTTCCCGCCCTTGGTTCGGCGTCGGTTTCACCGCTTCGGCTCGGAAGGGATGGGCGTTTGGGAATCGCTCGCCGCCGGTTTTCAGCTGCCCCGGCTCTCTGGATGCGGCCTTTCCCCGCCGTCTTCGTCATCGCCTTTGCTATGAAATTACGGCAAGTGTATCACCGGTTCGCCCGTTTGTCAAGCGCGATTTGCGAAAAACAGCGGAAGAACAGCGAAAAGCGTCGTTCACCCTTCACAGACAGATAGGAAAAAGGGGTATATCAGTTGTTCAGCCAGTCCAGGCTGTCGGGGTAGGTATATTTGATATTGTGTTCTTTGCAGTATTGAAGGGCGTAGCTATCCCGGCCAACGGTGACGGTCAGATTGTCACAACCGGAAAACGCAGATTCCCCAATGTCGGTCACGCTGTCCGGAATCGTGATGGATGTCAGGCTGGAACATCCGTAAAACGCGCTATACCAAATGGCGGTCACGCTGTCCGGAATGGTAACGGTTGTCAGGCTGGTACAATAGGAAAACGCATCATTACAAATGTAGGTCACGCTGTCCGGAATGGTAACGGAGGTCAGGCCAGTACATCTGGAAAACGCCCATTCCACAATAGCGGTCACGCTGTCCGGAATGGTAACGGATGTCAGGCTGGTACAATAGGAAAACGCTCCATTCCCAATGGCGGTCACGCTGTCCGGAATGGTAACGGTTGTCAGGCTGAAACATCTGTCAAACGCCCATTCCCCAATGGCGGTCACGCTGTCTGGAATCGTAACGGAGGTTAGGCTGGTACATCCAGAAAACGCACGATCACCAATGATTTGAATGCCAGACGGAATCTGATATTCTGTTTCCTGTTTTCCCGCAGGATAACAAATCAAACGTTTATCCTGTTTTGAAAAAAGAACGCCGTCAATCACTGCCAATACAGGGTGATCAGGAGATACGATGATTGTCGAGAGATTGGAGCATCTCTCAAAAGGATTGTCGCCAAGCATTTCCACGCTATCCGGAATGGTGATGGATGTCAGGCTGGAACATCCGTAAAACGCTCTATTCCCAATGGCGGTCACGCTGTCCGGGATGGTAACGGAGGTCAGACTGGTACATTCGAAAAACACATCATTCCCAATGTCGGTCACGCTGTCTGGAATCGTTATGGATGTCAGGCTGGTACATCTGGAAAACGCATAATCCCCAATGTAGGTCACGCTGTCCGGAATCGCGATGGATGTCAGGCTGTCACAATCGGAAAACGCGACATGCCCTATGGCGGTCACGCTGTCCGGAATCGTGATGGATGTCAGGCTGTCACAAGCGAAAAACGCACCATCCCCAATGTAGGTCACACTGTCCGGAATCGTGATGGATGTCAGGCTGTCATATCCGTAAAACGCATAATCCCCAATGCTTAGAATGCCGGACGGAATCTGATATTCTGTTTCCTTTTTTCCGGCGAGATAACAAATCAAGCGCTTATCCTGTTTTGAGAATAAAACGCTGTCAATCACTGCCAATACAGGGTGATCGGGAGATACGATGTTTGTCGAGAGATTGGTGCAAGATTCAAAAGGATTAGCGCCAACCGTAACCACGCTGTCCGGAATCGTGATGGATGTCAGGCCGTTACAACCGGCAAACGCGCAATTCCCAATAGTGGTCACGCTGTCCGGAATCGTGATGGATGTCAGGCCGTTACAATCGCAAAACGCGCAATTCCCAATAGCGGTCACGCTGTCCGGAATCGTGATGGATGTCAGGCTGTAACATTCGGAAAACGCAGAATCCCCAATGGCGGTCACGCTGTCCGGAATCGTGATGGATGTCAGGCTGTCACATTCGTAAAACGCTTCATCCCCAATAGTGGTCACGCTATCCGGAATGGTAACGGAAATCAGGCCGCCACGAGCCCAAAACGCCTGATCCCCAATAGCGGTCACACAGTATCCGTCCAGTTGATCGGGGAGGATGAGTTCTCCGTCTTTCCCTTTATATCCTGTTATCTCCGCCGTGCCGTCATCCAGCAAGATATAGGTATAATCCCCGCTTCTGAAGATTTCCGGTATCGTTTCTTCGGCGGGCGCTTCGGCGGCTTCGCTCCTGGCGGCGGCCAAGGCCTTGCCGACGGCTTCCTTCACAGCCTTGGAGGTCACGGTGGCGCCGGTCATGTCATCCACGGCTTCGGCATCCGCTTTGCCCACATAGGCTTCTTCCATGACGGTAATAGCCGCGCTGCCAATGATGATCGGTTCTTCCGGACTAACGATCTCAATCGCGATGATGGCGTTTTCGTCCACAGTGACGACAACCTTCACTTCGCTGTCGAGGACGAAGCCCTGCGCAGCGGCTTCATAAGTGCCGGGAGTGAAGCCCTTCGCTTCCTCAGCGGGGGCGGCAGCGACAAGCGCGGCAGCAGCCAGCGCCTTGGTCACAGCTTCCTTCACAGCATTAGAGGTGAAAGTCGCGCCAGCCACGGCGTCCACAGCTTCGGCGTCGGCCTTGCCAACGTAGGCTTCCGCCATGATGGGTATGGCCGCGCCGCCGAAGCCGGGGGTTTCGCCCGCGCCGACGATCTCGATGGCGGTGATGGCGTTTTCATCCACGGTGACGGTAACTTTCACGTCGCCCGCAAAGCCTTCCGCGGTGCCCGTGTAGGTGCCGGGGGTAAAAGCGGCGTCCGCAAACGCAAAGCCCATGGTGCCTAAAATCAGGCACAGGCTCAGAAACAGGGACAGGTACTTTTCCATAGCTAATTCCTCCTTCTTGCTTGACCAGTGTTCAGTCTGGTTTGATTATACCATAATAAGATGGACAAATTGCAAACGGATTCGCCGCTTGCGTGTTCCTATTCCCAGCCGCGAAAAACAGCGGGAAGCATGTGCTGTCAGGGGATATCCTTTCTCACTGTCCGGAAGCGTCAATAGATTTCTTTCAGGCTCTCCACCCCCACCTGGCGCTTGAAATCCTCTAAGCCCTGGCGATCCACCATCATCAGGTCGTGGAATTTGCCGGTGGCTTTGTCGATGTAGCCCACGGTCATTTCCCCGGTGCAGATGCTTTTGCGCACGGCGGGTTCCTGGGCGACAGGGTCGAAGGCAAAGGCGGGCATATGCTGCGATTTTTTGAAAAAGGACACGGCCATTTCCTCCCTCCGGGGTTTTATGGCTTCATTATAACATTCCCGAATAGGCAGCGCAAGGTTTCCCGAATGATTTTATAGGTAGCCATTCATGTATCTTGATAACAGTCAAGCGGCATATCAGCGGAGGGGGCGTCGGGGGCATTCCCCGACTGTAATCCGCACCGGCGGCGTGTACGTCGGGAGGACGGAAAATTTCTGTAAGGAGCGAAGACGACTGAAAGAAATTTTCCTTCCTTGCGGTTTTTCCGCCCGGAAATCCCGTAGGGATTTTAGGAAAAACCGGGCGGGGGACGAACCGCCGATGACCGCCTGTGGCAGGAATCTCATCGGCGGTGAGATCAGGCGAAAAGGAGCAATGTCCGCATGAAGCGGACTTGCGACTATTGAGCCTGCGGATTCGCGGGGGGTATGCAATAACCATGAACCCGAAGGGCGAATGGTAACCTTTATAGCAATGTTTTACAATTTCCCGCCTTTCCCCGCATTGACAATCCCGGCAGTTTGCATTATCATGGATTATGGTGCTGTATGAAATTTTATGGCACGGCGCGGACGCGCGCCGTGTTTTGATGGAGGCTTTCAGTATGCGCGCGACGCAAAAGCATGTAGGGTTGATCCTGATTTTCGCAATGCTGCTCCTGATCTTTGGCGTTCAGGGGGCGCTGGCCGAAGCGGGCCAGATCAGCGGTATAGTCTGGGTGGACAAAACCCCCGACGGGGTCATCGCGGGCAACGAGGGCGGCTTGTCCGGCGCGCGGGTGACCCTGGAAACGAAGGACGCCGAAGGGAAAAGCCAGGTGGCGAAAAACGCCACGGCTTCCAAATCCGGCGAATTTCTGTTCGACGGGCTGGCGGCGGGCGAATACCGCCTGCGGGTGGAAGTGAGCAAGGAATACCACTTTACCCTCCACGGCAAGGACAGCGCCGTGCTGCCCGCCCAGGGCAACGCGAGCTACACCCCCTGGTTTATCTTGGGTGAAGGCGAAAGCCGCCAGGTCAACGCGGGCGCGACGAAATCCGCCTGTCTGGTGAGCGTGATCGCCTTTGAGGACGCCAACGTCAACGGCGGCCGCATGGAAACCGAGCCGACGGTGCGGGGCGTGCCGGTGCAGGTGGTGTACGAATACGAGGGCGAAACCTACGTGGTCGCTTCCGATAATACGGATAAAAGCGGCCAGGCCGTGATGCGGGACCTGTCGCCCGCCACCTACCGGGTGCGCGCCGTTTATCCCGAGCATTACACCGCCGGACCCGTGGGCCAGAAAATGAACACCTACTATAATTGTCTGGCGGCGGACGAAAACAACGTGGGCCTGTCCGAGCCGTTTACCCTGGCGGCCAAGGAATCCATGGGCCTGGGCGTCGGCGTGGTGCGCACCGGCTCCCTGGCGGGCAAGGTGTGGTTCGACGCGAACTATAACGGCAAATGGGACGGCGAGGAAGCAGGCCTGACCGGCGCGGAAATCACCCTGCATTTCATTGAAACGGGGCTGAAGCGCACCCTGCAGCCCGACGAAAAAGGCGATTACCGCTTTGACATCCTGCAGCCCGGCGATTATTTATTGCAGTTCGCCCTGCCGGAGGGCATGATTTTCACCTATCCCGGCCAGTCCAAGCTGTCCGATACGGCGAATACGGGCGCGCTGAACGTGTATGTGAAGGTGGACGTGACCACCGACGTGGGCGCTGTGGGCGCTATGCCCGCGGCGGGCCTTACCCTGACGCTGTACGCGGATATGAACCTGAACGGCGTGCGGGACGGGGACGAACCCCTGCTGTCCGGCGCGGCGGTGACGGCGGCCCAGGGCGGCAAAACCGTGGAAAAGACCGAAACGGATGAAAACGGCGAAGCAGTGTTCAACGCCCTGCGGGGCGGCGAAACCCAGATCACCGCCGCGCTGCCAGAGGGCTGGCTGTTCCGGGCGGACGAAGCGGGGCTGTTTGCTGTTTCCGGCATTCAAAACACCGCCCAGGCTGAAATCATCCTGGACGGCTTGCAGCCCGACGCCCAGTACGAAGCGGCGGTGATTCCCGCTTCCGCTGTCAGCGGCATGCTGTTTGAGGACGCCGCCAACACCGGCCTGATGCGGCAGGACAGCCGCCCGCTTTCCGGCTTCACGGTGCAGGCCGTGGCCCCGAACGGGGACATCCTCGCGGAAGCAGTCACGGATGAAAGCGGCGCGTACACCCTGTATCCCCTGTCCGCGGACGCGTACACGGTGCGCTTCCTGCTGCGGGACGCTTACGTGGCCTCGCCCTACGCGGCGGATCAGGAGGAAAGCGCCAACCGTATTCAGGCCCAGAACCCCGAATTCGGCGACAGCGAACAAATCACCCTGGCCCCCGGCGAAAAGCGGACGGGCTTCAACGGCAGCGTGTTCCAGGCGGGCCTGGCGGACGGTCGAGTGCTGGTGAGCAGCGTTTACGCGGAGAAGGATACCGGCATTCCCGGCGTGACGGTGACGCTGCTGGACGCGGACGGACAGCCCGTTTCCGATCACAGCTACGGCGTGACGGATGAAAACGGTTACTTCTTTATCAAGGGCATCCTGCCCGGCGCCTATTCCCTGGCCTATCAAATGCCCGACAACGGCGTGTTCACCGAACCCAGCGTGGAGGGCACCCGCTACGTGGGCGAATCCTTCGTCAGCGGCAGCGGCTCCCATTTTGAGGCCGCCGAGATCAGGGGCCTTCTCACCGCCTCCATCGCGGGCAAGCTCCTGCACGACAATCCGGCGGAAGCGGGCCTGTATAACGCCCAGCTGTCCCTGCGGGGCCATACGGTAAATTACGCCTACGGGATTCACGCCAACCCCGACGGCTCCTTCGCCTTTACCGGCCTGATGCCCGACACCTACACCCTCACCGTGACCCTGCCCCAGGGCCTGGTCTTCGGCGAAAAGGAAGGGGCTGTGATCAGCCGTTCCCGCAGCGAGCAGGCGTCGGCGGAAATTACTCTGGCCCTGGGAGAAAAACGGCTGGATACCGACATCTTGGCCGTGACCCCCGTTTCCCTCTCCGGCGTGGTGTACTATGACGACAACCTTTCCGCCGAAATGGACGAAGAGGAATACGGCGCCGAATCCCGCTCCCTGACCCTGTGGGAGAACGGGGAGCAGATCGAGGCGCTGGAAACCGACGAAAACGGCGGCTTCGTGTTTGAAGGGCTGATTCCCGGTTCCTACGAGCTGCGCATCGCCCTGGACGATAACGAGGATTTGGTGGACGTTCCCGGCGCGGCCCGGGGCAACGAGGACATGGCCCTGCCCGTGGCCGTTCTTCAGGACGCGCGGGTTTCCCTGCCCGTGATGCGCTACGCCTCCGTCGCCGGTCAGGTGTGGAGCTTAGGCGGCGGCGAGGGCATGAGCGGCGTCAATGTTTCCCTGCTGAACAGCGAGGGCGAGGCCCTGGCCGAAACGGCCAGCGGGGAGAGCGGCGAATTTGAGTTTGGCCGCCTGTTACCCGGCACCTACGCCCTGGCCGCCACCCTGCCCGAGGGCTACCTGTTCGCCCGGGCGCAGGACACCGGCGCGCGGGACAGCTTCATTCAAAGCCAGGTGGACGGCACCGTGGTCGCCATTCCCTTTGAGGTGATTACCGGCGACGACATGAGCGGCGTCGATATCGGCGTGGGCACCATGGGCCGTATCGGCGACCGGGCGTGGCTGGACGTGAACGGCAACGGCATGCAGGATATGGACGAACCCAGCATGCCCGGCATCGTGATCGAATTGTACCAGCACGGCGAGCTGGTCGCCAGCACCGTCACCGACGCGTACGGTCGGTACGCCATGGATAACCTGTACCCCGGCGAATACGAAATGCGCGTGACCATGCACAAGGAGCTGAAAGCCACCGTGCATCAGACCGAATTCCCCCTGGTGGGCAGCATCCTGCCTGAAAGCGACGAACTGACCGTGACAGTCTCCGGCGTGATCGTGCCCAGCGGCAGAGCCAACCTGCACTGCGACTTGGGCTTCCAGCTGCGCAAAAAGAACGTGTACCCCGCCGTCATGGACGATATTCCCGTCAAGGACTGGCGGCCCTATTCCGAACGGTAATGCGGATTCGCGGGTGCGGATCGCCGCAAAACAGCGATGAACAAAGAACGACGCGCCGCCAAATCGCGGCGCGCCTGCTTTTGTGGTGCTTGGGCATTTGCTGTGCGGGCATTCTTCTGTTTCAGGCGGCGGACACGGTGAAAAGCCGCCTGCCGGTCCAGACGCGGACGGTACACCAGGAACAGCCGCCGACCCGCGCCGCGCCGGAATCGGAGGAGAAATGGAACGTCAATCAGGCAACGGCGGAGGACTTGCAGAAAGCGGAAGGCGTCGGCCCCGCCCTGGCCCAAAGAATATGCGATTTGCGGGAGGAGAGGGGCGGGTTCCGCTTCCTGGAGGAGCTTATGGACGTGCCCGGCATCGGCGAAAAACGCTTTGAAGCCCTGAGCGCACTCTTTTATTGTCCCGCGCCGGAGCCGTGAACAGGGCCAAAAAGAGTTGAGAGCGGAGAGTTGAGATTTATATAGTCGATCATATAGGATTCTCTTGTGATAAACATGATATGATCTCAACTCTCAACTCTTAACTCCCAACTCTGGCTTCCTTGCGCTGATTCCCGCAGCTTTTCGTTCAATTTGCCATACACGCGCCGGACCATCCAGGGTTCGGCGCAATTTTTGAGCGCGTTTTCCAGGGTGAACCACTGGACGGCGGCGTTTTCGTCGGATTTGGGACGGATGGGGGCAGTATCGTCGGCCCGAAGCAGGTAGGTCACGTTCAGGTGCAGATGGCTGGGCACATAGCGTCCCCGCTTTTCGTGACCGTCCACCGTGAGGATTTCCAGAGAGAAAATATCCTCCGTCACAGGTTCCGCGTGAATGCCCGTTTCCTCCCGGGCTTCCCGCAGGGCCACGGCAAGCAAATTCCTGTCTCCGTCGGCGTGGCCGCCCGTCCAGGCCCAGGCCCGGTACAGGTTGTGGTAGGCCATGAGTACCCGGCTGCCGTCCTGGTTCACGATCCAGGAAGAAGCGCTGAAATGGGCGATTTCGTTGGCCCGGTCAAAGCAGTCCGGCATGGTGGAAAGTACCCGCAGCATCACGGCTTTGTCCCTCTCCTCCTGCTCGTTCCAGGGGCGGTAGGCGCAAATGGCTTCTTCGATGGTCATGGTTTTCCCTCCTCGCGTTCCAGCGAAAATTCGATTTCGTCAAGCCAGTCGGTGATGGCGTTTACTTTTCCAGTCTCCTTGAAGCCCAGGCGGCGGTAGAGCCTTGCCGCATTGGCATTGTTCTCCAATATCCAGAGCGTGGGTACGTCCGGGCAAAGGCTTATGGCGAATTTCAGCAATTCGGTACCACATCCCCTGTTCTGCATATCAGGAAGGATATACAGGTCTTCGATCATGCTTCCGGTGACGGATACGACGCCCACGGGACGATTCTTTAACAGCATATAGACTTTGCTTCCTTTGTCCATCTTTCCGCGCAGATATTCCCGCTGATGTTCCGGCGTGTGCAGGGCGATAAAATCCGGGGAACAGAAGGAACGGTGGGAATCCTGCCAGGATACAGAATGGATCGTGGCGGCTTCGGGAAGGTTGGATTCATCTACAATGACGATCATTGATTTGCTCCTGTCGAAAAAAGAGAGAGGGGACTTTTGAAGTAAAAGCCTCCCTCCCGTGAAGTAGCTGCGTTGTATTTGTTCGTTCGATTGATATGAAACAGAGAGTAAGATATATATATTATTGAGGGTCCAGGGGGATCATCCCCCCTGGCGCGGGGTCTGGGGCCGCGGAGGCCCCAGCGTCCTTTTAGAACTCCGCGCTGCCGGTGGTGCGGGGGAAGGGCAGCACGTCGCGGATGTTGGAAACGCCGGTCAAATACATGATGAGGCGCTCGAAGCCTAAACCGAAGCCCGCGTGGGGCGTGGTGCCGAACTTGCGCAGCTCCAAATACCACCAGTAGGAATCCATGTCCAGGCCCAATTCCTTGATGCGGGCTTCCAGCACGTCCAGGCGTTCCTCGCGCTGGCTGCCGCCGATCAGTTCGCCGATGCCGGGCACCAGGATGTCCACGGCGGCCACGGTCTTGCCGTCGTCGTTCTGGCGCATGTAGAAGGCCTTGATTTCCTTGGGATAGTTGTAGACGCAGACCGGGCAGCCGAAGTGTTCTTCGGCCAAGTAGCGCTCGTGTTCGGTCTGGATATCCATGCCCCAGTGGACGGGATATTCAAACTGTTTGTCGGCTTTTTGCAGGATGTCGATGGCGTCGGTGTAGCTGCACCGGGCAAATTTGCTGTTGACCACGTGCTGTAAGCGTTCGATGAGGCCCTTGTCCACGAAGGCGTTGAGGAATTCCATTTCCTCCGGGGCTTTGGCCAGCACGTCGGCGATGACGTACTTGAGCATGTCTTCCGCCAGTTCCATATCATCTTCCAGGTCGGCGAAGGCGATTTCCGGCTCGATCATCCAGAATTCCGCCGCGTGGCGGGGAGTGTAGGATTTTTCGGCACGGAAGGTGGGGCCGAAGGTGTAAACGTTGCGGAAGGCCTGGGCGAAGCATTCCACGTTGAGCTGGCCGGACACGGTCAGGTTGGCGGGCTTGCCGAAGAAATCTTCCTTGTCTCGTCTTTGGGCAGGTCGTTGAGATCCAGGGTGGTCACCCGGAACATTTCGCCCGCGCCCTCGGCGTCGGAGGTGGTGATGAGGGGGGTGTGGACGTAAACGAAGGCGCGTTCCGCGAAGAAGGCGTGAATGGCCTGGGCGGCGATGGAACGGATACGGAAGACGGCGCTGAACAGGTTGGTGCGGGGGCGCAGGTGGGCCTGGGTGCGCAGGTATTCCACGGTGTGGCGCTTCTTCTGCATGGGATAGCTGGGATCGCAGGGGCCGACGACGGTGACCTGCTGGGCCTTGATTTCAAAGGGCTGCTGCGCGCCGGGAGTGAGGGCCAGGAGGCCGGTGACTTCGATGGCGCTGCCCAGGGTGGTTTTTACCACGTCGGCAAAGTTGCACAGGTTCTGCTCGCAGACGATCTGCACGGGCTTAAAGAAGGTGCCATCGTTGAGGGCGATAAAGGCGAAGGCTTTGCTGTCGCGCACCGTGCGCACCCAGCCGGATACGGTCACCACCGTCTGGTCCGCGGGGGTTTCCCGGAACAGCTGGCGAACGGAATATTTCATGGTGGGGTTCCTCCTAAATCAATTGTTTTTTGTTTCACTGGAAATCAAGTTGGCATAGTTTTATAAGAAATTTCCAGAAGTGGTTTTCAGAGGGGGGCCGGGGGAGGCACTTTTGGCACAAAAGTGCTTCCCACGGCATCTTTCTTCGTCTACCTCCCCAGCATGGCCGCGCCGATGATCCCGGCTTCGTTGCCGAGGCGGGCAAGCACTACGGGGGCGATGGGCAGGGGTTCGCCCATCTGGTGGCGGGGAATGAGGGCGTTGACGGCGTCCAGCAGGAAGTCGCCCGCGTAGCTTAAGCCCCCGCCTAAGACGACGATTTCGGGGTCAAAGGCCCAGATGAGGTTATTGATGGCCATGGCTAAATACCGGGCGAAGGAATTGAATACCCGGAGGGCGGGCGCATCACCTTCCTTCGCGGCGTCAATGACCAGCTTGGCATTGATTTTTTCTATATTGCCTCCCGCCTTTTGCAGGATGGAGGTTTCGGGGAAGTTGCGGCAGGCCTGTTTCGCCTCGCGGATGAGGGCGGTGCCGGAGCAGTAGCGCTCCACACAGCCGCTTTTGCCGCAGGTGCAGGGCACGCCGTCGGGGACCAAAATCATGTGCCCCATTTCGCCGGCTCGGCCATGAGCGCCTGCCCAGGGCTTGCCGCCCACGACGATGCCGCCGCCCACGCCGGTGCCTAAGGTGAGCAGGATGCTGCTTTTGCAGCCCGCGCTGGCCCCGGCGACGCTTTCGGCCAGAGCGGCCGCGTTGGCGTCGTTATCAATGAAAATGGGCCTGTCGATGTACTTTTTCATTTCCGCCCGCAGGGGCACGTTGATCCAGCCTAAATTGGTGCAGTTGTAGACCACGCCGGTATCGGCGAAGGCCACGCCGGGAATGCCGATGCCGACGGCTTTCACGTCGTCCATGGTGAGGCGGGCTTTAAAGACGGCCCGTTTCACCAGCTCCGTCATGTCGCGGACGATGGCCTGATAGGGCCTGTCCGCCAAGGTTTTGGCCCCGGTTTCGGCCAGGATGGAACCGGCTTCGCTGACCACGCCCACGGCGATGTTGGTGCCGCCCAAGTCGATGCCTACATATACCATAGCCGAGACCTCCTTACTTGCCCATAGAGTTCATCATCATTTCGTTCAGCCGCCGGTCCAGTTCCTGGGCGGCGGAATAACCGTTCTGCTTGAGGGAATGATTCCGAGCGGCCACCTCAATAACGACAGCTACGTTGCGGCCAGGCCGCACGGGCAGCACCAGCTGTGGCACACGCACGTCCATAATGGTGGTGAAATCCTCGGCCAGGCCCAGGCGGTCATAGGCTTTCTTTTCCTTCCAGGCCTCCAAATGGATCACCATATCGATGGTTTTGCTGTTCAGCACGGCGCTGATGCCGTACATGGCCTTGATATCGATGATGCCGATGCCCCGGATCTCCATAAAGTGGCGCACCGTTTCCGGGGATTCGCCGATGAGGCGGTTTTCGGTCACGCGGCACACGTCCACCACGTCGTCCGCCACCAGCTGATGGCCGCGGCGCACCAATTCGAGCGCCGCTTCGCTTTTGCCCACGCCGCTTTCGCCGGTGATCAGCACGCCCATGCCGTACACGTCCACCAGCACGCCGTGGAGGGTGGCGCGGGGGGCCAGGCAGCGGTTCAGGTAATTCATGGTCAGGGCTACGAACCGGGTGGTGTATTCCTCCGTGCTGAGCAGGGGCACCTGATGGGCGGTGGCCAGCTCTAACATATCGTCCGGGGGCGTCATACCGCGGCAGATGATGGCGCAGGGGATCATCTTATGCGAAAAGAACGCGTCCAGCCGTTCCCTGCGCACGTCGTCGGACAGGGATTCCAGATAGGTCATTTCCGTCAGGCCCACCACCTGGGGCCAGTCGGCGCGGAAATGGTCGTAAAAGCCCACGAACTGCAGGCCCGGCCGGTTCAGTTCGGCGGAATGGATGTCCCATTCCTCCTGATAGGTGGAATTGAGTACCCGCAGGTTCAGCTCCTTGATGAAATCCTTCGCCTTGATCATAAAAAGCCTCCAGCCGTCGCGGGGATTCCCCGGCAGATTTCACGGATTATTATAGTCTTTTTGCCCGCCTTTTGCAAGGCGCGCCGCCGGAATTATTGCGCCGGGGCGGGCATAAAATCCTGCACCGCGCCCACGCCCTCCACGAAGGGATTCAGCTTGCGGAGGTAACTGTCATCCCGGATGGCTTTGATCACCTTGTCCGCCGCGTCGCCGGTGACGGGCACGGGCTGATAATTGTTGTAATCCGCCGTGCCGGATACGTGGCAGGGGATGATGTTCAGCTGATGGCCCAGGTAACGGCCATTCTGATCGAAAGAAAGGGTAAACTGGGCGAGGAAGGCGTTCAGATTGATTTTGCCGTTATTGGGGCTTTTTTTCCGGGAGATCACCACGCTGGAATTGCCGCCGAAGGAGAAATTGCCTAAGCTCCACAGGGTACAGACGCCGTTCACGTCCCGAACGCCCTGGACGATGTGGGGATGATTGCCCACCACGATTTCCGCGCCGTATCGGATCAGCTGATCCGCCATCTTTTCCTGATTCTTATCGTGGCGCGTATCGTATTCCACGCCGCCGTGCATGCAGGCGATGACCAGGCTGCAGCCCCCGTCTTTCAGGGTCTGAATCTGCTCCTTGACGACGGTGGGCATGCCGGGCGTCCACCAATCGGAAATGTAGATGGACACAAAGCCGATTTTCACGCCGTCCTTCTCAAAAACATCGGCATACGCTTCTTTCTCCGTGAAGGTGCCGAAGTAATGAATGTTGGCGTCCTTCAGGGTCTGGACGGTGGACTGGAGGCCGGAAATGCCGTAATCCATCATGTGGTTGTTGCCCAGGGAGCAGGCTTCGATGCTGGATTCGGTCAGGATGTTCACAAAATCCGTGGGGGCGCGGAAATGATAGTTGGAATCGGGCTTCAGGTCCGCGTCGTAATTGTAAAAGGTGCCCTCCAGGTTGATGACGGTGAGATCGTCCTGCTCAAAATACTGCTTCACCTTTTCAAAGGGATAGCCGTAGCCGTACTTTTTGATATAGGCTTCAAAGCCCGAATCCCGGCCCCGTTCCCGGGGATCGCAGCCCAGGGTGCAGTCGCCGGTGAAGGTGATCACGATCTGCGTGGCGGTCCCTTCGGGAACGGCTATGGCTTCGCCAAGGGCGGGCAGAGCGGCGCAGAGCAGCGCCAGCAGAAGGAAAAAGGAAACGATTCTGCGCATAAGACATTCTCCTGTATCAAGTATTCAGCCTTCTTCCGGCCAGGGGTAATGGGTTTCCTCCAGCTCCAGCCATTCGGCTTTGGCGTCGGTGAGGGCGGTGAGCTTTTGGGTCACGTCTTCCAAATCCTTGACGCGCACCAGCACCGTGGCCTCCACGGACGCGCCGAATTGGGTGTCCTCGATCAGCACGGGCAGGGATTTCATGGCGTGGCTCACCCGATCCCACAGGGGATAGGGCACGTCCAGCAGCAGCTTTTGGGAAAGCTGCATGGCGACCACCTGGGCGGCATCCAGTGCGATAACGCAGCCCTTGGTATAGGCCCGCACCAGGCCGCCAGCGCCTAACAGCACCCCGCCGAAATAGCGGGTGACGACCACGCAGCAGTTCACCACGCCCCGGCTTTTGAGGACTTCCATCATGGGCAGACCCGCAGTGCCGCCCGGCTCCCCATCGTCGGAATAGCGCATGACGCCCGCGTTCTCCCCGATCACATAGGCGTAACAATTGTGGGTGGCGTCCCGGTGCTTCTCCCGGATGGTCTTTAGAAAGGCAAGCGCCTCCTCTTCACTTTGGCAGGGGGAGGCGTAGCCGATGAAGCGGCTTTTATTCACGATGAATTCATCATGGGCCGCTTGCTTCAAAGTCTTGTAATCACCGTGCATGGTTTTTGCGGGGGAAACCTCTCTTTGGAGGCCAAAGAGAGGTTTCCCCCGCACCCCCCTTCCGAGAAAGCCATAAAGGGGTGGGCCTTTGACCTGTCAGAACAATCAGTGTATTGTTGAATCCTTCACGGGGAACCAATCAACATAAAAGTAACCTTGTTCATTCCCGGAGTGGTTTTCGGGAAGGGGGTCTGGGGGAAACCCGCTTTTGGGGCCGAAGCGCCCGGAAAACCTGCCCTTGGGCAATTGTTGATAAAGAACCTTTTTCTGAAAGATTGCGTGATCGGTCTGGTCACGCAGTTTTTTCGTTCAAGCCTTTAGCCACGATAATCGATTGGTTGATCGCGGGGAAGTCAAGCTCGCCAATGAAATTGAAGATGATCTCGATCTTCTGGACACGCTTGCCGGAAGAGTTGTCCGCCTCGTGGACGATGATCTTTTTCACAAATTCGTTCACAATGGTGGGCGTCAGTTCCGCAATGTCCGCGCCGACATACCTGCGCACCAGATTCATGAACTGGGCGAATTGATCGTTGGTTTCCGCCTGACGTCGGACAATTTTGTCCAGCGTAGAGATTTCATCGGTCAATTCCTTCTGTTCCCGCTCGTATTTAGCGGACATCTTCTGGTAGCGTTCCAGCGTGAGGATGCCTTTGGCGTAATCCTCATAGGCGCGCGTCAGAAGATCGTCGATCTCATCGCTCCGTTTCCTCGCCTGCTCCATCCGCTTCTGTGCTTGCTGGAGTTCATTCTCCTGCCGATTGCGTTGGCTCTGCATCCATTCACCGGCAAAATCCACCGCTTCCGCAGCCACATACGAAGTCATGTACACGATCTGTTCCAGGACGATGGTTTTCAAAACCGTTTCCCGGATGTAGTGCGCGCTGCAATCCCCGCGTCCCAACGCGTATTTCCCGCAGTAATAGCTGTCCCTGTTGGTCTTTCCCCTGGGATCGGCCCGGTAATACAGCCTTGTTCCGCAGTCGGCGCAGAACAGCAGGCCGGAAAACATGCCCTGCCGGTTCGGTTCCTTCGTCGGGCGGCGCTTCTTGTCCAGCAGTTCCTGCACCCGTTCCCATTGCGCAAACGGAATGATGGCTTCTTGCGTATTCGGGATTTCGAGGGTGTTTTCCGGCGCGTTCAGCAGGCGCTTTTTCAGCTTATAAGACTTGGAATAGGTCTTAAAGTTGATCGTGCAGCCTGTGTACTCTTTGCTACGCAAAATCTTCCGAACCGAATTGTTGTTCCACCGGTACGGCTCTTTCTTGGGCGTCCTGCCATGGCGAAGGTCGTTTACCGCCGACGGGTTGAACACTTTTTCCGCTTCCAGCAGCTCCGCGATCTGCCTTGTACCTTTTCCGTCCATTGCCATAGCAAACATCCGCTTGACGACAGGCGCATATTCTTCGTCAATGATCCACGCGCCTTTTGCGTCCGGCGAATCCCGATACCCATACATGGGCCGGTTGAGATGCTGGCCGCTTTTTCCTTTGGCCTGCATGACAGCCCGCACTTTCCGACTGGTGTCGCGCGCATAGAAATCGTTGAACAAGCTGCGGACCGGCGTAAAATCGTCCTCTCCCTTGGCGGAATCAACGCCATCGTTGATGGCGATGAAGCGGACGTTCTGCATGGGAAACTTAATTTCAAGGTACTTTCCAACTTGCAGATAGTCCCTTCCAAACCGGCTCAGGTCTTTGACGATGATCGTTCCCACTTGACCTGCTTCCACCAAGGAAAGCACTTCCTGCATGGCGGGGCGGTCAAAGTTGGTTCCGGTGTAACCGTCATCGACGAAGAATCGGGTGTTGGGAAAACCATGATCCTGGGCGTACTTTCCAAGGATGGCACGCTGGTTGGAGATGGAGTTGCTCTCGCCTTCCTGGTCATCCTCGTTGGAAAGGCGGCAGTAGAGCGCGGTGATCAGTTGCTGATCCATTTCGTTATCCTCCTTTGTTGGATCAGCCGACTGTACCGTAGTGCTTGTAGGTATTATATCACGATTGGCTGGAAAAGTCATTACGTATTTACCTCTTTCTGCGTTTGGGCGGATAATAGATCATCAAAAAGAATCCGCTTGAGCTTATCAAGAAACGGTTCTTTGCCCTGACAGCACACAGTAATTTTGTAAATTGTATTGCCGATCTCTTTTTTTGTAGGGTCGGAAAATGGATCGTATTCATCAACGCATGGAGAAAGCGATTTACGGTTTTTTATATCTTCCATCGCATAATCAATATAATCATAGGAGTTGCCGGATTCATAGTCATCATTGTGGTTCATGGTTTCGCCTCTTTCATTCTTATAAGGTTCATATTTTTAGTTTCTATTATACTGTGTCTGGGCTTGTCTCTCTGCTTGTTCGGCCTGCTGCCGGGCAAGACGTTCCTGATTCGCCCGTTCAAGCTGTTCCAGAATGGACGGATATTCCGGTTCTTCGTCCTGAATGGCGACGTCCACGCAATGCTGGACGTTCCGAAGCTGATCCAGGATCGGCTTTATATCTTCCAGCTTATTTTGCAGCTTTGCAAGATGGGCTGTCAGCCTTTCGCTTTCCGCTTTCAGGGCGGCGGTATTCACTTGGATACTGCCGTTCACTTTCATGAGATAGTGGTAGGCTTTTCCGTACTGCTTCAATTCGTCCTGGTGCTGGGCGTAAAAGGCTTCCTTCTTTCCTTTGAAAAAAATACGGCTGTACTGGTCGTGAAGGGGCTGAAGCTGTTGCAGCGTTTTTCCAGTCTCCGTTATCGTGGAAATGTTTTTCAGCCGCTTGTTTGCCTTTTTCATTTCGGCGTCAATATCTCCCGTTTCGGTTTGCAGCGCTTCCAGCTTGACCTTCATATCCTCCACGGTGAAGATTTTCTGCTCTTTCAGAAACGTGGTGGCCTCGGAAATGCGCATCATGTCCTGCGCCATCCGCTTCAAAACTACCGTGCGGTTCTTCCAATGCGCCCGTTCCTCGTTCCGAATCAGAATCCAGGAATAGAGATAGCCGTTGATAGGCGGATTCTTTTCCAGTTTCTTTTCTTCCCGTTGCTCTTTGGCGGCTTCGATTTTTTCTTTCACCCACCCCTGAAGCTTCTTGAAGTTCCTTCTCAAATACGCCAGCAATTTGTTGGTTTCTTTGATGTCGCGGTTCAAATCGCCCAAGTAACTTTTCTCTCCCCGCGCTTCCATGGCGCAGGCTGCACGGCCCATGTGGACGGTGGGAATCTGATCAATCTCCTGCCGTTTATAAGATCGGAGATCCACCCGCTCCGGTTGATGATTCCGTTCCAAATATTCGTTCTGAATCGTCTCCCAGCCGTGACGCCAGATTTCGCAGTTCCGGGGATCATTCCAATTGTTCACGTTTTCCCGGTAACTGACCCATTCACCGGAAGGAAGCTGCATCCGGTTTCCGTTGCCGTCCAGCTCGTAAACTTTCCGGCATTTGGGCATCCATTTTCCCTGCTCGTCCAAAGAACGGAGCGTCAGCAGAATATGAACGTGCGGATTGCGCGGTCCCTTGCCTTCATCGTGGATAGCAAAGTCGCAGCACATTCCCTCATCCACGAAATATTTCTGGCAGTATTCCCGCACCATTTCCGGGTATTGTTCGGCTGGCACTTCAACGGGCAATGCCATGATGATGCGCCTTGCAAGCTGCGCGTTCCACTGTGTCTCCGCTTTCTCGGCGGCGTTCCACAATGTACCCCGATCCTTGTAGGCTTCCGGGGCGTTTTTCGGCAGCTGGATTTCCGTATGGATCACACCCGGTTTGCTTCTGTACTTCTTCCATTTTTGCTCATAATCCGAATAAATATCAGTCCCGCTTTGGTAAGCTGCCCCCGCAACGGCAGACTTCTTTGCGGATCGCTTTACCAGCGAAACCTCGAAATGGGGGCAGGGCATTTCCTCACCTCCCCATACGCCCTGACCCTGCGCGGTGCTCTGCACCCGTCGTTCCTCTCTCAAAAGGGATAGCCGCAAAGCGGCGCAAGGGACCGCAGTCCCTTGGTGATGAACCGCAACGCGGCCAGGATGGCAAAGCGCGGAGGTTCATCTATTTGCGAATCCGGCCCCGGCCGGGTACGCAAATACCCTCGGAGAGCGCAATTGCACCGGAACGGTGTATAATTGCGCCTCATGCTTCGGTCGTTCTCTGAGACTCACCCGAATAGGCTTCTTGCAGCATCTTTTTCAATGCTTCTTTGACGGATTCTTGCTCAAAAGCGATCCTTAACAGGGCCATGACTTGATCATTGGATAATGCTTCCGGATCCCGGAGAAAACTCTCCAGCATCCCGGCTCGTGTACATAGGCGGTGGGTTCTCTCCCGGTGCGTGTAGCTGTCCATCAGCTTTTCGTCCGCTTTGATCTTATCTCTCAAGGCACGTTGGCGCTGGGTGAGTTTTGCCACATACGCGTTATTTCTGTCACGCTTGGCATACAGTTCTGGTAACGACATTTTGCTGTTCATTGATCTTCACCTCAGTTTTCTTTCTTTCTCTGCGTTCCTTTGTGCAATTGATTCTCAAATCAGCAAATAAAAAACAGCCATGACCTCCTTTGCGACGCATTCTAAAAAGAATAACGTAGAATCATCGCATCAGTCGATCATGACTGTTATTCCGGATGCTCGGATGCTGTTCCGAATGTTTACCCTGCGTTATCGCAGGACATCCGATGGCGATCTTGTGCTCAATGAAATGCCTTTCGGCAATTCTCGTGAACAGCCGTGATGAATATAATTCAAGCCAACCAGCATCTGTTATGCTTGATCGATCACGACTACACAAATATTTTATACGGGATACGCCGTTTTGTCAAATGAATAAATTGTAAATTCGTCTCGATCCCAATATAAAGAACACACATTTTTTTCATTCCTTCATATCGCTATGTGCCATGAAATATTTATGAGAACCTCCAAAAACTAAGAAAGAACAGCAGATCAAGTCGAGAAATGGTATAATACCAAAGGGTGATGAAAGATGGAGCAAGCGGGGATATT
>CAJOJQ010000039.1 GCA_905234985.1 uncultured Christensenellaceae bacterium
TCTCAACTTTTCGCCGCTTTGAGCACCTTGGCCGCGCTTACGCACGGAAAATTGGCCGACGCAACCTAATATCGGAGGTTATTGGAGGTTGCCTATTATAATAAGTCCTGGCGGCCCGTGCGCAACGAGGAAACCCAGTACGCCTCCATCACGTTCCGCTATCAGGGCACGAATTCCGCCGACCCCGCCGTGTACGAAGCGTACTTCGACGAAAACGGCCAGCCTTGCGAAGGAACCAACGGCGCTTACGCCAGGAGCATGGTGTACGGCGGCCCCCTCAACAGCCTGCTGCTGGAGGAAGCGTTCTTCACCGCCGACGGCCAGAACGATACCAACGTGATCAATAACGCCCATCGCGTGGCGTACAGCTACGACGGCAAGCTGATGCAGACCGGCGTGCGTTACTTCGGCCTGAACGACGCTCCGGTTGAAAGCCGCACCGGCGCGGCCACCGTGCTGCGGGAATACGATCAAAACGGCAATTTGCTGTGGGAAGCGTATTTCGGCACCGACGGCAAGCCCGTCACCGTGGGCGGCCAGTTCGCCCTGCAGGTACACACCTACGACAGCTTCGGCCACCATACCGGTGAAAAGTATTACGACGCCGACGGCGTGGCCCTCACCCAAGCGTCGGGCTATGCTTCCGTTCTCTACGCGTACGACGCCGACGGCAACATTACCGCCATCAGCTATTTCAATTCCGAGGACGAGCTGACGCCGGTAAATGGGCGCGCCCATGTGGAACGCGCGTACGACGGCATGCACCAGATGGTGTACGAAGCGAACTTCGGCGCCGATTTGAAGCCCATCCTGCTCAGCGACGGCTATTCCGCCCAGAAGTTAGCATACGATCCCCTCCTGGGCATTGCGACCCGGATCGACTATTTGGGCCTGGACGGTCAGCCCATCCTGCTGGCCTCCGGCTATGCCGCTTACGAAGTGCAGTACGACGCCGACGGGAACCTGCTGCGGCGCGCGTACTACGGCGTAAATAACGAACCCGTGTCCCCCGCCAGCGTGGGATATTCCTGGTTTGAACGCAAGGTGGACGGCGAAGGCCGCATCCTGGAGGAAGCGTACTATAACGAAGACGGCACGCTGCAAGTGAACCCTGATAACTACGCGGTCATGGCCTTTGCGTATGACGACGCGGAAAACAAAACCACCCTCACCTATTTGGGCGCGGACCGCCAGCCTGCCGATACCTACCTGGGCTTTGCCCGCAAGGAAACCGTGGCTGACGAAAACGGAAACACCCTGAGCGAAAGCTACTTTGACGCGCGGATGCAGCCCGTCGCCATCGCGGACGGCTATCATCGGGCGGCGTTCACCTGGGATGCGGACGGCCATATGCTGTCCGAAGCCTATTTCGACGCCGCGGGCAAGCCTGTGGAGTGCCCCCAGGGCTACGCCTCCTTCCTGCGCGAATACGATGCCAAGGGCAACCTGGTGCGCGAGGTGTACTACGGCGCGGACGGACGCGTGGCCAAGGTCAGCGCGGGCGCCGCTGAAATCCGGCGGACTTACGACGATGAAAACCGTCTGCTCAGCGAAGCGTATTTCGACGAAACCGGCAAGCCCTACATGTATATGGGCAACTACGCCGCGGTGGCGTACACCTATGACCGGAACGGCAACGTGCTGACCGAAGCGTATACCGGCCTGAACGGCGAACCCGTCGTCACCTCTAAGGGCTACGCCCTGAAAACCTGCACCTACGACGAAACCAATGACCTGCTGACCGAAGAATACACGGACGGCAAGGGCAATCTGCTCATGCAGAAGAGCGGCTACGCCCGGAAGGTGCAGACCTGGGACGCCCAGGGCTTCCTGACCAGCGAAGCGTTCTTTGGCGAGAATGGCCGGTACGTGCTGCAGAACGGCCGCTACAGCTTCGTTTCCTACAAGCGGGACGCCCACGGCAACTGCCTGGAGCAAGCCTGGTATTACTTTGAGGGCCAGCCCACCATCCTGCCCGACGGTTACAACCGGGTCACCCATGAATACGACGCCGCCAACAACCGCGTCCGCTCCGTCTGGTATTTCAACGATCAGATCGTCATGATCGAAGGCGGCTATGCGGCTGCCCAGTACGAATACGACGAATGGGGCCGGAAGACCAAGGAAAGCTATCTGGACGACGGCATGCGGCGAGTCATGGTCAAGCGCGGCTATTCCGCCATCGCCTATGTTTACGACAACGCCGGAAACACCCTGGAAGTCCGTTATCTGAATGAAAAGGACGATCTGGTGCGCGTTCCCGAAGGGTTCAGCGTGTGGAAGCGCGAATACGACAAGTTCAACCACATGATCCTGGAGCAGTATCTGGACGAAAACGAACGGATCGCTTCTTTGACGCAGCGCGCCAGGGCCACCCGCAACGTGTACGACGCCCGCGGCCGCCTGATCCGCACGGACAACCTGAACGGCGCCCTGCAGCCCGTGGAAACCCAGTTCGGCTACGCTTCCATCGCCTACAGCTACGATATGCAGGATCGGAAGATCAGCCAGACCTACCTGAACACCAACGGATTCAGCGTCATGATTTCCTCCGGCTACGCCGGCATCCGCTACGAATACAGCGACCAGGGCAATATTTGGCGTTCCGTTTACCTGGATACCTTTGGCCAGCCCACCCTGTTCAAGGACGGCTACGCCGCGGTTCAGAATACCTACAACGAAAACAATTACCTGACCAAAATCATCTATCTGGACGACCATTTCGTGCGCACCTATATCAGCGCCGGTTATTCCGGCATCCGGCGTACCGTGGATAAGAACGGCAACATCCTGACCGAAACCTATCTGGATCATCAGGATATGCCCGTCGTCTGCTCCGCCGGGTATGCCACCCTGCGCAATACCTGGGATGGGCTGAATCGGGTCGTCAGGAAAGAATACCTGAACGCGGACGGCCAGCCGGTCAGCCTGAGCGGCGGTTACAGCGCCGTGGGCTACGCTTACGATGACTGGAACAATCTGATCCGGCAGACCTACTACGGCAAGGATGGCAGGCTCACCTGGTGCGCATCCGGTTACAGCGAAATCGTTTACAAGTATGACGACCGCAACCACTGCGTGGAGGAACGGCTGCTGAACACCAAGGGCCAGCCCGCCATCCACACCTCCGGCCTCTACTCCTCCCTCACCCGGGACGTGGACGCGGACGGCAAAGTATTGTCCATCAAGTATTTTGACGCTTCGGGCAATCCCGTGCTGTACAGCAACGATTACGCGGAGATCCGCTACACCTATGATCTGGCGGGCCGTGAAACCTCCCGCAGTTACCACGACCGTTCCGGCAATCTGAAGGCCCGGCGTATGGGCTACGCGAAAAAGACCACGTCCTACAACTCCCTGGGCAACGTGGTCGAGGAAGCGTACTACGATACCGAAGACAATCTGACCAACACCACCATGAACTACGCCGTTGTCCAGTATACCTACGACGAGTTGGGCAATAAGACTTCGGAAAGATATCTGGATACCCTGGCGCTGGGCGTCATTCCCGAAGGCTCGCTGTATTCCTATTCCTTCCTTGATTACGACGAGGAAAGCCGTCTGATCAGCGAAGAATACTACGACGATTTTGACGCTCTGGCCCCCTGCCGCGAGGGTTACGCCGCGCACTACATCACCTATGCCGAAAGCGGCCTCGTCGCGGAGGAATACTATCTGGATACCGACGGCCAGCCCTTCTGCCTCAACGGCTTCAGCAGGCGCGAGCTGGTGGAAGAGAACGCGGAAGAGCAGACCTATGTCATGCGCATCGCCGACGAAACGCTGGAGGAAGAGGCCTTCATCTATCGGATCGAAAAGTATGACCACTATGGCCGGGCGATCGAAACCAGCTACTTTGACAAGACCGGCAGCGCCGCCATGGGCGCCGAGGGCTGCAGCCGGGTGATCCGGGAATACACCAGCCGCGGCCAGATATCCCTGGAACGGTACTATGACGCCGCGGGCAACGCGGCCGCGGTCAAGGGCGCTTACGGGATCAGCAAGGAATACACCCCCTTCGGCAAGCTGGCGAAGGAAGTCTGGCTGGATATGAACGGCAATCCCGTGATGAACGCCGACGGCTACGCCGGTGTGGAGTACGATTACGATCTGAGCGATTCCATCCGCGTGGAAAAATACTTCCTCTACTATCTGGACGAAAACGGCTATCACTGCGCCGCCGCCAACGGTGCCTGGGGCGTCAGCACCCTGTTCTACCCCATTACACAGGTGCATGAAATCACCTTCCTGGATGGAAACGGCAACGCTGTCATCGCGGCGGGCGGTTACGCCATCAAGGAATACGAGCAGGACGAGAACGGCAATATCACCTGGGAAGGCTACTTCGACGCGATCCACGCCCAGATCAACTGCCAGGATGGCTATGCCAGCGTTGAGCGCGGATACGACAGCGAAGGCCGCCTGATTTCCGAGCGTTACCTGAATCGGTATAACAAGCTGACCAACAACAAGGACGGCGTGGCGGGCTGGAACGGTTATTACGACATGGACGGTACGCTGATCATCACGAACCGCTACGACGAGAACCGCAACGCCCTGCCCCTGGACAATCAGTAAAGGAGGATCAAATTCATGAAAAGGACGAAAATCCGTATGCCGCGCATAATGAAAACCTTGATCCCCAGATTGACGGCGCTTGTACTCGCCCTGTGCCTCCTGCCAGTGTTCGCGCTGGCGGAGGACGCGGGGAGCGACAGCGATTGGGTGAATTTCCTGCTGATCTGCAACGAAGGCATGAACAACGATAAGGGCAACGCCGGAAACACCATGATGCTCGTGGCCATGAATCCCGTGGTCGGCAAGATCCGCCTGATCATGTTCACCTGGGATACGTTCATCGATTATGAAGGCTACGACGTGCCCCAGAAGCTGGATATGCCCTACCGGAACAACGGCCCCGAAGAATGCATGAAGGTTTTCAACGCGAACTTCGGCATGAACATCGAGTATTACATGTCGCTGAACTATCTGAACCTGGCCAATCTGATCGACGAATACGGCGGCGTCTATGTGGATATCTCCCGCGCGGAACGCAACGCCCTGAACGGTATGGTGGCTTCCAAGAAGGCTTCTCTGGAAGCGCAGGTGGGCAGCGGCTTCCTGGGCCAGGCCATCGTGGAGATGCTGGCGCAGGAATACTACCTGACGGACTTTGGCCCCAACACCCATCTGAACGGCCTGCAGGCCGTGGGCTTCGGCTGGCTGCAATACGATTCCGTGTATAATTGCTGCACCCGTGAAGCCAAGGTGATCTCTAACCTGTTCGACAGCGTGGGCAAGGTCATCGCCGATCACGTGACCTTCTACACTAACGAAACCAGCGAACCCGAAAACGTACACGGCCGGGCCATCAACCTGGATAGCATTACGGAGGAAGATTACCAGTTCATCCGCGAGCAGATGGACCCCATCTTCCGCATGTCCTTCAACAACCTGACGGAGGATAAGATCTATTCCATTTCCATCGCGCTGGCGCGGGTCGCTTATCAGGCTTCCCGGCAGGGCGTAGACCTGTTTGAATCCCTGCAATTCAAGGTTTTCCCTTGGAAGCAACGAAGCCGTACGACATCATCGCCGGAACGAAGGGCCATCTGATCGATAAGGAAGCCAACATGGCGGAAATCAGACAATTCCTGGCTCAGGATTAATACTGAAATGACCGCTTACATGTTCTGAATAACAAGAAACCACAGCCCGAAGACTGAGATCCTCCGTCCCAGCCTCCGGGCCGCCCTTTTAGTTACCATTCACCCTGCGGGTTCATGGTAACGCGCGGGTGGGTATTGCATACCCCCCGCGTGCCCCCCGCACAGTTTTTCCTAAAATCTCTTCGAGATTTCCGGGCGGAAAAACCGCAAGGTAGAAAAATTTCTTCCAGTCGTCTGCGCTCCTTGCAGAAATTTTTCGTCCTCCCGGCGTACACGCCGCCGGTGCGGATTACAGTCAAGGGGCGTTCCCCTTGACAATCCCCCTCTGCGTATTCCAGCTTCCGTTGGATTTTTGTTAGGTGAATAGTAACACCCCTTTTCCGGAACTTTTTCACGATTTCAAGAAAAACGGTTGACAATTCGCCCCGGTTTAGGTATAATAATAGACGCTGTTTTACAGCATTTCCCGCGGTCGTGGCGGAATTGGCATACGCGCACGTTTGAGGGGCGTGTTCTTAACCGAGTACGGGTTCAAGTCCCGTCGACCGCACTGCTGAAAGCCTTGAAAGCATTACGCTTTCGGGGTTTTTCTTTTTGCGAAATGAAAAAACCTCCCGAAATGATCCCGGAGGCGGTAGCATTATTCACATTCTCGTGATATACTGAATGAAGACGTTGGTACACCTGATTTTCGCAAGGAGGCGCGCGATGGCTGTTTCGTACAAAAAGCTGTTTCATTTGCTGGTTGACCGGGATATGACGGCTGTGCAGTTGCAGCAGCAGGCCGGTTACAGCGCAAATATCACCGCACGGCTCAGGAAAAACACATATATATCATTGGAATCCGTTGAAAAGATATGCCGGGCTTTGAACTGTAAGATAGAAGATATTGTGGAGTTTATCACGGTTCAAGCGGAAGGAGATAAAGGAAATGGTCAATAAACTTGAATTGACGTGGTACGGCAAGGACGAGCCGATCGTCGTTGAGCCGAGAATCCTGATTGAGGATGCTGCCCGTTCAAACTGCGCTGCCGATCCCGATACGGAGAATATGCTGATCCACGGTGATAATCTGCTGGCCCTGAAAGCCTTGGAGAGTAAATACGCCGGGCGTATAAAGTGCATTTATATTGATCCCCCATATAATACGGGGAGCGCTTTTGAACACTACGACGATAATCTTGAGCATAGCACCTGGCTAAATTTGATGCGCCCACGCCTGGAAATACTTTGGAATCTTCTATCAGACGATGGAAGTATTTGGATCAGCATTGATGACAATGAAGAAGCCTATTTAAAAGTAATGTGTGATGAGCTATTCGGAAGGTTTCACTTTATTTCTAATATTGCATGGCAACGCACATATTCTACCAGAAATGACGCAAAAGGAATTGTAAACGAAGTAGAGCATATTCTCGTCTATGCAAAACGTGAGGATTGGCAGCCGAAGAAACTACCTCGAACAGCCGATATGGATAAGAAGTATAAGAATCCCGACGGCGATTCCGATCTATGGCGTTCAGATAACGCATATGCAGCAGATGCCAATACTCATCAAGGAATGGTTTATGCAATTCAACACCCGTTTACTGGCGAGTTACTATATCCTTCTATTAGTTCCCACTGGAGATACTCGCAGGATGAAATGCTTTCTCATATGAATGGATGGTGTCCGTATGAATTACGTGATATAGACGATGGACAAAAAAGGGCTGAGATTTGTGGTGTAGGAGCAGACGAGGTTCGACAAGGGGTAAAAGCAATTATGCTTTCTAATCCAATAGAAGAATCTCGGAGGATTGCGCAAGTAGTTCTGAAAAAAGGCCCCTGGCCTCGTTTCTTTTTTAGTAAGAATGGGCAAGGAGGCATTGCTCGAAAAACATATCTTTCCGCCGTTGGCGATGTTCCGCCAACAAATCTGTTTGAATACAAAGATGTTGGGCACACGGATGAAGCGAAAAAAGAAATATTGAAACTGTTTGGTAATTCACCTTTTGCGACGCCAAAACCGGAACGGCTAATTGAACGTGTACTTACTCTTGCATCCAATCCCGATGATCTCGTCCTTGACTCTTTCCTCGGCTCTGGCACCACGGCCGCCGTGGCGCATAAGATGAACAGACGGTATATCGGCATTGAAATGGGTGAACACGCCTATACGCATTGTAAGGTGCGCTTGGATAAGGTGATTTCCGGCGAGGATAAAGGCGGCATCACAAAATCCGCAGGATGGACCAGCGGCGGCGGCTATCGCTTCTATGAGTTGGCCCCGTCGCTCATCAATGAGGATCAATTTGGCGAACCGGTCATTAACCCGGATTACAATGCGGATATGCTGGCGGCGGCCATGGCGCTGCATGAGGGCTTTTCCTATCAGCCAAACAGCAGCTTGTTTTGGAAGCAGTCCGTCGGCAATGAAAACAGCTATCTGTTCGTCACCACGCGGCATCTGAACAGCCCCTTCCTCGATTCTATCCGGGATACGATGGCGGAAGGCGAATACCTGATCATCGCCTGCCGTTCCTTCGATCGAGGTTTGGAAAAGGCTTACGGCAATATCACGATCAAAAAGATTCCGCAAATGCTGTTGGATCGCTGCGAATTCGGGAAATCGGATTATAACCTGAATATCGTTCGTCCCCCTGTGTATGATGACGATGAGGAGATGGCCTTTGATGAGTGAGCGCTTTCCACAGTATACGACGGATTACATCAGCGGCGTCATGTCCCTCCGCAAGCCGCAGACAGCCTCTATCAAAATATTGGAGGATATCCTGAATAACGTTACGCTGCGCAAGGGCATGAATTTGCGCGGCGCTCTTGGCGCGGTTCACGCCATGTATCCAATCTGCAAGGATTTTGAGCGGGATTTCATGTCGCTGACCTTCGCGCTGGCCACCGGCGTGGGCAAAACACGATTGATGGGGGCGTTTATCACCTATCTGTATACGCAGTACAACATTCGGAACTTTTTCGTTGTTGCGCCGAATACCACGATCTATGAGAAGCTAAAGCGTGATCTTTCGGATCATAACAGCTCCAAGTACGTATTTCGCGGACTGGGCTGTTTCAGCAGGGCGCCGCAAATCATCACGGATGACGATTATAAATCCAGGCAGCTATCCGCATTTGAATCTGACATTCGTATCTTCGTATATAACATCGATAAGTTCAACAAGGAAGACGCCAATATGAAAAAGGTCAATGAGATCATTGGCGATTCTTTCTATCAATACCTTTCTTCGCTGCCTGATTTGGTACTCATTATGGATGAATCCCACCACTATCGGGCGGAGCGCGGCGCTGCCGCCCTGAACGAGCTGCGTCCGATGCTGGGGCTGGAGCTTACGGCTACACCGCTTGTTACGAAAGGCAGTAAGCAGGAGCCGTTCAAGAATGTTGTATATGAGTATCCGCTCTCCAAAGCAATCGAGGACGGTTATACCCGCACACCCTTTGCCGTGACTCGTACCGATATAGATTTTTATAATTTCGGCGACGAGCAGTTGGATAAGATGATGCTGACGGATGGCATTGCCTGCCATGAGCGGACAAAGACGAAGCTGGAGGTTTATGCCGCTAATCACGGAAAACCTGTCGTCAAGCCCTTTATGCTGGTGGTGTGCAAGGATACCGATCACGCCACGTGGGTGGAAAACTATATACGCTCCGATGAATTCCGGGATGGCGCGTACCGGGAGAAAACGATTATCGTTCATTCCAAACAGAAGGGTTCTGAAACCGAAGCCAACACCCGGCTGCTGCTCGGCGTGGAGAATCCGGAGAATCCGGTGGAGATCGTTATTCACGTCAACATGCTCAAAGAGGGCTGGGACGTCAATAATCTGTATACCATCGTGCCCCTCCGCACAGCCGCGTCCAAAATCCTGCGGGAACAAATGGTAGGCCGTGGGTTGCGTCTCCCCTATGGAGAGCGAACCGGGGATCGGGACGTGGATGCGGTCATGCTCACAGCCCATGACAAGTTTCAGGATATTCTTGACGAAGCCCAGCGCGGCGATTCCATTTTCAAAGCCGGAAATGTTATCAAGGCCGAAGAAATCGTCCCCGAACAGATTTCTTTTACACAAGTATCCATTCCCCAGCAGCCGAACGAAATGCGGGAAGGCGCGTATGCCTATACCAATATTGCCCGCTCTGAACAGACTGACGCCGTAATTGACAGAGCCAGTGAAATGATCCAGCGAGAAGTATCCCGAACAATACAGAATACGCCAGAGCATACGGTTACTCCGCAGGCGGCACAGCAAATTGCGGAGACTGTTGCAGCACAGATTTCTGAAAACAGGGATTTGGGCGACGTTTTTCGAGAGAATGAATTGCCGCTTACCGCATGGCTGCTATATCAGACGGTACAGACGCATGTGGCGGCCAAAGCGAAATTCATCCCGATCCCGCGTATCAAAATCACCGACACCGGTGTAGAGGAATATGTTTTTCTGGATTTTGACCTCGATTTGGCTGATTTCACACACGTTCCGATTCGTAATGAGCTTCTTATACAAAATTTGGAGGACATGAATGATCGAAAGCGCATAAATGGAGATGCTATTGATTTTGAGGGATACAATCCGAAAAAGGTCATTGTAGAGGAACTGCGCAAAAAGCCGGAGATTGATTATGAAAAATGCTCTGCCCTCCTATTCAAACTGATCACGCAGCTTTGTGATCATTACGCTGCCCAGCATGGAGAAAACGGTATGCGCAACATCGTGATGATGTATAAGCGCGATATTGGAAACAAGATTTATGCGCAAATGCTCCAGCACTTCTATTGCAAGAATGGATTCCTTCAGGAAGAAGTTATTGGAACCCGCAGTTACAATCTACAGCAATCCTATAGCTACAAAGAAAAAGTCGGTTTGTACGAATCCTTTACTGAGGATATCCGGTCTGTGTTATTTACAGGCATCAGCAAAGGCGTGTTCAGTACAGCAAAATTCGACAGCCGAGAAGGTGAATTGACCCTGGCTCGTATCCTGGAAACTGATCCCGATGTTCAAAACTGGCTACGGCCCCATCCGCAGGAGTTTAATATCACCTACAACCACGGTCATATCTACGAGCCGGATTTCGTGGTTGAAACAGAACATGTCATTTATCTCGTAGAAGTGAAGGGCGAGGACAAGCTGAACGATCCTGACGTTATCGCCAAGAAAGAGCGCGGCATTCAATACTGCGCCGTGGCTTCCCGTTGGGGAAAGGCAAATGGATATAAGGAGTGGCGGTATCTGTTTATCCCCGCGGGGCAAATCAGGCCGAATTCGTCCTTTACAATGCTTGCGGAGAGATATAAGGAATTATAAATAATTCGTCTCAATGCCACGAAAAAAGCGTTGATATTGAGAAGATGTCAGCCTTTTTTTGTCAAACCGTAAAAAGGGGTTCCGGCAGCCGGGCGTTTTTGCCCTCTCCCCCGCTTTACCGTCATACCATAGTTTACGGGAAAAAAGAAGCATGCGCAAAGGAGGCACGAAAATGAAAATCATCCTGCATGATTTGGGCGAAGCATATAACGAGCAATTCCGGGAAAAATGCGGGGCGGTGATTTGCGCCGACGGGAAATACGCCCCCTGTCAGGGCTGCTTTGGCTGCTGGACCAAGCACCCCGCCGAATGCCGCATGAAGGACAAGCTGCGCCAGGTGTGCCGCGTCCTCGGCCAGGCGGACGAGCTGGTCATCATCACGAAAAACCTGTACGGCGGGTACAGCGCCCCGGTGAAAAGCGTGCTGGATCGGGCCATCGGCGCCTCTACCCCGTTCAGCACCTACCGCAACCGGGAAATGCACCACACCCTGCGCTACGGGAAGCACGACCTGTGGCAGGTGATCGTGTACGGCGACATCACGGAGGCGGAGAAGGACGCCTTCCGGTATCTGGCGGACAGGAACAGGATCAATCACGGGTTCGCCCGGTGCGACGTGCGTTTTATCCAAAATGAAAGCGAGTGGGAGGCGGCGTTATGAAGACGGTATTCATCAATTGCAGCCCCAAAAAGCGGTTCTGCGCCTCCGCCTATTTCCTGTCCCTCCAGCGCCTGTTCGTGGGCGGCGAAAAGGTGAGCGAACGGCTGCGCACGCCGGCGGATCATGAGCGGCTCCTTTCACAGCTTCGGGACGCCGACGCCGCCGTGTTCTGCCTGCCGCTGTACGTGGACGGCATTCCCGCCCACGTGCTGCCCTTCCTGGAAAAGCTGGAACGGTTCAGCCGGGAAAAAGGCCTGCGATTCCGCGTGTACTGCGTGGCCAACAACGGCTTTATCGAGGGCCGCCAGAACGAGCCGCTGATGCGGACACTGGAATGCTTCTGCGCCCGCTCTGGCCTTTCCTGGGGCGGCGGCGTGGGCATCGGCGGCGGCGTGATGCTGAACGTGACCCGCATCCTCTTCGTGGTGCAGACCGCCATTCTGCTGCTGAACATGGCTCTGAGCGGCATACAAACAGGAAACTTCTTCCCCGCCGAACCCCTGAAGAGCTTCCTTATCAACGCGCTGATCCTTTTATACTTTAACTTGGGCGTGCTGTTTTATCTGGCGCGGATGGGCGCGGCCATTCGGCGTGGCGTATCCAGCGGGAAAAAATACACGCGCCTGCTGGTTCCTTCCTTCGTGTTCATTCTGTTCGCCGATATTTTCTTCATCGTCGTCTCCATCCTGCAGGGCGGCGTCTTCCGGGGATGGCTGGCGAAAAAGAAGCCGGAACAGGAACGGGCGTAAAATACGAAACATGAAATAAGAAACGCGGCTGAAAGCCTCCCGAATGGGGAACGCTTTCAGCCGCGCTGTTCAATTTACTGTATCAGCGTTTTTCCGCCCAGCGGAAACGCTTTTTTTGTTTGAAGAAGTTCGTCAGTCTCCGATGAAGCAGAACGCCGCGGCGCCCGCGTCATGAACCAACTGGAGGGCCGGGCCGGCGTTGAAGCCATAAACGATGTGGAGGTTGGTGCCCGCGAAGGCGTCCTCCCCGATGGAGGTAACACTGTCGGGGATCACCACCAGGCGCACCTGGCTGTTCTTGAACGCGTCTCTGCCAATGGTCGTGACCCCTTCCGGAATGATGACCGTATCGGCGGCGATGCCTTCAAAGGCTCCTTCCTCGATGGTTTGCAGGCCGGAGGGCAGAACCAGCTTCGACGCGCTCTGGAAGGGATCCTCCACGATGAGGATCCAGGCGGTCGTGCGGCTGTTGTCGTAGCCCGCGCCGGAGTTGTCCACATACAGGCGGTACGTGCCGATGGGAATGTCGTCGGTAGGAATGGTGATGGTGCCCTGGTTTTCGGTTCCCTCCGTGGGTTCCCAGCCGATCCAGCGGTCAAACACCAGATCCTGCTCCCAGCCGCCCAAGATCCTGTCGATATTGGCGTGGGCCTCG
The DNA here is from genome assembly GCA_905234985.1 of uncultured Christensenellaceae bacterium. GTDB lineage: Bacteria > Bacillota > Clostridia > Christensenellales > Aristaeellaceae > RUG563. Next base: position 13,062 of record CAJOJQ010000039.1, read on the forward strand.
TTGGCGTTGGCGCCCAAGGTGACGGTGATAATCATGTCGCGGCCGCGGATGGTGGCCCAATGGTTGAAGATGTCCGGCGGATCGGCGTGTCCGTTGGCGGTGAAGGTCACCAGCACGGAGTTGCTGGGGCTGCCCCAGTTCAGGTCGCCCCACGGCACGTCCTCCCACATGTCATAGCCGCTCAAATCATCGTAGGTGGCCCTGGCGAAGATGGTCTCCGGGCAGGGCTGATATTCGCTCATGCCCACGTACTCGGTTTCCGCCGAGCCGTCGGCGTCGTTGAAGAACAGGTATTCCGTATGGTCGCCCATGTAGATGGCGATGGCGGTGGGCAGCTCGCTTCCGCTGGCGGTCACCGTGACGCCGAAGCCCGTGTTGATGGGAATGAACACGCCCTCGTCCGTCACCGTAGCGCTTGCTCCGGGCACCAGGGCTAGGGTGATGGATTCGTCTCTCTCGTCCCCGTCCACGGTCATGATGCTGACGGAAGCGCCGCCGTTGGTGTGGGCGTAATCGTCCCGGGCCGGATCCACATACACGTCGATCCAATAGGGCTTATTGGCTTCCATGGTGTAGGCGGGAATGGTGAAGATGAGCTGGCCGCTTTCCTGATCCACGTCCCTGGCGTTCTTGTTCCATCTGATCCAATCCGCTTCATCCTGCCCGAACCAGTGCAGCTGCAGGCAGTAATCGTAGCCGTATTCCACGGGGGTAACGCAGACGTCGATATCCTGCGTCACATCCGCCTCACGGGCCACGCTGATTTCCGGCGCTTCCAGGGCGGTGGGTTCCAGCACGGTGAAGACGACGTCGCCGATCCGGGTGCGCTCTTCCTGGTCGGGATACTGCGCCCAGGCGGTCAGGCTGAATTCGCCGGGATCGTCGTACCACCATTCCCAGTCCGCGTGGTTGGTGGCGCTGTCGCCGTCCCAATCGCCCCAGAGGCCGCCGTCGTCGGTGTTCTCGATCCAGATATGCACCGCGCCGGGCGCGTAAACCGTGGGAATGAAGCGTTCGCCCGGATACAGCGTGGTTTTGTCCGTCCGGAAGAAGGCGGTATCGTCCTCCGGTTCGTCCACGTACAGCGCCAGGCCCTCCCCGCTGGTCCACAGGTGCTTATCCTGTACGCAGCTCAGCCATACCCAGTACCGCTGGCCCGCTTCCAGATTGGCGGTAGAGAGCTTATAGACGCCGGGCGACCAGAGGCGGCGGAACTCGAAGGTTTCTCCATTGTCATCCGAGATCCGCACGTCGATTTGACGGGCGTCCGCGTCGTCCCCCACGGTGATTTCCAGCCAATCGCCCTTGGTCACGTGATCGTTAAAGGTAAGAGACGGGATTTCCGTATTGCCCAGGGTATCCGCTTCGATCCATACCGGCTCGGACTGCATGCTCCATTCCACATTCAGCTCGTGCCAGGGGAAGTCGTCGTCCTCCGGGATGGGATCGGTGGTGGCGTAGGCATAGAACATGGTGCCCGTATCCCAGATGCTCCAGCGTTCGTCCACGGAGTCGCCGCGATACCAGCGATCCTCGTTGTTCATGCGGATATGGATGGCCGTGGCGTCGGGCGCGGAGGCCGTTACATGCACTTCCCGGCCCGTCCAGAAGCCTTCGTCGTTGATGGGGGTGACCTCCAGGGTCACACTTTGCTGCCCCTCCCGCTGCAGCACGAAGGTGCGGCTGACGCCGCGGCTTTCGTAGCCCGGCGCGTGGGCGAAGCACTCCACCGTGTACACCTTGCCCGGCTCGATCCGGTCATCCCAGATCGACACGAAGAGGGAATCCTCCCCGATCTCAAAGTCCGTGTTGTTATACTCCGCATTCAGATCGGCGAACTGTTCATAGAAGGCCCATCCGTCGCCTTGTTCCCAGACCAGGAGCTGGTAGCCCTGGGCTTCCTCGTCCCGGTCGATGGTAATATTCAGCCGATGATCATCGTTTTCATCCACCGGCACGGCGGCGCCCTGGGTGGTGCCGTTGACCGTTACCACGGGATCCGCGGTGAATTCGTATTCCGCCGTGATCACCAGCGTGCCTACCTCCACAGGCTCCGTCCATTCGCCGTCGTATTCCGCGCTCACATAGAACGTATAGGAACCCGAAGCGCCGCGGGTGAAGGGATCGCTCGTGGCGGGGCCGCGCTTGTAACGGAAGCCCACCAGTTCTCCCCCGTCCTTGCGGTAATCAACCTCGACGGCGTCCGCGCCCGGCAGGTACGCGGTGAGCCACACGGTCTCATCGGTGGTCACTTCGGTTGCGGAAAGGGAGAAGATGATGTTATCGTTCGTGAAAACCTCGTCGGTTTCGTTCAGCAGGGCGAAATACAGCTTCTTGTAGCTCTGGTCGTAACCGACCGCCTGGGCGTAGACGTCCACGCTGTACACGCCGCTTTCCAGCCCGTCGGTGCCCAGTGTGACCGTACCGGTTCCATTCACATTGTTTCCGGTGATCCATTGGTCATTCCACTGCCGACGCACGCTGTAGTTGAAGTCTTCGGCCTCTTCGGGGCCGCTGAAGGTAAGGGTAATATTCTGGCCCACATAGGCCCAATCCGTCACGGAAGCGCTGACCGGATCCAACTCGCCGTGATCCGACGTTAAGGTAACATGCACCGTGCCGATCAGATCTCTCCATTCGTCGTTGCCGTTTTCATCCTCCATGCGATAGCCGTTTTCATCCCACAGCCCGCCGCAGGCATAGGCTTCCAGGGTGTAGGAACCCGCCATGTTGGCGCACCAGTAATCCAGCAGCATGCCGTTCCTTTGGGTATCCCTGCTGTCCCACCAGCCATCGTCGCCGTCCATGCGGATTTCCACCCTGTACCATTCCGCGTTGGAATGATAGGCGATCAGCTGCATTTCTTCATGGGTCTGAAGCGCCAGATCCTCCGCCGTTCCGTTCACCGTGAAGAACTTGACGGCTTCCCCGGTTTCCTCCGGCTTTTCGCCCAGCTCAAATTCCATCCGGCTCGATCTGCCGCCGTAGCCTTCCCCGTCCGCGCCGATTTCCAGCTGGTACCGGCAGCCGCCTTCCAGATTGAAGGTGGGAATCAAGTTTAGTCCGCTGTGGATGGAATAACCGTAATCATAATTGACGTGATCCCACCAGGAATAATCCCCGTTCTCGTTACACCGCTTCACATACAGGTTGCAGAAGAACCAGCCGTCTTCAACGGCCTGGGGTTCCCCGCCCTCGGGATCCAGCGCCATGGGGCTGGGATCGTTCACCCGAACGGCGATGCTGTCGCCCCAGGGGATCACGCCGCCCTCGTCCATTTCGGGATTCTCAATGGCGAAGTTTGGCGCGGCCACTTCGCCGTAGGGACTGGATACGTTCAAACGGATCGCGTTGCTTCGCCTGGTCCAGTTCACGTCCGTATCCCAGTTGAAATCGCCGTTGTTGAAGTCGATCTCGTCGTCGGTGCCTTCGGCGTACATCAGAAGCTCGTCGTCGCCAAAGCTCCAATTCCGGTTAAACTGATCCTGGCCCCACCAGTATTCCCAGCGGTTCCCGTTCATGATGCGGATGGCGGTGGGCCGACTGCCCGTATACGCCACATTCACAAACAAGTCTTCGCTGGAAAGCACGTCCTGCTCCGCCTCGTCCGATCCGTCCACCGTCAGGGTCAGGTTCTGCTGACCGGTGGGCTGCAGCACGAAGGCGCGGCGGCTTCCGATGAACGCGTAGCCCGGCGCGTGGGCGTAGCATTCGATTTCATAGATTCCGCCCTGCCAGATATTCTCGTCCTCGATCGTGACGGAAATGGTATCCTCGCCGACCGTGAAGCATCCATAGTGTTCTTCATCGAACAGGTACACGGAATCGTCAAAGAAGTACCAGCCCTCGCCGTATTTCCTGACCTTGAGGTGATAGCTCTGGGCAGCCTCGTCCCGCAGGATGGAAATGTTCAGCCTGCCGGGGTCGTCGTCATCCAGCGGCACGATGGAACCCTGGCTGGAACCGTTGACCGTTACCGCGGGCGCGGAATCAAATTCATATTCCGCCGTGATTTCCAGCACGCACACCTGCTCCGGTTCAGACCATTCGCCGTCGTATTCCCCGCTGACATAGATCGCGTAGGAACCCGTATCCCCGCGGTTGAACCAGGTACTCACGCCGGGGTCGTTCTGATGCCGGAATTCCTCAAGCTCCTCGCCGTCCTTGCTGAAATACAGGTTGACGGCGTCCGCGCCCGGCAGGTACGCGATGATCCGCACGTCCGCTTCGGTGGAAACGTCGGTGGTGGAGATGGTAAAGATGTAGTTTTCAGTGGAGAAATCCTCGTCGTTTTCGTCCAGCAGGGCGAAATACAGGTTCTTGTGGCTCTCGTTGTAGCCCACCGCCTGGGCGTCGATCTCCACGTGGTACACGCCGCTTTCCAGATTGCCGGTGCCGAAGGTCGCCGTTCCGATCCCATTCTGGCCGTCCCCGGCAACCCAGCGGCCGTCCCACACCGGGTGTACCCAGTAGTTGAAGTTTTCGGCGATGTCGGGGCCGCTGAAGGTCAGGGTGATGTCCTCGCCCATGTAGGCCTTATTCGTCGAAATGGAAGCCTCGACCGGGTCCATATCGCCGTTGTCCGCCGAGGCGGTCACGGTCACCGTGCCGATCAGCTCTCTCCATTCGTTTCCATCCTGAGCATAGCCGGTGGCATACGCTTCCAGGGTGTAGGTGCCCGCCTCATTGGCGCGCCAGGACTCCATGAGCATGCCGTTCCTGGTATTGTTCCTGTCTTCGTACCAGCCGTCGCTGTCTTGTTTGCGAATCTCCATGCTGTACCATTCCGCGAAGGAATGATACGCGATCAGCTGCATTTCCTCATAAGTCTGAACCGCCAGCTCCAGCGATTCGCCGTTGACGGTAAAGACCTTGACGGCGTCCCCGGTATCCTCCGGTTTTTCGCCCAGTTCAAATTCCGCCCAGCCGGACCTGCCGCTGTAGCCTTCACCGTCCGCGCCGATTTCCAGCCGGTACCGGCAGCCGCCTTCCAGATTGAAGGTGAAGATTTCGTTCAGCCCGCTGTGGATGGGATAATTGTAATCATAATTGACGTGGTTCCACCAGGAGTGTTCCCCGTTATCGCTCCACCGCTGCACATACAGGTTGCAGTAGAACCAGCCGTTCTCAACCTCCCGGTCTTCCCCGCCCTCGGGATCCCGCGCCATGGGGCCGGGATCGTTCACCTGAACGATGATGTTGTCCCCCCAGGGGATCACGTCGCCGTCGTTCTCAATGGTGAAGCTGGGCGCGGCCATTTCGCCGTAGGGACTGGAAATGTTCAGGTGGATCAGATTGCTTCGCCTGTTCCAGTTCACGTCCGTATCCCAGTCAAAGGAATCCCAGCCGTTATTTTCATTCAGCGCGTCAAAGTCGATATCGTCGTCGGTGCCTTCGGCGTACAGCAAAATCTCGCCGTCGCCAAAGCTCCAATCCCGCTCATAGCTGTCTCCGCCCCACCAGTGTTCCCAGTGATCCCCGTTGAGGAATCGGATGGCGGTGGGCCGGCTGCCTTCGTAAGCGACCCGCACATTCAGGTCGGTGCTGGAAAGGATATCCTGCGCTTCCTCGGCCGAGCCGTCCACCATCACGGTCAGGTTTTGCCGCGCGGTGGGCTGCAGCAGGAAGACGCGGCGGCTTCCTGCGTTTTCATAGCCCGGCGCGTGGGCGTAGCACTCGATTTCATAAATGCCGCCCTGCCGGATATTTTCGTCCTCGATCGTTACGGAAACGGTATCCTCCCCGATCACAAAGGGCGTGTTTTCATCCGGATCGTTCAGATTGACAAACCTGTCAAAGAACGTCCAGTCCTCGCCCAATTTGCGAACCATCAGGTGGTAGCCCTGCGCGGCCTCGTCCCGCTGGATGGAAACGGTCAGCCTGCCGGGATCGTCTTCATCCACCGGCGCCACGTCTCCCTGAGCGGAGCCGTTGACCGTTATCACGGGCGCGGATTCAAACTGATTGTCCGCCGTGATTTCCAGCACGCATACCTGCTCCGGTTCAGACCATACGCCGTCGTATTCCCCGCTGATATAGATCGCGTAGGAACCCGCTTCCCCGCGGCTGAACCAGGCGCTCAGGCCGGGGTCGTCTTCGTAACAGAATTCCTCTATCTCCTGGCCGTCCTTGCTGCAATACGCCCTGACGGCGTCCGCGCCCCGCAGGTAGGCCACGATGTGTACCTCCGTTTCGGTGGGCGCTTCGATGGTGGAGATGGTAAAGACGTAATGATCGTTGGAGAAATATTCGTCGTTTTCGTCCAGCAGGGCGAAATACAGATTCTTGTGGCTCTGGTTGTAGCCCAGCGCCTGGGCGTCGATCTCCGCGCAGTACACGCCGCTTTCCAGCCTGTCGGTGTAGAAAAAGCTCGTTCCGAATCCGTACACGCCGCCACCGGCAGCCCACCAGCCGTCCCACACCGGGTGTACCCAGTAGTTGAAGAATTCGGCGTCGTCGGGGCCGCTGAAGGTCAGGGTGATTTCATCGCCAATAAAAGCCACGTCCGGCGCAAGGGAAGCGACGACCGGGTCCATATTGCCGTTGTCCGCCGACGCGGTCACGGTCACCGTGCCGATCAGCTCTCTCCATTCGCTTTCGCCGTTTTCATCCTGGATGATATTTCCGCGGTCATCCCGCAGATGGCCGTAGGCATACGCTTGCAGGATGTATTCGCCTTCCTCGTTGGCGCACCAGGAATCCATGAGTATGCCGTTCCAGTTACGGTTCCTGTCCTCGTACCAGCCTTCGTCGCCCTCCCGGTAGATTTCCACGCCGTACCATTCGGCGTAGGAATAATAAGCCATCAGCTGCACTTCTTCACGGGTCTGCACCGCCAGCTGCTCCGATTCGCCGTTGACCGTGAAGACCTTGATGGCATCCTCAAGATTTTCCGGCTTTTCGCCAAGCTCAAATTCAAGCTCGCCCCATCTGCCGCTGTAGCCTTGTCCGTCCGCGCCGACTTCCACGCGGTACCGATGGCCGCCTTCCAAATTATAGGTATAAATGGTGTTCAAGCCGCTGTGAACGTCGTATTGATACTCCCAGTCCACGCGATCCCACCAGCTGTTGCCTCTGTCGTCCCACCGCTGCACATACAGATTGCAGTAGAACCAGCCGTTTTGAACGGCCTGCGGCTCTCCGCCGTCCGGATCCAGCGCCATGGGCGCTTCATCCGCGATCAGCAGGGACACGTCGTCCCCCCAGGGGATCACGCCGCTGCCGCCTTCGGCCATTTCCGGATTCTCGATGGAGAAGCTGGGCACGGCCATTACACCGTAGGGGCTGGACACGTGCAGGCGGATCAGATTGCTCTTTCTGTTCCAGTTCACGTCCGTGTCCCAGTTAAAGTCTCTCCAGCCGCCGTTATTGTCCAGGGCGTCAAAGTCGATATCGTCGTCGGAGCCTTCGGCGTACAGCAAAAGCTCGTCGTCGCCAAAGCTCCAATTCCAGCTGAACTCGTTGCCGCCCCAATAGTGTTCCCAGTGATCCCCGTTCAGGATGCGGATGACGGTGGGCCGTTTTCCTTCGTACCCTACCCGCACGTCCAGGTTGGTGCTGGAATTGACATCCTGATCTTCGTTGGTCGAACCGTCCACCGTCACGTTCAGATCCTGCCGCGCGGCGGTTTCGTCCACCACCACGAAGCGGAATTCCGTCGTGCCCACCTCGTAGCCGCGCTTCATGCTGAACAGCCTGATCCAGTACACCCCGCCGGCATCCAACTGGTTCTTATCATAGGTGAGCGTGCCCATGCCGTCCTGAAGCTCGTACGATTCGGCGGCGCCGATCCAGGAGCCGCCCCAGTCAACGCGGAACAGGGCGGCTTCAAACCAGTCGGGCATGACCGTATCTTCGTCAGCCTCCGCGTACAGGTTCAGGGTCAGGTCCTGCCCGGCGGGGAAGGTGGAAAACGCCTTGATCTGGGGTGCCGCCGTCCGCCCAAACGCGTTTACGGTGAATTCCCAGACTTCCGGCTGATCCTCGCGGATGGACGCGCCGTTTTCGTCGAACTGCCAAACGCGGGCGTCCACCACAAAGGTACCGGCCTGCCAGATGACCGCGCCAGTGTCCCAGAAATCGTAGAAATCGCGCGTTTCGTCGTAAACGATGTTATCCTCTGTGCCCTTTTCCCGGATGCGGATCTGCATGTTGCCGTTGATCCCGTCCGGATTGGCGTAATGGCCAAACACGCGGATCGGTTCGCCGACGATATACTCCCGTTCCATGGTGACGATGATATCGCCGGCCGTTTCCGCTTCCGTCACATGGATGGGAATGGTGATTGCCGCGTCCTTCTGGGGATAACCGAACCGGATGGCGCAAACGCTCACTTCATAGTCTTCCCCCGCCTGGCAGCGCGGCACGGTCAGGGGCACGCGGGTGGTTTCCCCGTCGGACAGGTCCACCCAATGGCTGTCCGCAAGCCAGGAACCGGCCGAGTCGATCCACTCGTTAATGTACAGGCCGAAGAAGTTGGCGTCCATGTTCTGCACGTCCACGTACAGCATCCCGTCGCGGGGCACGATAAAGCGTCCGGTTTCTTCGTCATATACGTTATCGGTATGGGATACGTCGAATACGATATCTTCCTGGATTTCCCCCTCGTAACCCACCTGGAGGGTGAAGGGGGCGCTCAGATACGTGGTGCCGTCGGGCGCAACCGCTTCGGCCACCATGATCCTGCTGTAAGCCTGGTGCTGTCCCAGGCCGACCCAGCTGAACTCGGCTGACCCGTTGTCATCGGGCCAGAAGCCGTCGTAAACCTTGTCGTCGTCCAGTTCTTCCTCGCCGGTTTCCAGCTCGTAAAGGCGCACGAAGTTCGCCCCCGGCGCCGTCACGGAAAGCTGTATCCACTGATTCATCTTAATGGACGCGCCGGAGCCGTCCCCGCTGGGCACCACGAAATCCTCGTTCCACTCGCTGAGGCCCAGGATGGGGGCAACCGTGTACACGGCGGTATTGGTGGGAGAAACCAGCTGCTGGTTCACCATGGCGACCACCGAGCATTCATATGAACCCACCGGCCACAGCCGTCTTTCCTCCTCGCCGAAAGCGGGCGCCCTTAAGGTGTAGCTGTTCACGGGGGTCATGTCCCGGAACGTCTCTTCCGAGTCCGGGCGTTTCACGTAGACCATGTAAGCGTCCGCGCCGTTCACGGCGTCCCATTCCAGAGTAAAGTACTCCTCAAACATCGAGGGGCCTTCCGCCGTCATGCCCGTTACTTCCGCCGTGGCGGTCAGGGAAAGGTCGTAGTAGAACACGATCTTCTGCCAGGGATCGTCTTCGCCGATCCGGTAGAACATCACGTCCGCAGTGTAATCACCGCTGGAGGGCGGGGTGGTGACGATAAAGTATCCGTTTTCATCCTGGTACCACCAGTCCAGGGAAGTGGGATACCAATCGCCGTCCTCCGGCGCGTCGGCGGAGGGATCGGTACTCCAGCCCATCAGGAAGGAGTGCAGATTCGTGTCCGCGTAGAGCTTGTAGTAGTACGCGCCGCTGACCGCGCCGTTTTGAACTTCGGCGTTGCTCACGTTGATCGCGAGATGGTCGTCCGCCAATGCCGCGCACGCGCACAGGCACAGCGTCAGGCACAGCGCCAGGGCAACCAGCCATTTTTTCATGGGATGCGTCCTCCTTTTTCGGGAAAAGAATGATCGTTCGTCGGTCTTGTGCTTCCGGTTTTGTTGCGGTTCTCAGGTTTGATTCAATTTTACCATTTATTTGTAGAAAAAGCAACAGAAAACCGAAGCGAAAAATCGCTCCGGCGGGAAATATAAAATATTGCGTCCGTCATTCGAGGTCCAGGGCGAAAACGTTCACCCGGCGGCAGCCCTTTTGATACATTTCGTTGTCCTCGGGAATGTCGGCGCGGCACAGGGAGCGCGCGCCGAGCTTTTCACAGACCCGGCGGGAGGGGGCGTTTCCCGTTTCGTTGGTGATGAGGGCGGCGCGCATGCCGTGGGCGCGCATGACGGGGAAAAGCAGGCGGCAGGCGGCCCCGGCGTAGCCCCGGCCCCGGAAAGGCGCGTCCACGCCATACCCGATCTGGCCGCCGTACAGCAGGGAATCCGGGTAGCCGATGCGCAGGCTGACGTGGCCCACGGGCTGGCCGTCCACCACGATCTGAAACTGGTAGGCGGGCACGTAACGCTTCACGGGATCGGCGGGCGACAGCTTTTCCACCCGCAGGGAAACCCGCCCGTCGGTCAGGGGCGGCAGGGCGGCAAAGTCCTCAAAATGGCAGGTATAGGCATGATATTCCGCCCAAGCCTTTTGGACGTCCCATTCTTCTCGGGACAGGACGTAGTTGCGTTCATCGCCGTTGGTCTCCCCCGGATGCTTTGCCGGGCGCGCGCCTTTTTCAATGCCGTCTAACTTCATGCCCAGGCGCTCCATCACATGGTAGGACGGCGCGTTCCGGTCGTCGCACTGGGAGACGACGCGCCGCGCGCCCAGCGCTTCAAAGGCGGCGCGCACCAGCTCCCGGCCCATTTCCGTGGCATAGCCTTTCCCCCGGTATTCCGGCAGCAGGATCCAGCCGATTTCCGCCGCGCCCGGAATGTCCTGGCGCCATTCCACGCTGCCCTGGCCGATGGCTTCCCCGGTTTCCTTCAAGGTGACGCAGTATTCCCAGGCGCGGATGGGCGTTTCCCGCCATCTGCCCAAAGCATACTCCAAATAGCGCCGGGTATCCGATTCCGGCGTGGAGCCGATGCGGCCCCAGAAAAACAGGTATTTTGTCGTGTCCGGGTCGGAGGCGACGCGCAGGATCAGGGAACGGTCCGCTTCCGTAAAGGGCCGCAGGCGCAGGCGCTCCGTTTCCAGGGAAAAAAGGGCTTCATCAACAATAGACATACGTTTTTCCCTTCCTATCGGTAAATGTCGAGCATGGTTTATGCACATTGCAGGATAGACGACCGTAGGGGCGGATAATTTCCGCCCCTACAATTTCTGGGCTTCGCGGCTTGTTCCAGCCAACACGGGCGAACACAATGTACAGAAAAAGGCCCCTTCGCGTTTTGCGGCGAAGCGGCCCTTTTTTCCACCCTCAATTACTGGGCGACAGTTTCGGTGGCAACGGGATGAACGCTGACCTGTTTCTTGAACTTGCCCTTGCGTTCAAACTTCATCACGCCGTCCGCCTTGGCGAACAGGGTGTCATCCTTGCCGATGCCCACGTTGAGGCCGGGCAGGATCTTGGTGCCGCGCTGGCGAACCAGGATGTTGCCAGCCAGGACGAACTGACCGTCGGCGCGCTTGGGCCCAAGGCGCTTGCTTTCGCTGTCACGGCCGTTCCGGGTGGAACCCATACCTTTTTTATGGGCGAAAAGCTGAAGATTAAGCTTCAACATGATTGTTTCCTCCAATGCTTAGTTTTCTTTGAGAAGAAGATAGTCAGGATAGGCGTCCTTAAGATCACGCAGACCCTGGCGCATGGTTTTCAGGATCACTTGGGCGTCGTGGCCGCTGCCATCCGGCAGGGCGACGGTCATTTTTCCGGGAGCCGCTTTGACCGTAGGTTTACATCCCGCCACGGATTCCAAGGCGTTTGCGCAGGTGGTGGTGAGGATGGAAACGGCGGCGCAGACGATATCGCTGCCTTCCTCCGCGTAATCCGCATGGCCTCTGCTCTCAAACCCGGTGATCAGATCGCCCTTCCAGTGCAGCGTGACGCGGATCATGAAATCAGGCGTTGATGCCGGTGATTTCCACCTGGGTGAAGGGCTGACGGTGGCCAGCCTTGCGGCGGTAGTTCTTCTTGCTCTTGTACTTCAGGATCCTGATCTTTTCGCCCTTGGGTGACGCTGGCGCCGGTGACGAAGGGAGAACCCACTTCGATGGTTTCGCCGGAGAGCATCAGGACGGGGAAGGAAACGACGTCGCCCACTTCGTTTTCGAGCTTTTCGATGTAGATGGTGTCACCCTCGGACACACGGTACTGTTTGCCGCCAGTCGCAATAATCGCGTACATTCAGCAGCACCTCCTTTTATTACTCGCCGGGCTTCCGCGGAGGGAAAGGGTGGCTGATTCGCCATGGGGCAGCGCCAAAGCGCATTTAAAAGCCCCGCCCGAGCGGCTTACCGAACGATTTTACCACGGAAACCCTTGTATGTCAACAACTTTTTCAACAAAAAAGACCGCGATTTGCGGTCTTTTCAGTGCGAGTGGCGGGGGTCGAACCCGCACGCCCAGAGGGCACAAGATTTTAAGTCTCGGTTGTCTGCCTATTCCAACACACTCGCGACGGTCTTATTATAACGACGGTTCAGCAGGAAGTCAAGCAATTTTTTCAAAATCGGGTGTTGACAGACGGAATAAATTGTGGTAATATACTCCACGGCTTTAAAAGAGCCTGTGCCAAAGACAGCCGGTGCGCGAAAGCGCGTAAGGGACTTTAGTTCCGCCAGCCGAGGCGCAACGGAAAGTATTTTTGTATGCTCTCCCTTGCGTTGGCGCAAGGGTTTTCTTTTATTCCGAGCCATTGAGGAGGTGTAACAAGAAAAATGAGCAAGAATCGCGACATGAAGGTGGAAAAGGTAGCCCAGATCGTGGAAAAGCTGAAAAACGCCGAATCCGTGACCATCGTTGCCTACTCCGGCCTCACCGTGGAACAGGATACCAACCTGCGCCGCCAGTGCCGTGAAAACGATGTGGATTACTGCGTGTTCAAGAACCGGCTGGTGAAGCTGGCCCTGGAGCAGGTGGGCATCGAAGGCATGGACGATCTGCTGAACGGCCCCAACGCGTTCGTTTTCAGCAAGAAGGATCCTGTGTCCGGCCCCAAGGCTGTGGCCCAGTTCATCGAAAAGAACAAACTGGAATCCCTGAAGATCACCGGCGGTATCTTTGAAAACAAGGCCGCGGACGAAAAGACCATGGTCAAGCTGTCCAAGATGCCCGGCAAGGACGAACTTATGGCCACCCTGGTTGGCTGCCTGATGAGTCCCGTGTCTTCCCTGGTGGCCGTTCTGGGCGAAATCGCCGAAAAGAAGGAAGCCGCCTAAACCGCAACGCGGCCTGAACGCCGCGTAAAAATCACTTAAACGACCGCATAAAAAATGGAGGAAAATAAAATGTCCGTTCAGGAAATCATCGAAGCCATTGAGAAAATGTCTCTCATGGAAGTCAACGAACTGGTTGAAGCGCTGAAAGAAAAATTCGGCGTGACCGGCGCTATCGCCGTTGCCGGTGGCGCTCCCGCTGCCGCTGCCGCCCCCGCTGAAGAGCAGACCGAATTCGACGCCATCCTGGTGGATGCCGGCTCCGAAAAGATCAAGGTCATCAAGGCTGTGCGCGAAGTCGTTTCCGGCCTGGGCCTGAAGGAAGCCAAGGATTTCGTGGAAAATCTGCCCAAGGCTCTGAAGGAAGGCGTTTCCAAGGAAGAAGCCGAAAAGGTGAAGGAAGCCTTCGCCGCCGTCGGCGCCAAGGTCGAAGTGAAGTAATTCACGCTCATAAAAATGTTACCGTGCATTTGCGCGGTAACTTTTTTTGTGTTTGCGGTTTCTTTACGCTTCCCCATCAAGGGACGCCGCTTGTTCCACGCGGTTGCGTCCGGCTTTCTTGGCTTTATACAGAGCGTCGTCCACCTGGATATAGACCTGTTTTTGATCCTTGTAATCGTGAACGGTGATCACGCCCTGGCTGATGGTCAGATGGCCCACGGCGGGGAATACGTGAGTATCCACGGTGCGGCGCAGGGCTTCGGCGAAGGCCGCGGCTTTTTCTTCATCCACTCTGGGCAGCAGGATAAAGAATTCCTCGCCGCCCCAGCGGCCAATCTGCGCGCCGGGATAATCCCGCACGGAATCCTGAAAGATGCCGGCGATTTCCCGCAGCACGCTGTCGCCGACGTCGTGGCCGTTCCGGTCGTTGACGCGCTTAAAGAAGTCCAAATCCACCATCACCAGGGAAGCGATGCCGCCGCTTTTGAGGGCCTTGTCGATCAAATGCTCGATTTTGCCCCGGTTGTAAATGCCGGTCAGGGCGTCCCGCTCGGCCAAATAGGTCAGGCGGCTGTGGGCCTTTTGCAGTTCCTCCATGGTGGTGGAAACCAACCGGGTCAAGCGCCGAAGCACCGACGCCTGGCCCTGCAGCACCGTATCGTCCACCCGGACCTCGGGCAGGTCTTCCGCTGGGGCGTCGCCCTCCCGCATGCCGATGGAGAGCATGGTGATGTTGTTTTCGTCCAGCTCGCCGGTGCGTTTGTTGCGCAGGATCTCGCCCCAGGTGTGAAAGCCGCAGGTGCTGCACAGCCTGGCGAAGGGCTTCATTTCCATGTCCACGAAGTCCTCCCAGAAGGTTTTGCGCACCACGCAGGAATAGAGCAGAATGACCTGGGGCTTGAATGTGCGCATGGCCTCCAGCCGTTCGTTCACGATGCCCACGATGTTGGTGGGGTCGCCGTAGGTGAGGTGGATGTGCATGCCCTCTTTCACGAAGCCATGGAGCCAGAAGGAGCCGTCCTCCTCGATATGCACCACGCTGCGCAGGCGCTCTTCCCCGTTCTGCACCGCCATCAAGGGAAACTCGAAGGCTTCCTCGGCGTTGTTGTGCTTTTTCCGGTCGATCTGCAAAAACTTTTCGTATACCTCGGCGGCGGGCTTGCCGTCCAGCTCGATCAGGTGCTTGCCCTCCGCCTTGGTCACCTTGAAGGGCATGCCTAAGGAGATCCAGCCGATGGACTTGTCCATGTCAAAGTGCAGATCCTTCCCGGCGTAGGTGATCACCAGCATGGTATCACCCGAGTTTGCCACCTGCGAAAGCAAAAACGGAGTCATAGAGGCTCCGCAAGTCAAAATATAGCTGGAAAGATGACGAAATATAAGGCACTGAAGAGTTTGAGAATATGTACCTACGAATATAGTCCTACATGAAAATGCGCATATCAGATTTAATCGCTTTCAGATCAGCCCTCCTGTAGAGTTTGGGAGGAATGTGGATATTAAAAGCGTTCAGAATACGCGCCAGATCAGGGTCATCAATATCCATGAAGCGGTAAAGATCACCGGGCAGTGTATCCACCTTCCACTTATTCAGTGCGTTCTGAATTCGTTCGCCGCTCATGCCAACGCTCCAGTAAGCATCATCGTTGTGAGGAGCATAAATATCTCTGACTCGCCTTTGAATAATTCGTATCATGACCAAAGCAATCATACAGATTAGTAGATGGGCATCAATATGTTCCCGGGTTCTCACGAAGAGAGGTCGTGTTTCCAGATCCCCCTTCATAATTCGGAATTGGTTTTCTATCTGGGTTAAGCCGTGGTATTTGTCAATGACTTCCTGAGGCTCCATTGTCAGTTCAGAGGTCACAATTTGGTAGTAACCCATGCTTTTTCTGTATTCTGCAACCTTGCCGAAATCAATGTAGCCTTTCATATCAGAGGAATTGACGATCTCGCCTGTCTTTGTGTTGACGAATTCCTTTTTCAGGAATTTCCGCAATGATTTGGACTGCAATGAAGTAATCCGGAAATTAGTGGGAGATTCTTCGAGCTTTTGCAGAAAATCAAGGAATCTTTTGTTCTCATGAATACTGCGTGCTTCAAATCGACGGCTCCAGTAGACAACTACCTTTTCCTCCAATTGCCTTGAATTCCCATCTTCATCCTTGACGGTGCGCTTCACGATTCTGGACTTGTATTTGAAGTCCGGACTGACGACAACATAACCGTCGTCATCATAGGTCCAGGCTTGGTCAGCGGAAGAACTTTTCAACAGACTCTTGGATACGATATATCCGTTTCCGGTATCCAGCAGATGCAAAAGATTGACATAATTGCAGATACCGCGGTCTGCGATCAGTATGTACCTGGAAAACTCCAGGTCATCTATTGTTTTTTTCATAGCAGGACGCAGCGTCAGAAAATCCAGCGTGTTCCCCGGAAAGGACTCAATCGCAATCGGGATTCCGTCATCATCCATGAACAGGCCCATTTGGACAATGGGCTGGTGACGTTCCTCTTTGCATACGCCCATCTTTCGCAGCCCTTTTTCCAGGACATTTCCTTCTTCATCAAGGATGTCGTCATCAGGGTCCTGGATTTCGTAGTAAAAATTGGTCACATCATAGTAAATCACATCAGGTGAGCGTCCGGCCTTCTTCACCAGGTGCGTGTTCATCCGGCGGATGATCTTATCCCTATTTTCCGCAATAAAGGAAAGAGTGTCATAGACATTGTCCGGATTGAAGTCTTTGAGGATCGGTTCATAGTAATCATCATTCTGCCGGATCGTGGCACATTTGGAGGCAGGATGAAGCAGTCGACCGAAGATCAGGAGTTCTGCAAATCCATAAACATCGAATTCCAGCTTTGTAAACGCCTTATATGAAGCAAAAAACGTGTTAAGCCCCAGTTCTTCAAGTATCTTTTCTAAAAGCACCTGGCAGAACATCTTTGGATGTCCGAAGCAATCTGGACTTCCTTCGTTTATGGAAAGGCGATAAGTTTCAATTGCTTTATTCTCGGAACAGTATGGAAGCAAAGAGGGAATCAAGGGATTACCTGCCTTAAAGGACTTCTTCAGACGCTCGACATAGTCCGGTTGCCCATCATCGAAGCGGGACAGAGGACCGATATTCATGATGACTTTCTTGCTGGATACTTTATAGCCATCTTTGTTCCTGATCCGGACTGACTCGACAAGCCGGAGATAAGTTTTTCCGTTATTTTGCACAGCTTCAACGAACATAGAATTACCCTCCAATAAGCACTTCGTACCTACTTAATTATTATATCATAAACCAACAAAAAAAGCAAGGGGTTTCCTTGCAAAATCAACATTTTCAGGCGTTTTTTTGAGACTGTTTTATATCATCAACTGGCAAACTCGGGAGGGCATGCCTAAGGAGATCCAGCCGATGGACTTGTCCATGTCAAAGTGCAGATCCTTCCCGGCGTAGGTGATCACCAGCATGGTATCATACATGGCCCCGGAGCCGTCAAATATGAAATGCTCGGGGGAATTGAGCTTGTGCCCGCCGGGATAGCCGCCGAAAATGTCGATGTCCTTCCGGCAGCGGCTGATTTCGGCGTACATATGCTCCGTGTCCGCTTCCGTGCCGGGAAACAGCAGCTCGGCGGCTTTCAGGTCGGGCACGGCGTCCAGCGCTTCCCGCACCCGTTTGCCGATGGCGATTTCGTTTCCCTTCACGCCGTCGATGCGCAGGATGGAAATATCGGAGCGCTCAAACAAAATGGCGCTGACCAGGACGCCCGGCTCGATCATCATGCCGTCCTTGATTTCCCCCGCCGACATGGTGCCCGCGATGAGCTCCGTTCCAAAATACTGCTCAATTTCCCGGGCGAGCTGAACCAGGCCCGCTTCGTCGGCGACGCCGCTGAAAATGTGGAACAGAATCGTTTTGTATTTCCCCGTTTGGTATTCTTTCAGGATATCCGTCAGCTGACCTGCCGCCGGAGCGCCGCGGTTGATTTCCACCAGCATCTGTTTCATAAAAATCCCCATTCCTTCAAGGCCGTCGATGGTATGCACATGCCGCGTTCCAATTAGTGCCATTATAGCATAAGACCGGGCCTGTGTCCACCCGAAAACTCCTTTCCTCCGCAATTTCTGCAAAGAAACGCGCACTTGCTGCTATTTGCGCGGGTCTGGGAACTGTGGTAAAATTTTTTTGAAACGATGGCATGGGAGGCGTTGAAATGGCGTTTCACAGCATGGAAATCCTGCCGGGCGTCTGGCATATTCAGGACAATATGGGCGTATGCATGACGCTGCTGTGCGGCGAAAAGCAGGCGCTGCTGATTGATACTGGCTACGGCTTAGAGGACGCGGCTGCTTACGTTTCCACCCTGACGGACAAGCCCCTTTCTGTGATGCTGACCCACGGCCACCATGACCACGCCTTGGGCGCGCGGTGGTTTGACCGGTTATACCTCACGAAAGCCGATTTTCCGGTATACGAAACGTATACCAACGAACACTGGCGGCGGCACGTGCTGAACGGCGCGCGGGACAAGGGCATTTCTGTGGACGAAGAAGTCTTCCTGTCCGCCCCCATGCCCGCGCCGGAAGTGCTGGACGAAGGAGAGGCCGATTTGGGCGGGCTGACGGCCCGGATCATCCACTGTCCGGGGCACACGCCGGGGTCGGCGGTGGTGTATGTGCCGGAAAGGGAACTGCTGATCACCGGGGACGACTGGAACCCCTGCACCTGGCTGTTTTTCCCGGAAGCGCTGTGCGCCCAGGATTACCGGCAAAATATGCGGCAATTGCTGACCCTGCCCTTTCAGAACGTGCTTTGCTCCCACCAGTTTAAGCTGTTTCCTCGGGAATCTATAGATCAATTCATGGAGCATTTGAACGACGACTGCCTGAAAGCCGCCCGGCCCGTGGAGGAAGGCGCAAGGGTAGGCGTCAGAACGTCCATGGCCCAACTGCCCATGGAGCAGATTTTCGTATTTGACCGGGACAAATTTGAGCAGCATTTGGGAAAAGAGGCGGAAAGCGATGATTGAAAAGCGGATCACCCTGCGGGATGGCGACAAGGCGCAGTTCCATAATTTCACCAGTTATTGCGTGGGCACCGGCAGGCTGGATTTAGCCATGCAAAAGGAATACCAGGATCAGCTGCGGGCCGTGCAGAAGCTGTGCCATTTTTCCCATATCCGGGGCCACGGCCTGTTCAGCGACCAGATGGGCATTTATCAGGAGCATCGGGATTTCCAGGGCAATCTGCTCTATAAGGAATACTGCTTCACCTACCTGGATCGGGTGATGGACGCTTATTTGGAAAACGGCCTGGAGCCTTTCTTGGAATTGGGCTTCATGCCGGAAAAGTTAGCCGCCGGGGAACAGACGATTTTTTATTGGAAGGGCCACACCACCCCGCCCAAGGATATGAAGGAATGGACGGCGCTGGTGAAAGCCACCCTGACCCATTTAGCGAAGCGCTACGGCAGGGAGCGGGTGGAAGCCTGGCCCTGCGAAATTTGGAACGAACCCAACCTGCCGGGGTTCTGGGAGAACGCCGACAAGGCCAAGTATTTGGAGCTGTACAAAGCCACCGTGCTGGCGGTGAAGGAAGCCCTGCCCGGCATGAAAGTGGGCGGCCCCGCCATCTGCGGCGGCGAGGGCAGCCAGCAGTGGATCGACGATTTCCTGACCTTCTGCCGGGACGAGCGCCTGCCCGTGGATTTCGTCACCCGCCACGCCTACATGGGCCAAACGCCGGAGCGCAAGGGCCGCTACCTGTACCATCCCATGAGCAGGCCGGAGGATTTGGCGGCCGAAATGCGGGAATCCCGGCGCATCATTGATTCCTTCTCGGAGTACAAAGACCTGCCCCTGTACATCACCGAATTCAACACCAGCTATAACCCCTTCTGCCCTATTCACGATACTAATTCCAACGCCGCCCTGTGCGCCGGGCTGCTGGCCCAGCTGGGCGACGTGGCGGCGGGCTACAGCTATTGGACGTTTGGCGACGTGTTTGAGGAGCAGGGCATTCCCTCCCGGCCCTTCCACGGGGGGTTCGGCATGATGGCAAACGGCCTGATCCCCAAGCCCACCCTGTGGGCCTTCGCGTTCTTCGCCGGGCTGAAAGGCGAGGCGGCTTACAAGGACGATTCCGCCCTGATCCTGAAAACGCAGGACGGCGGCTTTGACGCGGTGCTGTGGAATTTGGACGGGGAAGAAAAGCGCTTCGACCTGCGTTTGCCTATGCAGGGCCGCGCCGTTGCCATGGTGGAACGGGTGGACGAAGCCTGCTGCAATCCCCTGAAATGCTGGCACGATATGGGCGAACCGGCGGATCTGACCGAAGAGCAGCTTTCTTTCCTGCGCGGCGCTGCCCAGCCCAGCCGGGAAACGCTGACCCCGGAAGATACGGAAAACGGCAAGCACTTTTCCCTGACGCTTGGCAAAAACGCGGTGGTGCACCTGCGGGTCGTACCCGTGGAAGAAGCAGCTTCCGACTTTGGGTATGATTATTCCTATTACTGCAAATAAAGTGGAAAGTGAAAAGTGAAAAGTGAAAATTTGATTAGACGGCGCTTTGTTATCGAAAGTTGTCATTCTAAATAAAATTCCACTTTTCACTTTCCACTTTTCACTTTTATCCCGCAATCAAATAGTATCGTAAGGAGATTGTGCGTATGTCCACCTGGAAAACCCGTCTTGCCTGGCTGCGGGCGCTGCCCGAACCCATCCCGGCGGAAGCGAACACCCCCGCGGCAGTGGCGGAAATCGAAGCCAAAACCTATTTTGATAAAAAGCAGGAAAAAGTAAGTTTCCAACGGGAAGAATCCCTGGGCGAAGCCTATGAAATTCTGAAAACGGCCTCCGGCTACACCCTCCGGGGCGGCGAAACGGGCCTGCTGTACGGCGTGTACGCCCTGATTTTCGCCCTGGAAACGGGTTCGCCTCTCCCCCAGGGCGTCCAAAAACCCTATTATCCCCTGCGCATGCTGAACTGCTGGGACAACATGAGCGGCGACATCGAACGGGGCTACGCGGGCCGTTCCCTGTGGTTCGAGGGCGGCAGATTCTCCTACGACCCCGACCGCATCCGGCAATTGGGGCGCATGCTTGGCAGCGTGGGGATCAACGTGCTGTGCTTGAACAACGTGAACGTACACCAGCCCGCCCAGGAGCTGATCGACGGCTTCCTGCCCGAAGTGAGCGCCTTTGCCGCCCTGCTTCGGCCCTTCGGCGTGCGGCTGATGCTGTCCATCGACTTTTCCCAGCCCATCAAGGACGTGGGCACCGCCGACCCCCTGGACGAACGGGTGCAAGGCTGGTGGGCGGATACGGCGAAGCGCGTCTGGGCCGCCGTGCCCGATTTGGCGGGCTTCCTGGTGAAGGCCGACAGCGAACACCGCCCCGGCCCCAACACCTATGACCGCACCCACGCGGAAGGGGCCAACATGCTGGCCCGCGTCCTCCGTCCCTTCGGCGGCAAGCTGGTGTGGCGCGCCTTCGTGTACAACTGCATGCAGGACTGGCGGGACACCAAGACCGACCGCCCCCGCGCCGCCTACGACCTGTACAAGCCCCTGGACGGTGCCTTTGACGACAACGTGATTTTGCAGGTGAAGCACGGCCCCTACGATTTCCAGGTGCGGGAGCCGGTCTCTCCCCTGCTGCTGGGCATGGAGCGCACGGCCCTGTCCGTGGAATTCCAGCTGGCCCAGGAATACACCGGCCAGCAGATCGACCTGTACGCCATGCCGCCCCTCTGGCGGGAAGTGTTCGATCAGATGGGCAAGCGGCGCGTTTCCGCCATCGCCGCGGTGAGCAACCTGGGCCGGGACGATTGCTGGACGGGCCACCCCTTCGCGGCGCTGAACCTGTTCGCCTACGGCCTCTTTGCCCGGAACCCGGACAGCGACCCCGAAACGGTGATCCGGACGTGGGCAAAGCTCACCTACGCCCTGCCGGAGGATCAGACTGGCACACTGACCGCCCTGCTGCTGAAAAGCCGTTCCGTGTATGAAAAGTACACCGCCAATTTGGGCCTGTGCTGGATGATCACCCCCAACAGCCACTACGGCCCCAACCCCTACGGCTACGAGTTCCAGGCCTGGGGCACCTACACCCGGGCGGATCGTAACGCGGTGGGCATTGACCGGAGCGAAGCGGGCACCGGCTACGTGGCCCAGTATCCCCCGGCCCTGAAAGCGCTGTACGAATCCCCGGAGACCTGCCCGGACAACCTGCTTTTGTTCTTCCACCGCCTGCCCTATGATTTTGTCATGCGGGACGGCCGCACCCTGATTCAGCGCCTGTACGACGACCATTTCGAGGGCTTTAAGCAGGTACAGGCCATGGCGGAAGTGCTGGAAAAGCTGACCCTGCCCGAACCCGACCGGCAGGAAGCCCGGCGCCGCATGGAAGCGCAGCTGACCAACGCCCGGGAATGGCGCGATATTCTCAACACCTTCTTCCACCGCTTCTGCGGCGTGCCCGACGCCAAGGGAAGGAAAATCTACGATTGACAGTACTGAGGGCACGTTGGGGGCTCTCCGCCCCCAAACCTCCGACCAAAGGCCTTCGGCCTCTGGACTCCACCAGGCGATTATTCGTTGTTAGGGAAAACAGACAACTTCCGCCTGTCGCTGGGAGATACGGGAATTTGCAGGTTTCTGGCCCGGCGGCTGAAGGCCGCCAACCCGGATGCAAAGCATCCGGGGAAAGCCGGGGAAGAATCCCCCTACATTTCGTATCCCCAGCGACAGGCGGGCATCGTTTGGTATATCCGAACAAGTAACATCGCCAGGAGAAGGGTCAAGGGGGATCATCCCCCTTGTGGTGGTTTGGAGGCAAAGCCTCCAACGTACCCCGTGCGCGGGACATGCTTGCAGCGCCTTTCGGGCTTGTGCGCCGCGCCGGTTTTTGCTATAATGACTTCCGCAGCCTGTATTGATTGAACGAGGTGAATTGATTTATGAAGCTATGGGGCGGACGGTTCCAGAAGGAAACCAATCAGATGGTGGACGATTTTCATTCCTCCATTTCCTTTGACAAGCGGCTATTTGCCCAGGACATCAAGGGCAGCATGGCCCACGCGAAAATGCTGTGCCGTCAGGGCATCATCAGCGCTGCGGACGAAGCGGCCATTCAGGAAGGCTTGAAGGGCATTTTGGCGGACATGCAGGCGGGCAAGGTGGCGTTTCCGCCGGAGAGCGAAGACATTCACATGCTGGTGGAGCAGATTTTGACGGAGCGCGTGGGCGAAGCGGGCAAGCGCCTGCACACGGGCCGCAGCCGCAACGATCAGGTGGCTACCGACATGCACCTGTACGCCAAGGACACCTGCGACGATACGCTGGGCATGCTTGCCGATCTGGAAGAAGTGCTGCTGAACTTAGCGGAAAAGCACGCGGGGGACGTGATGCCCGGCTACACGCACCTGCAGCGGGCGCAGCCCATCACCTTAGGCCACCATTTGATGGCGTATTTTGAAATGTTCCGCCGGGATATGATAAGGGTACAGAACGCCAAAATCGCCGCCGACAGCTGCCCCTTGGGCTGCGGCGCGCTGGCGGGCACCACCTATCCCCTGGATCGGGAATTTACGGCGGCGGAATTGGGCTTTGATCGGGTGTACCAGAACAGCCTGGACGGGGTCAGCGACCGGGATTTCCTGCTGGATTATCTGTCCGCCGCCTCCGTGGGCATGATGCACCTTTCCCGGTTCTGCGAGGAACTGGTGCTGTGGAGCAGCCTGGAATTCGGCTTCCTGACGCTGGACGACGGGTTCGCCACCGGCTCCTCCATGATGCCGCAGAAAAAAAACCCCGACGTGGCCGAGCTGATCCGGGGCAAAACGGGCCGGGTCTACGGCGATTTGACCGCCCTGCTCACCGTCATGAAGGGCCTGCCCCTGGCTTATAACAAGGACATGCAGGAGGACAAGGAAAACTATTTCGACGCGCGGGACACGTGGCTCAAATGCCTGCACGTATTCACAGAAATGCTGCGCACCGCCACTTTCCGCTTAAAGAACATGCACGACAGCGCCAGCGCGGGCTTTGCCAACGCCACCGACTGCGCCGATTATCTGGTGAAGCGCGGCGTGCCTTTCCGGGACGCCCACGCCGTAGCCGGGCGGCTGGTGGCCCACTGCCTGGATAAAGGCTGTGCCCTGGACGACCTGCCCCTTGAAGCGCTGCGCGCCTTCTCCCCCGCCTTTGACCAGGACGTTTACGAAGCCATTTCCCTCCGCTCCTGCGTCGCCGCCCGCTGCCTCACCGGCGGCCCCGCCCCGGAAAGGGTGCTTGCCGCCGTACAGGCGGGCCGGGAATGGCTGAAAAGTCTGAATATCAAATGACGTTTAATGACCTCGAATTACCAATCCCCTGTTTTCTTCCGAAAGCAGGGGATTGATTTTTTATCAAAGAAATCTTTACTCAACTTTCCCATAAGCAATTCTCCTCCAAGTCCAATAGCAACAGCGAAAAGCAGGAAGAAAAAAGGAGGGTTGACATTCAAGCAGGAACG
>CAJOJQ010000040.1 GCA_905234985.1 uncultured Christensenellaceae bacterium
TCGGCGGCTCTTCATGGCGTCTCTTCTTTTGATGCCATTGTTGCTGCCTTCCGGGGTGGTGCTGTTGGAGTATTATTCGGGCTGGACTGAATAGTTACAAAAAGCCATGAGAAAACAGAAAGGAAATTCTCATGCGCAAGCCCGGAGATCTATTTTGCATTTTGGCAAAAAGAAAAACCCCGGCTGTGCGGGGTTCAAAAAACGCGGCAAGGCGGATCATTGCGCGGCGCCGTGGTAGCTCATGACCTCGCCGGGGGAGGATTCCAGGTGTACCCGGTTGATCTCCTCCAACACGGCTTTCCGGGGAGTGGGCTGGCAGTAGGGGCAGGGCTTGAGCTTGGCAAAAGCGCCGTTCTCCAATTCCCCGTAAGTGAAGGCCGTCAGGGGCAGTACGGATTTTTTCACCCCGGGGCAGTTCGCCACGGCATGATAATTCGCGCCGCCCTTGGGGTTGTAGTACAGGGGCGTATCATCGGCGGGGATCTGTACCTGTCTTCCCTGATAATCCTCCCAAATCACCATTTTAATGCAGTTCTTGTCCTTCCGGTTCTTGATCAGATCGGCCAGGATCTTCATATTGTAGCCGTCAACATTCTTTTTGGCCTGTACCCGGATGCAGCCGTGGCTGGCCCGGGAACCCAAATTGGGCTCGAAGGGAGCGTAGTCTTTGGAATCGCTGTACTTATTATAAGGCACCTCATGCAGATAATCCGCCTGATTGAACCGCAGGGCGTAATCGCAGTGCATCTTTCCGTCGATCAGCGCCCCGGTCTTGGTGTAGATAATCAAAAATTCGCCGGAGCGCGTTTCATTATAGGGCTGGTTGGCATTATACAGGCCGGTGGAGATGGCCAGGGACGTTTCTAAATGGCCGTCCTTGAAGAAATAAAGACGCTGGGTCAGCTTATCAATGACGATGCCGTAATTCTGGTTCGCCTTCACGGTTTTCAGCTTATTGCTGCGGATATAGCCGGTGATGAAAGCGTTAAAGTTTTTCACCTTGCTGTCAAAGAAGCTGGTGGAATAGGTTTCCACCTTCGTCCAGCCGTTATTCAGCGTTTCCAGCACGTGGAGGGCCTGGCTCTGGCCCGTGACCACGCCGATTTGTTTGCTGTTTTCATCCGGCTCCTCATAGATCACGGTTTGCTTCATCTGGTCGATGTCCACAACCGTGATGGGGGCGGTCAGCATGGCCCACACAGCCGCCTCATCGGTAATATCCATGGGGGTACACCAATAGCAGTTTTCGTGTTCCGGGTGATATTCGCTGCGCAGGGCGGGCGTGATCTCTGAGGGCACGGGCAGCACCCCCATCAAAAAATCTTCCTCACCCAGGGCGGCGGGGCATAAAAGGCATAAAAGCAAAAGGATGGAAAGCAATCTGCGCATAAGCAGCCTCCTTACGAATCATCAAAGAGAATATATCACGAGAACCGTTTATTTGCAAGCCGCCGCCCCGGGGTTTTGAATACCGGGACGGCGTCGGCGGTAGGATTGGTCAGTCCGCGTCGGCTAAAAGGGCGTCCAGCTCCGCCGGGGTGAAGGAGAAAACCGGCACGTCGAAGGAGGGCGCGGTCAGCAGCTCGGGCGGGAAAAAGAACACGATACGGCCTTCGCTGTCGGTGTAAAAATCCTGGGTGGGGGAGAACTTGTCCTCAAAATCCTCCCGCGTCCAATGGGCGGCGATCACGCCCGCCCCCTGCTGCTCCTGAAAGCGTTCATACATGACCGGCAGCAGGGCCTCCGCCATTTCATCGGAGGAACCGCCGATGATGTGGGCCACCTCGGGGTACATGTCCGGCTCCGCGTCCTCCATCAAATCGCCGTCTACCCCGGCCTGGATCAGGGTGACGCCCCGCAGGGTCAGGCTTTCCCCGGCGTAAGCGCCGCCCACGTCGAAGGTCAGGGCTTCCAGGGCATACAGGGGGCCGCTCTCGCCCCGGGTCTGCATCCTGGATTGCAGGATGGACAGCACCCGGCCGTTGTTGCAGGCCACGGTGAAATCGTGGGTCACTTCGTTTTTTCCGTCGTAGCGCATATCCGGCGCGTTGGCGAACATGGGCAGCATCAGCTTCGCCCATTCGTCCAGGGCCATTTCGTAGGTATCGTTGATGTGGGCGGCAGTGTAATCGTCGCCCGCGATATGGGGATAGGCGTAGGAAAAATGATACACCCAGTTCTTTTCCTGGGGATAGAACTGCTCGCCCGTTTTCCGCTCCACCGTCATTTCGCCCAGCGCGGGGGAGACCAAAAGCAGAAACGCCGCAAGAAAGGATAAAATTCGTTTAGCCATGAGACAGCCCCCAAACTACAAAGGCGTTGCGAATGATTTCGGCGTAAAATTCATATTCCGCCTGCCGCTCCTCGGGGAAGGTCAGGGTGACGGTGAAGGTCCAGGGGAAATCGTCAGCTGTGACCACCATGATGAACACGCCGGCTTCCGTCAGGGTGAAAGCGTCGTACAG
Source organism: uncultured Christensenellaceae bacterium (assembly GCA_905234985.1). GTDB lineage: Bacteria > Bacillota > Clostridia > Christensenellales > Aristaeellaceae > RUG563. Next base: position 2,466 of record CAJOJQ010000040.1, read on the forward strand.
TCTTTCCTGCTTTACTGTCTTGCCGGGGTGCGCTCCCATAAAGTCCGCCAGAGCTTGGTCGTAGGAAAGGTTTTCTTCCTTCGCTTCGATGGTCAGGCTCACGTCCCCTTCCATGTTCGTGAACACCCAATGCGCCGGGGTCTCGTCTGCCGTTTCCAAGCTGCCTGGAACCTGCACCTCGTATTCCAATTCCCCGTTGTCCGCCTCCCACCAGTCGCCGAAATTGCCGTCCCGGTAACTGGGGGAAAGGGAAATGCCGTTCACCGTATAGCCGAATTCCGTTCCCGGGGCGGGGCGAAGGGACAGCACCGCGTGGTTCGTCCAGGTGAGCAGCGTCTCCGGCACCGTGTCCACGTCCGCCCCTTCTTCTTCGGTGTAATACAGGTCGCACCGCACCAGCAGGTCCGTGCCGTCAAATTCGGCGGCGTAGAGATACGCGCCGTCCATGGCGATATCCCGAACCGCCGGGTTCATTTCCAGGCCGCCGTTTTTCGCCGTCACAAAGGGATCGCCGGTCAGCGCCGCCGGATCGTAAGCGCCGTTGGTAAAAATCTGCTGATAAAGCAGCTTTGCTTCTTCATCGGAAATCCAGGTGGTTTCCCGGGTCAGCAGCACGGCGGCCCACAACGCCTGGGCGGTCAAGGCCGCGCCGGGAGCCTGATCTTTTTTCAGCACTTCGCAGGCCTCCATGCCGTAGCATTCCTCCGGAATGGCCGCCGCGGCAATGTTTGCCAGCGTTTGCAGCTTTTCATCCGCCGCCGCCTCAAAGGCCTGCGGTTCCCGGGTGGGGGCGGCCAGGGCGGGCAGGTTGACCGCCGTCAGGCACAGGGCCAGCAGCAGGGCAAAGCACTTTTTTCCGTTCATGTAATAGAACCTCCTTAGGTACTTGTTTGCAAAAGGCTACGCAAAAAGGCAAAAAAGTCCGTAAACCTTTATGGCTTTTTTGGAAGGGGGGCTGGGGGAAACCATTCTTTGGCCTCCAAAGAATGGTTTCCCCCAGAAAATTTCCCCGGTTCATCCAAATAACGTTATTCCTCGGGTTTTTCTTCCTTTCCTTCCGCTTTTTCTCCGGCGGGGGTCAAAACCGTCACCGTGGCCCATTCCACCCGGCGGCCCGTGATTTCCTCCGCCCGGATGCGCAGGCCGCAGCATTCCACCACGGGGTGGGAGCCGTCCTTGGGAATGGTCATCATGCGGCTGAAAATCAGGCCGCCCAGGGATTCATAGCCCTGACCCGTGGGAATGTGCAGATCCAGCGCGTCGTTGATGACCTCGATCATGGCCCCGCCCGCGATGCGGTACTGGTGGTCGCCTATTTTCTGGATTTCCTGGGGCAACGGCTTGTCGTACTCGTCGTAAATGTTGCCCACGATTTCTTCCAGCAGGTCTTCCATGGTGATCAGGCCGCTGGTGCCGCCATATTCGTCCACTACGATGGCGATGTGGGTCTTTTTCTTCTGCATGTCCCGGAACAGCACGTCGGTGCGCACCGATTCGGGCACGAAATAGGCGGGGCGCAGGATTTCCCGCAGGGTCTTTTTCCCGCCGGTGGACAGGGCCAGCAGGTAGTCCCGGGTGGTGAAGGTGCCCAGCACGTCGTCCAAATCTTCCCCGTACACCGGGAAGCGGGACAGGCCGCTTTCCGCGATGGTTTTCATGATCTCCTTGTTGGTGGCGTCCACCTGCAGGGCGGTCACGTCGGTGCGGTGGGTCATGCAGTCGGCGGCGGTCATGTTGTTGAACTCGAAAATATTCTCGATCATGTCCCGCTCGTTGCCCTCGATGGCCCCTTTTTCCTCGCCCATGTCCACCATCATACGAATTTCGTCTTCCGTCACTTCTTCCTCCGTGGCGGCGGGATCAATGCCGAACAGGCGCAGCACGCCGTTCACCGATTTGGTCAGCAGCCACACCACGGGTTTGGTGGCCTTCGCCGTCACGCTGATGACCCCGCACACCGCCCGGGCCACCGCTTCCGGCTCCTTCATGGCCACCCGCTTGGGCACCAGTTCGCCGAAAATCAGGGTGAAATAGGAAAGGATCAGGGTGATCAGCACCACGCACAGGGTATTCAGCGTGCCCGCGGAAAGCAGGGTAAAGCCCCAGGTATCCCGGATCAGGCTGACCATGGGGGCGGCGAAGTTGTCCGCCGCGAAGGCGCTGCCCAAAAAGCCCGCTAAGGTGATGGCGATCTGGATGGTGCTTAGGAATCCCGAAGGCTCCAGGATCATGTTCAGCAGCTTCTGGGAGGTTTTGTCCCCTTCCTCCGCCTTGTGGCGCAGCTTCGTTTCGCTCAGGGACACGACGGCGATTTCCGCCGCGGCAAAAAAGGCGTTGATGGCGATCAGTACCACCTGGATCAGCAACAGATAGCCGACGGGGGTATCCAAGAAAAAATCACTCCATTCTTTACTTGCGGCACATTGTATGCCGTAACACAAGTATAACATATTCCCCCGCGGATTTCTACTGAAAGCGGCTGCCATTTTCCATACAAAATGAAAAAACGCCTTGACAAACCCCCGCGATTGCGGTATGCTTTTTTTGATTGAAAGAGATACGCAAAGGCGACGGAGAACAAAGCTGAATCCGGCTTTTTCGTTTGATTCCCGCAGCGGGCGGCGCGCCTGCTGTGAAAATAAAAAAATGGAGGAATGACCGCGATGAAAAAGATTCTGGCTCTGGTATTGGCTCTGACGATGGCGCTGGGCTGCGCCGCATTCGCCGTGGCCGAAGACGACATCACCCTGGACGTGATCATCTGCCAGTACGGCCCCAACACCCAGGAATGGTTCTTGGGCAAGGGCATGAACGGCACCAACTTTGTGGACAAGTTTGAAGCCGAGAACCCCGGCGTGAAGCTGAACCTGGAAGTGGTTTCCTGGAACGACGTGTACAGCGTGGTTTCCACCCGCATCACCAACAAGAACGCGCCTGACATCCTGAACATCGACGTGTTTGCCAACTACGCGGCCGAGGGCCTGCTGCTGCCCGTGAAGGACTATTGCCCCGAAGAACTGTTCAACGATTTCTTCCCCTCCTTCATCGAACAGTCCGTGATCAACGGCGTGGTGTGGGCCGTGCCCGATCTGGCCTCCGCCCGCGCCCTGTACTATAACGTGGACCTGCTCACCGAAGCGGGCGTGGAAAAGGTTCCCGCCACTTGGGCCGAACTGGAAGACGCCTGCCAGGCCATCCTGGACTACTACGGCGGCGAAGTGTATCCCTGGGGCATCGACATGACCACCGACGAAGGCCAGGCCGCGTTCTCCTACTATGTATGGAACAATGACGGCGGATTCGTGGACATCGACGGCGACATCGACGTGAACAGCCTCAAGAACATCGAAGCCATCGAATTTGCCATCGGCCTCTACAACAAGGGCTACACCAACCCCAACCCCGCCACCCAGACCCGCTATGACCTGCAGGATATGTTCGGCGCCGGCAAGCTGGCCATGGTGATCGCTCCCAACCAGCTGCCTGACTACCTGGCCCAGAAGGGCTACGAAGGCATCAACTATGCCACCGCCGCCCTGCCCGTCAACGAAGGCGCCAAGCCCGGCGCGACCGGCGTTATGGACCGCGTGATGGCTTTCAAGGACGACACCCTGACCGCTGAAGAGGACGCCGCCCGCAAGGAAGCCATCGGCAAGTTCCTCACCTTCTTCTACGCTCCCGAAAACTACGTGGGCTGGGTCTCCATGGAAGGCTTCCTGCCCGCCGTCAACAGCTCCGTGGCCGCACTGGTGGAAGCCAATCCTTCCTTTGAAGCCTGGCTCAAGGTGCTGGACAGCTGCCAGTTCTATCCCACCGCCCTGGACAACTGGGACGCCATCAAGATGGGCGTGATCAAAGTGGAACAGGAAGCCCTGACCGGCGGCGATGTGAAGACCCTGCTGGATGAACTCCAGGCCGAGCTGACCAAGTAATCATTGCAAATTTGCGAAGGAAATCGGAATCGGGATTCCGATTTCCTTCGATCCATCAATTTCTTGTAAAATGGCATTTTCGCAAGCGAAAACGCTCATTTTACAAGAAATTGATATAGGAAGCGGCTTTCAGCCGCTCCTCGGCGACGTACACGCCGCCGCCTGCGGATTTATAGTCGAAGGGACTGCGGCCCCTTCGAGCTACCCCGGGTTTTTCCGACAGGCTGAAGGGGCTGGTGAAAACCGGCCCTTCTTTCATATTTATTTGTTTAACCTATAAATGCTCCGGCAAGAAGGAGGTTCCGCCATGAATACGATCCTGGTGCGCAGGAAATGGGTGCCGTATCTGTGGCTGCTGCCCAGCATCCTTTTGATGACGATTTTTGTGGTGTTTCCCATCCTGATCGTATTCCGGCTGTCCTTCAGCGAAATCAGCCGCGCGGGCGTATTGGGCGGCTTCGCGGGGTTCAGCAACTTCATGGCCGCGTTCAACGACAAGGCCTTCGGCGTGGTGATGCAGAACACCGCCGTGTGGGTGGTGAGCGTGGTGGGCATTTCCACGCTTTTGGGGTTCATCATCGCCATGGCCCTGAACACGGAGTTTTTTGGCCGCAAGATCGCCCGCTCCATCGTGATTTTCCCCTGGGCCACGTCCCTGGTCATTCAGGCCAGCGTGTGGAACTACATCATCAAGTACGAGTATGGCAACCTGAACAATATCCTGCTGAACTTGGGCATCCTGAAAACCGCCGTCAACTGGCGGCTCACCTATCAGATCGAGTTCGCCTGGGAGTGCGGCATCGGCATTTTCGTCACCATTCCCTTCGTCACCTTCTGCGTGTTGTCCGGCCTGCAGAGCATCGACGCGGCGTACTATGAGGCCGCCACCGTGGACGGCGCGGGCTTTTGGAAAAAGCTGCGGCACGTGACGCTGCCGCTTGTTCGGCCCAGCCTTACGGTGAGTACGGTGCTGAACATCATCTACGTGTTCAATTCCTTCCCCATCGTATACACCATCACCAAGGGCGCGCCCGCCAACAAGACCGACACCATGGTGACGCTGCTCTACATGCGGGCCTTTTACGACCAGCAGAAGGGCGCTGCCACGGCGCTGAGCGTCATCGGGTTCGTGATCCTGTGCATCGTGGCCGGGGCCTACATGATGATCTCCATGCGGAAGGAGGAGGACTTATGAAAAAGCTCGCTCCCGACGCAAGGCCCCGTTCCCGGAAATGGGGCGCGATCCTGGCTGCCGCCGCCCTTGCGCTGATCGTGATTTTATTCTCTCTGCCGCTGTTTGAGGCGACTTCCACGGTCTACACGAAAAAGTCCGCCAATACTTTCGTGGGAGATGAAAAGTACCTGTCCGTCAAGGCCGAGGTGGAAGCGGCGCTAAAGGATTACCAGGAATTCGGCGACGTGACGCTGAAGGAAGCCGTCACCCTGCGGGATAAATCCGACGGCACCCAAAGCAGCATGATCACCTTTACGGCCTCCACCAAGGGGCATTTTTCCGGATGGAAGCTGATTGCCAGCGGCCTTCCCGCCGGGAAGCTGCTGCTGGTTCTGCTGGTCTGCGCCTGTCTGGCCGCCGCGCTGGCCTTCGCGTCCTCCCGGTTTGCCCAGGGGATTTCGGTGGGCCTCGCCATCGTGGCTCTGCTGATCCCGCCCGTTTTCTCCATGAGCATCACCCGCTTCTTCGCCCGGGACATCGGCACGGTGCTGTCCGGAGCGCGGCAGGCGGATATCACCGCCCAACTCAATCTGGCGGATGGCCTGCTGTACGGCGGCAAGGCGGGGGAGAGGATTCAAAGCCTGTTGTCCGGTATGGACTTTACCTGCACCCTCTGGCTGTGGCTGCTGCTGCCCGCCGCTTTCCTGCTGCTGTGCGGCGTGCTGCGGCTGCAAAACGCGCAGTTGAGCAGCGCCCTGGGCCGGGGCGCGCTGTACGCCTTCGTCATCGCCCTGTCCCTTCTGATCCTGTACCCCTATTACGTCATGTTCATCACCGCCCTGCGCTCGCCTGCTGAGACCAACGATATGTATTTCCTGCATATCCTGCCGGTGGAATGGAAGTGGGGCAATTTCCAGGACATCGTGAGAAAGAACGTTCTCACCTATTTGGGCAACAGCCTGCTGCTCTCCGGCGGGGCCACGCTCATCAGCCTGCTCTGCGGCATTCCGGCGGCCTACGCCATGGCGCGCATGCGGTTCAAGGGCAAGAAAGCCTTTTTGGGTTTCGTCATCATGAGCCAGATGTTTTCCCCCGTGGTGCTGCTGGTGGGCATTTCCCAGCTCATGATCACCATCAAGCTCAACGATTCCGTGCTGGGCCTCATGCTCATCAACGCGGCCTTCAATCAGGCCTTCGCCATCTGGCTTTTGCGGGGCACCTTCGTGTCCATTTCGTCGGAAATGGAGCAGGCCGCCTGCATCGACGGCTGTTCCGTGGTGGGGGCGCTGATCCGGGTGCTGCTGCCCATGGCCGCGCCGGGCATCGTGACCACCCTGATCTTTGTGTTCATCAACGCCTGGAACGAGTACACCATTTCCACCGTGCTTATTTCCACCGCCAGCAAAAAGCCCATCACCGTGGGCATCACCCAGTTTTCTTCCTTCAATATGATCGAGTGGCACTACCTGTTCGCCTCCGCCCTGCTGGCTACCATCCCGGTGGTGATCCTGTTCATGCTCATCGAAAAGCATCTGGTATCGGGCCTCACCTCCGGCGGCGTGAAGGGCTAAACAACAGAAAAAAATCATTTCAAAGACGGGGCTGTTCGGGCGAACGGCTCCGTTTTTTATCAATTTGTAACAAATCCCGCGCTTTGCTTGCCGGGGATGGCGCAGGTATGGTATACTACCGGGGACGGCGTATTTTTCGATTGACGAGGAACACGGTATGGCAAAGGGATTGTCGCCCGCCGGAAAGAAAGCGATTTTCCGGTTCGCGGTGCTGTTGCTTTCGGCGCTGGCTTTGCAGGGGCTGTATCCGCTGCTGTTTCTCCTGGAGGGGGACGGGGCGGTGCTGCTGCTGTTGCTGCTCACCTACGTTTTATTGCCCGCGGCGGCGGCGTTGCTGCCCTGCTGGGCGGCGCTGGGCGGCGCGCATCCCCTGGCGGCCTGCCTGCCGGTGGGCGGATTTTCGCTGATCGTGGGCGCGGCCCCCGTCTGGGTGGGGCTGATGTGCATCGCGCTGTCCCTGATCGGAGCGGCGGCGGGTCAGGAATGGGAAAAAAGGCGGAACAAGGAGGATCAAAAACGGCATGCCGGAAAAGCAAGGTAAGGGGCAGAGAAAAGGAATACTGAAAACGGTCTTTGCCGTGATGGGCACGGCGCTGTTGATGGCGGTGATCTATTTAGCCACCATCATGCTCCAGACCCCGGCAGACGGCGCAACGGGCAGCTTTGTGGTGGAGGACGAGCCGGAAACCGTTACCCGCATGCAGCCCGCCCAATTCAGCGACGCCCAGAGCTTAGCCGCCCAGTTCGGCGCGCCTCTGCCCGTGGTGCCCAGCCTTTTGCTTCGCGGTCAGGCGGGGAATACCACCCACGACGGCCAGAACGTGCGGGTAGCCTCCTTGCAGTACGAGGGCCTGGTGGTCACCGCCGTGCGGCCCGCCAGCGCGGCCCCGCTGCTGCTGCGGAGCGAACTGTCCGTCTCCCTGGTGAGCGACCTGACGGTACTCAATCATCCCGCCGTGCTGGCCGCCCGGGGCGGCGCGAAGTGCATATACTTTACCGGCGAATCCGCCGCTTATTCCGTATACACGCCCCAGGCGGACGAGGACGCTTTTTTAGAAGTGCTGAAGCATATGACGTGGACGAAATAAAAAGTGAAAAGTGAAAAATGGAAAGTGAAGATTGAAACGAACCCATGCGCGGCGCGGCGATTCATCCCGATGATAAATGCTGGTGATAAACGATAAAGCTTTTCACTTTCCACTTTTCACTTTCCACTTTATATGATATAATATGACAAGCCGCCGTACCGAAACGGGTTTTACCGGGAAGGGCGGGGGCGTTTCCCGAAGGAGGAACTCAACGATGGCCAATAACCGGCGAAACCGTCGCCGTGGCGCGAATAAAAAGGACGTGCGGGCGGTGCTGCTGATCGCGCTGGTATGCCTGCTGGCGCTGTTCGTACTGATTATGCCTAAAACGCCCATTCCGAAGGCGGTGAGCGTATCCGCCTCCGGCAATTTGACCACCCACGCCGGGCTGGTGCTTTCGGAGGTCATGACGGATAACGTTTCGGCCTATCCCGACGAATCGGGCAAGTTCAGCGATTGGGTGGAGATCCGCAACACCCTGGATACGCCCATCAACCTGAAAAACGTGGGCCTGTCCGACCGGTCGGACCGCATCGTGTTTCTGTTCCCGGACGTGAACCTGGCACCCGGCGGACAGGTGACGGTGTTCTGCGACGGCACCAACCGGGACGATCCCCGGAACACGTTCCACGCCAAATTCAAGCTAAGCTCCCTGGGCGAAACGGTGTATCTGTTCGATGAAAACGGCGTGGCCATTGATACGGTGAAAATCCCCACCCTGAACAGCGACGAGAGCTATATGCGCGGCGAAGAAGGGGAATGGGTAAAGAGTTACGATTATTCCCCCAACTATCCCAACACCGTGGAGGGCCACGACGCGTACCTGGCCGCCTTTGTGGTGGAGCCAGGAACGCTGCGGCTCAACGAAGTGGTGCCCTCGCCTAAATCCGGCCTGCGGGACGCGGACGGCGATTTCTCCGACTGGGTGGAACTGTACAACGCGGGCAGCAAGGACATCAATTTGAGCAATTTCGCCCTGTCCGACGATGAAACGAAGCCCGCCAAGTGGCCCTTCCCCAAGGACGCCGTGATCCCCGCCGGGGGGTATTACCTCGTGTTCTGCTCGGGCAAAGACAAAATCGAGGAAAGCACCCGCTATCCCCACACGAATTTCTCCATCAATAACGAGCAGGAAACCATCGTGCTGTCCACTCTGGTGGGCGAGCTGGTGGACCGGGTGGTGGTGAACAACATCCCCCGGGATATGAGTTACGGGCGGAACGAGAACGGCGACTGGCAGGTGTTCACCCTGGCCACCCCCGGCGCGCCCAACAACCAGGCCGGGGCCAACCGGGCCGATCAGTTCATCCGCGCCCTGAACCCCACAGGGGTGTATATTTCGGAGGTCATGTCCTCCGCCAACCTGATCAAGCCCTTCGACGATAAAAGCCCCTGCGATTACGTGGAGCTGTACAATTCCTCCAACATCACCTGCGACCTGTCCGGGTGGGGGCTGAGCGACAATATCAACTGGCCCCGGAAATGGACGTTCCCTCAGGGAGCGTCCATTTACCCGGGGGAATACAAGGTGATCATGCTGGACGGCTACTCCGGCGCGGGGCAGGATCCCGGCCGCCTGCGGGCCTCCTTCAAGCTGGCCCACGCGGGCGGCGAAATGCTGACCCTATCCGACGCCAGCGGCACGGTTCTGGACAGGATGTATCTGCCGGAAATCCCCACGGATATTTCCTATGGCAGGACTTTGGGGGCGGGCGGCTTTTTTTATTATGACGCGCCAACGCCCGGGGCGGCCAACGGCTCGGGCTTTACCGGGTTCAGCGCCCGGCCTGCCTTCGACCATCCCAGCGGCCTGTATTACGGCAATTTGGAAGTGACCCTGACCGCCGAGCCGGGCGCCACCATCCGCTATACCACCGACGGCTCCATCCCCACGGTGGACAACAGCACCGTGTATACCGGCCCCATTCCCATCGTGGATACCATGGTGATCCGCGCCCGGGCGTTCCAGCCCGGCCTGCAGCCCTCCGAAACGGAAACCGCCAGCTTCTTTATGGAGCTGTACCATACTTTGGACGTGATCAGCCTGGTGTGCGACCCCGAGGAACTGTGGAACCCCACCACCGGCCTCATGTCCGAGGAGCCGGATCATTCCAGCCGCAACCGGAAAAACCCCAACGCCACTTCGGTGCAGAAGCAGGACGATAAGGGCAACCTGATCCTGCCCTTCCGCACCCCCGTCTACCGCAATTACGGCAAGGACGACCGCCAGGGCTATGTGGAAATTTTCGACCACAACACCGGCCAGGCCTACATTTCCCAGGGCATCAAAATGGACCTGATGGGCGCGTATTCTCTGGACATGCCCCAGAAATCCTTCAAGATTCGCGCCCAGGCTGCCTTGGGTGAAAAGTATTTCAATGTGAACCTGTTCGAGGGTCAGCGGGATTATGCATACTACAAATCCTTCACCCTGCGCAATTCGGGCAACGACTGCGTGTGGACGCGGGTGGCGGACGGCGTGGAAACCCTGCTGGTGGACAAATACCTGGATACCGACGTGATCACCCTGGCCTGGAAGCCCGTGATCGTGTACCTGAACGGCCAATATTGGGGCCATTACAACATGCGCGAGCGGAAGGACCGCTTTTCCATCGCCCAGCACGAGGGGCTGGATCTGGAAAAGGACAAGGATATCTATGAGAACATGACCATCATCAAGGGCAACAGCACCGTGGTCCAGGGCAGCAGCAAGGAATACTTGGCCATGCGGGACTACATCAAAACCCTGTCGCCCAACACCAACGCCGCCGATCTGCAATATATCTATGACCACATCGATGTGGACAACTACATCGACTGGTTCGCCATCAAAATGTTCTACGGCGATTCCGACCCCGGCAACATCATGTTCTACAAGCTGCCCACAGAAGGGGCCAAATGGAAGTGCCTCCTGTTCGATACGGACTACGGCCTGTACATGTCCGGCTTCAACAGCCCCTGGTCCTATATGAAGGAGCAGGGCATGGGCCAGCAGAAGATCAACAACGTGATCTTCCGCAAAATGTTAGAGGTCGATGAGATTCGGGAAAAGTTCTTTGTCCGCATCGGCCAAATCTACCAGACCCTCACCACCGAAGTGATGATCGCGCAGGTTGACGAATGCGTGGCGCAGATCGAAACGGAAATGCCCATGCACTTCCAGCGCTGGGCGGGCTACGCCGATACCCGCATCATCAATTCGGACTCGCCTTCGTCGGCCAGCGGCCTGCTTCGCTACTGGCGGCAGCGCGTGGACAGGCTCAAGAACGTTATGACCCTGCGCCCCTACAAATTCTGGGGCCTGTTCCAGGATGAGTTCAAGCTGAGCAACCAGCAAATGGAACGCTATTTCGGCCCCCGTCCCGCCAACCCGGAAGCAAAATAAACCATTGCTGCTCACCCTGCGGCTTCGCAGCAATGCGCGGGCGGGTATTGCATACCCCCCGCGTGCCCCCCGCACGGTTTTTCCTGTCACTGCGTTCCCGGGCGGAAAAACCGCAAGGAAGGAAAATTTCTTTCAGTCGTCTACGCTCCTTGCAGAAATTTTCCGTCCTCCCGGCGTACACGCCGCCGGTACGGATTTCAGTCAAGGGGAACCCCCTTGACAATCCCCCTCGCAGACCGTTTCCCGACGGTTCTTCGAGAAGGAAGCGGAACATAATTCTTCGGGAAAGAATTGACGGAACCGCAAAAAAAGTGTACTATAACCAAGGAAAATATGGGAGGATATGAACATGAACGGGAATTTGACCTTCAACGACGTGCTGAGCGGGACGACCTTTTCCGAATGGTTTGCCGATCAGCTTTCCACCTTCACCCCCCTGAACGTGGTGGTGGCGCTGCTGGTGGCGCTGGCGTCGGGGGCGATCATCGCCGTGGTGTATAAGGCCACCTACCGCGGGGTGCTGTATTCCCCCTCCTTTACGCTCACGCTGATCCTCCTGTGCCTGGTCACCACTCCCGTGGTCATGTGCATCGGCAGCAACGTGGCCCTGTCCATGGGCATGGTGGGCGCCCTGTCCATCGTGCGCTTCCGCACCGCCGTCAAGGACCCGCTGGACACCGCCTATATGTTCTGGGCCATCACCATGGGCATCCTGGTGGGCAGCAACGCCTATATCATCGCCGTGGTGGCGCTGCTGGGCATTTCGGGCATCATGTTGGGCATTTCCTATCTGCGGCTGCGCAGTCCCAACGCCTATCTGCTGGTGCTGCACTATGACGAGGAAGCCCAGATTGATATTGAAAACACCCTGAAACACAACGTGAAATTCTTCCGCATGCGCTCCAAAACCATCACCCGCTCCGGCGCGGAAATGACCGTGGAGGTGCGCCTGGACCGTCGGACGAATATCGTGACGGATATGCTGGATATCAACGGCGTGTACGACGCCACCCTGGTGGCGTGCCAGACCGAAGCGGGGGCGTAAACAATGGCGCTCCCTCTGCGGCATGAATTGAAATTCCAGATCACCCGCACCCAGCTGGAGGTGCTGCGGCACACCGTTGGGCATGTGCTGAACCTGGACCCCAACGCGAAAAAGAACGGCGGCAGCTATCACATCCGGTCGCTGTACTTTGACACGGCGTTTGACGACGCCCTGTATGACAAAATCGCCGGGGTCAAGGACAGGGACAAGTACCGCATCCGCATTTATAACCTGTCGGACGCCGTGATTTTCATGGAATGCAAAACCAAGGTGGGCAGCCTGATTTCCAAGCGCAGCGCGCGGATTACCCGGGATCTGGCCGAGCAATTGATGGCGGCGGACCCCACGGGCCTGGAAAACACCCGCAGCGGCCTGCTTCGGGATGTGTACCGGGAAATGCGCACCAGGCTTTTGCATCCCGTGGTGATCGTGGACTACGAACGGGAAGCCTACGTCCACGTGGCAGAGGAGGTGCGCATCACCTTCGATATGCGGGTGCGCACGGGCCTGAACAGCATCGACCTGTTTAATCCCAAGGTACCCACCGTGCCGGTGCTGGATCACGATGAAACCATTCTGGAAGTCAAGTATAACCGCGTGCTGCCGCCCTATATCCGCGATTTGCTGTCCTTCGCCTGCCCGGAAGCGGTGCAGACCGCCGTATCAAAATATACGCTGTGCAGGCAGTACGAGGGGAAAGAATAATTGAAAGGGGGATTCCCTATGCCTCAGGCCGCCGGCCACTATAAATGCCCCGCTTGCGGCGCGTCCCTGACCTTTGGCAGCCAAAGCCAGGAACTGGAATGCGCATCCTGCGGCAATTCCTTCCCGCTGGACACCATGGAGCAGCTGGAAAGCGTGCAGGTGGAAAACACCACGGACGATCAGCTGCAATGGCAGTACGCCGGAGGCGGCGGGTATACCCAGGAGGAAGCCGCCCATCTGCGCGCCTACCGCTGCCAGGCCTGCGGCGCGGAGATCATCACCGATGAAACCGTGGCCGCCACCGAATGCGTTTACTGCGGCAATCCCTCCGTCATGCCCCAGGTGTTTTCCGGCGCGTACCGGCCCGACGGCGTGATCCCCTTCCAGAAGAGCAAAAAGCAGGCCCAGGAAGCCCTGCGCAATCACTGCAAGGGGAAGAAGCTGCTGCCCAAGGGCTTTATGGACGAAAACCGCATCGAAAAGGTCACCGGCGTGTACGTGCCCTTCTGGCTGTTCCAGGCCGACGCGGAAGCGGACTGCACCTACAAGTGCACCAAGGTTTCCCACCACCGCCAGGGCAATTATGAAATCACCAAAACGTCCCATTTCCTGGTGCGAAGGGGCGGCCATTTGGGCTTCAATCAGGTGCCGGTGGACGGCTCCAGCAAAATGGACGATACCCTGATGGAATCCATTGAGCCCTTCGACAGCGACAAGGCCGACGCCTTCAACACAGCGTATTTCAGCGGCTATCAGGCCCAGCGCTACGATGTGGACGCCGACGCCTGCCAGCCCCGCGCCAACGAGCGCATCCGGGCCAGTGTGGCCGCCGCCATGCGGGCCACGGTCATGGGCTATGCCACCGTGGCGCCCATGAACACCCAAATTCAATTGCAGCACGGCAAGGTGCGCCAGGTGCTCATGCCGGTGTGGATGCTGAACACCCGCTGGCAGGACAAGACCTACACCTTCGCCATGAACGCCCAGACGGGCCGGTTCGTGGGCGATTTGCCGGTGGACAAGGGCGCGTTCTGGCGCTGGCTCCTGGGCCTGGGCCTGGGCATCGGTGCCGTGGGCACTGCCGCCGCCTATCTGCTGTTCAATATGGGGGTGCTGTAAGATGAAAAAAATCCTTGCGCTGCTCCTGCTGCTGCTCCTGCTGGTCACGCCCGCCCTGGCGGACGGCAACCGGGTGATCGACGACGCGGACGTGCTTTCCGCTTCCGACGAAGCCACTTTGGAACAGGCCATCACCCTGATCCGCGAAAAATACCAGTTCGACGTAGTGCTGCTCACCAAAACCAGCATCGACGGCAAAACGCCCCGGTACTACGCGGGGGATTACTATGATGACCGCGGCTTCGGTTACGGCGACAAGCACGACGGCATCATCCTGCTGCTGGTCACCGGCTCGGGCGTGGGCAACCGGGACTATACCATCGTCAATACGGGCCGGGGCGAAAAGATTTTCGACGACGACGCCATGTACGAGCTGGAGGACGCCATGCTGCCCTCCCTGCGCGCCAGCAACTTTTCCGCCGGAATGGCCAAGTTCGTTTCCGGCGTGGAAGCCCGCCTGGAATACATGACGCCCAAGAACCGCACCACCCGGGCGGCGGTGATCATCTTCGGCGCAGGCCTGGTGATCGGCCTGATCGTGGCCCTGATCCTGAAAGGACAGATGAAGACTGTGCGGCGGAAGATCAACGCCCAATCCTATATCCGGGACGGCTCCTTCCAGCTGAACCGCGTGCAGGATATTTATCTGTACACCACCACCACCCGCCGCAAGATCGAAACCAGCTCCGGCGGCGGACACGGGGGCGGCGGCTTCACCGGCTCCTCCGGCACCCACCACACCAGCCACAGCGGAAAATTCTGATTTTTCCATACACAAAAAGAAGCGCTCACATCGGGCGCTTCTTTTTGTAAGATTTGCGTTGCTTATTCCACCCAGAAAGGGGCCAGGGGCAGGCCGTCGGCCCCAAACAGGCGCACAATGGCGTAATCCGTCCAGGCGTAGCGGGCCATGACGGGATGGGGCACGGTGGGGCAGGACAGGATGATTTCATCGCCGTGCGGCACCGCTTCGGCGGGGAAGAATTGCCCATCCTCCCCGGCGATTTCCATGAGGAATTTTCCTTCGCCCCGGTCGAAAACGGGGGCGGAGAGGGTCACATGCAATTTGCCGTCCTTCGCGTATTTGCCCAAGGCGAAGGGGGAAAGGCGGGCTTTGCGCTGATAGATCACGTGAAGCGCTTCTTCATATAGCCGCTCGCCCACCACCCGCTTGTTGGTGGGGTGGATGTTGTCAAATTCGCCCTGATCCAGCAAAATTGCAAGCCCCGTATTGCGGAGATTGCGGTATACCTTCTGCTGGGCAAGGCGCAGGGCGGGCCAGAGCTTGCTGTCCTCGGTGGCCGCGCCGTCCATCCACATGGGCAGCTGCACGTTCAGGAAGGGCAAATCATTGTCCTCAAATTGCTCCCGCAGGCGCAGGATGAAGGAGGAAAGCAGGATGTCGTAGCGCTTGGTGCGCCAGGTGTCCTCCTCGCCCTGATAGAACAGCACGCCGGTGAGGGTAAAGGGGATCACCCGCTCCAACATGGTATGCACCAGCCCGTCGGGGCGGAAGGGGGAGCCTTCGCCTACCGGGGGATTCCAGGGGGGACAGGGGCCGATCTCTGCGGTGATTTCCTTGGCGGTGTATTCGGGGTGGGCGGCTTTCAGGGCGTCGGCCTTCTTGGCCCATTCGTCCAGGCCGGAGAAAAAGGCCCCTTCCTCCGCCAAATACTGCTCCATGGATTTCCCGGCCCACATTTCCTTGTATTCCCGCAGGTAGCGCTGACCCTCGGCGGTGCGGTTCAGGGCTTCCTCGTCCATCCAGCAGGTGACGGAGGTGCCGCCCCAGTAACAGTCGATGATCCCGATAGGTACTTGAATTTCAGGCTGGAGCTTCATGGCGAAGAAATAGGCCACGGCGCTCATGTCCCGGGCGGTGCCGGGGGCCACGGGCAGCCAGCGGGCGTTTTCGTTGGCTTCCTCCGCTTCGGGGACGAAGCGGGCAAACTTGGGCACGTTGAAGTAGCGCACCAGGGGATTGCTGTGGAGGGGGATCAAGTCCCTGCCCTCGTCGGCGTTCTGCAATTCCAATTCCATGTTGCTCTGGCCCCCGGCCAGGTACACGTCGCCGATGGCAATGTCCGTATAGGTCACGCTGTCCCGCCCGTCGGAGAGGGTCAAAGAACACTTGATTTGTGCTTTCTGGGGAGGCAGACGGAAGAAGAGCTTTCCCTCTTTCGCCGTGCTTTCATCCCGGCCCAATTCCTGATTCCATTCATTCTTTAGAATTAGGGTCAGGCGCGTCCCTTCCTCCGCCGTGCCCCAAACGCGGATTTCTTTGTTCCGGCACAGTACGGCCCGGTCGCGGAATAAGGGAGATAAACTGAATCGCTCCATGAAAATAAACTCCTTTTTGAATAGGAATTATTTTTTGGCTTTCTTGGAAAGGGGTCTGGGGGAAACCATTCTTTGGCCTCCAAAGAATGGTTTCCCCCAGATATTTTTATAGCCCCTCACCGCCGGCCGATTTCCGTGTCGGTTTCGGTGACTTTGCTGTTGTCCTTGATGTAGTCGATGATTTCGTCAAAGTTGCCGAAGGCCAGGCCCACGTAGCTGTCGGAAGCGCCGTAATAGATGGCGATGCGGCCGGTTTCGGGATCGTGGAGGGTGGCGCAGGGGAAGGTGACGTTGGGAACGAAGCCGCGCTCCTCAAACCACACTTCGGGGGTGAGGAGGTGATTCTGGCAGCGGTATTTCACGATGGAGGGATTGTCGATGTCCAGGATGGCGCCGCCGATGGAGTACACGTAGCCGTTGCAGGTTTGGGAAACGCCGTGGTAGAAGAGCAGCCAGCCTTCGCTGGTTTCAATGGGGGCCGCGCCGCCGCCGATTTTCAGGCCTTCCCACCAGTTGTTGCCGCGGCTCATGACGTGGCGATGCTTGCCCCAATAGACCATATCCGGGCTTTCGGAGATGAAGATATCGCCGAAGGGGGTGTGGCCGCTGTCGGAGGGGCGGGACATGAGGACGAAATTGCCGTGGATCTTGCGGGGGAAGAGGACGGCGTTGCGGTTGAAGGGCAGGAAGGGATTTTCAATGCGTACAAAACGCTTGAAATCCTGAGTTTTGGCGATGCCGATGGCCGCGCCGTAGAAATCCTGGCACCAGATGATATAGTAAGTGTCTTCCACCTTCACCAGGCGCGGGTCGTAGGCGTAAATGGGCATGAAGGGCTTGCCGTCCTCGTCCACAAAGGGGATTTTTTCGGACTCAAAGTCCCAATGAATGGCGTCCTGGCTCCAGCCTAGGTAAATGTAGGGCACGCCGTTGGTCTGTTCGCCGCGGAACACGCCCACGAATTTGCCGCCGTAAGGCATGACGGCGGAATTGAAGATGCGGGCCACGCCGGGGAGAGGATTGCGGTCAATGATGGGATTTTCGGTGTAGCGCCACAGGGGACTGTTGATGTGTCCTTCCGGCTTTTCCTGCCAGGGTACGTTGTGCAGGGCGGGGGCGTACATGGTATACTTGGGCATAGCTTATCAATCCTTTCTTTCTGCTGTTTTGCTGTGAAGTATTCGGGTAAGGGAGTTGAGAGTTGAGATTTATATAGCTGATATGTTTAGAAACTGAAATGAACAGCCCATAATATCTCAACTCTCAACTCCCAACTCTCAACTCTCAACTCTGAACACTGAACTCTCCCACAAGCGTTGGACTCATTGCTGCGCTTCCGGCAGTTTTTCCCAGCCACCGTAGCGCATGATGGCGTCCACCATGGGCTGATGGGGGAAGGAAAGGGTTTTGCGGTTGAGCAGGCCGAAGCGCTCGCCATCGCCGGAAAACACGTTGTTGTCCCAGTACAGACAGGGCATGTTCCGGGCGCTGGCGGTGGCGACGTAGAAGGCGGCCCAGTCCACCCGATCCTGGAGGTTATCGCCCTTCACCATGGCCCCATATTCGCCGATGACTACGGGGATGCCGTTCACGACGTACTGATTGTACAGGCTGTTCATGAAGCTGACGATCTCCACCTTCTGGGCTTGGGTGTAGAACTTGTCCCCACCCTTCAGATTCAGGGCGAAATCATAGGGCGTGTAGGCGTGAACGGACACGATGATCTTGTTCTCGGCGCTGTCCGTGGGCAGAATGAAGGAATCCCGAAGGGCGTTGCCGGGGGCGGCGTCGTAGGCGGGCACCATGAGGTAGCGGGTGGCGTTATTGCCGCCGGAAGCGCGCACCGTGTCCACAAAGAGCTGGTTCAGCCGGTTCAGGCAGTCCGCCGCGTCTATACACTCTGCCGCGTTGGGATCGAATACCCATTCATAGGCGGAATTCATCAGGCGCGGTTCGTTCAGGGATTCCATGATGAGGCGCTCGTCATAGTCCCGGAAACGCGCAGCCAGCTGCTTCCAAATGCACTCCACATAGTGGGCGGATTCCTCGTAGTGGCTGCTTGCGGGCAGGAACTGGTCTTCGTCGTGGTGGATGTTGATGATCACGTACATGCCGCGATTGTAAGCCCAGTCCACCACTTCCTGCACACGGGCCAGCCACTTTTCGCTGATTTCGTGATCGGGGCCGGATACGTGGTCATGCCAGGAAATGGGCACGCGGATGGAGGAAAAACCGGCGGCGTGAATGGCTTCGATCATGGCTTCCGAGGTTTTTACGTCTTTCCCCACCCAGTAGGTCTCCAGCATCATTTCATCCGCGTTGATGGTCCATTTGTCTTTGACGGCGTCGAAGGTGTTGCCAAGGTTCCAGCCAACGCCCATTTTCTTTAAGAATTCCATGGCCTCGTTCTCCGGAATGGGACGGCGGGTGATGGTGAGTTCGGGCACGGCGGCGACGTTTTCTGCGGCCGCGACGGCGGCGAACGCGGCGGCCAGCAGGCACAGGATCATGAAGAACGCGACAGTTTTTTTCATCGGCCTACCCCTCCTTTTATGGTTTTGCGTTTTTCTTTTTGGTTGCTCTTTGGTTCGTGTCCAGCGCTCCTTCGGTTTCTTCGGTTCCATTGCTTTTTGCTCCGCGACCGTTTACGCCATGAACTTCGCCAGGGCGTCCGCCAGCTTCTTTTCTTCCGCCGCCGCTTCCGCACGGTTCGGGGCGGAAACGGAGATGTAGATTTTCAGCTTGGGTTCCGTGCCGGAGGGCCGTACCACGGCGGAAGCCCCGCCGGACAGCTTGAATTTCAGCACGTCGGACTTGGGCAGGCCGTCCAAGCCGGGAGCGTAGTCCAGGAGCGTCTCGATGGCCCTGCCGCCGATTTCTTTCAAATCGCCCCGGAAGGACTGCATGATCTGCTGCATCTTCTCAAAGCCCGCCGCGCCCTCGAACTCGTAGCTGTGCAGGGTGTTCAGGCAGTAGCCGTATTCTCTGTACAATTGCTCCAGCTTTTGCAAAAGGCTTACGCCCCGCTGCTTGTGCCAGGCGAACATTTCGCAAATCAGGAAAGCGGCGTTCACGGCGTCCTTGTCCCGCACATAGGTGCCGGACAGGTAGCCGTAGCTTTCCTCGAAGCCGAAAATGTAGCGTTCGGGATGGCCTTCCGCTTCCAGCTTGCCGATGGTTTCCCCGATGAATTTAAAGCCCGTGAGCACGTTGCGGGTTTCCACGCCGTAATGGGCGGCGATGCGCTCGGCCATGTCCGTGGTCACGATGGTTTTCACCAGCACGGGGGCTTTGGGCATTTTCCCCAGGGCCAGGCGGCGGCTGCACACATAATCCAGCAGCAGCAGCCCGGTTTCATTGCCGGTAAGCAGCTCGTATTCCCCGTTCAGGTTCCTTACGGCGATGCCGCAGCGGTCGCAGTCCGGGTCGGTAGCCAAAAGCAGATCGGCGTTGAGCTTGGCGGCATAGGAAAGACCCAGCTGCATGGCTTCCCGGATTTCGGGGTTGGGGTAGGGGCAGGTGGGGAAATGGCCGTCGGGCTGCTCCTGCTCCTTTACCACGGTCACGTTTTCGTAGCCGCTCTCCCGCAGGGTGCGCAGAACGGGCTTTAAGCCCGTGCCGTTTAAGGGAGAGTACACGATGGCCACGCCCTTGTCCACCGTTTCGCTGCCCAGCAGGCTTTGCTTTTTCACTTCTTCCACAAAATCGGTGTACACCTGATCGGGAATGTAGGAAATCAGGCCGCTTTGCAGGCCCGCGTCAAAATCCATGCGCTTCGCGCCGGAGAACACGTCCAGCTTTTGAATTTCGCTCAGGATTTCCGCCGCCGCTTCCGTGGTGATCTGGCAGCCGTCGGCCCCGTACACCTTGTAGCCGTTGTACTTGGCGGGGTTGTGGCTGGCCGTCACCATCACGCCCGCGGCGCAGCCCAGTGCCCGCACGGCGAAGGACAGGCAGGGGGTGGGCATGAGTCCCCGATAGATCAGCGCCTGGATGCCGTTGGCCGCGAACACGCCGGAAGCCACCCTGGCAAATTCGTCGCTCAGGATGCGGGAATCGTAGCTGACGGCGATTTTCCGCTGATCGGCAGGAAAGCGCTTTACCACGTAATCCGCCAGGCCCTGGCTGGCTTTGGCTACGGTGTGCACGTTCATGCGGTTGGTGCCCGCGCCGATCACGCCTCTAAGCCCCCCGGTGCCAAAGGCCAAATCCCGGTAAAAGGCGTCTTCCTTCGCGGCGGCGTCCATGGCCTCCAATTCCGTTTGCAGGGAAGCATCCGCTTCCTTGATCCAGCGCTGATACAGGGCGTCGATGTTATTCATACAGGTAGCACTCCTTCCTGATCGCTTCCGCGATTTCTTCCGCCGCTTTTTGGTGGGCTTCCCGGCTGGGATGCATGCGGGAGCCGTTGGTGGCGGCTGGGGTGAGGGACAGATAACGCACGTTCTGATCCCCGGCGGCCTGCCGATCCCGCACGGCGGCTTGCAGCAGGAGTTCCGCCTGCTTGCCGCACAGGCCGTAGGCCCAAAGGATCAGGGCCTTGGGATTGCGGGCGCGCACCATTTCCATCAGCTCCCCGGCGCGGACGCGCAGTTCCCCTTCGGCGGCTTCGCGTTCCGGTTCGGTCATTTTGGCCAGGGCGGAAGCGTCGTTGGTGCCTAAGTTGATTACTACCGTGTCGGCGGGGCGCTCGGGGAAATCGGCGGGTACTTCTCCGCCGGGGGTGATGGCGCAAAGCTGATTGTAGATGCGCCCGATGCGGGATTCGGGCTGATTATCCCAGCTCCGGGCCGCGCCCCAGCCGCCCAGGGCGATCACCCGCTTTTCGGCGTTCAGCTTTTCGGAAACCAGGGTGGGGAAGGCGGGCATATGGGAGATCCACACCAGCCGCCATTCCTCCGCCGATTCCGGCCCTAAGCACCCTTCGCCCACAGTGAGGCTGTCGCCGATGAATTCGATCAGCAGGGGGCGCTCCACCGGGCGATGGGGTTCTCCGTCCGTGTATACGGCGTCCAGATAAATGGGGCCGTCCTCATCGTAGCTGGGCTGGGTGTCCCGGATGATGGAAACCTCATGGGCAAAGTATTCGTCCAGCCCCGCCAGCAGGGGATAGCGGTGAGCGCCGGGCAGCAGGGGGAACCGGGCCACGGGCGCGCCGTCCATCAGCACGCCGATCCAGGGCGCGTGATCCCGGGCGCTGGCGGTGATTTCCGCTTCCAGCGTCTTGCAGGCCAATTTCACCCGCACGCCGGAGCCGGACCACCACAGGCTGGTTCTTTCCTCCTTGGGATCATGCCGCCCCAAGGGCAGAAAACGGGGATCGGGAAGAGCGATACGCTGCATGAAAAGCAATCCTCCTTTTTTGGAAACAACGCGAAGGGCGGACGCGGATAAACCGGACGTCCGCCCTCATTATATAATAGAATGATTGTTTTTTCTACCCTGAAAATCCTTCATTCGACGAAAATTCCGTGTGGATCCGGGCGGCGATGCCATAGCGATCAAGTCTGCTGATCCCAGATATTTTCTTCCCGATCCAGCAGCCTCCGCAAGGCTTCAATATCCGGAAGCGCTTCCTTCAATTCTTCCGACATATCCTTTGACGTCTTATAGGTAGCCACGCCCATGGGCTTGCTGTAATCCTGTATAACATAGTCAACGAAGGATTTGTTCATATTTTTGCAAAGGATAAGACCAATGGACGGATTTTCATGGGGCTTCCGCTCAAAACCGTCCAGCACGCTTAAATATCCCTGCAGTTGTCCTAAATAGGATGTTGGCAACCTCCAATAACCTCCGATATTAGGTTGCGTCGGCCAATTTTCCGTGCGTAAGCGCGGCCAAGGTGCTCAAAGCGGCGAAAAGTTGAGAATAT
>CAJOJQ010000041.1 GCA_905234985.1 uncultured Christensenellaceae bacterium
CATCGAATATCCCCGCTTGCTCCATCTTTCATCACCCTTTGGTATTATACCATTTCTCGACTTGATCTGCTGTTCTTTCTTAGTTTTTGGAGGTTCTCCATACTAATTGCTCTGACTATCGAAGAAAAAGAAGCCGCTAAACAGGCATGGAAAGAGCAGAAACGCGCGGAAGACGCGTTAGAATCGCTGAAAAAGGCGGACAGCAATTTCACATGGGACGCTTTCACGAAGGATATAGAAAAGCTGTTCATTCAGATGCAGGAATGCTGGGAGGCGGGCGATATTTCGCCCATTCAGCACCGCTTTACGGCGGACGCCTGGAACCGCTTCAATACCCAGCTGCAAAACAAAAACGTTTTGGGCGAAGTGACCCATGTGTGGAATATCCATGTCTTGTGGGTTGGATTGGCGGATTGCGGTTCCAAGCTCAATCTGGACTATATTACCGTTCAAATCAAAGCGGATTATAACGTATGGACAACTGACCGGGACGGCAAATGCATCATGGGGTCTCCCAACACCCGTCATCGAATGACCTTTTTATGGACGCTGGAAAGGGATAAAAACGCGAAAACAGTTCCTGGCCCGCAGGATACGCACCATTGCCCCAACTGCGGCGCAGAATTGGACTTGAACGCCTTCGCCGAATGCCCCTATTGCCACGCCGCCGTTGAAAAGCCCGCCCAGGATTGGGTGATCAGCAGCATTCAGGGCGTATCCCAGAAAACAATAAGCAAATGATTGCGGAAGGAGAAACAGCCCATGACCTTTCAAAACGACCCACAGTTCAGCGCCCAGGCAGTGGAAACGCGGGTGCAGAATCTTTGGATGCAGCTGCACTTGGGCCGGGCCAAACGGGATTTGGAGCCCCTCCAGCCCTATTTTTCCCCCGCGCTGTACAGTAGGGAGGAAGCGGCTTTGGCGCAGGATATCCGGGAAAATCGGATGCGCTGCGCCGGCCGGCCCGCGGTGCTGAACAGCAGCCTGACCCTTCAGGGAACGGCAGGAGGCGTGGAAATCCTTGAATGCCGCCTGCTCACCCGATACATCCCCCAAACCCTGGCCTGGGACAGCCGGGCGTGCCTCTCCAACGGCAGCGAAACCTTTTTCCGGGAGGTATGGACGCTTGCCCGGCCCGAAGGCACGAAAACCATCGTGCCCGGCAAAGTGGTCAGCGTCCATTGCCCCGGCTGCGGCGCTGCGCTGTCGCTGTATAAAAGCGCCAAATGCCCCATGTGCGGCTCGCTCACCAAGGTGCCCACCTTTTCCTGGACGGTGACGGATATCGTCGTCCGGGTGGAGAGGAACCCATAAAACAAAGCGTTTTCTTCCCCCACGATTTTGATACAAAGGAGCGTCACTCTTATGGCTACCCTCTCCCCCATGATGCAGCAATACATGCGCCTCAAGGAGCAAAACCCGGACACCCTGCTGTTTTTCCGGGTGGGCGATTTTTACGAAATGTTCTTTGAGGACGCCCTCACCGCCAGCCGGGAGCTGGAACTGACCCTGACGGGCAAGGAATGCGGCCTAAAGGAGCGCGCCCCCATGTGCGGCGTGCCCTATCACGCCGTGGACACTTACGTGGCCCGGCTGGTGGAACGGGGCTATCGGGTAGCCATCGGGGAGCAGATGGAGGACCCGGCGCTTGCCAAGGGGCTGGTGGATCGGGACGTGATCCGCATTGTCACGGCGGGCACCCTGACCGATTCCTCCGTCATCGGGGAAAAGCGGAACAATTTCCTCTGTTCCGTGTGCGTAAACGGCAAGCGCTGCGGCGTGGCGGCCTGCGACGTGTCCACCGGGGAATTTTTCGTGCAGCAGATGGAGAACACCCCCGCCGCCCTGAAAGCGGCCCTGGACGCCCTGGCCCCCGGCGAGATCATCACCAACAGCCCGGAAACGATTCAGCCCTGCGCCGCCATTCACTGCCAGAATTACGCCGCCGCCGCGTACCAGAGCCAGAACGCAAGGGAAACGCTGCTTTCCCACTTCGGCGTCAATTCCCTCATCGCCCTGGGCCTGGACGCTTCCCTTTCCGTGGCCGCCCAGGCCGCCGGGGCGCTGATGCGATATCTGAACGAAACGCAGAAAAACGCCCTCCAGCATATTTCCGCCCTGCGGGTGATCGAAAAGGGCGACGTGATGCCCCTGGACGCCTCCACCCGCCGGAATTTGGAGCTGACCGAAACCATCCGAAGCCGCAGCGCCAAGGGGTCGCTTTTGTCCATCCTGGATGAAACCGTCACCGCCATGGGCGGCAGGCTTCTGCGCTCCTGGGTGGAAAAGCCGCTTTTGAGCAAAGAAAAAATCGAAGCCCGCCTCTCCGCCGTGGAGGCGTTTTACAGCCAGCACGTATTATCTCAAAACCTGCGGGACCAGCTTTCCCAGGTATACGATATGGAACGGCTGCTGGCGAAAGTGTCTTATCATACGCTCAACGCCAGGGATTGCCTGAGCCTTTTGCGCTCCCTGGAAAAGGCCCCGGAAATCATCACGCTGCTTGGCAACGTGCCGGGGGACGCGGTTTCCTTCCTAAAGGATTTGCTTGACCCCCTGCCGGAGCTGACCGATCTTCTGCGCCGGGGCATTTCCCCGGACGCGCCGCTGCAACTGTCCGACGGCAATTTCATCCGGGCCGGGTTCAATGAGCAGCTGGACGAACTGCGCCGGGCCTCCACCGAGGGCAAACAGTGGATTTTGGACTTGGAAGCCAAGGAGCGGGAAGAAACGGGCATCAAGAACCTGCGCATCCAGTACAACCGGGTATTCGGCTATTACATCGAGGTGACCAAATCCAATTATTCCCTGGTTCCCCTGCGCTACCGCCGCCGCCAGACCTTAGCCAACAGCGAGCGCTTCACCACCGACGAATTGCAGGCGATCGAAAGCAAGGTCACCGGCGCCCAGGAACAGGCCGCCAAGCTGGAAATGACCCTGTTTGAACAGATTCGGGACGAGATCAGCGCCAACATCGGGCGGCTGCAATCCACGGCCCTGGCCTATAAAACTTTGGACGCCCTGCTGTCCCTGGCCCGGGTGGCCCTGCTCAACCACTACACCCGGCCCCGCATCAACGAGGAAGGGGTCATCGACATCAAGGATGGCCGCCATCCCGTGGTGGAAAGCACCCTGCCGGACATGGACTTCGTGCCCAACGACACCTATTTGGACACGGCGGAGCATCGGGTGCAGATCATCACCGGCCCCAACATGGCGGGCAAAAGCACCTACATGCGGCAGGTGGCCCTGATCACCCTCATGGCCCACATGGGTTCCTTCGTGCCCGCAAGGGAGGCCGATATTTCCCTGGTGGACGGGGTGTATACCCGCGTGGGCGCGTCCGACGATTTAGCCACGGGCCAGAGCACCTTCATGGTTGAAATGAGCGAAATGGCCTATATCCTGCGCAACGCCACCAATAAATCCCTGGTGATCCTGGACGAGATCGGGCGGGGCACAAGCACCTTCGACGGCCTTTCCATCGCCTGGGCGGCGGTGGAATATTTGGCCGACCAGAAAAAGTCCGGGGCCAAGACCCTGTTCGCCACCCACTACCACGAATTATCGGAGCTGGAAGGGCATTTGGAGGGGGTCAACAACTTCTGCGTGTCTGTCAAGGAACACGGGGAGGAAGTGATCTTCCTGCGCAAGATCGTCCCCGGCGGCGCGGACAAGAGCTTCGGCGTGTACGTGGCGCACCTGGCGGGGGTTCCCCGGCCCGTGGTGGCAAGGGCCCAGGAGATCATGGCCCGATTGGAAGTCAACAACGTGAACCAGAACACCATCGGCCAGAACATTTTGGGCGCTGGCCATAAAAAGAAGAATGAACAAGTAGACTTGATGGAGTACCAGAAAACGGAGTTCGTGGAGGAAATCAGAAACCTGGACGTGATGGCCATGACGCCCATCGACGCGCTGAACAAGCTGTTTTTGCTGAAAGAAAAAGCGATGAAATTGTAATGTTCTCCTGAAAGGTCGTGAAAAAGTGAGCCAGTTATCCTTCATCTGCTTCTGCGTGGAGCATTACGCCGAGCATGTCCATCGGCCCTGCAATGAAGTGTATCAGCTATTCAAACGGGGAGGGCTGCTGGACTTGCTGCGTTCCGATTATGAGGATTTGCACGGGATGGGCTTGGAATACATGATGCAGTTTTGCGGCGAATACCTGAACGGACAAAGCGCTTGCGAAATTTATCTGCCGGATGGACACGCTACAGTACGCGCCATGATTTTACCGGACATTATACACCTGTTGATGAAAAATTACGGCTGGACGGAAGAAGAAGCTCTGAACAGGTTTTATCTGTCCGCTACAGGCGCGAGCTTCGCGGACGACGATACGGGGCTGTACGGACAATCCGCTTTATACGTTTCCGGGCTGTTTGCGGAGGAAGCCAAAAGCATCAATGCATCCCCTGTTTTATCCTGAATCGCACGATATAACGAAGGAGAATTTCATGGAAATCGCCCACATTCGTCAATTGCCCCCCGAGGTCATCGGCCAGATCGCCGCCGGGGAAGTGGTGGAACGGCCCGCGGCGGCCATCAAGGAATTAGTGGAAAACAGCATGGACGCGGGGGCCACGGCCATTACCGTGGACATCAAGGAAGGGGGGCTTGCCTCCTTCCGGGTGGCGGACAACGGCAGCGGCATCCAGCCCAGCGACATCCGCTTAGCCTTCGCCCGCCACGCCACCAGCAAGATCAGAACAGCCGAGGATTTATACGGTGTGCGCTCCTTAGGGTTCCGGGGGGAGGCGCTGGCCTCCATCGCGGCGGTGAGCAAGCTCACCTGCCAAACCCGCGCCAGGGGCCAGGAGATGGGCGTGCTGGTGCGCAACGAGGGGGGCGACATTTTGAGCATTCAGGACGCCGCCTGCCCGGAAGGCACCACCTTCACGGTAAAGGAGCTGTTTTACAACGCCCCGGTGCGCAGGAAGTTCCTCAAAAAACCCGCTTCCGAAACCGCCGCCGTTTCCGAGCTCATGGCCCGGCTGATCCTTTCCCACCCCGCCACCTCCTTCCGCTTCATGGCGGACGGGAAGCTGGTTTATTTCAGCGCCGGGGACGGGAAGCTGGACAGCGCGATCATGAGCGTCTACGGCACGGACACCCTGAAGCTGCTGACCAAGATCGACGGCGGCATGAACGGCGTGATGCTTTCCGGCTTCGTGGGCGTGGGCGACGCGGGCCGGGGCAACCGTAGCCACGAGCATTTCTTCTTAAACGGCCGGGCCATGAAAAGCCCCCTGCTTTCCTCCGCCGTGGAAAACGCCTGCCGCCAGCGGGTGACCATCGGGCGGTTCCCCCTGTGCGTGCTGCATTTGACCATGCCCTTTGAGAACGCCGACGTGAACGTACACCCCAACAAGTGGGAGGTGCGCTTTTCGGACGAGCGGGGCGTGCGGGCGGCGGTGGAAACCATCGTGTTTGAAGCGCTGGAAAGGACCAATGCCGCGCCGCCCATCCCGCCCATGTATCTGCCCCCGGAAAACGCGGCCCCGGCCCCCGCCCCGGCGAAAGTCCAGGTCACCCAGCCCGTGGCCCCGCCGGAGGACGCCCCCGCCGCTCTGAAAAAAACGGACAGCCGGTTGAGCGCCTTTACGGAGGACGGGGCCCTGCCTACCTTCGCGCCCCCAGCGCCGAGGCAGGAACCGACCCCCATCATGCCGCCCCCTGTTCCCGCCCGGCCCAACCTGCTGCGGGATTCCGGGGCTTCCATCCTGCCGCCTCGGCCCGCCATGGAAAAGCCCCCTGAAACGCCCGCCCCCCTTGCCGAACCGGAGCAGGTGCAGGCTCCCGCGGTGGAAGCGGCCTTCCGGCAAATCCCCCTCCGGGTGCTGGGCGTGGCTTTCAACACCTACATCGTCATGGAATACGGCGACCTGCTGATCCTGTCCGATCAGCACGCGGTGCACGAACGGCTGTTATACGAGCAGTTTATGCGGGAAACCGCCGCCGCCCCGGCAAGCCAATCCCTGCTGATCCCCCTGATCGTGAGCCTGTCCCCGGCGGAATACGCCTGTTATGAAGAAAACAAGGCAACGCTGGAAAAGGCGGGCTTCGACCTGGCCCCCTTCGGGGACGGTACGGTGCAGCTGCGGGGCGTGCCCATCGTACTGGGCCAGCCCCAGGCGGAAAGCTGCCTGCTGGAAGCCCTGGACGAACTGACGGAGAACCCCTCCCTGCCCCCCGCCGACCGCACCAGCCGGGTGATCCAAATGGCCTGCAAGCACGCGGTGAAGGGCGGCGAACGCCTGCCGGAAGAAAGCGTGAAGCAATTGATCCGGGACGTGATCGAGCAGAAGGTGACCCCCACCTGCCCCCACGGACGACCGCTGATGGTGCAGATCACGAGGAATGAATTGGAGAAAAGGTTCAGAAGGATTCAAAATTGATGATGAAAAAGCGTGTCTTGGGCCTCGTCGGCCCCACGGCCAGCGGGAAAACGGCCCTGTCCCTGCTGGCGGCGGAAAGGTTGGGCGGGGAAATCCTGTGCATGGATTCCATGCAGATTTACCGGGGCATGGACATCGGCACGGCCAAGCCCACGAAGGAAGAACAGGCCCGGGTTCCCCATCATCTGCACAGCTTTCTGGACCCGGACGAAACCTTTTCCGTGTCCCAGTACGCCCAGAAAGCCCGGGAAGTCATCGAACGGGTAAAAGTCCCCATTCTGGTGGGCGGCACGGGCATGTATCTGCAGTCCCTGTCCCTGCCCATGGATTACGGAGCCGTGGGCGGCGATGAAGCGATTCGGAAAAAATATCACGCAATCGCCGACGCCCAGGGGCCGGAAGCCCTGCATGCCATATTAAAACAGGTCGACCCCGCCTCCGCTCAAAAGCTCCACCCCAACGACGTGCGCCGGGTGGTGCGTGCCTTGGAGGTGTACGACCTGACCGGCGTGCCCCTGTCCAGCCAGAAAATGCCGGAACCCGAGGACGCGCCCTACGATTTCCATTTATACGCTATCGAAATGCCTCGAAATATTCTGTATGACCGGGTGGAGCGCCGGGTGGACGAAATGATGCGCCAAGGTCTATTGGACGAAGTGCGGCGGCTGAAAGAAAGCGGTCTATCCCCCGAGGCCCAAAGCATGCAGGGCTTGGGCTACAAGGAGCTGTGGCCCGTGCTGACCGGAGAAACGAGCCTTTACGACGCGGTATCCCTTTTAAAACTCCGCACCCGGCATTACGCCAAGCGCCAGCTAACCTGGTTCAAGCGGGACGAACGGATTCAATGGCTGCCCTGGTCACCAGGTCAGGCAATGGATGCGCTGGCGGATTTGATTTGCGAAAACTATTATAAACCCTTTGGAGGTTGATTCCCATGGATATTCAGGCTTTGATCGCCCAGGCGGAACGGGACTGCGCGCCCGTCTTTGCCGCCCTGGAGGAAACGGAAATGAAAAACACCCGGCGGGTGCTGAACGCTTTCCGGGCGGAGGACATCGCCGCGCGGCACTTTGCCCCCACCACCGGCTACGGCTATGACGACATTGGCCGGGACGCCTTGGAACGGGTCTTCGCCCGGCTTTTCGGGGCGGAAAGCGCCATCGTGCGGCCTTCCGTCGCCTGCGGGACGGCGGCGCTTTCCCTGTGCCTGTTCGGGCTGCTGCTGCCGGGTGACGAATTGCTGTCCGCCACCGGCACGCCCTACGACACCATGGAAACGGTGATCGGCCTTTCCGGAAACGCGCCGGGAAACCTGAAGGAAATGGGCGTTTCCTATAATCAGGTGGAAATGGCCGACAATCAAACGAAGATCGATGTGCCCGGCGTGCTGGCGGCGCTGAAACCCAGCACCAAAGTGGTGCTGATCCAGCGCAGCCGGGGCTACGCCTGGCGGGCGTCCCTGCGGCCTGAGGAAATGAAGGAAGTGATCGAAGCCGTTCACGCTGTCCGGCCCGACATCTTCATTATGGTGGACAACTGCTACGGCGAATTCATCTGCGAAACCGAACCCACCCACTACGGCGCGGACGTGTGCGTGGGCAGTCTCATCAAAAACGCTGGGGGCGGCCTGGCCCCCACCGGGGCGTATTTGGCGGGCGCCAATCGGGCCATTGCGCGCATCGAAGCCCGGCTCACCGCCCCCGGCCTGGGCCGTGAAGTAGGCAGCTACGCCGCCAGCTACCAGCCCTTCTATCAGGGCCTGTTCATGGCCCCCCACACCGTCACTCAGGCCCTGAAAACCGCCATTTTGGCCGCCCGCACCTTTGAACTGCTGGGCATGAAAACCACCCCGGGCTTTGACGCGCCCCGGGCGGACATCATCCAGGCCATTGAAATGGGCGACCCGCAAAAGCTGATCGCCTTCGTGCAGGGCATCCAGGCCGCGTCCCCCATCGACGCCAGCGCCGTGCCCGAACCCTGGGATATGCCCGGCTATACCGATCAGGTCATTATGGCGGCGGGCACCTTCGTGGGCGGGGCTTCCATCGAGCTTTCCGCTGACGCGCCTATGCGGCCCCCCTATACCGTGTACCTGCAAGGGGGCCTCACCTACGCCCATGGAAAAATCGCCCTGATTTCCGCCCTGGAAAAGATGGCGTGACTTGTTTTTGGGAAGCACAGGCGTTATAATGGTGGCAAAGATTTCCAAAGCAACAGAAAAGGAGCGCAGACTATGAAAGCATTGTTCATCGGCGGCACGGGGGTCATCAGCACCTCCATTTCCCGCCTGCTGGTTTCCAAGGGCTGGGACCTGACCCTGCTCAACCGGGGCAGCCGGCCAAGCGACGTGCCCGGCGCGAAGCAATTGATCCTGGACATCAACGACGAAACGGCGGTAAAGAAAGCCATCGAAAAAGAACATTTCGACGTGGTGGCGGATTTCATCGCTTTCGTGCCCGCCCAGGCGGAACGGGATATCCGTTTGTTCAAGGGCAAAACGGATCAGTACATCTTCATCAGCTCCGCTTCCGCCTATCAGAAGCCCCTGTCCTCCCCCGTGATCACAGAGGCCACGCCCCTGCACAACCCCTATTGGGAATATTCCCGGAACAAGGCGGCCATCGAAGAGCTGCTTATGCGGGAATACCGGGCTTCCGGCTTCCCTGTCACCATCGTGCGGCCCAGCCACACCTTCAATTTCCGTTCCATGCCCGTGGCCGTTCACGGCGACAAGGGGGCCTGGCAGGTGATGAAGCGCATGATGGAGGGCAAGCCCGTACTCATGCCCGGCGACGGCAGCAGCCTGTGGGCCGTGCTGAACAGCGAAGATTTCGCCCCCGCTTTCGTGGGCCTCATGGGCAACATTCACGCCATCGGCCAGGCCGTGCAGATCACGGGAGAAGAGCTGCTCACCTGGAACCAGATCATGGAAAGCGTGGCGAAGGCCGTGGGCGGCGTATACAAGCCCTGCTTCGTGCCCGCCGACCTGCTCATGAAAGCGGCGAAATATGATTTTGAAGGCGCGCTGTTAGGCGATAAGTCCAACACCGTGATTTTCGACAACACCTTAGCCCACCGCCTGGTTCCCACCTGGAAGATTCAGAAGCGCTTCGATCAGGCCGCCCGGGAAAGTGCCGCCTATTTCCTGTCCCACCCGGAACTGCAGGTGGAAGACCCGGTATTTGACCGTTTCTCTGACGCGGTCGTGGCCATCATGCAGGCGGCGGGGGAAAAGATCGCGGCGCTGTAACAAAAAACATACGCCGCATTATTCGGCGCGTTCCCAGCCATGGAGCGCGTCTTTTCTATTCCCATGTTTCTCCAAACGCGGTGGGTTTCCCACCCTGAAACAGGGTGACGCACACATGTCCCTGCCCCTCGAAGGGCACGGACGCCCCCGCGGTTCCAATCGCCTCCCCGGCCCGTACCCGCTGGCCGGGGTTTACTTTTGTTTCCCGGATACCGCGATACAGGCTTTCACTGCCGTCCTCATGGTCGATCCTGATTTCTTCCCCGCAGGAAACCACCGTGCCCGCCGCCAGGGCGTACACCGGCTGACCAGCTTCCGCTTCAAAGTTCAGGCAGGGATGGGGCTTCCACACCCCCGTTTCCGGGAAAAACACAGGAGCTTCGCAATAGCCCCGTATCACCGCTCCCGCCGCCGGGCGGGAAAACGCCGCCGGTTCGGGTGTTTCCATTGCCTGGGCCAGACGCTGGCCCTGATCGGACAGCGCCGCCTGATCCGCCTTTTCTGTCGCCTGCTGCTCCCGCGTCCATACCGCCGAAAGCAGGATCACACCGGCGCACAGCAGGGCCAACAGATAATGGCCCCAGCTTTCCATGCCTCGTTTGATTTTTTGCAGCATGCCGCCGCCCTCCATTCGGAATAAACAAGGTAGGAGGTAGGAAGTAGGAGGTAGGAGGTAGGGGGTAGGAGGTAGGAGGTTTCATCTTGCCTTCAATTCGCGGCAAGTACAGCTTGCAGCAGATTGTTCAGCTAAATGAACCTCCTACTTCCTACCTTATGGAATCTCCGAGCCTTTTGATCGGTCTTTATTGATAGATGCGCCCCAAAGTGGTATTGTCTAAGGTGCGATTTTGCAGCGCCGGGATAGGGCTGGGCGCGGTTTCCGCCCGGTAATCCTTGCCCCGCAGGCGGATGGAGCGGTCGATCACCTGATGGCTGGGCACTGCGTCCACGCTGGCGTTCACCGCCTTCTGGTACACGAAGAAATCATAATCCTTGGGCAGCATATTCACCGGTTTGAAGGCTTCCTTTTCGGCGGTGAAATCCACCATTTTGAGGGCTTGCCGCACGTATTCGATGTTGGGTTCAAAAAGGAAGGGTTCGGGGAATTCCCCGCCCGGGATCACCTGCTGCCAGTCCTTCTTTTCATAGGTTTTCAGCAGCTCCGCCGCCTTGTGCAGGTGGTTCAGCTCCAGCTGGAAGAAGTTTTCCCACACCTTTTTCACGTTGGGGTCGGTTTCATCCTCCATGCAGGACCAATACAGCCACGCTTCCACGTACTGGTGCATGAGCAGGCCCTCCAGCCAGGTGCAGGCGGGGTCCATGAGGCTGCCGTACTGGGTGACGTGCTGTTCCTCGATCATGCCGATTTCCTGATACAGCTTCCGGCCCAAATCGGAGGTATACAGACCGCACACGTTCATGTAATAGTTCATGGTTTGCTGCTCGGCGGCGGTGATCACCTGCACGGCCATTTTATCGAACAGCGCCGCGTCCGGCCTGCCGGGCGGGCAGATGGCGTCCATGGGGCAGCGATGCTCAGAGATGGTGGGACGGCCCGGCATGATTTCCGTGTAACCGCCCACCAGCCTCTCGGCGTACTCCCCATGCTCCATTTCCAGCAAATCGGCATAGCGGTACAGGTGGTCAAAATCCTCCAGCAGGGCAAAGTCCAGGGCGGATTTCACATGGGCGCAGGTCACCCGCTTGGCAAGCCCCGCGGTCAGGTCCACCGCCAATTGTTCATAGCCGATGGTATGCTCCAGCACCGTTTCATCCATGGGCTTTATGCAGGCGATTTTCTTTTGCTGCTGCTGTTCCTGGCGGCGCATCATGGCCAGCTCCCTTCGCAGGTCGTTATTGGCCTCGTGGCGCTGGAACTGGTGGGAATAGCCCGCGGCCTCAAATTCGGTGCCGTTCATCAGGATCACCCGCACCCGGGTGTAGGGATCCACCGTCCGCTTATCGTAGGAACGGGGATACAGCTGCTGCCAGTCCATAAAGGCGTCGGTCATTTTTTCGGGCTTTAACTGAAACGGGTTCATAGTGCTTCCTCCTTGCGTTGATTCACCCGCTATTCTTTCCCATCCAGGAAAAAACCATACGAAAAAGCCGCCGGGAATTCCGGCGGCCAGGTCATACGGATTCAGGTTCAGTTCATCCGTTCGGGATAGGTCTTCACATTCGCTTCGCTCACGTACTTGGCCAGGGTTTCGGTGGTCACGTCGTTTTGTTTGGTGGCGAGCAGGGCGGAGGAAATGCTGTCCTTCACGGTATCCAGGGCCACGGGGCCTTCCGCCACATCGGCCACATACTTGATGATGTGGTAGCCGTAGGTGGATTCCACAGGCTCGGTCACATCGCCCACGTTCTGAAGCGCCATGGCGGCGTTGGTGAAGCTTTCCACAAAGCTGGTGAAGCCTTCGCGGATGGCATAGCCGGCAGCGGGCTGAGCGGTATCGCCGTTATTGTCGGCCAGGATCGCTTCAAAGTCCCCGCCCTCGGCGGTAAGCTGGGTGTAAAGGGCGTCAGCTTTGGCCTTGGCATTGGCCATGCCGGCGGCCTGAACTTCGTCATAGGCTTTCTGCGCTTCATCCACAGTCTTCTGGGCCTCGGCCACGGCGGCCTGCAGGGCGGTCTTGTCAGCGTCCTCGGCGGCGGCGTCCAAAGCGGCCTGAGCGTCGGTCAGGGCGGTCTGGGCGTCGGTCAGCGCGGTCTTCTTTTCGGTGGCGGCGGCGCTGTCCTCATCGGAAACCTTCACCAGGATGTGCTTCACCATGCGGTAGCCGGCGGGGGCGTAGTACACGGTGGAGCCGCCGTTCACAGCGGTGCCGTAGGCGTTGGGGTCGGCTTCATAGCTGGCCTTGGCGCTTTCCACCTTGGCGTCGAAATCCGCCTGGATCTCTTCGTCGGAAACGGTCACGTCCTTGATGATGTAGGCTTCCAGCTTCTCCAGGGCCTTTTCATCGGCGGCGGCGGCCACGAAATCCGCCAGGGCGGAACGGCCGTCCACGGTAGCCACGTCATGCTCCGCCACGTATTTTTCGGCGGCGGCGGTCAGCTCGTCCCCTTCCAGGGCGCTGCCGGGCATGTAGGTGCTGATGACGGACTTGATGAAGGAATCGTAGCTTTCCTTGCCGGTGGCGTCAATCGCGGCCTGTTCTTCCTCGGTCATTTCATACAAACCCAGCTCCTTGGCCTTCTGCTGGGCGGCCAGCTGGTTCACGTAAGCGTCGATCACCTGGCTGGTAATGGTGGCCGTATCGGTAGGATAGTAGTTGGAAATGCCATAATAGGCGGAATAGAACTGATTATAAGATTCATACGTGGAAATCTGGTTCTGCACTGCGGCGCTGATCACGGCCTTGTTGACCGTTTCGCCGTTTACGTCCACGATTACCCGGGCATTATCCTTCGCCGTATCGACGGATACCAGGGCACAGCCGCTCAGCAGCATCGTGAGCGCCAGCAGCAAAGCCAGTAAACTCTTTTTTTGCATGATCCATGCATCTCCCATCTTTATTGTTCAGGACAACATATCTATTATACAGGAATTATCGTGAAACGGCAAGACTTTTTTTGCTTAGTTCTTCGGAGGCTTTTTCTTGAGTTTCTCGTAGGTGCCGTCTTCCCGTTCGATGTACACCTGATCCAGGGTGGCTTTCAGGTTCTCCTTGAACTCGTCCAGGTACGCCCGGCGGAGACGCTGCTGCTCCTCCAATTCGGCAACGGTCAGGCCCACGGTTTTCTTTTTGCGGGCCAGCTCGTTGATCCGTTCGATGTCTTTTTTCTCCATGCCGCTTATTCTTCCTTCCGCAGCCGCAGCCCCAGCCAGACCGGGACGGCCATATCAATCAGGAAGCACAGATACAGCACGTAATGGCTGATTTTGGTGCGGTCGATCATGAATTCGATAGCCACGCCGACGCCCACGGACGCCGCCAGGACGATCACCGCCGCCAGCGCCAGCCCGCGCCGGGTTTTCCAGCCGCGCACAGCCAGGAGGATCACCCCCGCGCCCAGCAGCAGCATATCCATGATCTGCTGGAGCTTGACGAAAGCCTTCACGGTCATGTGCTGATCGTAGCGCAGGCTTTCCATCAGCACCTGGCTGGCCCCGAAGAGCAGCAGGAACAGCACGAACGTATCTCCCTGCCTGCGTTTCCGGGTCAGATCCCACAGCAGCACCAGGGACAGGATAAGCGCCGTAAAGGATTCCAGGTGATAGGTGGCCAGCCGCCAGCCGTAACCGTTCTGCACCGTCAGAAAAGTGCCCTCCAGCAGGCTGTCCGTCAGGGTGCGGCTGACGCCGAAATCCTCGATGTACCCTTCTCCTAACCTTTCGCAGGCCACGAACAGCAGCAGGGCGGGGGCCAGCAGATCCAGCAGCCGGGCCGGGGGCTTTTTCATGAGCCTGGCGGCCAAAATACCGCCCATGCACGCGCCCAACAGCGCCCCGATCATGGAATAACCGCCGGTATTGACGCGCAGCATGGCCCAGAGCGGCATGATCCTGCCCAAGGATTCGTCCATCAGCCCGAAAAACAGGCGGGACAACACAAAGCCCAACCCTATCGCCAGAACGCCCGTCAGCGCCGCTGTGCCGTCCCGCCATTTTTCCTTGCGCATCAGCAGGGCCAGCACCTCCAGGGCCAGGATCAGGCCCAGGGCGACATACAGGCCGAAGGCGTATACCTCCACGCCTAAAAAGAAAACCTTTACCGCATCTTCCCGCATAACGATCACTGTTCCCATTCCTCGGGGGGAACCGCCGTGGCGAAGTAAATCATGTCCGTCACGTCCCGTTCCTGGCCGATTTTGTTGTTGACCATCTTCCCGTTGTACATCATGATGGAGCTATTGCCGCCGTCCAGGTTATAAGCCTCCTGGCAGTTCAACTCCTTCATGAACGCGGCCAGTTCCTGATGGGTGACGCCCTTGTTGTTGGAGCCGGTGGCGTTATCGGCGATCACGACCACGTAGCTCAGCTGGTCCAATTGGCCGATGGCGACGCGGGGCTGGCGGCCGTTGGGATTAAAGTCGTATTCCCGCTT
Source organism: uncultured Christensenellaceae bacterium (assembly GCA_905234985.1). Taxonomy (GTDB): domain Bacteria; phylum Bacillota; class Clostridia; order Christensenellales; family Aristaeellaceae; genus RUG563. Next base: position 14,703 of record CAJOJQ010000041.1, read on the forward strand.
GAGGCTGACCACCTCGCCCTCCTTGACCAAGGCGGGGCCGAACATGAAGGCGTTCATGATGGTGTGGCCGGTATCCTTCTCAAAGGTGTCCGCCCCGGCGGAATTGAGGAAAATATGGAAATCGCCGTTTTCATCAATGATCAGGATATCCTTGAGCTTGTTCAGCTTTTTCTGCCGCACCTCGCCCATGCGGACGACGAAGCTGTGCTTGGCCTTTTCCTGGCCGTAGTTGTCGCCGTTGATGGCAATGACGGCGTTCATTTTCGGCGCCAGACGGGAAATATAATCCGTTTTATCGCTTTTTACGTTTTTGCCGAAATAGGCGGTGCGCAGCTGGGTAGGCGAGGCGATTTCGATCCAGGCGATGCGCCAGATCACGTCCTTGTCCCCTTCCCGGGTTTCCATCTGCACGCGGATGGAAGCGTCCTCATAGCCTTCTTCCGTAAACAGCGCCGGATTGGGCTGCATCCCGGCGGAGGAATCCACCGGCAGGGAGTAGGCAGGCTCCTCCTCCGTCACCTCAGCGGCGGCGGAAGGGATCAGGAAGGAAAGCAGGCCGCTTTCCTCAGCGTCCAAAATGTCGATCAGCTCCCATTTGGCGTCCTCCAGCATGTTGGGGGCAGACAGCACAAAGGGGGTCGCCAGCACCAGAACGGCGCACAGCAGGGCCAACAGGATTCTCACAGGCAGTTTCATTTTTTTCCTCCCTTTGCCGGGGCGTCCGTCCGATACTGGGGGAACACCCAGGCCTTTTGAATTCGGTAATTGATCACATACATCGCCACGTCGATGACGATTTTCAGCAGGATATGCAGGAAAGCGGTGGACACATACTGATCCAGGAACGCGAACACCACGGTAGTGACGGCCAGGGCGCACACGGCCAGCACGATGTACCGGCCCACGGCCCCCCGATCCCGCCCTGCCTGAAACACATAAATCCTGTTCAGCAGGAAATTCACCGGGGCGGAACAGAGCCGAGCGATGGGCGCGGCCACCAGGGCGCGGAAGCTGAACTGAATGCCCAAAATATTGATAAAGGAATACTCCGATCCGGCGAACGCCCAGAACATCAGCAAGCTCAGCACCGCGTAATCCACCAGGAAGGAAAGGATGCTGGCGGCGCTGTAGCGGAAGAAGCTGCCCAGCAGCAGCTTGTAAATGCGCCAGGAATCCCGGATGGGATGAAAATGGGTGCCCTTGTTTTCCTCGTGGTAGATGGTTTCGATGGTGACGGGCCGCATGGGGATTTTTTTCGCGCTGCACTGGATGAGCATGTTCATTTCATACTCGAACCGGTCGCCGGTCACGGACAGCATAAAGTCGATCAGGTTCCGGTCAAAGGCGCGAAGCCCGGTCTGGGTATCCGGCAGCCAATGGCCGTACAGCACGCGGAACACGCCGCTGGTCATGCGGTTTCCGAAGCGGGATTTGGGGGGTACGTTGGGATTGTTGCGGGAAAAATCCCGGCTGCCCAGCAGCACTTCTTCCTTTTTCCCAAGCTCCGCGGCCAGCTTCAGGGTGTCGGGCACGGTATGCTGGCCGTCGGAATCGGCGGTAAGCACGCCTCGCAGAGCCGTTTTCTCCTTGATGTAGGCAAAGCCCGTGCGCAAAGCCGCGCCTTTGCCGCGGTTTACCTCGTGATGCGTCACCGCGCACCGATCCCAGCCCGCGATTTCGGCAAAGATGGGCTGGTATTCCGGAGCGGAGCCGTCGTCCACCACCAGGATCAGCCCAAAGTCCGCCGCCAGCAGTTCCTTCACATAGGCGGGCAGTTTTTCATCCGGGGAAAGGGAAGGGATCAATACGCAGCATTCCTGCGGTTTCATCTTTTATTCCTCATTCCTGTATCTTTAGTCGTCCATAACTGTATCCAGATAATCCAGCAGCAGCGGGGAAAGATCCATTTTCGCGTAGCGATTCAGGCTTTCTTCAAAATCCGCCCGAGTGGCGAAACGGAAAGCAAATTCCTCTGCGTAGGCTTTGAGAAAGCCGTCTGTGCCGCCGGGCAGCAGTTCGTTTAGGGCCAGCAGCAGCGCCGCCCCCCGGCCATACACCACCGTGCGGTAGTCCGCAAGGCTGCCAAAGAAGTCGACGGGGCTGCCGGGCGTCAGGCTGCCGGACAGCTTTTCCCGCATGGGCGCGTCCGCCCGGTAGTATTTCAGGGTTTCATAGCTGCCCTGGCCGTACCGGGCGTACACGTAGCGCAGCATGGCGTATTCGCACAGGGCTTCGTCCTGCCAGGGCTGCAAGGCCTGATCCGACCCAACCGTCGCGTAAAACCACTGGTGCGCCGTTTCGTGGGCCACCACCAGCTCTAAGGTGTCGGCCTTGTCCTCCCGGTAGTTGTCTGCCCCGATCATGCACAGGCCGGGATATTCCATGCCGCTGAACGGAAGGGCCGCCTCGCATACAGTAAACGCCGGGTAAGGATAGGCCCCATACAGCCCGGCGTAGGTTTCCAGCGCCTTTTTCGCGTATTCCAGCGCTCGCTTGGCTCCCTGGGCCGTTTTCGCGCAGGAATACACCGCCGTTTCACCCGCACGGCCCGAGGCCGTCACGTAATCGGGGCTTAAACACAGGCAGAAATCCCGTGCGGCAGTCAAATCGCCCCGCCAGGCTCCGTCTTCCCCTTTTGTCAGGGGCGCGGAGCAGGCCGGCACGTACCCCTCCGGCACGTATAGCGTCACATGGAAATGGGCGCACGCGCTCACAAAAGGATCCCCCACAGGGCTGTACGCGTCCGCGCGCCAGGCCCCGTTCTGATACAGGGACAACAGCGGTAGCACGTTGCCCAACTGGTAATCCCGGCCCGCCTTGCCCGTGCGGTAAGCACAGGCGGGAATATGGGCCACGCAGCGCAGGGTCAGCTCTCCCCGCTGGCCGTTTTCCAGGGTGGGAATTTGAATTTCCAGCGCCGTTTGGTCTTCATTCACAAAGGCGTAAGCGGCCCGCTCTCCGTTCCAAAGCACGTCGTACAATTCCAGCCCGCCCGGGGAAAAGCCTTCGGAATAGCAGGTATCGTACATTTCCTCCAAGGCGGCGGGGCTGGTATCCTCTGTCCGGAAGGCGTTCAGCCAGGTGCGCACCATGAGGGTGGAAAGGGCGTCTCCCGTATCGTTGCGGTATTGGATCACTTCACTGATGGCCAGGGTGTCTTCCTGATCGTCCAGCCGCAGGGTCACGGTATAATCCGTCAGCCCCTCGCCCGCTTTCGCAAGGCGCGCGTCCGTTTCCCGGGGCGCGTCCCCTCCGGGCAGCAAGGCAAACAGCAGGATCACCAGAAGCGCCGCCGCCGCGCAAACGGCAATCAGCCCCCGGCGCATGGGAAACAGAGATATTATACACCTCTTTCCCGCCATTTTCCAGCCCCCTTCCGCAGGTTCTTTGTCATTATAACACATCAAAACGCGATTTCCCTGCATCGTCCATGAAAAATATGCGGGTTTTTACGTTTCGTTCATAAATCAGTGCCCAAAACGCTGCCAATCAACTATGCAGCAGGATCATCAGGTATTCCTTTATAGCTTTCTCGGAAAGGGGGTCTGGGGGGGAAACCGCTCTTTGGCTTCCAAAGAGCGGTTTCCCCCCAGCATATCTAAACCACAACCCCGAAATCCGCCTCTTTACAAAAATTGCGTTTCTGATTATAATGTATAAATCCGCAATGATGGAAGGAGGCTTTCCCATGCCGGTGAAACCCTATGTACCCGCCGAGATCGAACCCAAATGGCAGAAATACTGGGACGATCATCAGGCGTTCGCCGCCAGCAAAGACCATACCAAGCCGAAGTTTTACGGCCTGATCGAATTTCCTTATCCCTCCGGCCACGGCCTGCACGTGGGCCATCCCCGGTCCAACACGGCCATGGATATTATTTCCCGCATGCGCCGCATGCAGGGCTTTAACGTGCTGTTCCCCATCGGGTGGGACGCTTTCGGCCTGCCCACGGAAAACTACGCCATCAAGAACAACATCCACCCCGCCATCGTGACCAAGCAGAACGTGGATCACTTTCGGGAGCAGCTGAAAAAAATCGGCTTCTCCTTCGATTACAGCCGGGAAGTGGACACCACCGACCCCAACTACTACAAGTGGACCCAGTGGATTTTCTTAAAGCTGTTCGACCACGGCATGGTGTTCCGGGACAAGACCCTGGTGAACTACTGCCCCTCCTGCAAGGTGGTGCTTTCCAACGAGGACAGCCAGGGCGGCAAGTGCGATATCTGCCACGGCGACGTGATCCAGCTGCCCAAGGACGTGTGGTATCTGCGCATCACCGCCTACGCGGACAAGCTGCTCCAGGGCCTGGAAACGGTGGATTATCCCGAAAACATCAAGCAGCAGCAGATCAACTGGATCGGCAAGTCCACCGGCGCGTTCGTGAAGTTCCCCCTGGAGGGCACCGGTGAAACGGTGGAAATATACACCACCCGGCCCGACACGCTGTTCGGCGTCACCTTCATGGTCATGGCTCCCGAGCATCCCCTCATCGACAAGTACGCCGGGCAGATCAAGAACATGGAAGCCATTCAGGCGTACCGGGACGAGTGCGCCAAGAAGACCGAATTCGAGCGCACCCAACTGACCAAGGAAAAGACCGGCCTCAAGATCGAGGGCCTGTCCGCCGTGAATCCCCTCACCGGCAAGGTGGTGCCCATCTTCATTTCCGACTACGTCATGATGGGCTACGGCACTGGGGCCATCATGGCCGTGCCCGCCCACGATCAGCGCGACTGGGAATTTGCCCACAAATTCGGCATCGATATCGTTGAGGTCATCAAGGGCGGCGACATCGAACAGGAAGCCTACACCGGCGACGGCGAAATGATCAATTCCGACTTCCTGAACGGCTACACCAACAAGAAGGATTCTATCGCCCGGGTGCTGGAAGAGATCGAAAAGAAAGGCATCGGCAGGGCCGGCGTCCAGTACAAGATGAAGGATTGGGCCTTCAACCGCCAGCGCTACTGGGGCGAGCCCATTCCGCTGATTCACTGCCCCAAGTGCGGCGTGGTGGCCGTGCCCTATGAAGAACTGCCCCTGCGCCTGCCGGAAATCGACGATTTCCAACCCGGCACCGACGGCAAATCCCCCCTGGCCCGCATTGACAGCTTTGTGAACTGCACCTGCCCCAAGTGCGGCGGGGCAGCCCAGCGGGAAACCGACACCATGCCCCAGTGGGCGGGTTCGAGCTGGTATTTCCTCCGCTACGTTGACCCCCACAACGATCAGGCCTTCGCCAGCCAAGAGGAACTCAAATACTGGCTGCCTGTGGACTGGTACAACGGCGGCATGGAACACGTCACCCGCCATCTGCTCTATTCCCGCTTCTGGCATCGGTTCCTCTACGACATCGGCGAAGTGCCCACCCCCGAACCCTACGCCAAGCGCACCGCCCAGGGCATGATCCTCGGCTCCGACGGCGAAAAGATGAGCAAGAGCCGGGGCAATGTGGTGAACCCCGACGAGATCATCGCCGAGATCGGCGCGGATGCTTTCCGCATGTATGAAATGTTCATGGGCGCCTTCGACCAGGCCATTCCGTGGAGTACCAACGGCGCCCGGGGCTGCCGCAAGTTCCTGGACCGCGTGTGGCGCTTGCAGGATATGATTGCTCCCGCAGGCTGCCCGGACGCTTTCAGCGAGGATATGAAGGTGTCCATGCACCAGACCATCAAGAAGGTGACGGAAGACTTTGAAAAGATGAAGTTCAACACCGCCATCGCCCAAATGATGACCCTGGTGAACGAAATCTATCAGAAGGGCAGCATCACCCCCGGCGAATACAAGGCGCTGCTGCTGCTGCTCTCCCCCGTCTCCCCCCACATCTGCGAGGAAATCTGGCAGGAGCAGGGCTACGGCGAACCCATTTATACCCAGCCCTGGCCCCAATACGATGAAAAGTATCTGGTGCGGGACGAAGTGGAAATCGCCGTGCAGCTCAACGGCAAAGTGAAGGGCAAGCTCATGGTGCCCATCACCCTGACGAAGGAAATTGCCCAGGAAGAACTGCCCAAGCTGGACGCCGTCAAGGCCCTCATCGGCGGCAAGCAGATCGTCAAGTGCATCTATGTACCCGGACGGCTGCTGAACTTAGTGGTCAAGTAATTGAGTTTTTCTGGGGGAAACCGCTCTTTGGATGCCAAAGAGCGGTTTCCCCCAGACCCCCTTCCGAGAAAGCAGCAAAGGAATTTCAATTCGGGGACAAGCCTTCGGGCCTGCCCCGTTTTTTATACACGCAACAGAAAAAAGTCCAGCGTCCAGATCATACAGCATTCGCTATATCAATCTGCACTCTGAACTCTGTACTCTGAACGCTCTCTTTTAGTCCTTCTTCAAGGGGATCCAGATATAGTTCACATTGTCCTCCGGTTTTTCGGCGGGGGGCATATAGAACTCTAAGCTGTAATTCCCGGCCAGGGAATATCCTTTCAGGTTGGGCAGCCATTCGCTCCAAATCTGGGTGTTCACGCGCTGCAAGCTCTCCACCAGCGGACCCCGGCACGGAAACTGCGCCCACAGTCCGCCGGGGATCAAGCGGGTTTCGCATCCTTCGGGCACATCCTTCCAAGGTTCGTACATGTCGGCGATCCAGTAGTCAAATTCCTTACCGTTTTCGTCGGTACACAGGCCGAACATGCCCATGAGTTGTCTGTTTTCGTCCTGCATCCATTCCTGCCAGAACTTGGGTACCTCCTGGTAGCTGGTTTCGGAATTGAACCGGCGCTTCATGCCCACCACGGTGAACGGGGCCTTTTCCATGATGCTGTACTCCAACATTTTTCCACCCTCCATTGAGATTTTGATGTGCATGGGAGCAAAGGAGCGCAGGGGCGCGCCGCTTTCCCGGGCCTGGGACGGCGTGACGCCGTGGAACCGCTGGAACGCCTTGGCGAAGCTGTCCGGGGAATCGTAGCCGTATTTCAGCGCCACGTCGATCACCCTGATCTGTCCCGCCGCCAGCTCCTGGGCCGCCAGCGTCATCCGGCGGGAGCGGACATATTCGCCCACCGTCATGCCGCACAGCGCCCCGAACATCCGCTGATAGTAGAAGGGCGACAGCAGGGCCTTTCCGGCGATCTTTTCCATGTCCAGCGGCTCCGTCAGGTGCTGTTCCATGAAGTCGATGGACGCCTGAAACCCTTCGATCCATCCCTGCATCGCGCCCGCCTCCTTTGCTCTTGGCGTGGTCATTGTACCATCTTTTCCCGCGTTTTTCCCGACATTCCATGCCCGATTTGGACGGGCCTGTTATTGCTGCGATATTGAAAGGCCGATATTGGCAACAAGAGTTGAGAGTTGGGAGTTGAGAGTTGAGATGATAGAGTCTGCGAAATATGCAAGCCGAATTGTTCAGCAAAATAAATCTCAACTCTCCGCTCTCAACTCTCCTATGTACTGCGTTACTGCACGATCCCAATAGCAGTGATCGTGAATCGCTTTTCCTGCGCCCCCTCGGCCATGCGGATCTCCAGCACGTGATCCTCCGCCTCGGTGCGGCTGTCCCAGATCATCACCACTTCGCTTTGGCCCCATTTGCTGTCCCCGCCGGTCAGCGTGCGCTTCACCTTGCCGTCCACCACGATTTCCGCCGTGCCGAACCGGGCCTCGGCGGTAGCCCGCCAGGCGATCAGCAGCTTTTTGAACTTGCCCGTCACCCGCAGGGGTTCCGCGGAATCTGTTTCAAAGTGGCAGAAATTCTGCCCGCACACCCGGCCGATGGGCAGGTTGTTGTAGGACTGGGTATCATCATGGAGAAAGCCGCCCTTTTCGACGGTTACAGTGTCCGGCCAGTCGCCCTTGCCGTACAGGGTGATCAGCCCCATATAATCCGTGCCGTATGCCGGTTCCACGTTCAAATCGACGTCCTGCGCGCTGGTTTCCCGGGCGTTGGCCGCCTCCACCGCCGCCAGCAGGCAGTCCGCCATGATGCCGTGGCCGAAGGAGGTGGGATGGTATTGGTCAAAGAAAAATTCCTCCGCCGTCCATTCTTTGCCCACGTGGGGGTAAGCGGCGTCCTTGATGGAAACCATCATCAGGTCGTAGGCTTCGCCAATCTTTTTCAGCTCGTCCTGCAAATTGAACCCGCCCTGGAACACCGCGAACAGCAAGATCACCGCCGGGTCGTTGGGCTGGGACAGGATGGTTTTCACCAGCGATTCAAAGCACCGGTGACCGGTGGGTTCCTGGTAATCGTTGACGGAAAACTCCACGATCACCAAATCGGGCAGGCCGTCGGCATCCTTGACCCGGTCCACAATGTCCCGCTGATAGCGCATGAGGCCAAAGGTGGAGGGCGTGCCGCCCACCCCGGCGTTGACGAAATGCACGTTGCTCCCGTCCCCCGCGCCGTACCGGGCCGCGAATCCACGTGCGAACCGGGAAGCGTAACATTCCTGATACGTTTTCGCCCCCGCGCCCTCCGTAATGGAGCCGCCGATGGTGGCGAGGGTGATTTCCTCCCCCGCCCGCGCCCGCCGGATCACGTTCTTCAAGCGCCGGTTGTTCCCCAGGGACATCATGCCGTCCTTCAGCATGTCCTGATACCATTCCGCCTGCTCCGCGTTAGAAAAATATACGTTCTCGCCCATTGCGGCACATCCTCCCATCGTCAACATCATGACCAAAGCCCAGCAAAGGATTCTTTTCAGCATAGTTTGACCTCCGTTCTTGTGAATGAAGTTGTTTTGATTATAGCACATTTATTCTCATTTTTGGAAGTCAAAAGACTTTTGTATTTTTATCTTTTCACACGTCTATTCCGCTTGTTCGTTTTTCGCCGATTTCGGGGCATCATTGGGCCGAAACAATCGCCTTCGTTCAATTTGGGTTTATGCGATAAGTTTGGTGATCGACCGTAGGGGCGGATCATTCCCGCAGGCTCAATAGTCGCAACTCCCCTTCATGGGGAGATTGCTCCTTTTCGCCTGATCTCACCGCCGATGAAATTTCCGCCACAGGCGGTCATCGGCGGTTCGTCCGCCCGCAATAGCTGAACGTCACAAATGCCTGGAAATCCAGGAAAATCAACAGGTTGCAAGGGCGGGCGGATATTATCCGCCCCTACAGCTTGACGGCAGGCTAACACATCCTTTCCATACAGCGCGGCAGCATAAATATACAGAAAAAAGAAAAACACCTCCCGCTGGGAAGGTGACGGATACAGAAAAACCGATCATCCTTTTCGGCCAAAGATTTATGCCTTTTCATTCAGCGCGTCCACCAATTCGCTGACCAGCCGCTTGTCGCGGTCGTTCAGCCTGCTCCATTGGTTGATAAGCTGCCGCTGTTCGTCTGTTAAGCCCATTTGATTGTCCACGTCAAAAAATTGAGGCAAAGTCATGCCCATGCCCTTGCAGATACATTCAAGCGTGGCAATAGATGGTTCCGTATTTCTCCTGAAAAGATTGCGTACCGTTGACCAAGGAATATCCGCTTCTTTAGCAACCCGATAAATAGTCCATCCCCGCTCATCCATCAACTGTTGAAGCCGTCCTGTCACATCCACGCTATCACCTCCTGGTCTTATAATACCCACAAAATGAAACGCAGAAAATATTTCAGTTGAGCTTGACATTATAGGCTATTTGAGCTATAGTATATATGACATATGTATCGTAGCTTGTAAAACAAAAAAGGGAGGTGGTTGTATTGCGTGTACGAGATATGCAGGGAGTATCCGCACATTTGGAAACACTCAAGGCCAAAGGGGCGAGACGCCATCCATCGTATTGCAGATTCCACGAAGGAACAGGAAAAAGCAGAATTTGCAAGAATCCACGTTCTCCATTTTACAATACTCATTGCCAATCCGCGGCAAAATGCGAATTTTACGAAATCTCGAATGATAAACAAAAATGTAACTGTCCAGTCCACCCACAAATTAACATAAAATTCCAAAAGGTAAACTGGGCAGTGATGTCGAATAATAAACCATAGCAAGAGGAGCTATGGGGA
>CAJOJQ010000042.1 GCA_905234985.1 uncultured Christensenellaceae bacterium
CTCGGCGGCTCTTCATGGCGTCTCTTCTTTTGATGCCATTGTTGCTGCCTTCCGGGGTGGTGCTGTTGGAGTATTATTCGGGCTGGACTGAATAGTTACTCATGAGGATTGTTTTTTTACAACGCCTTATTCACTCGGAAAAATCAGAAATGCTTGCAGCGGAGCGCAAAATACTGTAAAATTGATTCAGAAAGCCGGGAGGTGATTCGGTTATGAGCGAAAGGCAGCAAACTGAAATCCTGCTGAAAAACATTCCGGCGCGGATTCTGCATATCGTTATTGTCCTCATGCGTGAGCTGACGAATACGATAACTGAAAATAATGATAGGTGATTACAATGCAAAAGATTTCTTCACATTTTACAGATAGGATGGATTATCTTTTTAGAGATATAATTGCTTCATTGGGGCACCTTCCTGCGGAACAACGCGGCTTTTTATTTGGCTATGAGGATGAAGTAGATATGGAATGGGTGCTTGGGATGGCAGGTTATATTATCATGGAGTACATCAAGTATTCTTATGACTATGCTGATCCTGAGTATTCCTTGAGGCATTTCAGGAAAAAACATGATACTGATGATGAGCGAATGCTTCAATCGAGAATTATGAAATATGTTCTAAAATATAAAAAAAGAGAAATAGATCTTTCTGGGCAGGAGTTACCGCCGGGGCACAAATTTGTTGATGTATCTATGGATGGTATTGATAAGAAGCTTAAAGGGCATCGCCTGACAGAAATGAACTACTTCGAGCATCAAAACATCCACAATTTAGATATAATAAAAGCCATAGTAGAGAATCGTATCAGCGATTCCAAAAAGATATCGAATACCCGGTTTCAAGATATCTTTTCTCAATATGATGATTTTGTGGAAGATATGATCAGAAAATCAAAGAACAGTGATTTTGATATGGTCTTTTACTCAATCGCCTTCTTTACGTTTGAATGGCATTATCCTGTAGACCTGTTTTACTATATATCCCGCATCATGGAAGAAAACGATATAGATGAGGTCAATCAGTCAGATTTGAATCTTCTTTGCGGAAATGTGGAAATTGAGTCAATGTTTACTGGCTGGGTGTCTACACAGAGTAGGATGATTCGTGAACGATTATGTTTTGCAGCGGGCTTGTTTGATAAGGAAGCGCCTTCTCATGTGAAGGAGGAGCTTAGAACTCTGATTAAAGAACTCATTGTGTTAGGCGTTCAATACAAGGAGACTGTTTATTGTGATGACGGGACAATGTATAAAGATTGGTTTAGAACCGAATCGAGTTTGCCTGATTGGGCTTCATTTTTCCGTTATTATGATATCTTCTCAATTTGGGAAAAGAAAGAGTGGACACCGAAGCGCATTCAGAATATGAGGAAACTTTTCACAGCGACTACGCTTAAGAAACTCTAAATCCCGAAAATCGTTCTTAATAAGAACACATAATTTCTGTTATCTTCATCTCGACAATAAGCTCTGCGCTTTGAAAGGAGATTGAAAGCAGATGAAGATGACAGAATTTGAAAATGTAAAGAGTATGACCTACTTGGAATACTGCGACTACCTACAGGGGAAATATGGGGTTGGTCGAGCCGATTACATGACAAGGGCATTTAACAAAAACAACAAAGTATCAAGGACATCCGATGGGTTAATTGCTCATCACAAGGCAGAAGATAAAATGATCCTGTTGTCAACGAAAGAAGTGGCAGAGAATTGCCCTTATGAATGGCAGTTGAAAGAAAACATTGTTTATTGCGACTACTTGGAACATCTACTATTGCATGTGCTTATCTGCAAGTATCCATCGCAGAATAAACATCCACTTGCAGATGTAGGCATTGGCGGCGTTGTGGATTTCATCGTTCCTGAGTTGAATGACTTGTATTCAGGCTGGATTTCTAAGCAGCCATGGCGTATTAATTGCCACAGAATTGTTATCGAGGATAGAGCGGTTTATTTGGAAATTCTCAAAATGTTCATTGCCTATTTGCAAGAAGAAAGAGGTATTGAAGATAAAGAAATATTACATACGAGCTATAATGAACAGTTTGGAGGATGGTCAAGAAAACAGAATGCGAAGCTTTATGCAGAGATAGACAGTCTATGGGAATGAAAAGCCGACGAAAGAAAGGTACGGAGACGGTTTGCTTCTGGCCCGGCGGCTGAAAGTCGCCTGACCGGATGCAAGGCATCCGGTGAAAGCCAGAGGGAACCCCCAGGGGAAAGCATTGTTTTTCCCTGGGGGTTCCCAGGCTTTCTATGGGCCAGAAGCCCGCTATATTTCATTATCTCCTTGCGACAGGCGAACATTGCCTGTTTTTTTGTTTTAGCCAATTCGCCTCATGGTGTCCAGAGGACGAAGTCCTTTGGCGCGGGGTCTGGGGCCGCGGAGGCCCCAGTATAGTCCTACAATTGGAACAAAGTCACCTGATTGGTTTCGGCCAAATCTTTCAGGCAGCCGTGATCGCGGAGCAGGTCGATGACGGCGCTGGAGGCTTTGCCCCGGTTTTTCAGGTCCTCCACGGAAATGAAGGGCTCGCTGCGGGCGTCCACGATGCCCTGGGCGGCGGCTTCGCCGAGGCCGCCCAGGGCGGTGAAGGGCACGCGGAGGCCCTTTTCGCCTTCGGGAATGAAGCGCTTCACATCGCTTTTGTAGAGGTCTGCGGGCAGGAAATAGTAGCCCCTCGCCATCATTTCCAACACCAATTCCATGGCGGTGATGGCGTCCTTGTCCTTGGCGGTGGTTTTCTTTTCCTGGTCGGCCTGGTACGCCTCTTTGAGTTTTTGGCGAAGCTGGTCGATGGGCAGGATCATGGTGCAGGCGTCGAAGCCGTCGCCGCGAATGGTGAAGTAGGCGGCGTAGTAGGCCTGGGGGTAATACACCTTGTAGTAGGCCACGCGCAGGGCCATGGTCACATAGGCGGCGGCGTGGCCCTTGGGGAACATGTACTTGATTTTGCGGCAGCTTTCCTCGAACCAGGCGGGCACGTGATGCTCGTGCATGGCGTCGGCCATTTCGGGCTTGAGGCCCTTGCCCTTGCGCACAAATTCCATGGTGTCAAAGGCCATTTTGGCGGGCACGCCCTGCTGCATGAGCTGGTTCATGATGTCCTCGCGGGTGCAAAGGCATTGGGAAAGGGGCACGATGCCCTTGTCGATCAAATCCTTGGCGTTGCCCAGCCACACGTCGGTGCCGTGGGACAGGCCGGAAATGCGGATCAGCTCCTGCATGGTGGAGGGGTGGGTGTCCTCTAACATCTGGCGCACAAAGGCGGTGCCGAATTCAGGCACGCCGAAGGTGCCGGTGTTGCAGTTGATTTCCTCCTTGGTGACGCCTAAGGCCTTGGGGGAGGAAAAGAGGCTCATGACGCCCTTATCGTCCAGGGGGATCTTGCGGAAGTTCACCCCGGTGAGCTCTTCCAGCATATGCAGCATGGTGGGATCATCGTGGCCTAAAATGTCCAGCTTCACCAGAATGTCGTGCATGGAGCCGAAATCGTAATGGGTGGTGACGGTTTCCGATTCGGTATCGTCCGCCGGGTGCTGCACGGCGGTGAACTGGCAGATATCGTATTGCTTGGGCAGCACCACCATGCCAGCTGGGTGCTGGCCCGTGGTGCGCTTGACGCCCACGCAGCCCGCCGCCAGGCGCTCCTTTTCCGCGTCGGAAACGGTCATGTTCCGTTCTTCCAAGTATTTCAGCACGTAGCCGTAAGCCGTTTTTTCCGCCAAGGTGCCGATGGTGCCCGCCCGGAACACGTATTCCGGGCCGAACAGTTCTTTTACATAGTTGTGGGCCGTGGGCTGGTATTCGCCGGAGAAGTTCAGGTCGATATCCGGCACCTTGTCGCCCTTGAAGCCAAGGAAGGCTTCAAAGGGGATGTCGAAGCCGTCTTTCACCAGGGGATTTCCGCACACCGGGCATTTTTTATCCGGCAGGTCCACGCCGATGGTGTACTGGGGCGGAATATCGAAATCGGCCTTGCGGCAGGTTTCGCAGCGGTAATGAGGGGGCAGGGAATTGATTTCCGTGATGCCGGTGAGGAAGGCCACGAAGGAGGAACCCACGCTGCCACGGCTGCCCACCACGTACCCGTCCGCCAAAGACTTTTTCACCAGCTTCTGAGCAATGGAATACAGGGTGCAGTAGCCGTAGCCCACGATGGCGTTCAATTCCTTGTCGATGCGCTTCTGCACGATGTCCGGCAGCTCGTCGCCGTAGAGCCGGTGGGCTGTGCCGTAGGTCAAAGATTTGATATCGTTTTCCGCTTCGGGCCAGAAGGGAGAGAAGGTGGTTTTGCCTTCGGGATGCTTGGGGAACAGGCCCACGTCCCCGATGCGGGAGGCAATGAGCTTGGGGTTTTTAATGACCACCTCGTAGGCTTTTTCCTTGCCCAAGTAGGAAAATTCTTTGAGCATTTCGTCGGTGGTCTTGAAATACAGGGGCGGCTGATGGTCTGCGTCGGAAAAGCCCTGGCCCGCCTGGATGATGGAGCGGAAAATGGCGTCCTCCGGGTCCAGGAAATGCACGTCCCCGGTGGCGCACACCGGCAGGCCCAGCTTTTCACCCAAGCGCACGATGCGGCGGTTGTATTCCCGCAAATCCTCTTCGCTTCCCACCCGGCCTTCCCGGAGCAGGAATTCGTTGTTGCCGATGGGTTGAATTTCCAGATAGTCGTAGAACCGGGCGATTTTGCCAAGCTTTTCGTCCGTGGCTCCGTCCACCATGGCGGAAAACAGCTCGCCCGATTCGCAGGCACTGCCCACGATCACGTCCTTGCGGTACTTTTGCAGCACGGCGCGGGGAATGTGGGGCTTGCGGCGGAAGTATTTCAGGTGGCTTTCCGAAATCATGTGGTTCAGGTTGGTCATGCCGTCCTGGCTGGCGGCCAGCAACACGATGTGCCAGGAATTGCCCAGGGTGTAGCCGGTGGACACGTCGTTCAAATCCCGCAGCTTTTCCGCGCCCTTCTTTTTGGCGTCGTCGATCATGCGGGCTAAGCATTGGGCGGTGGCGGCGGCGTCGTTGACGGCCCGGTGGGCGTCCTTGAGGGACACGCCTAAGCGCTTGCACACGCTGCCTAACTTGTGGGTTTTCAATTCGGGGTACAGCTTCCGGGCCAGGGTGAGGGTGTCCAAATGGGGCACGTCGTAGGTCATCCCCAAGCGCTTCAATTCGCTGTCCAGCACGGCGCAGTCGAACTTGGCGTTGTGGGCGGCGATGGGGCAGCCGTCCATGAACGCAAGCAATTTGGGCATGGCCTCCGCGATGGTGGGCTGGCCCCGGAGCATTTGGTCGGTGATGTGGGTGATTTCGGTGATCCGGGGGGGCAGCAGCATGCCGGGGTCGATCAGCTCCCCGTAGCTGTCCACCACCTGGCCGTTCATGAGCTTCACCGCGCCGATTTCGATGATGCGGTCCTTGGCGGTATTGAGGCCCGTAGTTTCAAAGTCCAGCACGATCACGGGGGTGTCGATGGGCAAATCGCTGTCCCCGGTCACCACGTCGTCGTCGTCGGTCAAATACCCTTCCACGCCGGGCAGCAGCTTGATGCCGTTTTTCTTGGCCGCGCCGAAGGCTTCGGGGAAGGCCTGCACCACGCCGTGATCGGTAACGGCGATGGCCTCGTGGCCCCACTTGGCCGCCCGTTCGATGAGGGCGGTGGCGGAGGCCACGGCGTCCATGTTGCTCATTTGGGTATGCAGGTGCAGTTCGATGCGCTTTTCCTCGGCGGTATCCATGCGCACGGGCAGGTCGCAGGCGGACATATCCCGCACCATGACCACCGTTTCATGAGAAAACTTATCGTACTGGGTATCGCCTCGCACGATGATGCCCATGCCGGGCTTGATGGCCTTGACCACCTTTTTGACCGCCTCGCGCTCTTCATCGGTAATGGGCGCGGGTTCCTCGTCCTTCCGGGCGCGGGCGTGATAGCGCAGGAACGCCTTACAGCGAATGGTGGAGGTAAAGTCCGTGACCAGGAAGGAAAGCAGCACCATTTCGCCGCCGGAAATCTCCTTGTCCTCGGCTGACAATACCTTGCCCCGGACGACCACAAGCCCCGTATCGTCCGTCAGGCCCTTGATGGGCATCGGCGGGTCGTTGATGGGGCGGCCCTTGATGCGGTTGTCCTTTTCCTTGGGCTTTTCCGCTGCGGCCGCCGCCTGGGCGGCGATTTCCTCGTACCGCTGGGCGCGCTCGGCGGCCACCCGGTCCTGCTCCGCCCGTTCCTGCTTGAGTTCCTGCAGCCGCTTTTCCTCGTCGCCGCACACCCGCAGGGCCACTTCCGTGTCCACCCGGAACACGTCGTGGATCACGGCGGCAAGCTGATCCCGCACGCCCTGCTTTTCCAGATAACGGGCGGAAAACTCGTCCGGCATTTCCAGGGTGACCCGGCCGTTGCCCGGCGCCCAGCGCATATCGAACTCCCAGGATGCCGCCGCCGGATAATGGCGGATCAGGAAATGATTCAGCGGCGCGCAGTATTTATCGGGGTTTTCCAAAAACGCCTTCGCCAGGGAGGGACTCGCCACCCGCAGGGAAAATTTCAGCCCCGGGAACGCTTTGCCCAGGGCGTTCTTCATGATGAAAAAGCCCTTCTCCCCGATCAGCACGTCGGAGAGAAAGGAATAATACGCTTTGTTCTCGCTTTTGCAAAACCGCACCCGTTCAATGGCGATCTTGCCTTCCGTTTCGGGCAAAGCCTGGGTGACGCTGCGTAGTAATTCTTCGTATGTCATGCGCACTTCCCAATTCATCTGTTTTCAAACAAGGAAAGAAAAGCAACTTGAAACGCCGGAATTCATTGATTGCAAAATTCTAAAACCCTGTCATAAAAATCCTTCGCTTCTTCAAAAACACCATGTCCAAGCCCATCGTATACAAACAGCTCACTGTTGGCAATTCCTCTGTTCAATTCAAAAGCCGCATCGTTCCCAACAGTATGATCGTCGCTTCCCGCTATAATGAGCGTAGGACAGTTGATCTTTGATAACTCCTTACGCGAATCAAAGCCCAGGATTGCCCGGGCATTTTTCAAAAACCGGTCGTAGCCGGAAGGCTTCGTAAATTTGGCGATCAGAGGAAAATACTTTCTGTTTCTCCGCAGGTATTCTTCCGAATACATCTTTTCGGCGGTATCAGCCATCAGCGCCGTATGATCCCCCCGATTTGCCATACCGATCCAGTTTGAAACCGTTTCCTTCACTATGGCATTCGCGTTCGGAGCCGTGACCGCGAGGATCAGCTTTGTCACCATCTCCGAATGATCTATGGCGATATATTGTGAAATCATGCCGCCCTGGGAGACCCCGAGCAAACACGCCTGATCAATTCCCAGGTTCTTCATTGCCATAACCTGGTCATTTGCCATATCCCTTATGGCGTATCCTTCCGGCATTTCGTTCTTTCTGCTGAACATATACACTGTATAGTCACTGAAGAATTTCTTATAAGGCAGCGAAAGAATCCACGCCTTTCCTTTCACGGTCGCCAATCCGTCCGACAGTCCCGGCAAAACAACCAGTTTCTTATTGCCATTGCCAAAAGAAACATAGTACATTTCCGTATTGCCTACTGCCACGCAGCCATTCTTCCTCATCGTTGCTCCTTTTACAACAGCCGATTCTCCCGTCAGTCTCCTTTATCATTTCGCAGCAAAGGAAGAAAGATACGCTCGCACCGCCTGCACAAACCCTTCCGCCAGATCGCCGGTGAGCTTTTTCACGGGCTTGCCGTGGATGAACAATTCGCCGCAGTCCTTGCCGCCGCAGAGGGCGATGTCCGCGTCCCGGGCCTCGCCGGGGCCGTTGACCACGCAGCCCATGACCGCCACGGTGACGGGCAAATCAATATCGGCAAATTCTTTTGTCACCCGCTGGGCAATGCCCATTACGTTGATCTGGGTGCGGCCGCAGGTGGGGCAGGACACGAAGCGGATGCCCTTGCGCAGGCCCAAAGCACGAAGGATTTCCAGGGCGGCTCGGGGTTCGTCCACCGGGTCGCTGGTGAGGGACACGCGGACCGTATCGCCGATGCCGTCCAGCAGCAGCGCCCCGATGCCGATGGCGCTTTTCACCGTGCCCTGGCCCGGCAAGCCCGCTTCGGTGACGCCCAAATGCAGAGGATAATCGCATACTTTATGCATCAGCCGGTAGGCCGCCACGGTGGTGGGCACGTCGCTGGCTTTCAGGGAAATCACGATATCGTCAAAACCCGCTTCCTCCAGCAGCTTCACGTGGCCCAGGGCGCTGTCCACCATGCCCTGGGGGGTGAGGCCGCCGTACTTCGCCAGAATATCCTTTTCCAGCGACCCGGCGTTGACCCCGATGCGGATGGGCACATGATGCATCTTGGCGCAGTCGGCCACCCGGCGCACCTTCTCCGCGCTGCCGATGTTGCCGGGGTTGATGCGCATTTTGTGGATGCCGTTTTCCATGGAGGCGATAGCCAAAGTGTGGTCAAAATGAATGTCCGCCACCAGCGGCACCGGGCTTTGATCCACCAGCGTCCGCACGGCCCCGGCGCACGCCCGGTCGTACACCGAAACGCGCACCAAATCGCACCCCGCCGCCGAAAGCCGCTTGATCTGATCCAGGGTGGCGGGCACGTCCCTCGTGTCCGTATTGGTCATGGATTGAATGGAAACAGGCGCGCCGCCGCCAATCAGCACGCTGCCCGCCTTTACCTGTTTTGCCGCGCCCATAATGCATCCTCCGTTCATCAAACAAGTACCCTGTTTACCGGAAAATATTCAGCACATCTTTATATGTCATCACGATCATCAGGCCGAACAGCAGCACGTACCCCGCCATATGCACGTAGGCCTCCACCTTCTGGGGCACGGGCTTGCGGCGGATGGCCTCGATGAGCAGGAACACCAGCCGGCTGCCGTCCAGGCCGGGGATGGGGATCAGGTTGAACAGGCCCAAGTTCACCGAGATCAGCACCAAAAGCTGACCGTAGGTGATGAACGCGCTCTCCGCGGATTCGGCGGCGGATTTCTGGGTTTCCTCGGCGATCAGCTTCACGATGCCCACCGGACCGGACGTCTGCTCCAGCCCCGCGCCGGTGGTGATCAGGTTTCTCAATGCCTCGATGATGGCCCCCGCTGCCCGCACGCAGTAATCCGCGCCCAATTCCACGGCCCGGAACACGCTCACGGGGGTATACACCGGCACATAACCGGGGTTCAGGCTCACGCCCATGAGATAGCGCTTTTCCGCTTCGCTGAATCGCGGCGACAGCTGCACGGAAAGCAGCTCCTCTCCCCTGCGCACCCCCACCGTCAGCGGTTCCCCGCCCTCCTGATAGGCATTGATCAGCACCGTCAGGTTCCAGACCGTTCCGTCCTCCGTGACCCCCAAGGCGCTTTGGCCGTTCACCGTTTCTAAGCTGTCGCCGGGCAAGATGCCCGCCTGCTCCGCCGGGCTGCCCGCGTCCACAGTCAGCACCTTTGGCGCGACGAAATACCCGTTATCCTCTCCCACGGCCCCGAACAGCGCCGCCGCCACGATCAGCGCCAGCACAAAATTCATGGCGGGACCCATGAAAATGGTCACCATCCGCCGCCACGGGGCGAACTTGCCGATGGAACGGGGATCCTCCTTCGCTTCCTTGCCCTCGGTATCGTCCTCGCCGTAAAACATGCAGTAGCCCCCGGCGGGAATCAGCCGCAGGGAAAACTGGGTTTCATGCTTTTTCCGCTTCCAGGACAGGAGCTTCGGCCCCATGCCGATGGAAAACTCCTTCACCGGAATGCCCGTCAGCCGGGCCGCGAAAAAATGCCCCGCCTCGTGTACCGTCACCATCACGCCTAACATCACGATGGCGGCCAACACATACAAAACCGTCATAGAACCTCCTAAGTTGGAGGAGATGCTGGGGGAAACCCGCTTTTTTGAAAAAAGCAGGTTTCCCCCAGACCCCCTTCCTGAAAAACACCTCGGGAAACTACAATAATCCTCTTTCCTATCTTGATTCCCCGTGCCGCGATTTTATGAATAAAGAGACTATCCCATCTCAACTCTCAACTCTTAACTCTTAACCATTCAGCAGCTTCCCCGCCGTTTCCCTCGCCAGCGCGTCTGCCCGGTCAATATCGTCCAAATTCCGGGCGGGCAGGCCGCCGTGCTTCTGCAATGTAGCTTCCACGATTTCGGGGATGCGGCCAAAGGGGATTTCTCCCCGCAGGAAGGCGTAGCACGCTTCCTCGTTGGCGGCGTTCAGCACGCAGCAAGCCGCGCCCCCCGCTTTCAGCGCCTCATACGCCATGCGAATGGCCGGGAACTTTTCCGGGTCGGGCCGTTCAAAGGTCAGTTGAGCGACAGCAAATAAATCCAGGGGTTTACTGCCCGTTTCCAGCCTTTCCGGGTACGTCATGGCGTACAGGATGGGCAGCTTCATATCCGGCACGCCCATTTGTGCGATCACCGCCCCGTCCTTGAATTCCACGGCGGAATGGACGATGCTCTGGGGATGGACGACCACCTGAATCTGCTCGGGCCGGGCGCTGAACAGCCACTTGGCCTCGATGATTTCCAGCGCCTTATTGAACATGGACGCCGAATCGATGGTGATTTTCGCGCCCATATTCCAGGTGGGATGGCCCAGCGCCTCCGCCACCGTGGCGGTTTTGACCCGCTCCCTGTCCCAGGTGCGGAAGGGCCCGCCGGAGGCCGTCAGCAGGATTTTTTCATACTTATTGGGTCCCGCCCCCTGCAAACACTGGAAAATGGCGCTGTGCTCGCTGTCCACAGGCAATAGTGTGCCCGTCGGGCAGGCGTTCATCACCATTTCGCCCCCGGCCACCAGGGTTTCCTTGTTCGCCAGCAGCACCCGCTTGCCCGCCTGCCGGGCGGCCATGACGGATTTTAAGCCCACCATGCCCACCACGGCGGCCAGCACGTCCTGCCCTTCCGCTTCCCGCGCCACCTCCGCCAGGGCCTGGGGGGCGAAGCGGAATTCGCAGAAATTCAGGTCGCCGGGCACTTCCACCGGCTCCGAAACGCCGGTCAGCGCCGCCAGCCGGGGCCGCAGTTTCCTTACCTGCTCAAACAGCAGCGCCGCGTTCTTGTGGGCGGTAAGCGCCGTTACAAAAAAGCGGTCGGGGTGCAGCCCGATCACTTCAATGGCCTGTTTGCCGATGGAACCGGTGCTGCCCAAAATGGCGATGCCGCGTTTCATGACCTCACCCATCCCTTTTCCGTCACGCCGCGAACCAATGCGCGGCGAAATTGTAATACACGTAGATAATGACCGCCGTCCAGTATACGCTGTCCAGCCGGTCCATCATGCCGCCGTGGCCGGGAATAATGTTGCTGAAATCCTTGATGCCGCAGTGGCGCTTCACCAGGGACGCAAACAGATCGCCCATCTGCCCGGCTACGCCGCCCAGCAAGCCCAGCACCAGGAAATGCCACAGGGGCGGAATGGAAACGAACGCGGAAAAAACGCCCGCTGTCGCCAGGGACCAAATCACGCTGCCACCCAGGCCCGCCGCCGCGCCCTCGATGGATTTATTGGGGCTCACCGCGGGGCACAGCTTCCGCTTGCCGAAATGGCTGCCGATAAAGTAGGCCATAGTATCCCCGAACAGGGGCACGCCGAAGGCCAGCACCAGCAGCATGGATTGGTTCATCTGGCCCGGCGCTTTTTGCAGCCCTAACATGCACATGCCCGGCAGCAGCACGCTCACCAGCGGCAGGCAGGACACTGTGATGTCCTCCAATTTGGGTTCCTTGCGGAAGATCACCGTCATGGAAATGAGCATGAACGTGCCGCCCACCAGCGGCATCATCAGCGCCACGCTGCCATAATAGTGGTACAGAGGAATAGAGAGGGCGAAGCACAGCCAGCAGGGCCACTGCACGGGATCATGCCCCGCCTGCACCGTAGCCCGGATCATTTCATAGAAGGAAAGGCTGGTGGTGATGACGCAGGGCACGGCGAACCAAAGCCCCCCGCCCCACAGGGCGAGAAAAAGCACGGCGGTCAATGCAAGGCCCGTGATCGTTCGCTTGATCATGTTTTCCGTCCTCCAAAACGCCGATCCCTGCTGCCGAAAGCGGCCAGCGCTTCATGATAGGCGGCCAGATCAAAGTCCGGCCACAGCACCGTAGGGAACACAAACTCGGCGTAAGCGCACTGGTACAAAAGGAAATTGCTCAGCCGCATTTCCCCGCTGGTGCGGATCAAAAGATCCACATCCGGCAGACCCTTGGTGTACAGTTCGTCCGCAAGGGCCTGTTCGGTAATGTCCTCGGGACGTATTTCGCCCCGGACGGCTTTTTCGGCCAGGATGCGCGCCGCCCGTGCCAGCTCCGCCCGGCTGCCGTAGTTGATGGCGATATTGAGCTTTAAGCCCGTGTTGTTTTTCGTTCGTTCCTCGGCCTTGATCAGCGCCTGACGCTGCTTTTCCGGCATGCCGTCCTTATCGCCTAAGATGCGGATGCACACCCGATTTTCATCCAGCTCGTCGATTTCCTTGGTGAAATACTCCAGCAGCAGCCCCATGAGGGCTTCCACCTCTTCCGGGGAGCGCCGCCAGTTTTCCGTGGAAAAGGCGTACAGCGACAGGGCCTCAATGCCGATATCGCTGCTTTCCCGGATGATGGCGCGCAGGGCTTCCACGCCCTTGCGATGGCCCAAAGCCACCCGCAGGGCGTTCTTCTTGGCCCAGCGCCCGTTGCCATCCATGATGATCGCCACGTGCCGGGGAAGGGCGGATGTATTCATGCTTCGTTTTTCCTTTCTGGAATGGAATCAAGAAACCGGGCCGCGATCCATACCCCCTCCCGGCAGGCCACTACCCGCAGCGTGCCCTCCTGCCGCGTTTGACCGTCCCGGCGGGGGGCGGCGGTTTCCACGACGCGAGGCGGCGCTTCCTCCGGGGAAAGGGAAGAAAGGGCCTCCCCCAGCGGGCGGCCCAATATATTCCGCATCAGACTTCCATGATCTCCTTTTCTTTTTCCGCCGCGATCTTATCCACGTCCTTGATCTGGGCGTCGGTCAGCTTCTGCAATTCGTCCTCGGCCTTGCGCTGATCGTCCTCGGTGATCTGGGAATCCTTCTTGAGCTTCTTGATCTGCTCCATGGCGTCGCGCCGGGTGTTGCGCATGGCCACCTTGGCTTCCTCCGCGCCCTTGCGCACCACCTTGGTCAGCTCCCTGCGGCGTTCCTCGTTCAGCTCAGGCACCACCAGACGGATGAGCTTGCCGTCGTTGGAGGGGTTCATGCCCAGGTCGCTCTTCTGGATGGCCTTTTCCACCAGGGGAATGGCCTTGGGGTCCCACAGGGCGATGGTCAGCAGGCGGGGTTCGGGACTGTTGATGTTGCCCATCTGCTTGAGCGGGGTGGCGGTGCCGTAATAATCCACCACGATGCGGTCCAGGATCTGGGGATTGGCGCGGCCCGCCCGCAGGGACAGCATATCCTTCTGATAGAATTCCTTGGTCTTGATCATTTTTTCCTTGGCGGTGTCGATAACCTTCTTGTACATACCCGTTCCTCCTGTTCAATTGATTTGCTGATACTTATTTTACTCTGTTTTTGCCGATTAAGCAAGCGTTTCCTTTCCGTTTTTGCAATTATGCGGCACGCATATAAGGAAGTGGGAGGTAGGAGGTAGGAAGTAGGAGGTTTTATCTTGTTCACAAAAGCGAAAAGCTGCCGTTCTCGACAATAATAAACCTCCTACTTCCTACCTCCTACTTCCTACCTGTGATTCATCATTTCTCGCAGTTCAGGGGACAAGGGCCGTCCCAGCATTTCCTCCGCCAAGGGAGCGTTCCCCGCCAAAATGGCTTTGCGGATGGCGGTGCTGGACACCCGGATGCCGTCAGGAAGAGCAACCGGCGGACATACCGTAAGCCCCACGCCCGCTTCCCGGCACAGCGCTTCCAGCTCCTTCACGCCCCAGCCGCCCCGGTAGCCGAAACGGTGATCGTCGCCGCAGACCACATGGCGGGCGTTCAGGCTGCCCAGCACAATGCCGCGGAAAAAATCATCGCCGGCCATGCGCCGCATATCCTCGTTGAAGGCGCTCACCGCCACCCGGTCCGCCCCCGCCGCTTTGAGCAGCGTTTCCCGCTCGCTTAGGGTGGTCAGGGCAAAATCCTTTTCTCCCGGCGCCCGGTCAAAGGTGTGGGCACACACGATCAATCCCTGTTCCCGGGCGATGTCCTTTGCCGCCCGCATCAGCGACAGGTGCCCCTTGTGTACCCCGTCAAAAAAGCCCAAACATACAACGCTTGGCGCGTTGAGTTCATCCATCGGTATGTCTCCTTTGATGCCGCATTGCTTCCCGCCCGCCGCATCTGGCCATATTCTACCACAGTTTTTCAACCCGCGCAACCTGCGCCTTTCGCTTCCAATTGTAACACTTTGCGGCGCGAATTGACTTTTCTCCATCCCTTTCCTATACTGTACGTGCTGGCACCCGATTACCAAAGAAGGCGTGGGATTGAATTGATACCCCTTGTATTCCTGCTGATCGAAAACGAGGACGACCGGCTGTTTCTGGAAAACGTATATCTGCAATACCACAGGCTGATGTACGTGCAGGCCCTGCAAATATTGAAGCAAAGCCAGGCGGCGGAAGACGCGGTGAGCGACAGTCTGCTTTCGCTTACGAAAAAAATTTACCTGCTGCGCTCCTTTGACTGCAACAAACTGCGCTCCTACGTTGTCATTACTGTCAGGCATACCGCCGTCACCCACCTGAACCGGGGGAAGCGGGAGCGTCTGCCGGGAGATGCCACCCTGGAGGAAATGGCGGGCACGGCCAAAGTTGACGCCCGTTTGCTTTCCCATGCGGGGGTCGAGGGCATCAAAGACGCCATCCGCGCCCTGTCTCCCCGGGAAAAAGACATGATGCTGATGAAGTATTTCCGGGAGATGACGGAGCAGGAAATCGCCGATGAAATGAGGCTAAAGCCCGTATCGGTGCGGACGTGCCTGAGCCGGGCACGGAAGCATTTGACCCAATTGCTGAAAGAAAGGGGGGAGAGTATATGAAACGCGAGGAAGACTGGCTGCGGGAAGCCTGCGCCCAATTGGCTCAGGAAGAAACAGCGCAGTTAGAGCAAAATCTCACCCGCGCCGAACTGCTTAAAGCGGAGGAAACCTACCGCCGCCACCGGCGGAAGGCCCTTGCCCTGATTCGCCGGAACACGCGGAAGCAATCCCCCGCCCGGATCGTCCTGCGCGCCGCCGCCGTGCTTCTGGTGCTGGCCGGGGCAGTCTATCTGTCCCTCCGCCAGTCGCCGCCGGATACGGTGCCGCAAACCCATCTTACCGCCGCCACCGCCGCCCCCTATTATTCCCCCACGCCGTCACCAAATCCAACCACGTTTTTAGAAGGTTCCCCCACTCTATCCACAAATCCAGTCGAAATAAGCACAGCAGTTCCCACTGAACAGCCAACTTCCTGGCCTTCTCCCACAGTCATCCCCACTTTGGCGTCCACCGCTGAACCGACGCCTACCCCCGAACCCACCGCGACGCCCTCTCCCGAGCCGACGCCCACTCCGCTTCCCACGCCCGCGCCCAGCGCCGTTCCTTCCCCGCCGGAGGGCTGGACAGGCAATTACTTCCCCATGGGCCTGCTGGACGCGGACAAGCCGGATATTTTGTGGGGGGACGGCTGGCAGCAGGCAGCCTGGGATGGATGGGCATTTACCGAATACACGGACGACCGGATGCTGGACGTGCCCGAAGGTGCCGAAATTTCCTACGTCCAATGGGAGGATACGGTAGCTCTGCGGGCGGAGACAGCCGATGGCGTTACCCTGATCTGGGTACAGCACGACCACAGCCTGCGCCTGTTCTCCAAAGATGGGGACACACTGGAAATGGCAAAAAGCGTAAAAAAATTTTTTGAAGAATGAAACAATCCGCCCCGCTGCCTCGTCTAAATAAACGAACACCGGAAAAACCCTGACGGCGGAACCACGAAAGGAGATCAAATCCCATGAAACGCTTTTTATCCGTGCTGCTGTGCCTCGCGCTGATTGCCCTGCCCCTGCTGCTGCGCTGCGTTCCCGCTTTGGCGGAAGGAGCGGACATCCAAACCGCCAATATGCCCGACGAGGTGAAAAAATTCTTCGCTTCCTCCCAGTTTGACGGATGGACTGTCGGCGCGGCCTCCGCCTGCGTGATCGAAAGCAGCGCGGGCAGCTATTATTTCGCCGTTGCCCAGAAGAACGGCAGCAACGTGCTCTATGGTTTTGAATACAAGAAGGGGCAGTACAATTACTGGCTGAAAACGGACAAGTGCCTGCCCCAAGGCAAAGGCGGCTTCATTGTGCGTTTTAACAGCGGCACAACTTATTTTGCCAGCGGAGCCGTCGTCACTTTTGGCGATGGAGTGTCCATCACCTTTTACCGTGAGGACGACGAGGAACAGGCGGACACCGCCCTCATCGCCGAAGTGAACAAAAGTGGCCAGTTCCACGTGCGGGCGGTTTTTTTCAATCACGCCTGGGATGAAGCTTACCTGACCTCCGAATCCATTACCTATTATTTGGACGAGGGCAGCAAGAAAGCCACGGTTTACGGCACAGTGGAAACCAACCTGCGGTATTTCAACCTGTCCGCCTTTCCCCGCACCATCAAGGAAGCCCGGAACAAGCTGACCCAGGCCCCCGCCATCCCCGCCGGGGAGCTTTCCGCCCAGAAGATCAAGTTCACCGGCGGCCAGAAGTTCCCGGTATATTCCGGCCCCGGCGCGGAATACGAGCGCGCGACCAACGGGAAGGCCAGCGTGAGCACCAACGACTGGATTCAGGTCTTCGGCAGCGAAAACGGCTACATCATGATCCAGTACGCCCTTTCTTCCAGCCAGATGCGCATCGGCTACATCGACCAAGGCTCTCTGCCCAAGAGCGCCAATGTGAGCGCTTTGCGGTTCGCCTGGGAAGACGCAGAGATCACTTCCTCCACTTTCCTGACCGACGATCCCCTGAACAGCCAGACCCGCACCCGCACGCTCTCCGTCGGGCAACAGGTAAAATGGCTTTCTACCATGGGCGGTTGGGTATATGTGGAAATCACCGGCAGCGGCCAGCCCATTCGGGGCTTTGTGCCCGCCAGCGTCATCCGCAAGGCGTCCGCTTATTGGCAGGACTACGCGGTTTTCAAGAACAGTACCTATTCCGCCAGCGCCACCGTGACTGTGAGGAACGGCGTCTCTGCGGAAATCACCGTTGTCGTCACCGGCCCCGCCTCCTGGTCGCAGACAGGCACGGACAATGTGACCGGCTATCAGGTATACGCCAATAACGTGCCGCTGTTTGTCGCCTCCGCTTCCAAGGTGGAAATGAACAGCGCCGGGCACTACACCTACGTTGACGGCACCGCCGCGCTGCCCACCGGCACCACCGTGCTGGGCCTGTGCCCCATACACGCCCAAAGCGGCATGCAGGCCGGGGAAATGATCACGGTGATCCTGAACGATACCACGAAATAACCTGCGCGCACATAAAAACAGGACATTCCGTTTCTGCGTCCGGCAGTTCGGAATGTCCTGTTTTTCAAATCAACCAATTATTTCTCTTCGTAATCGAATCCCCGCAGCCGCATTTCGTCGGCGAAATGGCAGGCCACCATGCGGCCGTCCACCTCGCGGAGGTCGGGCACGTCGTGCTTGCATTTTTCCTGGCAGTACCGGCAGCGCTCGTGGAAATAGCAGCCGGAGGGCGGATTGGCGGGGTTGGGGATTTCGCCCTGGAGGGGGATGCGCTCGTTCTGAATATCCGGGTCGGCGATGGGCACGGCGGAAAGCAGGGCCTCGGTGTAGGGATGGCAGGGGCGGGAAAAGAGCTTTTCCGTTTCGCCAAACTCAACTAAGCGTCCCAAGTACATCACGCCTACCTTATCGCTGATATGCTCCACCACGGACAGGTCGTGGCTGATGAAAATGTAGGTGAGCTGCAGTTCCTTCTGTAAATCCTTCAGCAGGTTGATGATCTGCGCCTGAATGGACACGTCCAGGGCGCTGACGGCCTCGTCGCACACGATCACCTGAGGGTTCAGGATCAGGGCGCGTGCGGTGCCGATGCGCTGGCGCTGGCCGCCGGAGAAGGCGTGGGGGTAGCGCTTCAGATACGTGGTATTGAGGCCCACCTTCTTGGCGATTTCGATGACCTTCTGCTCGATTTCCGCCTTGGGCATTTTGGGGAAATTGGCTTTCAGCGGCTCCGCGATGATGTCGATGACCGTCATGCGGGGGTCGAGAGAGGAATAGGGGTCCTGGAAAACCATCTGGATTTCCTTGCGCACCTTCTTCATTTCCTTTTTGTCCAGCTTGAGGAAATCGTAAGTGACGCCGTCCCGGGCGGTGTACTTCACTTCGCCCTCGCTGGCGCTGATGGCGCGCACGATACAGCGGCCTAAGGTGGTTTTGCCGCAGCCCGATTCGCCCACGATGCCGATGGTTTCGCCCTTGCGCACGTCGAAGGATACGTCCGTCACGGCGCGCACGCACACGCCCTTGGAGGTAAAGCGCTTGGAAATATGCTGGACTTGCAGAATCAAATTTTTCTCGGCGTTTTCAGCTTTTTCGCTCATTTCTCAGCGCCTCCTTTCCGGCAGTGTACGCAGGCAGCGCAATGGGTGCCCTCGATGCAGCAGGTTTCCGGCTCGGCCTGGTTGCACACGCCCTCCACCCGCACGTCGCACCGGTCGTAGAAGCCGCAGCCGGGGCGCAGGTTCAGGGCCAGGGGCACGGTGCCCTCGATGGAGAACAGGCGATCCAGCTTCCGGCTGCCGATTTTATGCACGCTGCCCATAAGGCCCCGGGTGTAGGGGTGCTGAGGATTCTTGTAGATTTCCCGGGCGGTGCCGGTTTCCACGATGCAGCCTAAGTACATGACCGCCACCCGGTCGCACATTTTGGCAACGGTGCCAAGGTCGTGGGTGATAAACAGGATAGCCATGCCCAATTCCTTCTGCAATTGCTGCATCAGCTCCAGAATTTGGGCCTGAATGGTGACGTCCAGGGCGGTGGTAGGTTCGTCGGCAATGAGCAGCCGGGGCTTGCACACCAGGGCCATGGCGATGAGGGCGCGCTGGAGCATGCCGCCGGAAAACTCATGGGGAAACTGGTCGTAGCGCTTCTCCGCGTTGGCGATGCCCACCTTTTTCATCATTTCCAGGGTAATGGCCTTGGATTCCTTCTTGTCCTTGGTGATGTGCAAGCGGGTGCATTCGTTGATCTGGTTGCCGATGGTGTACATGGGCGAGAAGGCCACCATAGGTTCCTGAAAGATCATGGAAATCTGCTTGCCCCGGATGGCGCGGATGGGCTTGCCCGTGGGGTCCAATTTCAGCAGGTCGATCACCTTACCGTCGTCCCCCTGGAACAGAATTTCGCCGCCGGAATGGCATTTTTTGTCGTTGATGCCCAGGATCGCCTTGCTGGTCAGGCTCTTGCCGCAGCCCGATTCGCCCACCAAGCCCAGGGTTTCGCCGGGCTTGATTTCAAAGGACACGCCGCGAACGGGGGTCAGGGTGCCTTCATCCATTTTGATGCTCACATGCAGATCGTTGACCCGGATGATGGGTTCCATTTTTTCACTCATTCAGCGCGCCTCCTTACTTGTACGGATCGGCCGCGTCCCGCATGCCGTCGCCTAAGAAATTGAACGCCAGCACGGTGAGTACCACGAAGAACAGGGGGATCAGGCACCAGGGATGGCTGACGATGTTGGTCACGTTCTGCGCTTCCTTGAGCAGCACGCCCCAACTGGTGGCGGGTGCCTGAATGCCCAGGCCTAAGAAGCTCATGCTGGTTTCGCCGATAATCATGGAGGGGATGCCTAAGGTGAGGTTCACGATCAGGTAGCTCATGAAGCCGGGCACCATGTGCTTCATGATGATCTTCATATCGCTGACCCCGGCCAACTTGGCGGCCATGACGTAATCCTCGTTTTTCAGGCTCATGAACTTGCCGCGCACCACGCGGGCCAGGCCCGTCCATCCGATCAGGGACAGGATCACCGTGATCAGCAGGTACATCTGCACCGGCGGGATACCGGCGGGAATGGCGGCGGAAAGGGCCATCCACAGGGGCAGGGAGGGCAGGGAGTTCAGCACCTCGATGATGCGCTGGATCACGTTATCCACCGTGCCGCCGAAGTAGCCGGAAACGGAGCCGATGAGCAGGCCCAGCACGAAGCTGATGAGCGTACCGGCAAAGGGAATGGTAAGCGACACCTGACTGCCCAAGATGATGCGGCTGAACAGGTCGCGGCCTAAGCTGTCGGAGCCGAAGAGGAAGATTTTGCCCCCCTCGATGCCGAACAGGTGCAGATCGCTGTCGAAAATCCCTAAGATTTTGTAGGAGGAGCCGTGGACGAACCATTGCAGCTTCAAGGGCTTGGTTTCGTCGGTGACGATCTGCCGGGTGGAGAAGGTTTCTCCCCGGGCCTCCGCTTCCTTTTTGGCCTTGCTCATTTCGGCCACGCTCATTTTCAGGGTGCCCCACTCCGATTTGAACACGTAGGGGCCGATGTATTCGCCCTCGTACATGAAATGGATGGCGGTGGGCGGCAAATCCTTGGAATTGGCGTCGTATTCCGTCAGGTTGTAGGGGGCCAGGAAATCGCCCAGCAGCGCCACAAGGTACAGGAAGCCCAAAATCACCAAGGAGATGCGGGCCAGCTGGTGCTTGCCTAATTTCCGGGCCATCAATTGCCATTGGGAAGCGAGATAGTATTTTTCTTCCTTGATCCGGGCTTTTTCCGCTTTTTTCGCGGCGCGCAGGGCTTTCTTATCAGGATTGGACACGGTCATTCAGCCCTCCTTCCGGAAAAGCGGATGCGGGGGTCGAGCCACGCTAACATGATATCGGAAAGCAGGGTGCCCAGCACGATCAGGAAGCCCATGACCAGCAGGATGGTGCCCGCCAAATACATATCCTGGGCTTTCAGGGCGCTGTACAGGCGGGGGCCGACCAATTGCAGGTTCATGACGATGGCGGAGATGGTGGAGCCGTTGAAGATGTGGGACAGCACGCCGCTAAGCCCCGACACTGTAGGGTTCAGGGCGGCGCGCAGGCAGTATTTATAGATGATGCGCTTCTCGGACACGCCCTTGGCACGGGCGCAGAGCACGTAGTTCCGGCCCAGCTCGTCCAGCATCTGGGCGCGCATGGAGCGCAGGGTGCCGCAGGTACCGGAGGTGCCGATGACGATGATGGGAATCGCCATGCGGCCCCAGAAATCGCCCCGGAGCAGCAGATCGTACCATTGCAGGGCGCCCTGCTGCAAGCCTAAGAGGATTTCATTGGAATACAGGCCGACGAACGCGGTGCCCGTCCAGATATACGTGCCGTACATGAGCAGGATGGCGAACAGGAAATTGGGCACAGCCATGCCTAAGAAGCCGATGAGGGTAAAGCAGTAATCCCCCACGGAATACTGGTGTACGGCGCTGTATATGCCGATGGGTATGCCCACCAAGTAGTTAAATAGCATGGTTGCTAAGGACACAACAATGGTCATGGGCAGCACTTCGGCGATGACGGGCCACACGGGCTTTTCAAAGTCGAAGGAATAGCCGAAGTCAAAACGGGTGAGGATGCCCCACATCCATTTGAAGTACTGGACGAACCAGGGCTGATCCAGGCCGTAGCGCTCCTTCAGGCTTTCCATTTCGCTTTCGTCCACGATCTGCCCCTCGGCTTTCAGCCCGGCCACGTAGGACGTGAGGTAATCGCCCGGGGGAAGCTGGATGATGAAGAAGATCACCAGGGACATGATCAGCAGGATGGGAATGAACGTAAGTACGCGCTTCCAGATATAGCTTCCCATAGTACGCGCTTACCTCCTTGCAGCAGAAACGATGAAACGATGAAAAAGAACAGGAAGGCGAGGCTTCGCCTTCCCGCCCTCATTGGAATATACGTTTTTTACAGCTCCCCCCTATGGATTTCTTGGAAGGGGGGCTGGGGGAAACCATTCTTTGGCCTCCAAAGAATGGTTTCCCTACCCACAGGCAGGCGAAGTTGGCAAGGCCCAGATCGCGGAATTCGTCGCAGGCGATGCCGTCTTCGCGGAAGTTGTGCATCTTGGCGTTGACGGCGTAGACGGCGGGATTGGAGGAGGTGAAGCCGATTTCGTAGATGCCTTCCTTGAAGCAATCCAGCAGCTTGAGGGCCAGCTCTTCCTTCTCGGCGGAGGTCTTGGCGTTCTTCATGTCGGTGTAGATGTCCAGCATGGCCTTCACGTCAGCCGGGGGTTCCACGGCGCCCTCGCGGCCCTTGCCGTCGATGCTGTTCAGGTACCACAGGCCGAAGGCGGAGCCCCAGACGCAGTAGTCGCGCATGGGCACGAAGTAGTCGGGCCGCAGGGAGATGGACACGGTGTCGAAGTTCTCGTAGTTCAGCACGATTTCATGCTGGTTGGCGGAACGCATTTCTTCCATGATGGAGCGGTCGTACATCCGGGTGGTGGCGTCGATGCCGGCCTTGTTCAGGTCGTTCTTGAGCAGCTCGGCCAGGCTGGCGTCGGCTTCGTTCTGATACTGCAGGTTCAGGGTCAGCTTGGTGCCGTCGGCGAAGGCCCAGAAGCCGTCCGCACCCTTCACAAGGCCGCATTCAGTCAGCAGCGCGGCGGCGGCGTCCAGATCCTGTTCCACCCACTTATTGGTCCATTCGGGGTCGTAGCCCTGAGCGCCTTCCGGCGGCGCGGACTGGGCGGGCTCGGTGTAGCCGTTGTCGATCAGCTGGGCGATCTGGTTGCGGTCCACGATCACGGACAGGGCGTGGCGGAAGTTCACGTTCTGGAACAGGGGGCGCTTGAGTTCATCCTGCACAGCCAGGTTCAGCTGCATGGACTGGCTGGTCCAGCCGGTGGAGGACCATTCCACCAGGTTCACGGCGGCTTCGGAGTTCAGGATGGTTTCCACGTCCTGCAGGGCCACGGAGCCGATGTCGGCGGTGCCGTCCATCACCCACAGCAGGGCCTGGGAATCGTCGCTGTAACGGCGGAAGTGCAGTTCGTCGATGTAGGGCAGCTGCTTGCCTTCGGCGTCCACCTTCCAGTAGTAGGGATTGCGCTTCCACACGCACATTTCATCGTTGAAATCGCCGTCGATCTGCCAAGCACGCAGGGTGGGGCGATCCTTCACGATCCAGTAATAGTAGGTGTAGCTGTTGCCCAGGGCCTTCATGTCGGAGAAGCCCTTCCCCTGGGCGTAAGCGTCCTTTTCCTCGGCGGTCTTGTTGGCATCGTTGTACACGGCCACATGTTCTTCCAGCCAGTGCTTGGGCGCGAAGAACCACTTGCCGTTGATGGCCAGCTCGCGCAGGAATTCGGGCTTGGAGGAAACGAAGGTCATGGTGAAGGTATAATCGTCGATGGCGGTGAAGGTGGCCAGCTGCATTTCACCGTTTTCATCGGCGGCCTTCACGGCTTCCCAGGCGCTCTTGCCGGTGAAGCCGGTGAGCAGGCACTCTTCGTAGAAGAAGCGGCAGTCTTCGCTGGTGAAGGGCACGCCGTCGGACCACTTCATGCCCTCGCGCAGGTAGATGGTCCACACGGTGGCGTCCTCGTTCACATCGAAGTCCTTGGCCACGTTGGGTTCCACGGTGCCGTCGGTCCTAAACCGGAACAGCGCTTCCTCAGTGGGCTTGCCGGGACCCCACTTGGAGGAGCCGCCCTGCATCAGGGTGATATAATCGGTGTACTGGCCGATATCGGCCACGTCTTCCACCATGATGTCGGAGGCGACGGGCAGACGGTCCGCCACAGCGGGCAGATCCTGGCCGTCCAGGTAGGGGGACTGGGTGTAGGCGGGGGCTTCGGCCGCGGCGAAGGTGTACAGGGACGCGAGCATCATCGCCGCCAGAAGCAGGGAAAGGATTTTCCGGGTCTTCATGAAAGGTTCCTCCTTGTTTATTTTTTCCGCATGGCCTGCGGATCAGTACGGGTTGGGCGATCCATCCTGTTTGAACATCACCAACAGTCTGCCATTATTGTACCAGATCGCTTCGGATTTTGCAACTCGATTTTACAAAAAAAGGGGGCCGCAAGGAAAAAAACAGATATTATTTTGCCAGGGCGGACATTCGGGCGAAGACTTTACCAATCGTTCGCACGCTTTGTCATTTCAGACGCAAAAGTGTATCTTTGACGCAAATCCCCTTGTTTTTCCTGGTTTCCCCTGCTATGATAAGCGCACATACGGCAAGGAGGGATATTCGTATGGCTGACAATATGATTGATTTGCAGGGCGTTACAAAGACTTACGCCAAGAACGGCTTCAAAGCCGTGGACGGCCTGACGCTGCAGGTAAAGGGCGGGGAGCTGTTCGGTTTCATCGGCCCCAACGGCGCGGGCAAAACCACCACCATCAAGCTGATGACCGGCATCCTGCGGCCCGACGAGGGCGCCATCACCATGGCGGGCCACCGCCTGGACGAAAACCGGCTGGAGGCCCAGCGGCTGATCGGCTTCGTGCCGGACGGCAACGACCTGTACGACCGGCTGAGCGGCATGGAATACCTGAACTTCATGGCGGACGTGTACCAGGTGAGCGCGGCGCAGCGCAAAGCGCACATTGAAAAATACCTGGATATTTTCTCCCTGGAGGACGCCATCAACAACCAGGTGCGCTCCTATTCCAAGGGCATGAAGCAGAAGTTAGTGGTCATCGGTGCGCTGATCCACAATCCCCCGGTGTGGATTTTGGACGAACCCTTAGGCGGCCTGGACCCCCGGGCGGCGCACCTGCTGAAGGAAGAAATGCAGCGCCACTGCGCGGCGGGCAACACGGTGTTCTTCTCCACCCACGTGCTGGAGGTGGCCGAAAAGCTGTGTACCCGCATCGGTCTCATCAACCACGGCAAGCTGATCGAGCAGGGCACCCTGGAAGAGCTGCGCTCCGGCGAGGTGGGCGCGTCCCTGGAAGAGCTGTTCCTTGAGCTGACCGACGATGGAGGCGAAACGGCATGACAGGCTTTTTCCCGCTGCTGCGGCTGCAATTGCTGTCCCGGTACGCTGATTTCAAGCCCCGGAACCTGAAAACCCAGTTTCGGGAAAATAAAGGCCGCACCATCGGCAAGTTCATCGGCCTGCTGGTGGCCTTCGGTTATTTAGGCAGCTTCCTGATCTTCCTGGAAAACGGTATCCTGAGCTACCTGATGAAAATGGGCATGCCGGACCTGCTGCTGAGCATGGTCATCTCCATGTCCATGTTAGGCACGCTGATCATTTCCTTCTTCTTTATTATGAGTTCCCTGTACTTTGGCCGGGACGCGTCCTATATCGCTTCCCTGCCGGTGGATTCCCGCACCGTGCTTGCCGCAAAGCTGACCCAGGTGTGGATCAGCGAGGTGGGCTACAGCATCGTATTCATCCTGCCCGCCGCCATCCTGTACGGCATCCGGGTGGGTGCGGACGCGCTGTTTTACCTGCGGGCGCTGCTGGCCGCCATGGGCGCGCCCATCCTGCCCATCGTGCTGGTTTCCTTCGTGTCCACCCTGCTGATCCGCCTGTCCGGCCTGTGGAAGCACCGGGATATGATCGCCACCGTCAGCGGCATTATCTTCATTGGCGCTTACATGTTCCTGGCCTTCAACATGGGCAGCGTCTCCGGCGGCAGCGGCGGCGATTTGGAGGATTTCGCGGCCGCGTTCATGGGCAGCAACATGGCCCGTGTGGACGCCCTGACCCGCGCCTTCCCTCCCGCCGCCTGGGCGGCGAAAGGGGCGCTGGGCGACTGGGGCCAGCTGTTCCTGTTCTTAGCGGTCAACGCCATCGCGGCGGCCATCGCCATCTGGGCCATCGGCTTCTGGTATCGGAATCTGAGCCTGCTCCAGGGCGAAACTCCCGCCACCGCCCGCAAAAAGGGCGGCGTCCGGCGCGGCTCCTTCAACGGCGGCAGCGCCTTCAAGGCCCTGTGCGTGCGGGAAGCGCGGCAGATCCTGCGGGTGCCCGCCTACGCCACCAACAGCCTGCCCACGGCCCTGATGCCCGCGTTCATGGTGGGCATGATGTATTTCGCCTTCAGCCGTTCCGCCGGAGCGGGCGAATCCCTGGACATGATGCTGGGCCAGATCAACGCCGATCTGCTTCTGCCCATCCTCACCGCCGTGATGGCCTACATGTCCGGCCTGAATCCCGCGCTCTCGACCTCCGTTTCCCGGGAAGGCAAGGGCCACGATTTCCTCACCGCCCTGCCCGTCAGCTCCCGCACCATGGTGCTGTCCAAGTTAGCGGTGGGCTACGTCATGTCCCTGGCGGGCGTGGTGCTGGCCACTGCCGCCCTGTCCATCCTGCTGCCTAAGTTCGCCCTGCACGCCGTCCTGGCCTTCGTCCTCTGCGCCCTGTATACCTACATGACCTCCTGCCTGTGCCTCGCACGGGACGTGAAGCACCCCAAGCTGGACTGGGTCACCGAACAGGAAGCCATGAAGCAGAACTTCGGCGCGGCCATCGGCATGTTTATGGGCTGGGGCATCCTCATTGCCTTGGGCGGCCTCACTTACCTGCTGTTCATGTGGGAAGTGGGCATGATTCCCTACTTCGCCATCATGGCCGCCCTGCTCACGGTTGGCTGCGTCCTCACCCATTGGCTGCTGATGCGCGCGGCGGATAAGCACTACTGCAAGGGGTGAGAAGGGGAACGCTGGGGCCTCCGCGGCCCCAGACCCCGCGCCAGGGGCATGATGCCCCTGGACCCTCAAACGCGGATATTGCTTAACGTGACAAACTAACCATTTTCCGCTGTTGCTTCGTGAGAACGGCCACGCCGGATGCTGTTGTGCTTCTGGCCCGGCGGCTGAAAGCCGCCAACCCGGATGCAAAGCATCCGGGGAAAGCCGAAAAATCCCCGGAAGGAAAGCTCGCTTTCCCTCCGGGTGATTTTTTTCGGCTTTCTTGGGCCAGAAGCCCTCTATCTTTCGTACCTCCCAGCGACAGGCGGAAGTTGTCCGTTTTTTCCAATCAAGTCTTTTCGCCTATTGGTGTCCAGAGGCCGACGGCCTTTGGTCGGGGGTTTGGGGGCGGAGAGTCCCCAACGTTCCCCCCCTTGCAATGCCCGGCACTTTGGGATATAATAAACCCGCTGTAATGCTACAGACAGAACAAAGCAAAGGGGACAAAATCACCATGAAATTAGGCGTGGTCGGACTGCCGAACGTGGGAAAAAGCACTTTATTCAACGCCATTACGGGGGCGGGGGCCCAGGCGGCCAATTATCCTTTCTGCACCATCGAGCCAAACGCGGGCATCGTGGCGGTGCCGGACAATCGCCTCACTGTGCTGGCGGACATGTATCATCCCAAAAAAGTGACCCCAGCCACGGTGGAATTTGTGGACATCGCCGGTCTGGTGAAGGGCGCCAGCAAGGGCGAGGGCTTAGGCAACAAGTTTTTGAGCCATATCCGGGAATGTGAGGCCATCGTGCATGTGGTGCGCTGCTTCGAGGATGAAAACATCATCCACGTGGACGGCAGCGTGGACCCCGCCCGGGACATCGAAACCATCAACCTGGAACTGATCTTCGCCGATATGGAAACGGTAGCCCGGCGGGAGGACAAGGCCCGCAAGCTCATCAAAACCGGCGAAAAGAAGTACGGCGAGGAAGCCGATCTGGCCGCCCGGGTATTAAAGCACCTGGAAAGCGGCAAGCCCGCCCGCACCTGCCCCCTGAACGACGAGGAAAAGGAAACGGTGAAGGGCTGGTTCCTGCTCACCACCAAGCCGGTGATCTACGCCGCCAACATCGCTGAGGACCTGGTGGCCGAGGATGAGGACAGCATTGATTTCGTGAAGCAGGTGAAGGCCATCGCCAAGGAAGAACAGGCCGAGGTGCTGGTGATCTCCGCCCGCATCGAGGAAGAAATCGCCCAGATGGATCCGGAGGAAAAGGAAGATTTTTTGCAGGAGCTGGGCATCGGTCAAAGCGGCCTGGATCGGCTGATCCAGAAGTGCTATCACCTGCTGGGCCTGATCTCCTTCCTGACGGCGGGCGAGGACGAGTGCCGCGCCTGGACGATCACCAAGGGCACCAAAGCGCCCCAGGCGGCGGGCAAAATCCACACTGACTTTGAGCGCGGCTTCATCCGCGCCGAGATCGTGCCCTTTGAGACCCTCCGCGATCTGGGCAGCATGAACGCCTGCAAGGAAAAGGGCCTGGTGCGCTCCGAGGGCAAGGATTACGTGATGCAGGACGGGGACGTGACGCTGTTCAAGTTCAATGTATAAAACTTATAAAATGATGAAAGGGAGCGCAGCGCGGCGCTCCCCTTTTTCTATGAATCAGCACATTACCGCAGTTGAATGCCCGGATTGTCCGCCTTGGGCAGCGCGTCGAAGGGCACAAAAGCCTCGGGATAATCATAAACATCAGGGAACATCAAGGCTCCATCGAACAGCACCCATGTGTTTCCCGTGTCCGGAAATACAGAAACGTAATAATAGATGCTGTTGTGATAATTGCTTTCCCGCACGTCCATGCTCACGGTTCTGCCCTGATCGTCCACCTCCATGCGGAATACCCGGTAAACCTTCCGGGAATTGGCCATGGCCGTGCCGGTCAGGACGGTATGCCCGGTTTCCGGGGCGATATGGGCGTGAACACTCAGGACTACCTTGTTCCCGCTCAGGGTCTTTTTCCACAGCAGATTTCCGTTTTCGTCATAATGGGCGATTTCCACCGGCTTATAAGTGCTTTCCCCCTTCTGCGTGCATAGGAAAAAGCCGCCCTGCCCGTCCAAAGACCCTGAAAAAGTCCGCGTGATGGGTTCGATTTTCCCAACGACGTTTCCATCCCGGATGATGAGCAAATATTGATTCTGGTTCCCGTATTGGTGCCGTTGGTATACCATTGCGATCCACCGGCCCGGCCCGCTCCGGGCGATACGGCTTACGGCGTCGATAGCCCTGTCCACTTCGATCCGCGCTTCCTGATTTCCGTAACCGTCGAAGATCTTCAGGAAGGTCTGGCTCCCGTCGTCGTCCAGCAGCGCAAAGCCATCCTTCACCACCGCGTAACTGATCAGGCCGGTGATCGGAATCTCCTGGCCGTTCACAAAGCCCTCTTCCTCCCAATCGTAGAGCGTCACTTTTTGCTGGGAAGCCTCTCCCGCTTTGCTGATATGCACCACCCCGCAGGATCCGTCCGATCGGGGCAGAAACTCATAGTCGCCGTTCCACTTTTCAATGCTCACTACCCGATCAATCGCCCGATCCCGCCACCAGACCAGTGCCTGTTCTTTCGTGTCTTGATCTCTGCATAACGCAAGGAAATTGTGTTCGTCCGGTATCCTGGGGTATACGGAAAAAATGTAGTAGTTTCTCTGTTCCAGCGCGTAAGGCGCAAAGTCCATGGAATCCGCCCGGGCTATTGTCATGCCCGCCAGCAAAACCAACACCAGCAACAACATTCCCCATTTTTTCATCGGCTGATCCTCCGTTTCGGTTTTGTCAGTTCTTTGCTTCCGTCCCTTAGTGTATCTTTGTCCGTCCTTTTCCGTCAAGATGGGAATTGTAACAATTTCTGCAACGGGATAATAAACGCTTGTAAATTTGATTCATATGCGCAAGCTGCTTCTTGCTTATCCAAAACGTGGA
The DNA here is from genome assembly GCA_905234985.1 of uncultured Christensenellaceae bacterium. Taxonomy (GTDB): domain Bacteria; phylum Bacillota; class Clostridia; order Christensenellales; family Aristaeellaceae; genus RUG563. The sequence goes on from CAJOJQ010000042.1 coordinate 29,582, forward strand.
ACGATGTCCCACAAATTGACATAGAACTACTAATATGCTATTCTGATATTGGACGATCCATTGGAAATCAGCTTCTATGCGAAGCCTATGGAAGGGCGGAAAAAATTATGAATGTCGTCGTTTCTCCAAAAGCGGCAAAATATTTGAAACGATTGAATGAACCGAAAAAGGGCGTATAATAAAAGCGCTGAATCAGTTGGCGAAAGAACCGCCGGAAGGGGATATAAAATCCCTGACGGGGCGGGACGGCTACCGGCTGCGCGTGGGAGATTATCGCGTTCTTTTTGATGTCATTGACAAAGATATTGTCGTTCACGAAATCGGATTGCGCGGCCAGATTTATAAGGGGAGGCGTTGAAATGTCTGAATTGAGAGCGGAAGTGCTGGAATATATTGATCTTTTGCCGGATTCCAAGCTGGAGGCGCTGCGGCCTATCCTGCGGCTGCTGACCAATGACACGCCGATTGTGGAAACCAACCTGACCGATGAAGAAAAAGAAATCATTCGCGCGGGGCGGATAGAATACAAGGCAGGCGGGTACATCCCCCTTGATGAACTGTAAGCAGCATTGACAGCGTATTCTCCAAGCCCTTGACATCTCCCCCGTTTCGCGGTATACTATGCGCAATTTCATAGAAAGCCTTGACGCAGAAAAGGTTTTCCGGGATTGCCGCCAAGCGAGCCGGGGAGGGTGTAAGCCCGGCGCGGGAAGGGAAAACCGGCCGCTGCCGAGCTGCCCGCCGGAACGTGCTTTGCACCAGTAAGGCGGATCGGGTTCCTCCCGTTATCAGGATCGAGGCGGGCGCGTCTCTCCCATGATGCGCCAATTGAAGTGGTACCGCGAATTCAGTGTGTCTGTTCGTCTTCAAAACGAAAACAGGCACACTTCATTTTTTTGTAAAGGAGACCTGATTCCCATGCGATCCCTGAATGCCAACGCCCTGCGTTCCCTGTGGCTGCAATTCTTCCAACAGAAGGGCCACGCCGTGATCCCCTCCGCCTCCGTCATTCCGGAAAACGATCCCACCGTGCTGTTCACCACGGCGGGCATGCATCCCCTGGTGCCCTACCTGCTGGGCCAGAAGCACCCGGCGGGCAACCGGCTCACCGACGTGCAGAAGTGCATCCGCACCGGCGATATCGATGACGTGGGCGATATGAGCCACCTGACCTTCTTTGAAATGTTAGGCAACTGGAGCCTTGGCGACTATTTCAAGAAGGAAATGATCCCCTGGAGCTGGGAATTTTTGACCAGCGAAGAATGGTTGGGCATCCCCAAGGATTCCCTGGCCTTCACCGTGTTCGAGGGCGATAAGGACGCGCCCCGCGACGAGGAAGCCGCCAACCTGTGGCGCTCCTGCGGCGTCAAGGACGATCACCTGTTCTACCTGCCCAAAGAGCACAACTGGTGGGGCCCCGCCGGCATCACCGGCCCCTGCGGCCCGGACACCGAAATGTTCATGATCGTGAAGAAGCCCTGCGGTCCCAACTGTTCCCCCGCCTGCAAGTGCGGCGCGTACCTGGAAATCTGGAACGACGTGTTCATGCAGTACAACAAGCAGGCGGACGGCAGCTTCATCCCCCTGGCCCAGCAGAACGTGGACACCGGCATGGGTTTGGAGCGCACGGTCTGTGTGCTCACCGGCAAAAAGAGCGTGTACGAAACGGACATTTTTGAAAACATCTTGGCGAAGATCGCCGAGCTGTCCGGCAAATCCTACGACGCGGACGAAGCCACCACCAAGGCGTTCCGCATCATCGCCGACCATATGCGCACTTCCACCTTCATTTTGGGCGACCCCCGGGGCGTCTCCCCCTCCAACGTGGACCAGGGCTACATCCTGCGCCGCCTGATCCGCCGCGCCGTGCGCTACGCCATGCAGCTGGGCATGGAAGCGGGCTTCACCTGCGAAATCGCCCAGGTCATCATCAACCAGTACAGCGAGGTGTACCCCGAGCTCAAGGACAACGCCGCCTTCGTGCTGGAGCAGTTGAAGTTAGAAGAAGACCGTTTTGCCCGCACCCTGAAGCAGGGCGAAAAGGAATTCGACAAGGTGTACAACAACATCGTGAACACCCGCTCCTTGCTGGAAAGCATCCTTTCCGACGCCGACCCCGTGGCCTGCGCCCAGAATCACGCCCAGACCAAGAAGCTGCGTCCCTCCCCCGACATGATGCCCATCATCGAAGCGGCCCAGGCGGGCAACCTGGACGGCCTGAAAGCCGCCATCAGCGCGCGCCTTGCCACCCTGACCACCCTGGACGGCCGCAGCGCCTTCAAGCTCTACGACACCTACGGCTTCCCCATCGAAATGACCAAGGAGCTGGCCGCCGAAAAGGGCCTGACCGTGGACGAAGCGGACTTCGCCGAGCGCTTCAAGCAGCACCAGGAAACCAGCCACGCGGGCGCGGAACAGCGCTTCAAGGGCGGCCTGGCCGACGCCAGCGAGCAGACCGCCTGCCTCCACACCGCAACCCATCTGCTGCAAGCCGCCCTGCGGAAAGTCTTAGGCGACGAAGTGCACCAGAAGGGCAGCAACATCACCGCCGAACGCCTGCGCTTCGACTTCACCTTCGGCCGCAAAATGACCCCCGAAGAGCTGGTGGAAGTGGAACGGCTGGTGAACGTGGCCATCCAGGCCAAGGCCCCCGTGACCATGGAAGAAATGACCGTGGCCGAAGCCAAAGCCCAGGGCGCCATGGGCCTCTTTGAAAGCAAGTACGGCGAGCGCGTGAAGGTGTACACCATGGGCCGGTTCTCCAAGGAAATCTGCGGCGGCCCCCACGCCTCCAATACCGGCGACCTGGTTTCCTTCAAGATTCAGAAGGAAGAATCCTCCTCCGCCGGCGTGCGCCGCATCAAGGCCACCATTGGACGGCAGGCGTAAAACCGAACATACAATATTCTGAAGGAAACCGCTCTTTGCATGCCAAAGGGCGGTTTCCTTTATTTTCCGTAAAACGGCGTCATTCCATGATTTGCCAAGCATTAAAATAATGTGGGAATATTTTTTCCAAATGGCATTGACAGGAGTTAAAACCAGATGTATAATAAAGTTAAAGTTAAGCTAACAGACCCTTATAAATCCCAGTTCAACATCATCTGCGCCGGCGTGCTGCTGACGCTGCTGCCGCCCCTGATCGCGTTCCTGGTGTTCCAGAAGCAGGTATACGCCGGGCTGGCAAGCGGTTCTGTGAAGGGATAACATCCTGCCGTGTCGAATGAATGAAGGCGGGGGAGGCGAAACGGATGAAAAAAGTAACCATGCGGGATATTGGGAAGATGGCCGGGGTCAGCGCCGTCACGGTATCCAAGGCGCTGGCGGGCAAGTCGGGCATGAGCGAAGAGATGCGCAAGCGCATCCTTCAAATCGCCAAGGAAACGGATTATCAGTATCCCGATCCCGAAAAGACGGAGGAGAGGACGAGCCTGGATATCGGCATCCTGGTGCCCGAGCAATACTTTGAATCCGCGTCTTTTTATTCTTCCATGTATAAAAAGTTAGCGGGGCGTCTGGAACAGGAAGGACATTTCGGCCTGCTGGAGATCGTGAGCATCCAGGCGGAGGAAGCGCTGCAGCCCCCGCAAATCATGGGAAAGCGGCACGTGGACGGCATCATCATGTTAGGGCAGCCTGCCAAGTCCTATTACCGCATGATCGCCGCCGCCGGGATTCCCACCGTGTTTCTGGATTTTTACGATGAGCAGGGCGTGGCCGATTCCGTGGTAGGAGACAATACCTATGGTTGCTACCGGCTGACCAGCCACCTGATCAAAAACGGGCACACCAAAATCGGCTTTGTGGGCAACGTACACGCCACCAGCAGCATCATGGACAGGTATTTGGGTTATTACCGAGCCATGCTGCTGCACGGCCTGCCCATCCAGGAAAAATGGATTTTACGGGATCGGGACGACCACAGCAACCTGACGCCCATCAAGCTGCCCCGCGAGCTGCCCACGGCCTTCGTCTGCAATTGCGACGTGGTGGCCGGGCGTTTGATCACCGCGCTGCGCGGCAGAGGTCTGCGCGTGCCGGAGGACGTTTCCGTGACCGGGTTTGACGATTTCGTCATCGACGCTTCGCCGGATACTTCCTTAAGCACCTTTCGGGTGAATACGGACAGCATGATCGAACTGGCGGTTCAAGCCATCGTGGAGCGCTGCGCGGGTTCCAGCAAGCCCTATGGGCGGGTCGTCGTCAGCGGCCAGCCGATTTACCGGGATTCCGAGGGAATCTGCGGCAATCAGGAAGGATAAGATATCATGAGCTTTACAGAGGAAATCCGTCGGGAATTGACGGAGCGCATCTTGCCTTTCTGGCAAGGCTTGCGGGATGATGCAAACGGCGGATATGTGGGGCGGGTAGATTATGATTTGACCCGCCATCCGGAAGCGGACAAAGGCTGCATCCTCAACAGCCGCATCCTCTGGTTTTTTTCGGAGGCTTACCTGCTGCTGAAGGATATTGCCCTGCTGGAAGAAGCGCATCACGCCTACGGAATGCTGAAACGAATGACGGATCAGCAAAACGGCGGGGTGTACTGGTCCCTGCACGCGGACGGCACGATTGCCGACGGCACCAAGCACACCTATAACCAGGCGTTTGCCATTTACGCCCTTTCCGCCTATTTCCGCGCCAGCAAAAACCCCTATGCCCTGGAGCGAGCCAAAGAGCTGTTCCGCGTCATCGAAGCGAAATGCCGGGACGCGGGCGGCTATCTGGAGGCTTTCACCGCCGATTGGCGGCCCGAAAGCAACGAAAAACTCAGCGAAAACGGCGTGATGGCGACGCGCACCATGAATACCCTGCTCCACGTAATGGAAGGGTATACGGGGCTTTACCAGATCTGGCCCGACCCGGAGTTAAAGGAGCGGCTGTACGAAATCCTAAACATTTGGGAAACGAAGATTTACAACAGGGAAAAGCGCCGCCAGGAAGTGTTTTTCGATCACGAATACCATACCCTCATCGACCTCCATTCCTTCGGCCACGACGTCGAAACCAGCTGGCTGACGGAAAAGACGCTGGAAGCCCTGGACGACCCGGCCCTCACCGCCCGCATCCGACCGCTGCTTCTGGAGATGGCGGATCACACATATAGCGCCGCCTTCACGGATCACGGCTTCGCCAACGAGTGCGAAAAGGGCGTTGTCAATCAAAAGCGCATCTGGTGGGTGCAGGCGGAAGCGCTGATGGGCTTCCTGAACGCATACGAGAAAACCGGCGAAAAGCGCTGGCGGAACGCCGCGCTTTCCCAGTGGGCCTACATCCGGGACGTCATGGCGGATCAGCGGCCCGGTTCGGAATGGTTCTGGTATGTAAACGAGGATGGAACCCCCGGCGAGGACGAGGCCATCGTGGAGCCTTGGAAATGCCCTTATCACAACGGCCGTATGTGCATGGAAGTGCTGCGCCGCGGCTTCAAGGAGGATGAAGTATGACTTATCAGGAACTGCAGGCCCGGTATGAAACCGTGGTGAATCGGAAAAATACCGTCGACGCCAGCCGCTATAATGGCATTTACGAGCGGTGGAGCCATCCGGTATTGACCCGCGAACATATTCCGCCCTTCTGGATGTACGATCCCGATCCGAAAACCAATCCCTACATGATGCAGCGGTTAGGGATCAACGCCGTATTCAACAGCGGGGCCATCCTGCTGGACGGGAAATTCACTCTGGTAGCTCGGGTGGAGGGCAGCGACCGCAAGAGCTTTTTCGCCGTGGCGCAGAGCGATTCCGGCGTGGATGGCTTTCGCTTCTGGGATGAACCCGTCCTTTTGCCCGATACTTGCCCGGAAGAAACCAACGTGTACGATATGCGCCTGACCCGGCACGAGGACGGCTGGATCTACGGCGTGTTCTGCTCCGAAAGCAAGGACAAAACCAACCCCGATCTTTCCGCCGCCACAGCGGCCGCGGGCATCGTGCGCACAAAGGACCTGAAAACCTGGGAACGGCTGCCCAATCTGGTTACCCTTCGTTCTCCCCAGCAGCGCAACGTGTGCCTGCATCCGGAATTTGTGCAGGGCAAATATGCTTTTTACACCCGCCCCATGGATGATTTCATCGAAACGGGCAGCGGCGGCGGCATCGGCTTCGGTCTGTGCGACGACATCACCCACGCCGTCATTGACGAGGAAAAAATGACCTCCATCCGCAAATACCACACCATCACGGAAAGCAAAAACGGCGCGGGCGCTGTGCCCATCAAGACGGACAAGGGATGGATTCATATCGCCCACGGCGTGCGCAACACGGCGGCGGGCCTGCGTTACGTGATCTATGCCTTCGCCACGGCGCTGGACGACCCTTCCCGGGTCATCGCCGAGCCTGGCGGATATCTCATCGCGCCCCTGGGACAGGAGCGGCTGGGCGACGTGAGCAACGTGGCGTTCACCAACGGAGCCATCGCCGCGCCGGATGGGCGCGTATTCATCTACTATGCTTCCAGCGATACGCGTCTGCATGTCGCCACCACGGACATCGACCGCCTCACCGATTACGTTTTCAACACGCCCCGTGATCCCGGAAGAAGCGTGGAATGTGTACGGCAGCGGATCAATTTTATTCAGAAGAATCTGGCTTTCTTATCGCGGCAGGAATAAAAAGAACCCAGACATTGACATAAACAAGGGGCTGTCCCCATGCCTTGGTCATCCCTTGGCGTTTGGAGACAGCCCTTGTTTTATTGCCTGTGATTCAGTTTATTCGGCTGCAGGCGCGCGGAAGCTGATCTGGGTAGCGCCGGCCATGCCATCGGCGGACAGCAGATAGATGGGGGCCACTTCGATGTGCAGGGTGGCGAAGCTGCCTTCATAGCCGCTTTCGGTCTTGAAGCACAGGGTCATGCTGTAGCCCGCTTCCTTTTCCGCGGCGGTGATGGTGCGGGTGATGGTCATGCAGGCGTCAGCAGCGAAGCCGCCGGTGGCGTAGTTCACGCCCTTTTCGCCGGTCAGGTTGTCGATCAGGTACAGCTCGGTCACGTTTTCACCGGTGGTGTTGTACACGGTGTAGGTGCCGGTGGGGTTCAGCGCGGCCTTGGCGGCGGCCAGGATGCCCTGCAGGTAGCCCCAGGTGTCCACGGCGGTAGCGCCCGCCACGGCGTCCACCACTTCGCCCTTGGTTTCGGCGGTGTAGCCGTTCACAAAGGCTTCCAGCTCGGCGATGGTCTTGCCGGTGGCGAAGGCTTCGATGGCGTCATAGTTGGCGGCGATCTGCACGGTGGAACCGGCCTTCTGCTTCATGTTCAGGCTGTACAGCTCGTTGTTCACGCGCTTGGAACCCAGCACCTTGCCTTCGGGATAGCTGTCGCCGAAGGATCCGTCGCTGTTGGGCACGCCGATGGCGGCCAGGTCTTCCCGGTCGTTGATGAACTGGAATTCGTCGATCTTGGCGGCCACGATGGTTTCATCCTGCACCGCGGCGGTGATCACGGCGAAGCAGCCCGTGCCGTGGGCGGCGTAATCCACCTGGCCCAGCTTGATTTCGCCCTCGGCGAAAGCGGCGGCGGCGGTGAGCAGCAGCATGGCGGCCAGCAGAACGGCTAACAGTTTCTTCATAATCAATTCCCTCCTGTGTAGTTTTGCAGGCAGTTGCCCGTTTAACTTCATTATACAGGAGAACAAAAGAAATACAAGCGGCAGATTATGGCAAAAAAAAGGTGATATTCCTGTCTAACCAGGTTTTTGAGGCGGCCCGCTTCCTTTACGATGACGCGGCGTTCGTTTCCAATTCCAGCAGACGGTAGATTTTCCGATACGTTTTCCCCGTAAACAGCAGCTTGAAAAACCATCTGTCCGCCGGTTTCAGCTCGTCCACCAGGCGGGCGGGGGTGAAGGAATGCTCCGCCTTGAACCGCAGGGGCAGCCCTGCCAAAACGTCCCCGATCTCGTCGATCCCATACACCCGCGTCACGCCCACGTCGCTGACAGGATTCTTGTACTTGGACGCCTTCGCCCCAAATTCCGTATAAACGTCCATAAATACATGAAGTATCTTGTATTTTTCCTGCAAGGCTCGAAACAAGCCGTGCATCTGCGCCTTGGTCAGATACATGCTGATGCCTTCCAGCACCACAATGGCCGCTTTGCTGTCCGGCAGGGCTTTGATCTGTTCCGGATCCGACGCGTCCAGGCCCGCCATACGATAGCTTTCGGTTTCTTTGTAATATTTCTTCCGCACGGCGATCACATCGGGAAAATCGCAGTCCACCCAATGCCTGTAAGGCCGCTTCACCCGATTGCACCGGCTGTCCAGCCCGCAGCCGATGTGCAGCACCAGGGCCTCCGGCTCCTTTTCCAGCATGGCGTCCGTCCAATCGTCAAAAACGCGGGCGCGCATGGCCATGTTGTAGGCCAGCCATTTTGATTTGGACTTCCCGCGGATGGGAAACTGCTCCGCCGCCCAGATTTTTTCGGCGTCCGCGTCGTGCAGAATGATGCTTTGCCTGCTCACCCGCGCTTTTCCGTACAGCGGAATAAACAGGGTTTTGTTGACTTCGTCCATCTTTCTTTCGCTCCCGTTTACTGATTGGAAGATTGGATCACCGGATGCATTCTCTGTTCTCCCTCCTTCATGCCCGCCAGCCCATTTCTTCCGCGATCACGGGATGATAATGGGCGTCTTTCAGATGCACAAAATCCACCGACGAAACCACCTGTCCCTCCCCCGGCCAGTCGATAAGGCCCGTGCCGTCCGAGGCAAGGCCGTAGTCCGCAAGGGTCTTTCCCGGGGGCGGCGTCAAAACGGTGAGCCGGTTCATCACCCGGCTGCCTAAATAGAATTCAAATATCCCCTGCCGGGGATCAATGGCCATATGATTGCCCACAAAGCCGCTCAAGGCGATGGTTTCATCGCTCATATACACTGGCACCTCGCTGTGCCGCTGCACCGGATGGCGCACATAGCACATGAGTCCCAAATGCTGGGTCCATCCCCCGTCGGGCAGGGGGCGGCCCGTGCGGTTGCGGGCCATTTCCCGAAGATCGGCGGCGCTGAGTACGTCGCCCCGCAGGACGCCCCGACACAGCCGCGTCATATCCCCCGTCGTGGAGAAAAGCCCCGCGTGGCCGCAGAAGCATTCCCCCTCCGGGGCCATGGCGCGGGCCTTAGGGTCGTGAACCGTGCCGGGGGCCACCCCCTCCCGCACCAGCCAGCGGTCGCCCGCAATGTGGTGTTCCCGGTCGTGGCTGACGCAGCGCGGGCGGGCGGCATCCGGCACGCGGCACCAGGTTTCCCCCATACCCAGGGGCCGCAGCAGTTCCCGTTCCACCAGGGTCATGAGCGCTTCCTCCGCCGCGCCCTCCAAAATATACCGCGCCGCCATAGCGTGAATATCGGAATACGCCTTCACCCCATTGGGAAAGGGGCGGCAGGCAAAGAGCGCGGCCTCGGCGGCCTGCGCGTTCGGCTGCGCGTCGATGCGCTCCGGGGTGCGCAGGCCGATTTCAAAGCCCAGCACCTGGCCCACGGTGACGCCCTCCAAATAGGCAAACTGCGGGGCGTAGCGAGTGACGGGCGCGTCGAAATCCAGCTTCCCCGCCGCCCGAAGCCGAAGGGCCGTGAACCCGGTGAACAGTTTGGACAGGGAGGCCAAGTCAAACACGCTGTCCGCCGCCACGGGCTTTCCGTCCAGGGAAGCGACGCCGCCCAAAGCGGCATGCACCGTGTCCCAGTCGCCGCAGACCACCGACATGCAGGCAAGGGAGCGAGATTCTTCCGTAAAGTATTGTACAGCCTGGGAGAGCATGCGTCCTCCTTCATTTGCAATCCTGTATCATTAGAATAAATCCAGGGCGCTGTCCAGATAGATTTCTTCCCGGACGTTCAGTTGATATTCCGGTTTCGTCATGTAATACAGCAGAAATTCCAGCAGGATGGCGCTGCCTAAGCTGCGGCCCTCGATCTTGAAATGGGAAAAGCCGTTTGGCAGATACCAATTTTGAATATCTTCGATTCCGATGAAACCCGGATTTTTCATAGCGTCGGAAAACCGGTAACCCATGGCGGCCCGGGGCGAAACGCAGACGTGATCGGGGCAGTTCTCCCCTAAGTTTTTCCGGCTGACGTTCTCATAGCACGCTTTCCTTTCGGGGCAGGCGAACCAGCAGCACTCGTTGCACAGAAATTCCACCTTCTGCTTCTGGCTGCCGTTCAGGGCGTTCAATCGGTCAAAGGCTTTATTCAGCCTGAAATCCGGCACCACATAGCGAAACTCTGGGCGGTTCAATTCACCCTCAAATTGGCTGAATTCCGTCAGCACCTTGGTGGTGGACGAAACGAAGTAAAAGCCGGGATATTGCTTCCGCAAATAATCCAGCAGCAGATCCGAACAGAGGATCACGCCGCTTTGCGCCTCCCCGTTCTTTGCAAACAGGGCGCACAGAGCGTTGCATTTTTTGTCGGCAAGATGTTCCTGACGGAGCAGGGAATTGCTGAACGTAAGCCGGGCGGAAACGCCGAATTCCCGGGTGAGCGCCGCCGCGTCCTCCGCCCGCGCTTCCCCGAACCCCACGCGGCCCCCGCCCCAGAGGCAATCGGCGGGTGCGCCGTAAATGGAGCCGATCTCGCACCAATCGTAAAAGTATTCCCGGCGTTCCCGGAACAAGGGCAGAAAAACGCGGTATAATTCGTAGAATTCAAACAGCCCGGGCAGATGATAATAGGCCTTCATGACAGTAAGCGCCTCCTGTATCAATGGCTGCCGCGGCCGATCACCGTGTATTCCATCCCGTTTTCACCGTGATCGGAGCGGTAGAGGCAAATCTCCTTTACGATCATCGTTGCCCGGGGAATTGGGATTGCCGAAAGGATTCCCTGCTCCGGCACAAACGGCTTCCTTGCCAAGGTAATGTGCGGATTGAATGCCTGCCGGTCAAAGGGGATTTCCGCCGCCGTCAGCGCCTGCCGGACTTGCCGGGCCGCGCTGTCCAGCGCTTCGGAGGGTTCAACCCCCGCCCACAGCACCTTGGCCTTCGGAAAAACGCCCAGATGCGACAGCGTGACGGGGAAGGGCTGCCGCACGGCTGGCAGAAGCCCCGAAATGTCCTCCGGCCACATGCCGATGAACGCCAGCGTCAGGTGCAGATTGGACGGCGTCAGGTATCGCCCGGTCACTCCGGCTGCCCGCAAACGAGCCTGCACCAAGGCCAGCGCATCCCGAAACGCGGACGTGGGCTGCAAAGCGATAAAGATGCGCATGCTTCCTCCTCCTCAACCGTCATCTGATTTCCGGCGTCTTCTCAAATATCGTCATTTTCCTGGCTTTTCCGCCGCAAAGCCGTATCTGTTTCGGGGAAGAAAAGCGTGCCGGGTTCAGCATATAGCACACGTGCCGTTTTGTCAAATCAAATTTGTTCTCGTTTTATCGGCATGCTTATTCGTTTCCTTCATGCAAAAGCGCTATGGGGCCGAAAACATTCCCCATCATGTTGACAGCGATCCTATTTATTGTGTATATTATGGAGGGATGAAACAAAGACCAAAGCAGTCAGACCCTTATGATTCGATAAAGCTGATGAACGGCGCGCTTTAAAGATACAGAAAGAAGGGAATGCGCTATGAAAAAGATTGCCCGCGGATTGATTTTGATCCTTCTTCTCACGGTTCTTATTATTCCGGCCCGGGGAGAAGGCGTGCCGCTGAGCGTGGACCCCACCGGACGTACAGAAGGATTTTCCGCCGTGCTGTACGATAACAGAAACGGCTTGCCCACAGCCGACGCCAACGCCATTGCCGAAACCGGCGAGGGTTCATTTGGATCGGCAGCTATGCAGGCCTGGTCCGGTATGACGGCAACACCTTTGAGCGCATGGATTCCACAAACGGCATCACCAGCGTGACGAGCTTGTTTGTGGACAGCCGGGACCGCCTGTGGATCGGCACCAACGCCAACGGCTTCGCCGTCATGGAGCGCGGGGAGTATCGCATTTGGGACCGGCACGACGGCCTGAAATCCTCCAGCATCCGCGCTTTTGCCGAGGACGGCGGCGGGGCCATTTATGTGGCCACCACCTCCGGCATTGCGATGGTTGATGCGGATATGAACATGACCATGCTTTCGGCTCCGGAGCTGGAAAGCGCCTATATCCGGGATCTCCGCTTAGGCGCGGACGGGCTGATCTACGGCCTGACGCAGCCCGGCGACTTGTTCACCTTGCGGGACGGGGCGCTGGAAACCTGGCTTTCCCGCAAGGACTGCCGCGTTCAGGACGTGGTGGGCATCCTGCCCGATCCCAAGCAGCCCGGCGATCTGTACCTGGGCACGTCAGGCTCGGAGGTTTACCGCGGCAGCTTCAAGGACAGCTTTGAGGCGGTGGAAACCACGAACGTGGCGTCTCTTGCCTATGTGGAGCGTTTGGAATTCATCGACGGCCAGCTTTGGCTTTGCGCGGATAACGGCATCGGCAATATCGGCGGCGATGGCTTCCATCGGCTGGACAACCTGCCCATGAACAATTCCATCACCCACGTCATGACGGATTATGAAGGAAACCTCTGGTTCACCTCCACCCGGCAGGGGGGCCATGAAGGTGGTGCCGAACCAGTTTTCCAATCTCTACGAGCGCTGCGGCCTGCCCGAAGCGGTGGTCAACGCCACCTGCCTGTTAGGAAACCAGCTGTTTGTGGCGACCGATTCCGGCCTCACCGTAATCGAAGACTGGAAGAAGCTGGATAGCCTGCCCCTGACCGGGGCGGCGACGGCCTCCGGCGCGGCGCTGGAAACCGCCGATTTGCTCAAGTATCTGAACGGCGTGCGCATCCGTTCCATCGTCCGTGACAGCAGGGATCGGCTCTGGATCGCTTCTTGGCAAAAGTATGGGCTGCTCTGTTACGATCATGGGAACCTTACAGCCTATACGGTGAACGACGGCCTCTTCTCCGACCGCGTGCGCGTGGTGTGCGAAAGGACAGACGGCGCGATCCTGGTGGCGAATACCGGCGGCGTGTGCGTCATTCAGGACGGCAAAGTGACCGAAACCTACGGCGCGGATGCGGGCATCGAAAACAAAGAAATCCTCACAGTCACCGAGGGCATGAACGGCGATATGATCTTAGGCTCGGACGGCGGCGGCATCTACGTCATCGGCAGCCAGGGAACCCGGCACATCGGCGTGGATGAGGGCCTCGGCTCCGAGGTCATCATGCGCGTCAAGCGCGATCCCTATCGGGATATTTTCTGGATCATCACCACGAACTCCATCGCGTATATGGACGCAAATTATCAGGTGACCACCATCCACAACTTCCCTTACCCCAACAACTTTGACCTGTACGAAAACAGCAACGGCGACGTGTGGGTCATGTCGGGCAACGGCATCTATGTGCTGCCCGCGGAGGAATTGCTGGCGAATGGAGAGCTGTCCCCGGTTTTCTACAACCTCGACAGCGGGTTTTCATGCACCGCCACGGCCAATTCCTACAGCGAGCTGACAGCAGCGGGCGACCTGTATATTTCCGCCACGACGGGCGTCACCCACGTCAACATTGAAAAGCCTTTTGAGGATGTCAATGATCTGAAAGCGGTCGTTCCCTATGTGGAGGCGGACGGAAAGCGGCTCTATCCCAGTGAAGACGGCGCGTTTTTCATCCCGAAGCACACGCAGAAGATCACGATTTACAGCTATGTGTTCAATTATTCGCTGACCAATCCGCAGGTGACGGCATGGCTGGACGGCTTTGAGCAGCAGCGCGACAGTATCAAGCGCAGCGATATGGTTCCCGTGGAATATACCAATCTCCGGGGCGGCACTTATCAGTTTGTGCTTCAATTGAAGGACGCCATGGGGCGCAGCAGCAAGGAGGTCTCCGTTCAGATCGTCAAGGAAAAGAAGCTGTACGAAGAGACCTGGTTCCTGATCGTATTGGGAATCGCTGCGCTGGCCGCGCTGGCCATGGGGGTCCGCTTCTACGTCCGGCAGAAAACGCGCAAGCTGGAAAAGAAGCAGAAGGAAACCATGGCGTTGGTCGGCAGCATTACCGAAGCCTTCGCAAAGGTCATCGACATGAAGGACAAATACACCAACGGCCATTCGACGCGGGTGGCGCAGTACACCGCCATGCTGGCGAAGGAGTTGGGCTACGATGACGATACAGTGGAAAAGTATTACCAGATCGCCCTGCTGCACGACATCGGCAAGATCGGCGTGCCGCCCGAGGTGCTGAACAAACCCGGCAAGCTGACGGACGATGAGTTTCATACCATTCAGTCCCACGCTTTCCAGGGCTATGAGGCGCTGAAGCAAATCACCATCATGCCGGAGCTGGCCATTGGCGCTGAGTTCCACCACGAGCGCCCGGACGGCAAGGGTTATCCCAATCATTTGAAAGGCGACGAAATTCCCCGGGTGGCGCAGATTATCGCCGTGGCGGACTGCTTTGACGCCATGTATTCCAACCGTCCTTACAGGAACCGGATGAACTTTGAAAAAGTCGTTTCCATCATTCAGGAAGTATCCGGCACCCAATTGGCAAGCGACGTGGTGGACGCCTTCATGCGGCTGGTAGCCAAGGGCGAGTTCCGCGCGCCGGATGACCATGGGGGCGGAACTACGGAAAACATTGATAATATTCATAAGGCGCAGAACGAAGGAAAAATAGAGGAATCAGCCGATCAGAAAAAATGAACGAACGCGCCGCGGAAGCCTGGAGGGTGATCCGTTCGGTCTCTGCCGGATTGAATCAAGTCATTTGGCGAAAAAAACGTTGACGCGATCAACAAAAAAATGAAAACCCTCGCTTGACAAATTCGCCCGTGGCCGGAAAAGCCACGGGCGATGATTATTTGAGCCTGATCGGATGGCGGATGACAGTTTTCAGCTTCTCGGGCGCCACCTTCCGTGCGTCGCTCAGATAGATTTCATGGTGCATGCGCTGGTCTGTGATGTCCAGCGCATACCCCTGTTCCTCCATGAAGCGGTGCATCCGGTCCACGGTTGCAGGCTCGTCGTCATAAGCGCCCAGATGCATGCACTGAACGCACAGGCCCTCATCATAGCAAAAGAACTCCACGTCGGAAAAATACATCTTCTTTTTCCTGGATGCTTCTTCCACGGCCCAGTCAAAGTCTTCCTTTGTCACAAAGTCCGGAAGCCTGATGACGGAAATCCATTTAAACCGCTCCTTATGGGCGTAATCAATCCCGGTGACGCCGTCCTGCCACCAGAAGCCTTCCAACGGCGGAACGACATAATCGAAATACCCTTCGATCCGATGATCGCCCATTTTGCTCATCTTGATCGTGAACGCGATCCCATAAAGCAGGCCGATGGCGGTTTTGTATTCGCCATCTTCCTGGTTGGGATCGCCCTGACCACGGACGGCAATGTAGTTCATGGGCGGCACCGCCACAATGGACGGTTTGGCCGCCGGCAGATAGAACTCTTTATATTCTTTCTTGAAATCGAAAGCCATGTCCTGTCCTCCTCGTCAGCCATTCATTTTGTTTTCTACAGAAGATTAGTTATCATACACATCTTCTTTTCCTCCGGTATATTTGTCTTATTCGTGCATTCTGTCGATCCGCGTGAAAGCCTCCTGACACCAGGAAAACAAAGCGGCAAAGGCACAATCAAAATCAAATCCGTCCGGCAGCTCCGCCAGCTCCAGGGTCCGGCGGTCCTCCGGCGAAACCGCCTCCTTCAATTCCTGCTTGGCGAGAACAAAACGGCCGCTCTCTAAATAATGCAAATTCTGAATGAGGTAAAACACGCTTTTGCAGGCATCCCGAAACTTTCTGACATTTTTGTCCCTGTCCGCATGAATATAACGATGGCAGATTTCGTGATACAGATTTCCAAGGCTCACCTTAACGTAATTGATCTCGTCTTCCCGCGTCGCGGAGGGAAGAAAATCCGTCAATACGCCGAACAAATCCTTTGTCGTATGGCGCAGTTGGCAAACCTCCAGGGGATTCCAGCGCTTCATTTCCTCTTTCCCGCAGATAAAACCGCAGGATTTCTCATAAAAGCCGATCTTTTTCAGGATATCGCGGTATAGATCCATATCCTCCACAGAAAACCGATCCAGGATCACCATCACGTCGATATCGCTGCCCTCATGGGCTTCTCCGCGCAGATAGCTGCCCTGCAAGCCGACATACTTGAGGCGATCCCCAAAGGACGCCTGACAGCACGAAATCAAATCATGCAGATAGCTGTTCAGGTCAAACATGGCTGCTCCTTTCCGTATCATCGTCAATCATTGGATGAAAAAGCATTTGGAGCCTGAAAATCCGGCACAAATCCATCCACGATTTTGTAGTCGATCCCCGCCTTGCGAGCCTGCAATGTTTGGAACCGGCGAGGGATATGGTACATTCTTCCGTCTTTGATAAAATAGGCTCCCGTTTGATGAAACTGAAAAGGAACGCCTTTGTTCATGCATTGGCGGCGAACATCCAGCACCCATTCGTAATCAAGCGGCCGCACGTTGATGCCCGATTCACCTGAGCAAGCCACCTCGCAGATACTGCCGTTCAGA